>DHDW01000010.1:3108-31411 GCA_002399565.1 Bacteroidales bacterium UBA4866 | reverse complement strand
TCTTTCATTTCAACTTCAGAAGCAGCTCCAACATAAATTACAGCAACTCCTCCTGCCAATTTTGCAAGACGTTCTTGAAGTTTTTCTCTATCGTAATCGGAAGTTGTTTTTTCTATTTGAGATTTAATTTGATTAACTCTTGTTTCAATCAATTCTTTTTCACCTTTTCCTGAAACAATTGTTGTATTATCTTTATCAATTGAAATCTTATCAGCAGAACCTAACATTTCAAGGGCTGCATCTTCCAATTTATATCCTTTTTCTTCAGATATTACAACTCCACCTGTAAGGATAGCTATATCTTCAAGCATTTCTTTTCTTCTATCGCCAAAACCTGGAGCCTTAACAGCAACTATTTTTAAGTTTGCTCTCAAACGGTTAACAATTAAAGTTGCAATTGCTTCCCCATCCAAATCTTCAGCAATGATTAAAAGAGGGCGACCAGTTTGAACAACCTTTTCTAAAATTGGAAGAAATTCTTTCATGTTTGAAATCTTCTTATCATAGATTAGGATAAAAGGATTTTCATAAACTACTTCCATTTTTTCAGTGTCAGTTACAAAATAAGGAGAAAGATATCCTCTATCAAACTGCATTCCTTCAACAACCTTAACTTCTGTTTCAACACCCTTAGCTTCTTCAATTGTAATAACTCCTTCTTTCTTTACTCTTTCCATTGCTTCAGCAATTTTCTTTCCAATAAATTGGTCGTTATTTGCTGACACAGTTGCAACTTGTTCAATCTTTTCTTTAGCATCACCTATTTCACGTGATTGTTTTTTTAGATCTTTAATAACTAATTCAACTGCTTTATCAATTCCACGTTTCAAATCCATTGGGTTTGCTCCTGCAGTAACATTTTTTATCCCTGCATTAACAATTGCTTGAGCCAAAACTGTTGCAGTTGTTGTTCCATCTCCTGCTTGGTCTGCAGTTTTTGAAGCAACTTCTTTCACTAATTGTGCTCCCATGTTTTGCACTGGGTCTTTAATTTCAATTTCTTTTGCAACAGTTACTCCGTCTTTTGTTATGTGTGGAGCTCCAAATTTTTTGTCTATCAAAACATTTCTTCCCTTTGGTCCTAAAGTAACCTTTACTGCGTTCGCCAAAGCATCAACACCCAAACGTAATTGTTCACGTGCTTCTATATTATATAAAATATCTTTTGCCATTTTTATTTCTATTTTAATTGTTAATTATTAATGTCTGTTTAATTAAATAATTGCATAAATATCACTTTCTCTCATTATCAAATATTCTTCAGAATCAACATTGATTTCTGTTCCAGAATACTTACCATATAATACCTTATCGCCTACTTTAACAGTCATTGGCTCATCTTTCTTCCCTGGTCCAACAGCAACAACTTCACCTTTCATTGGTTTTTCTTTTGCAGTATCAGGAATAATTATGCCTGCTGCTGTTTTAGTTTCTGCTTCCGCTGGCTTAACCATAACCCTGTCAGCTAAGGGTCTTACATTAATCTTTGTCATAATTACTTTTTAATTTTTAGTTATTAATATTATAGATTTCTTTTTATACTTATTCATATATCCACATGTATAGTAAATAACGTGCCATAGTATTTTTCATTATCTTTTTCTGACAAAACGTCAGTAAAAAAGATTTATATAAAGCAAAAAAGAGCTATCAAAAAAGATAGCTCTTTAAAAACCAAATTATGAAAAAATAAATTATTAAATTTATTGCTTAATCGGTGCGGGTGCTGACGGTGCAGCTGGCCCTTTAGGTGCAGGCATTGTAGTATTTACTGCATTAGGATTTAATTCTGTTCCTTGAGTTTGATTAGCATGCCTTCCTGGTCTAAAAATAGTTGCTGTTAAACAAAGAACTAAAAGTGCAATTGCCAAACTCCAAGAAGCTTTCTCCAAAAAGTCAGCAGTTTTTCTAACACCCATTATTTGACTTTGAGATTGGAAATTAGCAGCCAATCCTCCCCCTTTGCTATTTTGCACAAGTACAACCAATGCTAACAACAAACATACAACTAATATTAAAACTGAAATAAATACAAACATAATGTTCTTATTTTTTTACCTAATTATTTTCTAATTTTTGAATTTGAGTTGCAAAGTAACTACTTTTTTCTGGATTAGCCAAAATTAATTTATTATAAATTTTAATTGCCATATCTTTATGCCCTTGTTTTAAATAGATTTGAGCCATTGTTTCAGTTACAATTTCAAATTCATCTTCAACACTTTTCTTCACAACTTCATTAATACTAACATATTCCTTCTCCTTGTCAATTTCCTGAGAATTGGTTAATTTATTTACCTTTGGATTTTCAACCTGAAGAAATCTTTCAATTAATTCTTCCTTTGTTGGAGTATCTGAAAGATTAGGTTCGGTATAGGAGTCAATTTCTTCAATAATGTCAGGCGTTGAATCTTTTTCCTTTTCCTTTTCTATAGGTTTTGAGCCATAGAGTTTTCTCAATTGTTCAATTCTTTCATTGATTTTGTCCATATCTGTCTTTGGAGGCTCATCAGTTGTGAATTGAAATGCAACACTTGTTTCCATAAACTCTTTCAACTTTGCTCTATCAGGCGAATAAGTTGAGGCTAAAGTAAGACTCTGAGTTTGGTTTTGACTAAGAAGTTTGGAACATTTGGCGTTATAGTAGTAAGGTAAGGAAAAGTACGGATATTTCTCAATTGTCCTTTTTAGGGTATATAGAACTTGGCTATTAAATTCTTCATCCTTTAACTGCAATAAATTATTAATAAAAGTTCTATCCATATCTATTTAAGCATTTTCTTACCCTTTTTCTCTTTGAGTTTGAATTTGCAAATATAAATCATTCTTTTGAAATTCTCAAAAAAGGAAAAAGAAAAACTTAATTTTCGCATAATTTATTCAAAAAACATTTTATTTATTTTACAATATATATAATAAGGAACATACATTAATATAAGCTTTAGAAATTAGAGCAAAATAGAGATAAAATAAGTCTGAATTTCCTCATAATAATAAGCCTGAAAAATTACTCCTTTTATAAATAAAAAAACATAATACATAAATCTCTCTAAATAAGGATTTAATTTTCTAAAATCAAGTTTAAATTTTGCAAGGTGGCAGGATGTTGTGTGCAACCTGCCAGGATACACTATGTAAGGTGGCAGGATGTAGTATGCAAGGTGGCAGGATGTAAAGTGTAAGGTGGCACGTTACACAATTTTTATCTGATATAAATATATTTATTCCTTATAAAAGAAAATTTAAAAGAGGAGTTTATAAATTTATGCTTTATCTTTTTTCTGAATATCCTATTGTAATAATTGATATGTTTAGACTAATGAAATAGAAGAAAAACATAGATGTTTAAGAAAAAATTATGCGAATATATTTGGTTAATAAAAAATTTGTTGTACTTTTGCAATCCGAAAAATTGAATTTAAGATGAAAAGAACATTCCAACCTTCACGCAGAAAAAGAGTAAATAAACACGGATTTAGAACAAGAATGTCAACGGCTAATGGTCGCAGAGTTTTGGCAAATCGTCGTCGTCATGGAAGAAAAAAACTAACTGTTTCTGACGAAAGATAGAATTTATTCTTTTTAGAAATATACAAAGAAGCATTGTTGTTGTATGAATAAGCAATGCTTCTTTTTTATTTCAAAAAAATAAGAATTACTCCAATGAAATTAAACAAGCAAAGAAGACAAGAGATTATTGAAAATGTTGAAGTTATTGATGCAGGAGCAGAAGGCAATTCTGTTGCAAAGCATAATGACTTAGTAATTTTTATTCCTTTTGTAGTTCCAGGAGACATTGTAGATGTGCAAATTTTAAAGAAGAAAAAAAACTTTGCAGAAGGGAAAGCCATAAATTTCCGCCATTATTCTGACAAAAGGACAGAGCAAAAATGTCCTCATTTTGGACTTTGTGGAGGATGTAAATGGCAAACAATGCAATATGAAGACCAATTATTCTTTAAAAACAAGCAAGTTATAGACAACCTTCAAAGAATTGGACATATTGATTGCTCAAAGGCTGAAAAAATTATTGGTTCAGAAAAAACTTTCTTCTATCGCAACAAATTGGAGTTTACATTCTCAACAAAACGTTGGCTAAGCGAAGAAGATATTAAAACACTTGAAAGAGGAACAAATAAAAACGGATTTGGATTCCATGTTCCAAGTTTTTTCGACAAGGTTTTAGACATAAATTATTGTGCCCTTCAAAGAGAACCCTCAAATCTTATTCGCAATTTCATTAAGGATTACTCTCAAGAAAAACAACTTAGCTATTACAACATAAGAGAACATATTGGTTTACTTAGAAACCTCATCATCAGAACAACCTCCCATGAGGAAATGATGCTAATTCTTGTCTTTGCAGAAGAAAGCCAGGAGATTTTTCCTATGCTTGATGCAATTGCAAAAGAGTTTCCACAGATAACTTCCCTAATGTATGCCATTAATACTAAATTCAACGACACACTCTTTGACCAAGACATTATATGTTATAAGGGAAAAGATCACATAATTGAATTTATGCCACCTTTCAAAGAGGGAAAAGAAACACTTAAGTTTAAAATTGGTCCAAAATCTTTCTATCAAACCAATTCTGAGCAAGCATACATATTATATAGTAAAGCAGCAGAATTGGCAGACTTGAAAGAAGAAGACATTCTTTACGATTTATATACAGGAACAGGAACAATAGCCAATTTTGTTGCACCTTATGTAAAAAAAGTTGTTGCAATAGAGTCAATTGAAGAAGCAATTACAGATGCAAAAGTAAACTCTAAGGAGAATAACATAAACAACACTCATTTCTTTGCAGGAGATATGGCAAAGATTCTTAATGAAAACTTTGTTAAAGAAAATGGCAAGCCAGATATCATAATCACTGACCCACCAAGAGCAGGAATGCATCCAAGTGTAGTTGAACAACTATTGAATATTGAAGCAAAGAAAATAATATACATAAGTTGCAATCCAGCTACCCAAGCAAGAGATGTAAATATGTTAATGGAAAAGTATTCAGTAAACAAGATTCAACCAGTTGATATGTTCCCTCACACACAACACGTAGAGAATATTATCGAACTTTGCTTAAAGTAATATTCTCAAAAGAATTACAATATTTTATATTACTAATAGCATCAATGATTAATAATTCCATATTTTAATCTATTCTTTATAAGTAATTTTTTGATTTGTTTTGAAATCGTATAATGTTAATTTTCTAATCTTATAATATAATTCCCACTTCTTTCTTAGTAATTGTAAGAAATCTAATGTTGATTTATCTTTATCAGATTGAGCATTGGAATAATCTAAAAAGCCTATTTTCCCATTTTCATATCGACTTTTTGAAATTTCATAACGCTTTTCTGCTAAATCTTTTGTTTTCTTGACTACCACAATATTTTCAGATAAAATATTTATTTGATTAATTATATCTATTATCTCTCTTTTGCTATCTAAGTTTGCTTGCTCAATGCTAATTATCACATTTGAAACTTTTAATTCTGCTTGTTTAATTTTAGATCTACTAATACCAAAATCAAAAATTGGCACAGTAAAACCAAGAGTTACTACCTCTTGATTTAATGGAGTCTTAAAAGTTTCTCTAAAACTTGCATCATTTTTTGACAATCCAAATGTGGCATATAAATCAACACTAACTCTATTCTCTGATTTTATTTTTGCCAAATTAATTTGTGCTTCTAAGACTTGCCTTTTATTATTTAACTCCATACTGCTATTTTCATAATTTTCATCAATAGCTCTTTTAATATCAATCTTATCTATTTCAAATAAATTTGGTGCGAATGTAAATAATTTATTAGTATCCAATCTCAAAAAATCGCATAAAGCCCTTTCATTATTATAAATAGTATTATTCAACTTCAGAATTTGTAGCTCTGAATTAAGTAAATTAACCTCAAGTTGTAAAACCTCATCTTCTGTACATTTACCAACAGAATATTTATCTTTTACAATATTAAGAAGAGTATCAATATTTAATTTATTATATATCTGAATGTTTAAATTGCTTTGAGATTCTAAAAGATTAAAATAAAGTTCAACTGTTTTTTTTGCAATCTCTTCCATTTCTTCAACATATATTTGTTTTGCCTCATTATATTGCAACGGCTCTATCTTTTTTCCCCATTTATATGAATTATAACCAAATATTGAATGACTAATTCCCAAATTTATAACATTTGATAGATAAGAAGTACTTATGCTATCATTATATAAATCTAAGCGTTGTAATCCAGATGAAATAATAAAATCACTACCAAGAAAAGGAATGGGTTGTTTTAATGCCAATTTCCCACTATAGGCTCCTGTTGCTTGAGCAACAAAAGCTTCATCTCCATTCGGCAATGTTATTTTTGATATAGATCTATTAAAAGCAGGCAAACTACCAGACAGACTCAATGAAGGTAGATATGATTTTTTATATATCTTATATTGATAGGTAGATTGTAAAAACTTATTTTGAGCCTCTTGAACATCGAATGAATTCTTTTGAGCAATTTCAATACATTCCTCCAAACTAATTACTCTTTGTGCATAAGTAGTAATATTAAATAACAAAAAAAGAAACGCAATAAAGAAATAGCTAATTCTGTGTCTCATTTGTTGATATTTTATTTTTGAATATTGCCTTTATTGGATTAATAAATTTATCTAATAATCTTAAGTCGTCAGTTATTATTTCTGCACTACCTTGCATCTCTTGACTGAAAGTCAATTCTTTCCCATAAGTTGTTTTTAATTTTTCTGGAAATTCAACCTCCAATAGATAAACTCTTTCATCTTTTACAACTATAGGCACCAATGATATATTTTTTATTTTTACCTGCACAATACCATATTCCATATATGGGAAATTAGCAAATTTAATATTTACCGTTTGACCATTCTTAACTTTTCCTGCTCCTTGTTGAGGGAGATATATTTTACCAATTATCTTAGTTTCTTTTTCAGGTACAATTGTTATAAGCACATCTCCAGAAGCAACATTTTGATTTTTCTGCCAATAATTTGTTAAAGTGACAATCCCATCGCAAGGACTAACTAATAAATAAGATTGTTCCCAATTAATAAGTTGTGTCTGCAACATATCATAAGAAGATGACAAAACTAATTGAAGCTCTTTTAATTGTTCAGAGAATTGTTTCTTTAAATCCATTACTGATTGTTCTGACTGCAAAATATTTATTTTTAAATTATCAATATTAAGCAGTGTGTTTTCATAAGAGTTTTGTGCTTGTATATATTTAGTTTTTGAATTTTCAAATTCAGCCCAAGATAAAGACCTTTTAGCATATAAAGTAGAATCCATTTTAAAAAGCTCTCTTTCACTTACAAGTTGAGCTTTTGAAAATTTTAATTGTTCAATTGTCTTTTGCAATACCTTCCTTTGAGAATTTATTTGTCTTTCTGTTGAAGCTATCTTTTTATTATAATAATCTGTTTGAACAAATTGATTGTAATTTTCAATCGCTTTCACAAATGACAGATAAGATGATTGTACTTCTCCCAATTGTAAATTATCTTCTATTAGATTAAAAGTAGATAAATCGGATATATTAAATTTTGATATTATACTTTTTAAACTAAGGATATCATTATAACATGCAGTATTAGTAATTAATGCTAACACATCTCCTTTAATTATTTTTTGTTTTTCTTTAACAAATAAAGTATCTATCCTTCCAGAAGTACGAGCAACTACACCTGCCGGTAAATTTTCAGTCGTTACAATAATGTTTGCATTAAGCACATCAGGATATTTAAAAAAATAACTGCCAATAAATATTCCTGCTATTACAATAAAAATAACACTTATACCATATCTAATCATCCAATGAGGAGGCCTGCCAAGAATTTCTTGAACTCCTTCACTTCTTAGTTCAATTTTGTCTGGGGTTCCGTATCTTGTTTCTTTATCTTCACTCATAATAAATACTTTTTAATTCCCAAGTTCAAGTTGGTTCTTAACTAAACTATAATACTCTCCTCTCAATTCAGTTAATTCTTTATGAGTACCTTTCTCTGTTATTTTACTATTATTTAAAACAACTATTTGGTCAGCATTTTTAACAGTACTTAATCTATGAGCAACAATAATAACTGTTTTCCCTTTATAAAATTCTTCCAAGTTCTCCATAATTATTTTTTCGTTATTTGCATCCAGTGCATTTGTTGCTTCATCAAAAAACAAATAATCAGGATTCTTATAAACCGCCCTTGCAATAAGTATTCTTTGTCTTTGCCCCTGACTTATTCCTTTTCCTTCTTGCCCAATCTTGGTATTAAATCCCAAAGGCATGCTTTCTATCATCTCTTTTATATTAGCAACCTTTACAGCATGTAGTAATTGAGCCCTATCAATATTATCTACCCCTACTGCTATATTATTTGCTATGCTATCTGAAAAAATAAAACCATCTTGCATAACTGCTCCACATTTTTCTCTCCAAACTCTATTACTTATATTCTCTAAATTTACTCCTCCAACAGTTATTTCTCCTTTTGTTGTAGGATAAAAACCCATTAATAATTTTACTAATGTAGTTTTCCCACTTCCACTCATACCTACAATAGCAGTAACTTTTCCTTGAGGAATTTCTAAATCAAGGTCTGATAAAACAGCTTCACCCAATGGATCATAATGAAAAGTAAGACCTTTCACATTAAGCGTTTTATTTTCTGTGAATATAGTTATTTTCTCATCGTTAGGGTTTTCTTCATCTTCCTTATTATGTATTTCCCCTAAACGTTCCATACTTATCTTCGCATCTTGTGCAGATTGTATAAACCCTATAACCTGGCCTATTGGACCATTCAACTGCCCAACAATATATTGTGCAGCCATCATCATACCAAGTGTCATATCTCCTTCAATAACTGCTTTTGCAGAAAAGAAGGAAATCAGTATATTTTTTATCTCATTAATAAAGAATGCTCCAGTTTGCTGATATTGTGATAAAGCTAATCCTTTAATACTGACTTTAAATAATCTTGCTTGAATATTTTCCCACTCCCAACGTTTTTGTTTCTCACAGTTATTAAGCTTTATCTCTTGCATACCTGTTATCATTTGATACAAGTTACTCTGCTCTGCCGAAGCTTGTGCAAAACGTTTATAATCTAATTCTTTTCTCTTTTTCAAGAATATTACAATCCAAAGAATATATAATGTACTTGCAATAAGAAAGACTATCAAAAGTTTTAGATTGTAAAATGCTAAGACAATAGTGAAAACAATAAAGTTAAGCATAGAGAATAGAGTATTTAAAGTTGATGAAGTTAAAAAACTTTCAATCCTTGAATGATCTCCAATTCTTTGCATAATATCCCCAATCATCTTTGTATCAAAAAAACTAATTGGTAGCTTCATCAACTTAATCAAAAAGTCAGATATAATTGAGATATTTATTCTTGTGCTTATATGTAATAGTATCCAACTTCTTATAAACTCAACAGCTGTTTGTGCAACATATAAGGTAAGTTGAGCTATAAGAATTAAAGTGATAAAATTAAGGTTATTATTAGTTATACCATAGTCAACAATACTTTGAGTTAAAAATGGAAATATTAGTTGTAGCATTGTACCAAACAACATTCCTAAGAAGAGTTGTAAGATAAGTTTTTTATATGGCTTTAAGTATTGCAAGATAAAACGAAATTTCATTTTATCTTTCTTCTCATCATCAATAGTAAAGAAATCAGGAGTAGTTTCTAGCAATAAAGCAATACCTTCATCTGAACCATCCGATTTTGAACTTAACCAACAACTCAAAAACTCCTCAACACTATATTTTATTAATCCTCTGCCAGGATCAGTAACATATATCAATCCCTTAGGTTTCCTTTTCTCCCAATTAAAACTATCATTCTTTAATTGCTTTCTATCACTCTTAGATATCTTTATATTATAAACAACAACAAAATGATTTTGTCTCCAATGAACAATACAAGGCAAAGGAGCTTCACAAAGAGTTTTAAAACTCGCCCTAACCCCCAAAGTCTTAAAACCAATACTCTCCGCAGCCTCACTTAATCCCAATAAACTTGCTCCCTCACGAGTAATATAACTTTTTTTACGTAAAGAATCCAAAGAATAATTCTTCCCATAAAACTTAGCGATCATCCGTAAGCATGTAGCTCCGCAATCCATTGCGTCGTATTGCTTATAAAAAGGAAATTGCTTAAAAGACATTATTACTCTATTACATTACATAAATTGGTCATGCCAATCACTAATTCATAATTTGATATAGAAGGACATAATAAATTATACAAACAATTACTACATGGTTCTGTATTTCTTTTCTTAAACCAACACGAATCCTCCAATAAATTTTCACCAAGTATAATTTTCCAATCATCTCCCAATTTTCCAATTTTTTGAAAATTAAAGTTTGAAAATATTTCACCATTTTCCCTAACAAATAGTTTCCCAAAGTAATTTTTATTGATATGCTCTTTAATGAATATGTCTTCTGCCTGATATTTCTCTTCTAAAATATCAGATTCATCAATGAAAACATTGTTTTTAAAAAATTCTAAATTATTATTATAATAAGGAATAATGTTTTCATCAACTTCAATATCTAATTTATTTTTATTCAAATATTCTAAATCAGATTCTGTTTCAACAATATATCTTACTTCAAATAGAATATTATTTTCTTTTAATAAATTTATTTTTCTATTCAATAAAATAATATCATAATTATTATCAACCAAAACTATTATTTTTATATTTTTAGATAGTAATTTAATCACAATATTAATATCATCAATATCTAAATAACATATATATATATCACAACTTATTCCTTTAAATAAACCTAATAAATTGCTAATTTCTTTATATCTAAAAATATTTCCAACGAGAGATACTCGATTTAAATTAAAGTTTATTTCTTTTATAGATTTTTCCAATAATTTGTAATCTATAGTCTCTTTTGAATTTATTGGGAATAAAAATTGTTTATATCCACCATCTAATAAATGTTTATTCTTACAAATAGTTTCTCCACCTATAATTATATTTAATTCGTTAACAAAAGAAAAAATTTTCGTTAATGCAAACACATTTTTTAATTGCCCTATATCTATATTCACATAAGATTTAAATGGTCGTATATATGGTTTTGTCCCAAAATGAATATCTCCAATAAATAAACTTCTACACTCATCAATGAACATTAATAATTTATTATCCTTGAATTTTTTTTCAAGTTCTATTACTCTTCCTTCATCATTAATTATTAATTTCATAAATTCTTTAGTGAGGTCATCTTCAATATCTTTTAATATATATTTAAATGATAATGTATTATATAACAAAATTTTATCCCTACACAATGATACATATGTATAGGGTTCTATATAAAAATATTCTTTATTCATCTTTTATAGTATTTAATATTTCACTTATAACATTTGGATATTTCTCAAAAAAAGACCAATAAAATGAGAAAAAATCAGAAAATTCATTTTTATTCATATAATTACTACACACTAAACTATTATCATCTTGTATTATTTCACTCAACATACAAGTATTACAAAATAAAAATTTAGAACATTTTACACATAAAGATTTTATTCTATCATAGTAAATATTATACATATCTGATATAATTTGAGCGTCAATATCAATTTTATCATCAAATACCTTTCCCAAAACAAATTTAAAATTAACTCTTTCACACGGAAGAATATTGCCACGCGCTGTTACAAATACCTTTTTCATAAAAGGTAAACATGTCCCTGTAGGATAAAATATTTTATTATTAATATTAATTCTTCTTATACTATTCAAATCTTTAAAAATATTATCCAAATAGGTTTTATAAAATAGGTAATAATCTAGAGAATTTGATGACATAAAATCGTCCCTATCTTCTTTTGATTCGATTTTATTTATGTCTGTTTTGGGTAAATAATTCATATGTTTTTCATCAATATTTCTTCCTGGTCTTATCGAAGAACAACTAATATTCTTACCAAACTCTCTTTTAATATATCTAATTACTTCTTTTTGATCATTTCTATTATGTAGAACGGCATTAAAACTAACATTTGTCTTAAAATAGACAGGGTATTTTTCTTTAATCAAACTTATGTTTTTATACAAAATATCAAAAGAAGATTGTTTATTTTTAAATACTCTATAAGAATTATTATTTTTATCTCCATCTATACTTATAAGTAGCCAAAAATCATTTTCCACAAGATAATCCATATATTTATCTAATAAAATAGCATTTGTAGTCATATTATAGTGAAATTGTAATCCTGTTTCTTTTGATATTTTTTTTGAATAATCTACTATTTCTTTTATAAAATCAAACCTCAAAAGAGCTTCCCCTCCATAAAATCCTATTAACTTTTTTGTATTAATATTAGAACTAGACATCCATTGCTTTTTCATGAATTCTAATATCATCTTACTTTTTTCAATATTCAAATCACAATAGAGTCTATCCTCATGAGTACTGTAATTATCTCCATAAATACAATATTCACATCTTAAGTTACATTTTTCTGTAACCTCAAAAACTAAAGTATTTGCTTTATTGAATTCCTCTTCAACCATTTCAGGAGTAATTCTTCCTGACAATATCTTATTTTGGTCAATTCTATCAAAAAAATGGTTTTCTTTAAAAAATAGATATTTATTGCAATAGTGTTTAATCTCTTCTTGTGATAATTGGACACCATCTATTATAATATTATCCTTAGAAGTCAATTTTTCAATAACCAAATCATCTTTTTCATCTGAATTTAGAATATATTCTATTATTGGATTATTTAGTATTATTTGTTTTTGAGAATAACTATAAAGATATTTATTACCATTTTCTGTTGTGTAATTTACTATTCCATTCATTAATTTAATATGTATTATTTAAAAAGTTTCTTATATATTTATCTACATCTTCTCTTTTAATTCCAAGATGTTTTTCAATAACTCCATACATTTCTTCTCCGTCTTTTGAATCAAAAATCATTTTCTTTACCTTATCATAACCTCCTTGACGAAAAGCAATATCACATATTGTTGCCATAATTATATATGAATAATTTGTTGAATCACCTCTCATCCATGTTTTCATATTATTTTCTTGACCAGTAGTATCAGATGTATATTCATTTTTTGAAATCTTATATGCATTTGTTAAGTCTTGTGATAGATTTACCTTTGTATTTTTGTTTAAAAAATCTTTAAGCTTTTTAATTTGAAAAGAATAAGGCAAAGAATTCATTTCTCCAAAATAACTACAAACACCTTCATCAAAAAAACAATAATTATTATTGTTTCTAATATCTTGTATTATAATATGAATAAATTCATGAATTGTATTTTCTCCTCCTTTAGTATAAGTAATTAGCCTTGCTTTATAATATGCTCTTCCTTCATTAGCAATATTATCTGCAATGCAATAATCTCCAATTGCTGTTGTTATGCCGAAACTATATAAGAGATCTGTATAAGTATTTTGAAGGTAATATTTTATTGGCTTTATTTCTTTTAGTCCTATGTTTTTTGCAAATAATTCTACCTTTTTTATTGTTTTTTTAACTTGTTTTTTGTTTAATGAATAATCTTTTGGATAGTAAAACTCAACAAAGTCAATTTTCTCTTTCTTTAGATTTTTCTTATTAAGCGAGAACTTATTAGTAAATTTATATCCATCTTTTGTTTTAATTACAGGAACAGTAATAACATAACATAGATCGTAAGTTGTCAGATAATTACTATGAAATGATGTTTGTAACTCATATAAAGTATCATTTCTTTTATTAATTCCAAAAAAGAACTCATCAAATATAAAATAATCAGGAGCAAGTAATTGATGTAAATTAAATCCATCTCCATACTCTTCAATCTCACTTTCTGCCCAGTATTTTTTTGTGTCAATATTAGTTCCTAAAAAATTATTGGACCACATATCATCCCCATAGCTTTTCCATAATTGATAAATATCTTGGAAAACCACGTTTGTTGTATCCATATATCCTCTTATTTGAATATTTCTATCTTGCGAAATAGACAAAAAAGGTGATATCAACCAAATCAAAATAAATATATTTCTCATAATCAATATTATTTATTTCCAAAAGTTAGGTTTGCCTAAAAGACAAACCTAACAATATTTTAATTATGGTAATGACGGAAGATCAACAGCCTTTTTCTCCTTATTATTCCATGCATAACTTCCAGATATATTATTACTTCTATTATTAGAAGAACAATATTCAGGAATAGTTGAACCAGTTCCGCAATCACAAGAAGCACAAGAACAAGTTACGGTTCCAGAATCTTCTCCTCCAGTTATTGAATGCATTTCTATTTTTCCCAATTTTGTAAGTTTTAATTTATTATTTTTCATACAACTAAAATATTTTAATTTTCCTACTCTATAAGCTTTTCGGAAACCGCTTTGTTTGCTATTAATAGGATTTTCGAAAGGATAAGCAAACACTCCTACGTACGAATTTAGAATACTATCGTATTGTAGATTGTAGGTTTTTAGTATCTTTGCACGCCCTTTTTGTTTTGGTTAATAAATAATGTCCGTAGCAGCTCTGCATTTATAGCCTGCAAGAGGGGCTTTTTCTTTTTGGTTGGCGAAACCTAAGAACGCTGCAAAGTAAAAAAATAAAAATAATATAAACAAATTTTTCCAATACTTTTTTTATCGCATCTCATAAATATTTTAAAATAGCATTTATTATCAATTACTTAAAAACGCCACATCCAATAATAATTACAAAATTAAAGAGATGTTTTAGGAATAAAAACCATCTATGAAAAATAAGTAAATCTTTCAAGACATTAAGAATATCTATTTAAACAATACCTACATTGATTTAAACTCTTAAATGATAAATGCTAAAAGGAAAAATAAATTAATATTGTATCTTTGCAAGTTAGAATTTCAAAGATATATTTTTTATGGACTATAATTTTAGAGATGTTGAGCCTAAGTGGCAAAGCTATTGGAAAGAAAATAATACCTTTCACGTTGAAATAGATAATTCAAAACCAAAATACTATGTTTTGGATATGTTTCCTTACCCTTCTGGTGCTGGATTACATGTTGGACATCCACTTGGTTATATTGCTTCCGATATTTTTTCACGTTACAAAAGACTTAATGGTTTTAATGTTTTGCATCCTATGGGCTTTGATGCTTATGGACTACCTGCTGAACAATATGCTATTCAAACAGGACAACATCCTGCAATTACCACAGAAATAAATATTAAAAGATATAGAGAACAATTAGATAAAATTGGTCTTTCTTACGATTGGGATAGAGAGGTTAGAACTTGCGACCCTAAATATTATAAATGGACTCAATGGTGTTTTATCCAACTTTTTAATTCCTATTATTGTTACGATACCAACAAAGCAAGACCAATTGAAGAGCTTCTTGAGGCTTTTGAACAAGGTCAAGCAAAGAAATTAAATGTTGCATGCTCTAAGCCATTAGATTTTAGTGCAGAGGACTGGAAAAACTTTAGCGAAAAAGAAAAGAGTGATATTCTAATGAACTATCGTTTGGCTTATCTTTCTGACTCTTTGGTCAACTGGTGTCCTAAGCTTGGAACTGTATTGGCAAATGATGAAGTTGTAAATGGAGTTTCTGTTCGAGGAGGTTATCCTGTTGAAAGAAAATCAATGCGTCAATGGTCATTAAGAATTACTGCCTATGCTGAAAGATTGCTTCAAGGATTAGAAACAGTTGATTGGACAGATTCTTTAAAAGAAATTCAAAAAAACTGGATAGGGAAAAGTGAAGGTGCTGCAATATTCTTTAATACAGAAGAAGGAGATAAATTAGAAGTTTTCACAACACGTCCAGATACTCTTTGGGGTGTTACGTTTATGGTTCTTTGTCCTGAACATGACTTAATAAGCAAACTAACAACCTCTGAACATAAAACAGAAGTTGAAGAATATATAGCTTGGACAAAAACCCGTTCTGAAAGAGAACGTCAATCGGAAGTAAAACAAATTTCAGGAGTATTTACTGGCTCCTATGCTATTAATCCTTTGAGTAATGAAAGAGTTCCAATTTGGATATCTGAATATGTTTTAGCAGGATATGGAACAGGTGCAATTATGGCAGTTCCTGCTCACGATAGTAGAGACTTTGCTTTTGCTCGTCATTTTAATATTCCAATTAAACAAGTTGTTGTTCCTATTGGAGAAGAGGAAGAGGATGTAAACACATGGACAGAATCAAAAGATTCTAAAACTGGTCATTGCGTTAATTCTGATTTTATAACAGGAATGGAAGTTAAAAAAGCAATGAAAGAGGTTATTGCTTATGTAAAAGAAAAAGGAATTGGTTATGGAACAATAAACTATCGCTTGCGTGATGCTATATTTTCTCGTCAAAGATATTGGGGAGAACCATTCCCTATTTATTATAAAGATGGCATTCCTTGTGTATTAGATGAAAAAGAACTTCCATTGGAACTTCCTGAAATTGATGTTTATCTTCCAACCGAAGATGGAGAGCCTCCAATTGCAAGAGCTAAAAACTGGAATGTAAGTATTGATGGAAAAACTTATCCTTTAGATTGCAATACCATGCCAGGATTTGCTGGTTCAAATGCTTACTCTTTAAGATATATGGATCCTAATAATAGTGAAAGATATTTTTCTAAAGAAGCTAATGATTATTGGCAAAATGTAGATTTATATATTGGAGGAAGCGAACATGCAACTGGTCACTTACTTTATTCTCGTTTTACAACTAAATTCCTTTTTGACTTAGGTCTTTGCTGTAAGGATGAACCTTATCAAAAACTAATTAATCAAGGAATGATTCAAGGTCGTTCAAACTTTGTTTATAGAATAAAAGGAACGAATAAATTTGTTTCCTATAATTTAAGAAACGAATTTGAATTTGACCCAATACATGTTGATATTAATATTGTTGATAATGACGTATTGGATATTGAGGCCTTTAAAGCATGGAGAGAAGAATTTCATAGTGCTGAGTTTATCTTAGAGGAAGGAAAATATATTTGTGGCTATGAGGTTGAAAAGATGTCAAAGAGTTTGTATAATGTACAAAACCCTGATGACTTGGTTGAACGTTATGGAGCAGACACTTTGCGTCTTTATGAAATGTTCTTAGGACCTTTGGAGCAATCAAAACCTTGGGATACTAAAGGAATTGAAGGTGTATTCCGTTTTATGAGAAAACTTTGGAAACTATATCATGACAAAGATAATAACTTAAATATTTCTGAAGAAAAACCTAATAAAGAAGAATATAAATCACTTTATAAGGCAGTAAAGAAAGTTAAAGAAGATATAGAACGTTTTAGCTTTAACACTTCTGTTTCTACTTTTATGATTTGTGTAAATGAATTAACAGATCTAAAATGTAATAAAAGAGATATTCTTGAGCCTCTTGCAATTTTAATATCTCCTTTTGCACCTCATATTTCAGAAGAATTATGGTCTTTACTTGGACATAATGGAACAATAACATTTGCTCAATTCCCAACAGTTGATGAAAGTGTATTAGTTGAAAATTCATACACCTACCCTATTTCTATTAATGGAAAGACAAGACTTACAATGGAATTCCCTTTAGATAAAGATGCTAAAGAAATAGAAGAAATAGTGCTTTCAAATTCAGAAGTACAACGTTATATGGAAGGGAAACCAGCTAAGAAAATTATCTTCGTTCCTAAAAAAATCATCAATATTGTCTGCTAAAGAAAAAAACAATAAAATAATTAGGGGAATAATCTACGCACTTATCTCTTCGATAACATTCGGATTACTCCCCTTCTTCTCTATTCCAGTAAAGGAGCAGGGAATGAGTACAGAAACACTTATGTTTTATAGATTTTTTGTTTCTGCAATTATTTATGGAATTTATCTTTTCTTCAGAAAGGCTAACTTCAAATTAAGTAAAAAGAATATTAGAGATATTATTCTTATTGGAGGAGCAGGTTATGGATTAACAGGTCTTACACTGGTTTCTTCCTACGATTATATTCCTTCAGGAATTGGAACAACAATAGGATTTCAGTTTCCAGTTATGATTTCAATATTTATGTGGCTATTCTATAAAGAGAAGCTTCAAAAAACAATCTATATTTCTCTTGCCCTATCTCTTTTGGGAGTTTTCCTCCTTTCCTATTCTCCAAATCATGGATTAGTTAGCGGATTTGGAATATTTCTTTTGACAATTACAAATCTAATGTATAGTATGTACATAATTGGAGTTAATAAATCTTCAATGAAAGAAATAGACTCAAGTGTATTAACATTCTATGTTATTTCAATTTCAATGATACTCTGCCTTGTCCTAAGCATTATTAGAGGAACACTAATCCCTATTCCTTCCCTTATGGCAGGAGGTAATATATTATTTATGGCTATATTCTCTACAATCATTGCAAACCTAACATTGATTTTAGCAATAAAAGCAATAGGCTCAACAATTACAGCACTACTATCACCATTAGAGCCAGTAACTGCAATAATTATTGGAATAATTGTATTTAATGAAAACATTAATATTCAAATTATAACTGGAGTAATAATTATTATCTTAGCTGTTGTTTTAATTATTTTGAATGGGAAAAAGAAAACAGAATAAAGAAATATCATATAAATTCTACGAAAATAAATTAACTTTGCATCTAAATTAATAAATTAAGCAATATGGCATTACAAGAAGATATGCGTCAACAAGGAAACTGGCTGTTTAAATACAGAAGTTATTTACCTTTATTTATTTTAGTAATAGGTTTAGCCCTATATATATTAAAGGAATTCAATCTAAACTTTTTCTTAGGACAAGAAACTATAGGAGAATATATTTATAACTTTATATGCTTATTTATTGGGCTTTTAGGGTTATATATCAGATTTCATGTTGTTGGATATGCAGCCGAAAACACTTCTGGCAAAAATACTGCAGAGCAAAAAGCCGACACAGTAAATAGCACTGGATTTTATTCAATTGTTCGTCATCCATTATATCTTGGTAATTTTCTTATGTGGCTTAGTGCTGCAATGTTAATTGCTAACATCTGGTTTATTCTTGTTTTCTGTTTGGTTTACTGGGTTTACTACGAAAGAATTATGTATGCAGAAGAAGCATATTTAAGAGATAAATTTGGTGACAGTTATCTTAACTGGGCAAATACAGTTCCTACCTTCTTCCCAAGATGTAAAAATTACAGAAAACCTTCTCTTCCTTTTAACTGGATGAAAGCTATAAAAAGTGAAAAAAACTCCTTTGCTGCACTTACATTAATATTCTGTTTATTTGATATAATTGGTCAAATAATTACACAAAGATACAGTTTCAACTATGTTTTTATTGGACTGTCTATATTCAGTCTATTAATGTATGTTGTTATTAAAATTCTAAAAGTTAGAAAAGCTTAATTCAATCTAAAGAACTTTCTTTACAATCTTCTTTTTACTTTCTGTAAAAGGAGGATAGCGAAGTGCTATATCTAACCAAGTTTTTCTTTTCAAAATGGAACGCTTGTGTGAAAAAGTTTCAAAGCTTTTTTTACCATGATAAGAGCCCATTCCACTATTACCAACTCCTCCAAACGGAAGAGTTTGTGGAACAATATGCATTATTGTATCATTAACACAAACTCCTCCAGATGAAATATTTTCATTTATCTTATCTTGCACTTTCTTATTTTGAGAAAAAACATAGAGTGCCAAAGGTTTTGGTTTTACTCTTAGTTCTTGAATTAAGGTATCAATATTTTCAAAACTAATTATTGGAAGAATAGGTCCAAAGATCTCTTCTTTTAAAAGGTCTGAATCAAGGAGAATATCTTCTATTAGAGTTGGAGAAATAAATTTTTCTTCCTCATTAAAATCACCTCCATAAATAACCTTTCCGTCATCCAACATTTTTCTTAATCTAAGGAAATGCCCTTGATTAATAATCCTGCCATAATCCTTGCTGCTAATTGATTCTTCAGAATAAAACTCTTTAATTGACTTAATTATCTCCTTCACAAAAACATCCTTAATATCTTTGTGAACAAAAAGATAATCAGGAGCAATGCAAGTTTGTCCAGCATTCAAAAACTTACCAAAGGCTATCCTCTTTGCCGATACTTCAATGTTAGCATCTTTATCAACAATGCAAGGACTTTTCCCTCCAAGTTCAAGAGTAGTTGGGGTAAGGTGTTTTGAAGCTTTTTCCATTACCAACTTCCCTAATGAAGAGCTGCCAGTGAAGAAAATATAATCAAACTCCTGTTCCAAAAGTTCTTGAGAAACTTCTTTTTCTCCTAAAGCAGTAAAAACATATTCAGGAGGAAAAACTCTATCTAAAATCTTTTTTATAACCTTTGAAGTATTTTGACTATGCTCTGAAGGCTTAACAATTGCACAATTGCCAGCAGAAATTGCCCCAATTAATGGAGAAATTAAAAGTTGAAAAGGATAATTCCATGGAGAAATAATTAAGCTTAATCCATAAGGCTCAGAAATTATTCTTGCCTTTGAAGGGAAACAAGCAATGGAAGAACTTACTCTTTTAGGTTTTGACCACTTTTTCAGTTTCTTAATACAAAGATTAATCTCCGAAAGAACAAATCCAACCTCTGTAATATAGCTTTCAACAGAAGATTTATGCAAATCTAAGTATAAAGCCTCTTCTATTTCCTTTTCAGATTTAATTATTTCTTCTTTCAGCTTCTTCAACATAAGAATCCTATAAGAAATATCTCTTGTCTTATTGGAAAGATAAAAATTTCTCTGCTTACAATAAACATATTCTAAATCTTTCATAGAACTAATAAGTTTAGTGGAATTATTATTTTCCCAAAAGCTTAAACATATTCTTTTTATATGCCTCAACTCCAGGTTGGTTAAATGGATTTACTTCAAGCAAATAACCACTTAGAGCACAAGAAAATTCAAAGAAATAAATCAGCTGTCCAAGATTTTGTTCATCAAGTCTGTCTATACTAATTCTAATTTGAGGAACTCCTGCATCAAGATGAGCCATTGATGTTCCCTCTTCTGCCTTATGATTTATTTGAGTTAAACTATTATCTAATATATAATTTAGAGAATCTACATCTGGCTCAACAATAGGAATTCTTACTTTCTTTGAAGATTTTTCAACATGAATTATAGTTTCAAAAACTTGTTGTTTCCCTTCTTGAATATATTGACCTAAAGAATGTAAATCGGTTGTGTTGACAACAGAGGAAGGGAAAATACCCTTTCCGTCTTTTCCTTCACTTTCTCCAAAAAGTTGTTTGAACCACTCAGCGAAAGAAGCCATATTTGGAGAATAATTTACCATTAACTCAATATTTTTATCATTTTTATACATCAAATAACGCATAGCAGCATATTGCCATGCAATATTTGTTTCAAAAGTAGTATTGTTAAGAAGATTATGACGCATTTTTTTAGCTCCATGAATAAGAGCTCTAATATCATATCCAGCAACTGCAACTGGCAATAAACCAACTGGAGTAAGAACAGAAAACCTTCCTCCAATATCATCAGAAATAACATAAGTTTTATATCCTTCTGATGTTGCCATCTCTTTCAATACTCCTTTTTCTTTATCGGTTACTACAATTATTCTCTCTCTTGCCTTTTCCTTGCCATATTTATTTTCAAGATGGGTATGTAGAATACGGAAAGCAATTGAAGGTTCAAGAGTTGTTCCACTCTTTGAAATTACAACCAAACAATAATTCCTCTTATCCAATATCTCTATCAAATCGGCCATATAATCCTCACTAAGAGTTTGACCAGCAAATATGATATAAGGATAATTTCTCTCCTTTTTCATTGAATTGAAATGGTTTTGAAGAGCGTCAACAATTGCCTTTGAGCCCAAATAAGATCCTCCAATACCAACAACTACATAAATTTCTGCCTTACTTCTTATTTTTTCAGCCTCAGCTTCAATATCTAAAATCAATCCTTTAGAAAGCTTTTCAGGTAAATCAACCCAACCCAAAAACTCATTGCCAATTCCACTTCGGTTGACTATATTAAGATGATGTTTTGCAATTTCGGAACTTAATTTGCCCATTTCTTTCTCAGAAACATAGGATTCAAATCCTTGAAAATCTACTTTCATAATCTTTAATTTTTTATTAGTTAATTACTTGCTTTGTTAATTGCAAAGGTAATAATAAACTTTCAAAAAAACAAACAAATAAAAGGAAAGCTTAGTCTAATTCTATTTTGTAGATAGTCTTTGTGGACTTTGTTATTTTATATCTATCATCTATTCTCTGTCCAACAACCCAAATTATATCGTTTTCGGAACAAAGCAGCCATTGGTTTTCTTTATCAAGGATGGAATATTTGAGGTTTTTATAGAATTCAGAAATCTTCTTTTCGCCTTGAAGACCATAAGGGAAGAAACTATCTCCTTTTTTCCATTTCCTAAGAATAAGAGGGAAACTTAACTTATCATAGTCCAACATAGCAACTTCCTTATTCTTTGGGATTTTAACATACTGAAGATCTTTTAGGATTTCCATATGAAGAATTATAGGAGAATAAACTGAAGTTTGACTTTCTTCAATAAGATATTGATTTAGATTTTGTGGCTTATTTTTAACAATCAACAAATAATCCCTATCCTTTACCAATCTATGTGTTTCGGAATAGAATTGTTTGCCTGAAGTTTCTAAAAGAGCATCCTCAATTGAATTGATTGTGGCTTCGTTAAATCCAAAATCACTTAATATTTCATACATAAATATCTTTTGAGGAACATAACTTTTGAGTTTTTCAATAGATATCTTTATTGTTTGATTCTCTATCTCCAAAAGTTCTGTTTTAGCATCATTTATAACAGAACGAAACACAACTTCTGTTTCCCTAAAACGCTCAATTTCTTTACTAATAATCTTATCGAAGTTTGGAGCAATCTCTTTCACAAGAGGAATTAGCTCATGACGAATTTTATTTCTTGTATATTTGGTTGTTGCATTTGAAGAATCTTCAACAAACTCTAATTTATTTTCTTTTTGATAGTTTACAATTTCAGCCCTACCAGTAAAAAGTAAAGGATGAATAACAAGATTAACTTTTTGTAAGATTCCATGCAGTCCAGCAATTCCCGTTCCTCGAAGAATATTCATAAAGAAAGTTTCTATTGAATCGTCAATATGATGTCCAGTTGCAATATAGGAATATCCTTCTTCTTTAAGAAGTTCATTAAACCAGCTATATCGCATCTCTCTTGCCGAAACTTGCATACTTTTTCCTTTTTCTTTCATATAGGAATAAGTATCAAAGTCTTTTACATGAATTTTAATATTGTTTTTTTGAGCATACTCCCTAACAAATCTCTCATCTCTATTTGATTCCTCTCCTCTCAAATGGAAATTGCAATGAGCAATTGCAAATTTAAAATTGCTCTTTAAAAACAAATCGCATAAAATCATTGAATCAATTCCTCCGCTAACTGCCAAAAGAATTGTTTGATTATTTTCAAAGAGGTTATACTCTTTAACGTATTGTATAAAACGATTTACCATAATTTTTTAGAGTTTTCTTGAAAGAAAATCTGTCATAAGTTGGTATAAATGCAAGCGTGTATTACCTCCGTAAATGCTATGATTTTTATTAGGATAGAAGAACATTTCAAAATGTTTATTGGCTTTTATAAGTGCATCAACCAAGTCCATTGAATTTTGAATATGAACATTATCATCAGCAGTTCCATGTATTAAAAGATAATTACCTTTTAGTTTTTTAACATGATTTATTGGAGAGTTAATATCGTAGTTTTCCCCATTTTCTTGAGGAGTTCGCATAAATCTTTCAGTGTAAATATTGTCATAGTATCTCCAATTTGTTACTGGAGCAACAGCAATTGCAGTTTTGAAATAGTCTGCTCCTTTAGTAATGGCAAGTGTTGACATATATCCACCATAACTCCAACCGAAAATTCCCATACGATTTTTGTCAATATAGTTTAATTCGCCAAAATACTTTGAAGCTTCAATCAAATCTTCTGTTTCATATTTGCCCAATTGCAAATAAGTACATTTGCGAAACTCCTCTCCTTTCATTCCTGTGCCTCGAGGGTCAACACAAATTGTTATATAGCCTTGTTGTGCCAACATCATTCCCCAATACATATCGGTTGCTCTTCTTTGAGAGTTCAACACTTCTTGACTTGAAGGTCCTCCATAAACATAAAACAAAACAGGGTATTTTTTCCCTTCTTCCATTTTTGAAGGTTTAATCATCCAATAGTTAATACTTACTCCTGTTGAAGTGTTGAAACTTCCAAATTCTTTTTTCTCAGAAGAATAAAGTTTCAAACTATCTTTTAGTGCTGAGTTATCTTCCAAAGTAATTAGCACCTCACCTTTTTGGTTGTTTACAGTAAAAACGTTTGGAGTATAAGCATTTGAATAAGTTCCTATATAATATTTACCATTTTTGCTAAAGGCTGCATCATTGGTTCCTTCCTGCTTAGATATTGTTCTTTTTCTTTTTCCTTTGAAATTAATAACACATAATTCTCTATTTATGGCAGAACTTTCGGCAGCGGTGTAGTATATCTTTTTTTCTTTTTGATCTACAAAACATAATTTATCTGTATCGTAGTTCCCTGAAGTAATGGGAGAAACAGATTTATCTTTCATGCTAACTAAATAGAAATGAGAGTAACCATTTCTTTCTGATTGAAGAATAAATGCAGAATTATCATCAAGGAAATTTACCTCTTGTGGTTCGTTGATATAGTATTTGTTAGTTTCAGAATAAAGAGTTTCCAATTTATAGTCATTAGTATTTACAGAAAAAATATCATATTGGTTTTGAAGACGGTTTAATTTATGAATAATAAGTTGGTTTTCGTCTTTTGACCATTGTATTCTTGGCAAATAGTAGTTCTTGTCTTGTCCTAAATCAACTTGTTTATGATTTTGGGTTGTTAGGTCGTAAACAAAAATATCTACAATTGAGTTATCTTCTCCTGCCTTTGGATATTTGAAAGTGTAGTTTTGAGGGTATAATTCTCCCCAAACTTGCATTGAATATTCCTTTACATTTGATTCATCAAAACGATAGTAGGCAAGTTTGTTGCTGGTTTTGTTCCAAGCATATCCTTTCACCAAAGCAAGTTCTTCTTCATAAACCCAATCGGACGTTCCATAAATAACCTTATTAAACTCTCCATCCTTAGTAAGTTGAGTAACCTTTCTTTCAGATGTTGAAATGTCAGTAATGAAAAGGTTATTATCTCTTATCCATGATACCTTTTTACCATCGGGAGAGAAATCGGCCAAACGTTGTTTACCATCAACATTAAGAGGATAGAATGCTTTTGTTTCTATTTCATAAATATAGTAATCGGCATAGAAAGAATAGCGATAAATATATTCAGGATTTACAGCAATTAAAATCTTTTTCTCATCTTGAGAGAAGTTATAATCAACCACCATATTCTTTTTACTCTTCTGACCAAAGTCTAAAGAAGTGAAGTTCATTATGGTATCGGTTTTCTTTCCTGTTTTATATTGATATTTTTCAATACCACTGGGAGTAAGAACACAATAGTCCTCTCCATTTTTCATCGAGCGTATTTCGTTAATTGATTTTGCTCTGAATGTTCCTTTTGACCAAATGTCTTCAAGGGTTATTTGCTTTTGGGCAATGATATTTTGTGTGCAAAAAATGCACAATAGTATAAAAAAAAGCTTTTTCATTATTAATCCATTAAATTGTCAATAAGCATATCCTTATATTTTAATAAAGGATCTATGTTTTTTCTGTTGCTTGGGAAAAGTTTTTCTAAAACAAATTCATCAATTTCGTTGGAGAAACGATATTTATTAAGGGCTAAGCGATGCATAAATTCAGTTAAATATAAGCCCCAAGTAGTTTGAGGATAAGTTCTATAATATGCTTGAATTGCATCCTTATACTGAGGTAAAATTATTTCTGATTCATTTGCAATTTTAGTAAAGTCAAAACCCTCTCTTGGGTCATGAACCTTTAGCTCATCTTCATTTTGCCCATAAATAGGAGTATGCTCCAAGCCTTTGGTTACGGCAAAGAGTAAACGTTCTATTTCACGAGTTACTAAATCATTTCTAACAAAGTCAGGATTTCTGTCAAGCAATTGATCTCTCCACTGAACTCTTCTCATAATTTCGGAGATAGGAACATTTAAAGTACTGTGCCAATAAGGAGCAGCACTTAAATCAGCAACATAGTTGGTGAAGTAGTAAGCATAATCGGGAGAAAGATATTTTGAAAGACGTTTAATCAAATATGTTGAATCCACTTCCATTGCATAGGAGGTATCCTCATCGGAAGAAATCCTATAACCCCATTTTGCATACTCAGTAATGAAAGAAGCAATATTGCTTTTAAGTGAAGGTAAAACCCAAATATCTTTATGGAAATATCCTCTAATTTCTTTATCGGAGAAAGTTTTATGAAGAGTATTTGTTTTGTCTTCACAACTAATTTCATGGTAGTAGTAAAGAACTTGGAATGCCCAATCAGCCACATAAGGATCGTTAGCAAAATCTTTTTCAAACACCTCACAAGCCTTAACAATAACATCTCTTTCGGAGAAAGGAAGCTTAATTAGTTTATTAGTAAAGTCAGTTATCTTTTGATTATCAAGATCAATAACATTTTGTGAGAAGCCACCCAAAGCAATTAAACTCACAATAATATACAAGAATATTCTCTTCATAGTTTATAGGATTAATACTATTTTACTCTATTTGTCAACTTGCAAATATAGATAAAAAATTCATCATTTATTCAAATATTTTGTTAAAAAGGGAAAAAGGAGTAATTTTGCAACCTATTGAACATTATTAAATATGAATGCTATTAAAGTCTCAAAACTATTAGATTTATTATCCTACTTAGGAATAATTGGAATAATAGGATACTATATTTTTCTAAAACCAAGCTCCGAAATAACCCTAACCCTACTTTTGGGAGTGTGTATTTTAAGGATGATTGGCAGCACACTAAAGGCTAACTACTATCAAAAATTTCACAAAGACCTTACAGAGGAAAATGAATTTTTGAGAAGCAGAATTGAAGAACAAAGAAAAGAAGAAGATAAAAAATAATTAAAAAACCCAAACTTTTTTATGGCAACAACATCAGATATTAAAAATGGACTATGTATTGAAATGAATGGAGATTTGCTTTCAGTAGTTGAATTCTTACACGTTAAACCAGGCAAGGGCAATACATTTGTTCGCACAAAACTAAAAAGTTTCAAAACAGGAAGAACATTAGAACATTCTTTTTTGGCAGGAACAAAGATTGAAGTTGCACGCATTGAACGCCGTCCCTACACATTCCTATATAAAGATGATTCAGGATATAATTTTATGCATGCAGAAGATTTTGAACAAATATCAATTCAAGAAGAAATCATCAACGCACCACAATTCCTAAAAGAAGGACAATACGTTGAAATGATTGTTCATGCAGACACCGAAACACCACTATCTTGCGAATTACCTGCATTTGTTGATATGGAAATAACCTACACAGAGCCAGGAGTGAAAGGCAACACAGCAACCAATGCAACCAAAGAAGCAACGGTTGAAACAGGAGCAAAAATTAGAGTTCCACTTTTCATTGAAACAGGAGAAAGAATTAAGGTTGACACCAGAACATCAGAATATTCTGAAAGAATAAAATAAAGACAACATAAAAGCATTAAAAAAGGAACGAATTATCGTTCCTTTTTTTTGTTGTATTTGTTTAGGCGTTGAGATGATTGTCTGAATCAGGATTTACAGGATTTAGAGATTTATAGGATTTTTGGTCGTGCGGGATTTATACTCCCGCACGTTGTTATTATAAGGATATGTTATTCTTGTTAATGAAACAAATATCGGATTAAAAATCCTTATAGTAAAATAGTGCGGGAGTCGGAAATCCCGCACGACGGGAGTAAACTCATTCACAATCTATCTGTGAATTGCTTTTAAGTTTGTATCTTTGCTTTACAGCAACAACTCTAAAAGAGAAAAGAGCAATTAACTCATATCTGCTCCTTCACAATAGGAGAGCTGTTGTTAACCACTCTTTTCAAATGCAAATATACAACAATTTAGAAGAAAAGTCAACTAAAAAAGTAAATTATGAACCCTGACCAATTTAAAAAGCATTTAAATGCTGTTCAAATACAGATTAAAACCTTTGCTAAAAAGGATGCTCCACGCATAGCTGGCAAGGTGTCCGTCGTGCGGTATATGTTATGCCGCACGTTATTTATTATTA
>DHDW01000010.1:2578-3083 GCA_002399565.1 Bacteroidales bacterium UBA4866 | reverse complement strand
TGTTCAAATACAGATTAAAACCTGTTTAAATTGGCTTGGATTCATATTTATTTGCTTTTACTTGACTTTTTGTGTTTTATGTTGTATCTTTGCAAATGAAAAGAAGGTTTATAATTTCAGCTGCTTTCCGATAGAGAAACATGTGATGGATTATTTACCTTCTTTTCTTTGTGTTAAAGAGTATAAAAGAAATTTGCCATCCTTTAATTCTCTTACATTTAAGTACCATTTTTCTCCTAATAATATTACTTTAAAATAATGATATAGGTTAACCATTGGGTTGTTCTCTATGTCACCATTAATATCAGTTCCAACATATACAGCAACCTTAACGACTTCATCCAATATTGGCATTAATAGAGATTTATAAGTTAAGTTAGGAAAACCGTCGTGTTCAAGATGCCTTATGCCTCTTGCTGAAAAACCTATCTGTATTTCCTTTTGTTCTCCATTCATAATTATAGATTGATGGATAAGTTTGTTTTTAAGTTTGTATCTTTGCTTT
>DHDW01000010.1:1533-2465 GCA_002399565.1 Bacteroidales bacterium UBA4866 | reverse complement strand
TCTTTGCTTTACAGCAACAACCATTTTTAAGCAAAAAAGGCTTGAGATATGGTTGTGAATTGCTTTTAAGTTTGTATCTTTGCTTTACAGCAACAACAAGCATAAGATAATATATATCAAGCAATTAGTTGTGAATTGCTTTTAAGTTTGTATCTTTGCTTTACAGCAACAACGTACCTTTATAACGAGATAAACTCCAATCAGTTGTGAATTGCTTTTAAGTTTGTATCTTTGCTTTACAGCAACAACGTTTTTTGTTGTCTAAAAAATCTTTTGAGTGTTGTGAATTGCTTTTAATTTTGTATCTTTGCTTTACAGCAACAACATGTGGCAGCAAAACAACAAGGGGCAGGGTGTTGTGAATTGCTTTTAAGTTTGTATCTTTGCTTTACAGCAACAACACTTGACGATGTTTTCGCAAATGTCAGTAAGTTGTGAATTGCTTTTAAGTTTGTATCTTTGCTTTACAGCAACAACATTAATCAAAATCAAAGTAATTATGAGCCAAGTTGTGAATTGCTTTTAAGTTTGTATCTTTGCTTTACAGCAACAACTATAGAAGTGTTTTCTGGATAAGCCAGTAGTTGTGAATTGCTTTTAAGTTTGTATCTTTGCTTTACAGCAACAACAAAAACGATGCTGAAGCAAATGCTATAGAAGTTGTGAATTGCTTTTAAGTTTGTATCTTTGCTTTACAGCAACAACCAGATAAGCAATCAAGAGTTATTACGGCTAGTTGTGAATTGCTTTTAAGTTTGTATCTTTGCTTTACAGCAACAACAGGGTTTAAGACAAGATGCGGAAGATTTAGTTGTGAATTGCTTTTAAGTTTGTATCTTTGCTTTACAGCAACAACAAATAGCTGTTAACATCAACTTTTCCCTTCGTTGTGAATTGCTTTTAAGTTTGTATCTTTGCTTTACAGCAACAAC
>DHDW01000010.1:1061-1383 GCA_002399565.1 Bacteroidales bacterium UBA4866 | reverse complement strand
TGTGAATTGCTTTTAAGTTTGTATCTTTGCTTTACAGCAACAACTTTCCAATGTCCTCAAATGTTGGAAACACTGTTGTGAATTGCTTTTAAGTTTGTATCTTTGCTTTACAGCAACAACTTTTCAACATCAATAAAATAAAGCATGTTAGTTGTGAATTGCTTTTAAGTTTGTATCTTTGCTTTACAGCAACAACATTGATGATAATGGTCAAATAAGTATAATTGTTGTGAATTGCTTTTAAGTTTGTATCTTTGCTTTACAGCAACAACCTTTCTGACATTGAAGATAGAGAGTTGATTGTTGTGAATTGCTTTTAAGT
>DHDW01000010.1:647-843 GCA_002399565.1 Bacteroidales bacterium UBA4866 | reverse complement strand
TGTGAATTGCTTTTAAGTTTGTATCTTTGCTTTACAGCAACAACCAAGAATGTTTGATTATATCGTGATAGATGGTTGTGAATTGCTTTTAAGTTTGTATCTTTGCTTTACAGCAACAACATCAAATATAATCATTAAAGCTGCTGTTATGTTGTGAATTGCTTTTAAGTTTGTATCTTTGCTTTACAGCAACAAC
>DHDW01000010.1:0-451 GCA_002399565.1 Bacteroidales bacterium UBA4866 | reverse complement strand
TCTTTGCTTTACAGCAACAACTCATTTTCCGTATCAAAAATCTCTTCAATAGTTGTGAATTGCTTTTAAGTTTGTATCTTTGCTTTACAGCAACAACCTTTTCTTCCTGTTTTTGTTGTCGCAAACCGTTGTGAATTGCTTTTAAGTTTGTATCTTTGCTTTACAGCAACAACAAGGGTATCGTTAGTAATTTAATAAAAACTGTTGTGAATTGCTTTTAAGTTTGTATCTTTGCTTTACAGCAACAACAAAATTCGAGATACTGGCAGATTAGCACCAGTTGTGAATTGCTTTTAAGTTTGTATCTTTGCTTTACAGCAACAACTCCATTAGTTAACGACACTGTTGCTGGCGTGTTGTGAATTGCTTTTAAGTTTGTATCTTTGCTTTACAGCAACAACTTCAAACGAGTAAAAGACTTTTACAATACAGTTGTGAATTGCTTTTAAGT
>DHDW01000013.1:1494-31249 GCA_002399565.1 Bacteroidales bacterium UBA4866 | reverse complement strand
AAAACAATGGCATTGTTTTGAGAAAACAACCGCATTGTTTTAGTTCAAAGTCAAGAATAAAATTTTCTAATCAGCATTATACTGGATTTACTCCTTATTTAATAAGTTCTAATGGCTGTTTAAGCAAAAAAAATGGCATTTCGATATAACGAAACACCATTTTAAATTTATAAAATTCTTTGTTTAAGCTGAGAAAAACTTTGTAATATTCTCAAAATCTTCTCATCTTTATTCAAATAGTTTGTAAAGTTTATCCTAAGAGTTCTTTTACAATTTGAGATACTAATTTGTTGTCAGCTTGTCCTGCAAAAGTTTTTTGGGCTGATTGCATTACTTTGCCCATATCTTTTGGAGAAGTAGCTCCTAATTCAGAAATTATTGTTTTTAAGGCTTCTCTAATTTCTTCTTCAGAAAGTTGTTTTGGTAAATATTGTTCAATTACTTCTAATTGAAAAACTTCATCATTATAAAGGTCTTCTCTGTTTTGTTCCTTATATGTTAGTGAAGCTTCCTTTCTTTGCTTAACAAGACGTTGAAGAGTTTGTATTTCTTCTTCAGCAGTTATTTCCTGTCCTTGTGGTTTACTTGTTTTAACTAATAAAACGGCAGCCTTAACAGCACGTAGTGCATCTAATTTGGCTTTATCCTTTGCAAACATCGCTTGTTTGATGTCTGCATTTATTTTTTCTTCTAAACTCATTGTATATTTTATTTAATCGTTTGCTTTAATTTCTTTGAGGTTCTCCTCTATCATTTCTCGGAGCATTTTAATTATATCCATATTATTTAAGGACATGCCATCCAAGGCTTCTTTCACTTCAAGGGTATCAAATTCAAAGGTATCAACATCGGTTTGATAGTTTAGCTTAAATTGAATTGCTTCATTTTGTGCAATGGTCAGGACAAAAACACCTGCCAGATCTCCCATTGGAGGTCTATCCAAATGATTATGTTCAAACCAAAAGGTAAGTTTTGTTCCTTTCCCAAGGGTGCTTTCTATTTCGAATCCTCCTCCACAATGTTCGGAATTCATCTTTATAAGTGGCAGTCCTAAGCCAACCTTTCTTGTTGTTCTGGTTGTACTGTAAGGGTCTGTAACTTTAGATAGAAACTCCTTACTCATTCCTCTTCCATCATCGGTTATTGTAAACTTAAAGATATTATCCTTTATACTATCAATAATATCAAGAGTTATGATTGAGGAATCAACCACAGTTGAGTTTTGGAGAAGGTCCATAACGTGAAGTGATAGGTCTTTCATAGTTTATTCTATTATTGTTTCAACATAACGTCCATCTTTTCCTGCAATTGCCAAACGAAACTCTTCAAAAGAAAGCTCTTCCATAATAAGATTGCAATAAGTTTCTCCTAATGTATTAATATAATGCGAATCGGAGCTTTGAATAAATTGAAACTTCTTTAGGTAAGCATTCTTTTTAATAAAGTTTGTTTTTGAAATATGATAAGATATTTCTAAGGCATCTGCTTTTATGTCTGGGGGAATAAAACCAAGTTGAGAAGTTAAGCTATTTGCTCCTTTATTGACGTGTGCAGGAATAAATAAACCGTTTAAAGAATGTACTTTGTCATATATTTCATCTAAATCAGCATCAATTGCACTTATCAGAAGATATTCTTTTTGGTCAATAATCTCCTCTTCTTCGTTTACCACAAGCTGATAACCAAACTTATCCTCATCAAGTTCTATCTTTGGAAGTTTTTCATCTAACCAAATTTGAAACTTATCTAAGCTTTCATCATCCTCAAAAAAACAAAGACAATGTGCTTCTTCCTTTGAGGTTACCTCAGCCCCCATAAAAACAAAAACACCTTGCTCTCTACCCAAACGTTTAGCTAATTTGGAGTGCAAGGTGCAATTGTGATCAGTAATTCCAATGCAGTCTAATCCTAAGTCTTTTGCTTTAGCAATTATGTTTGTGGGACTCATTTCCAAGTCTCCACAAGGCGAAAGTACAGTATGGACATGTAAGTCTGCTTTGAAAGATTGCATGATTTATTTTAGCAATGAATATATCTCTCCAGTTATTTCAAATGCTTCCTTAGAAGATGAAAGAATTGGAATTGCTTCTTCATTACTTTGTTCAATAGTATCAGGATTTGGCTCAAGGTCTTTAACCAGAATAATACAGGCAAGTTCTTTTAAAGAAGCAATTGCCATAATATTTTTGTGAGTTTGCAATGTTATCCAACACTGATTCATTTCAGCATTTCCCATAACATCACTCAAAAGATCAGAAGTATAACCCCCTTCAATTACCCTATTCAATCCCTTCTGCCCAGAAATCACTTTAAGGTTTAATTTTTCTTTTAATTCTTGTACAGTCATATATTTTTAATTGTTTATATCTTTCTTTTTAGACTAACTTTTAATTTGAGATAATATTGTACGGGCAGCTGTTTTTGGATTATTAATTGTATCGCACCCATTAACACAACCTCCTGGACAAGACATTATTTCAATAAAGTTGCCTGGACACTCACCTTTTTGAGCATATTGTTTTAGTTGACGAATATTTGATTTATTAAGTCCATCAATAACTATTTCATTAACTATTGAAGCATCAGGCAAGGTTTGTTTAACTGAATCAACAACTCCAGATACCATTGCATATCCTCTTCCATGTCCTGAAATTGTTGAATCAAATTCAGTTATTTCACATTCATCAATATTAATATTTGCAGCTTTAAATAAAGCTTCAAGTTCTTCATAAGTAATCACGAAATCTACTTCTTCTGTTCTGAATGCTTCACTTCTTTTGCCAACACAAGGACTAATGAAAACAGTTACTGTATCAGGATTAGCTTCTTTAACTAAATTGGCAGTATATACCATAGGAGAAGATGTTGTTGAAACATAAGGCTTCATTTCAGGTATATGTTTATACACCAAATTCATCCATGAAGGACAGCAGGAAGTTGTCATAAAAGGGGCACCCTCATGCAAACGTTCCAATAGTTCTTCTCTTTCTTTTTCTGTTGTAATATTAGCTCCTTTAGCCACTTCAATCACTTGATCAAATCCAAGTTGTTTGATGGCTGTTAGAACTTTTCTATAATCAGACTTAAACTGACCTCCTAATGAAGGTGCAACGAGTGCCACTACTTTCTTTCCTTGAGATATTTCTTTAAATACATCAACCATAAAGGTTTTTTCCATTATTGCTCCAAAAGGACAAGCAACCATACATTTCCCACAATATATACATTTTTCAGGGTCTATATGTTCTATTCCGTTTTCATCTTTAGAGATTGCAGCAACAGGACAAGATTCCTCGCATGGAACTGGTTGGTATATTATAGCATGGAATGGGCAAGCTTCTTTACACAATCCACAGTTAATACATTTTGAAGGGTCAATTACAGCTTGATGTTCTCCAACTTTAATTGCATCTTTCTTACAAGCGTAAGTACAAGGTCTGGCAACACAAGTCTTACATAGATTGGTTACAATATAACTACTCTTAACACAAGAAGAACAAGCTTCATCAACAACAGTCATCATAACATCTGATGTTTCATTTCTTTCAAATGCTCTTTTAGCATATTCTGAAAGAGGAGTTAGCTCATCTGTTTCATCATAAATGTTATATCCTAAAAGGGCCATTAGTTTATATCGAATAACAGCTCTTTCCTTATGAATACAACAACGAGTCTTTGCACTATTTCTCGGACGCATTTCATAAGGAATTCTATCAATCTTTTCTATTACCTTGTTCTCGATAATCAATTTTGATAGTTGACAAATAATATCTCTACGAATTTCAACTGCATTATTTATTGCCATAACAAACAATTTATTATTATTTTACTAATGATTATCTTTCTAAACCAAGTTGAGAATAGATTTCATTTAAAAGTTTTTCTTCATTACATTGCTTAATAAGTACGTCTCCAACCTTAGCATAAGGGGGATTTGGACTTTCATCACTTTCATCACAGCCCAAACAAGCTGAGCCAATGAATGAAACTTTATCTTTTATTTCTTCTGGAAGTCTATCTTTTAGTTTTATCAAGTCAGAACTACCTGTAATATAACAGTATGTTCCAACACATATTCTTACGTTTAACATAACTATTTGTTTTTTTGATTGTTTATATAAATTTGAGATTAACGTTCTTCATATATTCTTGTTCTAAAAGTAGAGCAAGCTTCTTAACTATATTCCTTCTAATTTCAAGCTCAACCGGAAGTGTTGGGTCTTGATGTGCTATATTTATTTTTGTCCCTGCCACAATATCTATTACATCTGCATCAAGAATCATTCTATAAATATCCCAATCAGCACCTTTTTGGTCAATATTGTGTGGTATTTCGTTTTCAAGAATTTCAGTAAGAGAGCCTAATGTGATTATTCCTTCAGTAACCAAATCTATACCTTTCATTTTTGACACAGGAGGAATTGAAGAAACAACATCCTTTAAATCAACTTCAATTTCAAGATTCAACTCTCTTGATACTATTTTAGAGGTTGTTCCGCCACAAACTATCTTTCTCCCTTTATAGTTTTTAATTATTTCTGCTAAATATTTATCGTCTTCTTCTTTAAATGGAGGACCAGTACAAATTAAAAGTTTTCTTGGTTCTCTAACATACAAAACAACACAACTTGTATCATCTTTGGGTTTGAAAATATCATTAAACTCCGATTGTTTTACAATAATTCTTGAAAGCTCTCGAGCCGAAATATAAGGATTAGTTTTTAATGTTTCAATAATAAAATCATTAACTCCATCCTCCCAACCAAAAGGCATTGTCATATTTCCTATTCCCGATTGGCTAACACCATCCGAAAAGCAAATTAATCTATCTTCTTTTTGAAGCTCAATATTAGAAAGCATAACCATTCTATCATTCCCTTCAATTTGATTAGCTTCTCTTTTTATTACAGTCTCTTCTTTCTCTAATTTATATAATTGTCCATCTCTAATCAATATTAGAGGAGGATTATCATATTCAACGAACTTAGCATTACCATCAGATTCAATATCAATTATTGAAAATGTTGCATAACTAATATTACGAACACTATCTATTGGAAGGGTATCCATTATGATTTTAGCAGTTCTAACAATTGGCTCTCTTCTAATACTAAAGTTTAAAGCCATTGAAGCAGTCATAGTTGAAAGTACATTTGCTTTAACTCCCGAACCCAAACCATCTGAAACAACAGCTATTGTTCTATTTTCTTCAATAGATTTATGCATCAACACCGTATCTCCACAAACTATATTACCATGTTTGTTTTGTTGGAAACTTCCCGCTTCAATAAAGAGTTTCTTGGTATTTGACAGCATTTTATTTAGTATTATTTAGCACATCTTTATCATTAGAATGTGATTCTAATATGGAATTTAGCATAGATTCTGTATATGAAGCATTCTCTCCTAATAGGAAAGCTATTTGTTGAACAACTTTCATATTCTCCATAATTACTTCTTTTGTCCTATTGAGAACAAGATCTTTTCTCACCTCAGGAGCATGTAGATTTTTAATAATTCCACATACTAAACTATGATTTTGAACAGAAAAGACCGATAATGTATAATAACGCTCACCATCTCTAATATCTTGTTCAATTATATCAACACCCGTTTCAAGTACTTGAGAAAATAAATTATGATAAGGAATAAGTTTGGTGATATCTGCTCCATATAAACCAGGATTTGCTTCAAATATCATCTTAACCTCATCCCCTAATATATCAGCAAAATTTTTATTTGCATCAACAACCTTTAATTTATCATTAACAATAACTATTCCTGAAGGCATCTTCTTCAACAAAATATTTGTTTTATCTTGTGCAATCTTTCGCATATATGATATACACATATCATTTTCTGCTTTTCCGGCTATAAGAGCTTTCGCAAATTCTCTGCAATTATCATATCCACAACCTCCACAATTCAACTCATCTGCCTCACTCTTTTTATTAACCATCTTAAGAGCTTCATAAATTTGGTTAAGCGTATATTCTTCCTTTTCTATTTTTTTGATAAAGTCATATTTAGTTGAAATATCTAATTCATTGAGTTTACTAAGCATTTCTTCATTTCTTGGCTCAACACTAACTTTATCCAAAACATTTAATCTTTTTGAAGCGGAAGACTTTTTGCTAATTGCCACAGGACCTTTAATACAACCTCCATCGCAGGTCATAACCTCAATAAAAGTTTTCCCATTAGTTTTCATAGAGTCGAAATCTCTCATTATTTCCTTTAAGTTCTTAACTCCAGAAAAAGTCATATATCGAATTGATTCCTTCTTATTTGAATTATGATTAATTCTGTCAACATCAGAGTTAATTGAATCAATCATACAAGTTAACATTCCTCCATCTATTGGATATAAATTTCCTTTGTTTGCTCTAATTGGGATGAAGACATCATCTTCAGTAGGCTTCATAAACTCAAAAAATATTCCAATATCTTCAAAAAAGGCTTTAATATCTTTGAAAGACAGAACATAATCTATATATTCTGCATATTGAGTTACTTCCTCCTTTTTAGCAATACAAGGTCCTACGAACAAAACCTTTGCCTCTGGATAAATTTTTTTAAGGAACTTTGCATGAGCTACCATTGGAGAAAGAATTGGAGCGACTGCTGATGAATGTTCAGAATAATATTTATTGATAAGTAATACTGCAGAAGGACAACAAGAAGATATATAAACTCCATTTTCTTGTTTGTCTATCCAATTCTTTGTTTCTAAAGCAACTTTTTCTGCTCCGAGTGCAGTTTCACTTACTCCATAGAAACCTGCTTCTTTAAAAGCTGCAATTACTTTATTTGTTTCTACATTCTCATATTCACTTAAATAGCTTGGAGCTAAAGAAACAATAATTTTTTCTTTTTTTAGTGCTTGTCTTACAACTGGCAAATCATCCCTTACTTTTTTTGCATTAGCAGGACATACTTGTGTACATTTTCCACAATAAATACACAATTCAGGAATTACAGATGCTGAATTATCCTCTAATTTAATAGCTTTTACAGGACAATTTTTTACACATTTATAACAATCTTGACAGTTATTTTTCTCTGTATAGATTGCAGATAATTTATTCATGATTATTTAACTCCTTTTCTAAAATATCAATCAATTTGTTTTTTGAAACCTCACTAAATGTTTTACCATTTATTATTAAAATTGGCCCTTGAAAACAATTTTCAGAACATAATTGTCCTTTAAAGGTTACTTCAGCGTCCAATCCTCGTGTTGAGATAAATTCTTTTATTATTTCAAGATTCTTATTATTTCCTCTCGAAAAGCACGAACTGCCCAAGCATATTGTTATATTAGTTTTCATATATAAATTATTATTACAAGTGTGGAAAGACTACAATGTTTATTTATATTTATTAACGCTAAAAGCAAATAAAAATTACTTTAAGCAAACCTTTTTTGGATTTCCTCTTTTAGCACTTCTTGAGCCAACTCTAAAGGATTTTTCTTTCCAGCAAATTGTTCAAATAATTTACCAGCAAAACCTGTTGAAGTTATGGTTTTTTCTTCCTTAGTGAATACTGTATTAATTGTTGAAATCATTTCTTCTTTAGCATTCTTAATTAATGCCCAAGCTTCATTTGAAATATAAAGCTGTTGAGAAAGATTATGTTCAAATTCATTTCTTATATTTTGGACCATAACATCTTTAAGAAGTTTAGAATCCATTGTTGGTTCATAACAACGCAAAACTAAATTATCTGGATTCATCCTTTCTAAAAACAAAACCAAACGCTCATAGGCTTGCAATTGAATTGGTGTTACAACTTTTCTTGTTTCTGATTCTTGTATTTTCTTTATTTCAAGCAAAGTTTTCTTTTGTTCGTTTTCAACAAATTGCTTTATGGATTTATTATTAAAATAACCCACAGCAAATATTGCCCCTACAAAGGCCACTGCTAATATTATTGTTGTTAAAATCATTGTTTTTAATTCTTATTTGTTTTTAATCTAATTTCAATACTGCAAGGAAAGCTGATTGAGGAACCTCAACATTACCTACTTGACGCATTCTCTTCTTTCCTTCTTTTTGTTTTTCTAATAGTTTTCTTTTACGAGAAATATCACCTCCATAACATTTTGCTGTCACGTCTTTTCTAACAGCCTTAACTGTTTCTCGAGCAATTATCTTTGAACCTATTGCCGCTTGAATTGCTATATCAAATTGTTGGCGAGGGATAAGCTCTTTAAGCTTCTCACACATTTTTCTTCCAAGTGGATAAGCATTATCTACGTGAGTAAGGGTAGAAAGAGCATCAACAGGATCTCCATTGAGCAATATTTCTAGTCTAACAAGTTTTGAAGGTTTAAAATCGTGTGGGTGATAATCAAAAGAAGCATATCCTTTAGATATTGATTTAAGTTTATCATAGAAATCAAATACAATTTCTCCCAAAGGTAATTCAAATATAATTTCTGCTCTATCGCAAGTTAGGTAAGTTTGATTTTTAAGTATTCCTCTCTTTTCAATACATAGAGTTAGTATTGACCCAATATATTCTGCTTTTGTAATGATTGAAGCAATTATGTATGGTTCTTCAATATGTTCAACATAGTTAGGTTCTGGCAATCCAGAAGGGTTATAAACATCTATACATTCACCCTTTGTTGTAAAAACCTTATAATTAACATTCGGAACAGTTGTTATTACATCGATGTTAAACTCTCTTGTTAAGCGTTCTTGAATTATTTCCATATGCAAAAGTCCTAAGAAACCACATCGAAATCCAAACCCTAAGGCCAAAGAGCTTTCTGGTTCAAATGTTAGAGAAGCATCATTAAGTTGAAGTTTTTCAATTGATGCTCTAAGTTCTTCATAATCGTCTGCATCAATTGGATAAATACCTGCAAAAACCATTGGTTTAACATGTTCAAAACCTTCAATTGCATTTTTACAAGGATTTGCAACCGTTGTTATTGTATCTCCAACATTTACTTCCTTTGAAGTCTTTATTCCAGATATTATATAACCAACATCTCCAGCACTTAATTCTTTTCTTGGGGACATATTAAGTTTTAAAACTCCAATTTCATCTGCCTCATATTCTTTTCCCGTATGAAAAAACTTAACCTTTTCTCCCTTATGTATTGTTCCATTAATAATTCTAAAATACGAAATAATCCCTCTAAAACTATTGAAAACTGAATCAAATATTAAAGCTTGCAAAGGAGCATTAATATCTCCTTTAGGAGCTGGAACTTTTTCAATAATTCTAATTAATATATCTTCAATTCCTAATCCAGTTTTTCCACTGGCCTTAATAATATCATCTACATTGCAACCAATTAACTCTATTATTTGATCGCTTACTTCTTCGGGCATTGCATTCTGAAGATCCATTTTATTAAGAACAGGTATTATTTCCAAATCGTGATCAAGAGCTTGATATAGATTAGATATTGTTTGAGCTTGAATACCTTGAGTTGCATCAACAATTAGTAACGCTCCTTCACATGCAGCTATTGAACGAGAAACCTCATAACTAAAGTCAACATGTCCTGGAGTATCAATTAGGTTTAAAATATATTTTTCCCCTTTGTATATATATTCCATTTGTATTGCATGCGACTTAATGGTAATCCCCCTTTCTTTCTCCAAATCCATATTGTCCAAAATCTGAGATTGCATATCTCGAGCCGAAATAGTTCCCGTAAATTCCAATAATCTGTCAGCTAATGTGCTTTTCCCATGGTCTATATGAGCAATAATACAAAAATTTCTTATGTTCTTCATCTAAAAGTTATAACGTTACAAAATGCCTTAAATTCAGTTTGCAAAGATACGAGAAAAACATTAATCTCTAAACTTAAAATCTATTTTCACTCAACAAAATAGATTTATCAATTTATAAGATATAGAAGTTGACAAATGTGAGTTTTGATAAATTATATTCAAGCATAAGATAAATTGTACTTCTTTATGAGAAAAACAATTCCTTTTCCTTTATTAAAACTTCTATACTTAGCTTTAAATATAAGGGAAAAGTACAGATGGGAATTGACAAAAAGCACTTCGATTATGCATAAAAACATTAAAGTTTCTTTGTTAACAGTATTATTTTTTCTCTAAAATTATAGATGATTTTCAGTTAATTATTACATCTAATATAAAATAGAGAGCAAAAAATACACAATTATTAAAAAATATTGTTATTTTTGCTGTATTATTTAAATGATATGGCGGTACTCGAAAAGCCTTATGAGTAGAGATAATTAAAAAAAGAAAACTTATGAAAAAAATTATTTTTGTAGCTATTTTAGCTTTAGGATTTGCTTTTACAGCATCTGCCCAAACTCCTGTTTTCCAAAAAGGGAGCAAAGTTGGAAATGTTGGGATTGGATTTGGCAGCTATGGTCTTCCAATTGAAGTATCTTATTCTCAAGGAGTGAAAAATAACATCTTTGATGTTAATGGATTAAATTTTGGAATTGGTGGATACTTAGGTTTCCGTACTTGGAGCGAAGATTGGGGATATTACAACAATTCTGACTTAGGTTGGAGATTCACTCAATTTATTATTGGACCAAGAGCTCATTTGAATTATACTTTTGTAAAGAATTTGGAAGTATATTCAGGTTTAATGTTAGGATGGAACATTTCAACCACTTCAACTTATGGAAATTGGGGTAACATTCCTTCTAATCCTGCAAGCTATGGTGGTTTCTACTTTAGTTGGTTTGCTGGTGCTCGCTACTATTTCAATCCTAAATGGGCTGTTTATGTTGAAACAGGATATGGTATAGCTTACGGAACTATTGGAGTTTCTCACAAATTCTAATACAAATTTCTCCATACTAAAAAGCCTTCAGCTAAAAACTGAAGGCTTTTTTTATTTTGTTTCTTCTAATAGTTCTTTATTAATTTCTAAAGGGGAGTATCTTTTTGGAGATTTACATTCATCATAAACAGATTTCTTTCCACAAGAGCATCCTATTCTTTCTCCAGTTAAAGGGTCAACACTTGAACATTGTTTTTTAAATTCCCCTCCTTTTTTCAAAAACATCTTAATTCCAATAAAGCAAAAGCTAAGAAGAAGCAGTATTGCAGTTATTGCAAATATTAATAATAAGTTTTCCATTTTTTATTCCTTATTTTTACTGTCAATAATTATTGTTACAGGACCATCATTAATTAGTTCTACTTGCATATCTGCACCAAAAACTCCTGTTTTAATGTCTTTCCCAAGTTCAAATTGAAGTTTGTCAATAAACTTCTCATACATTGGAATTGCAAAATCGGGTTTAGATGCTCTAATATAAGTTGGTCTATTCCCTTTCTTAACGCTTGCATGTAGAGTAAATTGGCTGACTAACAAAATTTCTCCATCAATTTCCGTAATTGGAATATTCATTACCCCATTCTCATCATTAAATATCCTGAGTTTGCAAATCTTTTCGCATAGCCAATTAATATCTTCCGCTGTGTCTAAATCCTCAATTCCCAAAAGAATAAGCATTCCTTTTCCAATTGAACTTTTAAGACTATTATCTATACTAACACTTGCTTTACTTACTTTTTGAATAACAACTCTCATAAACTACTTATCCTCCCATTTTTCAATCTTTAACTCTTCTCCATGCATAATATTAATATAGTTTATATACCTTTCAACACTAATCTCTCCTTTTTCAACAGCTTCCTTAATGGCACATTTTGGCTCGTGTTCATGAGTACAATTGTAGTATTGGCAACCTTTAAGTCTTTCCCTCATTTCTGGAAAACATAACCCAACTTCTTCTTTTTGGAAATCAAACATTCCAAAACTCTTAACACCAGGAGTGTCAATAATATCTCCTCCAAAACTCAAAGGGAACATTTCTGCAAACGTAGTTGTATGAGTTCCTTTTAAATGAGTTAGAGAAATCTCTCCTGTTCTAAGATTCAAATTACTATCAATAGCATTTATTAAAGCCGATTTTCCAACTCCACTATGACCAGAAAAAAGAGAAGTTTTATCCTTCATCAACTGCCTTAAATCCTCAATATTATCTCCCTTAAGAGCAGAAACCTCAATACACTTGTATCCTACTCTTTCATATATACTCTTTATTTCATTTGCATATTCCCTTAACTCTTCGTCGTAAATATCAATCTTGTTAAAAACAATTATTGTTGGTATTTGGTGAGCCTCAGTTGTAACTAAAAATCTATCAATAAAACCAGTTGGTGTTCGAGGAAAGGCAATGGTTACAACCAAAAAAGCTATATCAACATTGGCTGCAATGACGTGAGAACGTTTTGAAAGATTTACGGAGCGACGTACAAGAGTATTTTTTCTTTCGTGTATATTGGTAATAAGTCCATCGGAAGTTTCGGTAGATGTAATAAAATCAACCATATCTCCTACCGCAATAGGATTTGTTGATTTAATATTCTTTATCCTAAAATTCCCTTTTATCCTACAGTCAAAAACCTCTCCATTTTCAGTTCTAACAGTATAAAAACTCCCCGTTGTCTTAATAACTTTTCCTTCTAACATAGATTGCAAAGGTATTAAAATTTCTGATGTTGGGAGTTAAAATATTAGATAATAGTTTGAGGAAAGAAATTCTACATTACTCAATAAATAAACTCTAAATGAGATGAAAAAATATTGGAATTTGGGTATAATCTCCTTTGATGCAATCTTACTTAGAAAAAGGCTTAAGTTATGAAAATAAAATAAGGACTTAGCGAAATATAATAAGGAGTTATTTCACTAAAACAAGGATATAAATTATTAAAACAAGGATTTAATTGTGCAAAGATGCACATCTTTCACATAGAAAGATGCACATCTTTCGGGGTAAAAGATGTGCATCTTTTATTTTGATAAATTTTAGGGATATTTCTTTGATTTAACTCTACTGAATTCTTTTCGAGTAATTTTGATATGCAAATATACAGATTTATTTTCATATTACAGCCACAAAATATAAATATCTTTTTTGCCGAAAAAAATATCTTTATCGAAAGAATTAACAAAATGAAAACCAAAAAATTCATTTAAAGTTTAGAATCTTTTTTCTATCTTTGCCAAATCAAATAAATTTCATTATGAAAAAAGATTATGAAAAGTATTGTCATAACTGCGGTGCAATTATTGACAAACAAGCAGAAACCTGTCCTAAATGTGGTGAAAGACAAAGCCGTTTCTCTAATAATAATCCACAAAAAATTAATGCAGAAATGAATTCTCAGTGGCTAATAACTCTTTTGCTTTGCGTTATTTTGGGTTATTTGGGAGCACATAGATTCTATCACGGAAAATATGGAACAGCTATTTTGATGATTATTACATGTGGCGGTTTTGGAATTTGGTATATTGTGGATATTATATTTATTATCTTAGGACAATTTAAAGACAAGAACGGCAATTACGTTACAATGAATTAAAATTCCAATTTATGAGAGTTCTTTTAATAGCTTTTCTAACACTTATCTTTACTCAGCAATCTTTTTCTCAAAAAGAGGCTATAAATTTAACTTCAGATACTATTCTCACAAAGAATTTAATTACAAATACTGATATTAAAGCTAAGGTATATACTTTTGAGGATAGAGTTTATAACTTTTATATAGACTCTTCTTCAAACACTACAACCATATCATTAAGAAAGCTCGCTAAGAATAAAAAGGAATACAAATCAGAAGGGAATATATTAGTATTTGATTTTAATAAAAATGAGATATTATGGAATAAAACTATTTCTTACGACAATCATAATTTCTACCAACTTGATTCTCTTTTAGTTTATTATGCTAACAAAGATATTGAACTATGGAATATTCGTAATGGAAAAGAATTGTGGCATTCAGATAGAAATCTCTACTATTCTATTCCAAAAAAGAAAATTGCATTAACTTATCCAAATTCCCAAAACTCAAAAAAGCTTGAAGCCATTGACATTTCCACTGGAAATTCTCTTTGGAAAAGGGAAATTGAAAATGAGAATGGTTGGGAGGATATTCAATCTGTTAACGATTCTTTATATTTAATTTATTCTAATGGATTTCACACCCTTAATATTAATGATGGGAAAGGTATAGACTTTAAAGCCACAACTGACGATAAGGATTATACTGGAGTTATTATTGTTTCTGCAGCAAGTATTGCTTTAGGAATATTGACAGGCTCCTACTATATTCCTGATGCAGAGCCAAGCGTTGTGAATAATATTCGTTCCAACGTACTAATTGATTCTTCAGCCATTTTCTTTGCTTCAAGAAAAAAACTATCTAAAATAGATAATGAAACCAAAACTTTATGGGAAGTGGAATTAGCTAAAAAAGATATTAGCCATTCAAATCTATTTAAGAAGGATTCTGTTCTTTATATGGTCAATTATGGTTATGCAAAGAAAGAAGGCAAAAAGATTGAATACGGAAAGCCATATCTTAAGGCATATAATGAAAGTAATGGAAATTTAATTTACTCTCTTATGTTGGAAGGAGAGTCTGTTTTGGATTATAAAATAAAAAAGGATAGAATTATCTTTCTTTACGACAATGGAATTTCACAATATAGTTTAATTGATGGAGAATTTATCTCAAATAGAAAGTTTGAGACTAAGAATTATGGGAATATAACTTCTTTTGTTGATAGTAATGTTTATTATAACAATAATTCAATTTATCAACCATTGATTAAAGAGGAGAAAAACAACTATTGTATTACTTTCTCAACTGGTTATATCCAATTATTAAATTCTCGCTTTGAAACCATTGAAGAAAAACCTTATGAGGAGCTTTATTTTTTGGATTCAAAATATAATGAATTTGAAATTTTAACTCAAGACACTCTAACAATATTGATAAACAAAGAAGGAACACCTGTTTTACACCTGCCTAACTTCTATTATGCCATAATTAGTCAAGGAAAACTTTATGGTAAAAACGAAAATAGCCTTTTAGAGATTGACCTTAATCAAATTGTTAAAAGAGAGGATTAATAATAAGGAATAAAAAATTTGTTCCTTATTAGATTAATTCCTTTAATACTTCAATTATTGCTTCTATCTTCTTTGAGTCGGTAAATGGAATATCATATTCCTTATTGAAATCATCATCTGACATACTCACTCCTTTATTTCTATATTCCATTTTGCTTTCTTTAATTGTTTTTGCACTTAAATGGAAATGATTAATCTTGGTTTTGGAGTATATTTCTTTTGCATTATCTGCACTAACTCCTGAGCCTGCCATCACTTCTATTCTTCCTTTGGAGTCAAATTGAATTTTGGCGATATTATCTAATCCCAAAACAGCTTTATTTTCTTTTCCTGAGGTCAAAACTCTTGTACAACCACATTCAATTATATTTTCAAAAGCTTCAAAATAGTTATTGGTCATATCAATTGCTCTATGAAAACAAGCCTTCATAGGATAGGCAAGAGTAACTAATTCTTTTGTTCTTTCCTTGTCAACTTTACCTTGAGGGGTTAGCATTCCAAAAACAACTCCATCAACATTCAATTCCTTGCAACAAAGAATATCTTTTTTCATCACTTCAAATTCAAGTTCAGAATAGTAGAAATCCCCAGCTCTTGGACGTATCATTACCATAATTGGAATCTTTAGAATCTTTTTAGATAGAGCAATTAGAGCAAAAGAAGGTGTTAAGCCCCCTTCTGCTAAAGATGAACAAAGCTCTATTCTATTTGCTCCAGCATTTTCAGCTACTATTGCTGACTCAATTGAATCAACACAAACCTCAACTTCAAATTTAGTTTTCATTTCTTAAATAAATCTTTTTTTCTCTAATTCCTCTTCCAAGTCTTTAATTCTTTGCAAATGCATTTGATAATCTTTGGTTGTTATATCAAAGGGACGATGATGCTTTAATTTGTATAGTTTCTCAAACTCCTTAGATAATGATATTGTATCGTGACTAAAATAGGTTTGAGTAAACTTTTGCCATATGTAATCAACTGCCTGAGGAGTTGGATGCAACATATCTGATTCGTAAAAACGATAATCTCTCAAGTCATCCATCATTAATTCATAGGAAGGGAAGTAATCTATTTTTGAATTTTGTTTTAAGAGTTCTTCAACAGCAACATGAAGCATTGATTTACTTAATTGATTTTCTCTATATCCGTCCTTAATGTGTCTTATTGGAGAAATAGTAAATATAATTTTGGGATTATCTTGATTAGTTGTTTTTAGAAATTCATCAAGGCTTTCGGAAAGAACTTCTATTGTCTTTTCTATACTTAGAAGGCTTTTAGTAAATTGAGAAGAAGGTATTTTATGACAATTACCCATTATCTTATTTGTTTCATTGTGAGTATAAATCCATGAAGTGCCAAGAGTGAGGATTAGATATTTTGTTTCTTTTATAAATTTGTGGCTTTGGGCAATTTCACTGTTTATCTTATCTAATAATTCTTCTGGAGTATGTCCTTTAAATGAACCATGATGAGAATAGGAATACCATCCATTATTTTCAATTAAATCATCTTTTGTAAAGGGTTTGTTTTCCAAAACATAATCCAAACACTGAGAAATGGTGAATGAATTATATATTATTCCAAAAGGATTAATAGAAGTTTGAAATCCACTATTTATTAACTTCTCTCCTATATTTTGAGTAAAACATGAGCCAATAAGCATTATTTTGTCTTTATGACAAATGTTTTGCGTTGATTTTAACGGAGTAATTTCTGTTCTAAATATCATAATTTATAAGTTGATTTCAATTAAATGGGATAAGCCTACATTTATTTTTTGTTCCCAATAAAAATCTCTTTATCTCCAATTAATTTATGCAAAAATATTATAGTTTTTTGACAAAACCAGCTTATTAGGGCAAAATTAAAACTTAATCCCTCTTCATTTTCAATAAGCAAAATTAGTTTTTAGAGATAATTATTGACATAAGATGAATAATACATTGAGAAAAGGAGTAATTTTTTCTATTATTTATATTTAGAGCTTTAAGTCTTAGAATATTCCTTCTTTAATTCAATCAAACTTTATTGGCTATGACTAGCTTTTCTTTTGGTTTTCGGCGAAGATATTTAAAAAATAGATTCTTTTTTATTAGGCTTTTGAGTTGAATTTAGTAACTTTGCAGCTTAAAAATTAATATTTTCCTTATCATGAATACTAATACGGTTAATGTTGAAACAGCTAAAGAATTAGGATTATTACCTGAAGAATTTCAACAAATTTGCGATATACTTGGACGCACTCCCAATTTTACGGAGTTAAGCATTTATTCTGTAATGTGGAGCGAACATGCTTCCTATAAGAATTCTATAAAACAAATCAAAAAACTTCCAAGAGATGGAGACCAATTAATGGTTAAGGCTGGAGAAGAAAATGCTGGAATGGTTGATGTTGGTAATGGAATAGCTTGCGTTTTTAAGATAGAATCACATAATCACCCTTCTGCTGTTGAGCCTTATCAAGGAGCTGCAACAGGAGTTGGTGGAATTAATAGAGATATATTCACAATGGGAGCAAGACCAATTGCTCAATTAAATTCTTTACGTTTTGGCGACATTGACAATCCACACACACAATGGCTTGTTAAAGGAGTAACTAAAGGAATTGGCGATTATGGTAATGCTTTTGGAGTTCCAGTTGTTGGAGGAGAAGTATTTTTTGACCCTTGCTACGAAAACAATCCTTTGGTTAATGCCATGAGCGTTGGTATAATGAAGAAGGAAGATTTGATTTCTGCTGTTGCAAAAGGAGAAGGTAATCCTGTTTACATTGTTGGTTCTTCAACGGGGAAAGATGGAATACATGGTTCAACCTTTGCTTCTGCTGATGTAACTGAAAACTCTGCTGAAGATATTCCTTCAATTCAGGTTGGCGACCCTTTTCAAGAAAAATTACTGTTAGAAGCTACATTAGAATTAGGAAAAAGTGGTGCCGTTGTAGGTATGCAAGATATGGGAGCTGCTGGAATTATCTGTTCTACTTCTGAAATGTCTGAAAAAGGTTCTTCTGGAATGAATATTTATTTAGATAAAGTTCCTTTAAGACAAAAAAATATTGAACCATGGGAAATTCTTCTTTCAGAAAGCCAAGAAAGAATGCTTGTTGTTGTTCATAAAGGAAAAGAGAAAGTTGTTGAAGATATATTTAAGAAATGGGACTTAAATTGTGCAAACATAGGTGAAGTAACTCAAGGAGACAGACTAAATTTCTATTGGAATGGAGATTTAGTTGCGGATGTTCCTGCTTCAACCTTAGTTCTTGGTGGAGGAGCTCCTCAATATGATAGAGAATTTAAAGAGCCAAAATATTTTAAAGAAACATTTGATTTTAATATTGACAGCATAGAAGAGCCAGATTTAAAAGAGTGTAAGAAAATTGCTGACTTTATTGTTCAACATCCAAATATTGCATCAAAGAGATGGGTTTACGAGCAATATGATTCAATGGTTGGAAGTAGAAATATGTCAACAAACAGACCTTCTGATGCTGCAATAGTAAATATTAAAGAAACTCCTAATGCAATTGCAATGACAACAGATTGCAATGGTCGTTATGTATATTCTAATCCTGAAATAGGAGCTCAAATTGCAGTTGCAGAAGCAGCAAGAAATATTGTTTGTAGTGGTGGAGAGCCTTTGGCTGTTACTAATTGCTTAAACTTTGGAAATCCTTACGTTCCTGAAACATATTGGCAATTTGTTAATGCAATAAAAGGAATGGGAGAAGCATGTAAGAAATTCAATACTCCAGTAACTGGAGGAAATGTAAGTTTCTACAATCAAGCTTCAATAAATGGAGAAGTAATGGCAGTTTTCCCAACTCCTGTTATAGGTATGATTGGAGTTGTTGAAAAAAATCTTCAAACAACATTAGACTTTAAAAAAGAAGGGCAAACAATTTATTTGTTAGGAAAAGTTGTTGATGATATTAACTGTTCAGAATATCTTTACTCTTATAAAGGGGTTAAATTATCTCCTGCTCCATACTTCAATATTGACGAAGAATATAATTTACACCATACCTTAAATGGATTAATCCTTGAAGGACTTATTGCATCTGCTCATGATGTTAGCGACGGAGGATTATTCACAACATTAATTGAGTCGGCTATGCCGAATAATTTAGGATTTGATATTTTAACTGACAGCGAAATAAGACTTGATTCTTATCTTTTTGGAGAAGCTCAAGGAAGAGTTGTTGTTACAATTGATCCTGAAAAAGAAGAAGAATTTATAGATATGATTGGACTTACTGGTGTTCCTTGTTGTACTATTGGAACGGTTACTAATGGTTCAATAATTATTGATGAAGAAAACTTCGGAAATATTAAAGATTACAAAGTAAAATATGATACGTCTTTTTCAAAAAGAATGAATCAATAGTTTGATTTATAAAAGAAAGAATGATAAAGATGAAGAAAATATTTATAATTATCTTAATGATTTGTTCATCATTAATTGGGTTTTCACAAAATCAATTAGATGGAATAAATTCTCAGATGCTTGAAAAGATTCAACAAGCTTATAAAAATACTAATCAAGATAAAGCATTGCGTAATGCCATTGCAGCTAATAAAATTGAGAATTTAGTTGTAAATCTTGATAATGAAGCAAAATTTGATACTTATTTTTCAAATAGAGTTAAGTCTAAAGGTATATCTGACCAAAAGTCTTCTGGACGTTGTTGGATGTTTTCAGGGTTTAACGTACTAAGATCAGATATGATTGCTAAGTATGATTTGGGAGAGTTTAATTTTTCTCATAACTATATTTTCTTTTATGATCAATTAGAAAAGTCTAATCTTTTTTTATCCCTAATAATAAAATATAAAGACGAACCTCTTGATAGTAAAAATAATGAATGGTTATTGAAGAATGTTCTTTCTGATGGAGGACAATTCACAGGAGTTATAGACTTAGTTTCCAAATATGGCTTGGTCCCTTCAACTGTTCAACCTGAAACTTATAATTCAGAAAACACTCGTAAAATAAATGAACTAATAACTTTAAAGCTTAAAGAATTTGCTTTAGAGCTTAGAGATATTAATTCAAAGGGTGATTATGAAAACAAGAAAGTTGAAATGCTTTCTTCAATATACAGAATGTTAGTATTGGCTTATGGAGAGCCAGTAAAAGAATTTACTTATACTCTTAGAAATTCTTCTGGAAAAGAAATTTCAACAGATAAATATACTCCAAAGTCATTTTATGAAAAATATATTGGCAAGGACCTTGCCAAAACTTATGTTATGTTCATGAATGACCCAACTCGTCCATACTATAAACTTTATGAAATTGAAAACGATCGTCATGTTATTGATGGGATAAATTGGAAATATATTAATTTACCAATAGATGAGATTAAAGAAATGGCAATTGCTTCAATTAAAGACTCAACCATGATGTATTTTTCTTGTGATGTTGGTAAACATTATAATAGAACAAAAGGCTTGTTAGATGTTAATAATTATGATTATGGTCTATTATTGGGGACAAGTTTTACAATGAATAAAACTCAACGAATTCAAACTTTTGCAAGTGGTTCTTCTCATGCAATGACTCTTTGTGGAGTTGATATAAATAAAGGAAACAAACCAACAAAATGGTTGGTTGAAAATAGTTGGGGTGCTTCTGCAGGATGGCAAGGTCATTTGATTATGACTGATGAGTGGTTTAATGAATATATGTTTAGATTAGTTGTTGATAGGAAATACGTACCATCAAAACTATTAAAAATATTAGATGAAAAACCAACTATGCTTCCTCCATGGGATCCAATGTTTGCTGAAGACATTGATTAATCTATGTCATTATTTTATTAATGAATACTAACCTTTTATGAAGTTTAGAGCGATATTATTTTTAATGTTATTTTTCTCATTTAATGCTTTCTCACAAGTTGATTCAAATAATGTAGTTAGTTATGATGTAGATGGTATTGAAATTGAATTAGAACAACAAGATAGTAATTATGTTGATGAAGAATCTTCAATAATAGAATTGAGTGATGAATCTCTAAAAAGTTATATTGGAATTTCTGAAGACTTTTTGAGTTATATAAATATCCTTAAGGATAGAGATAGTTTGGTTTATCATTATATATTAATTAATGGAGAAAGTAATTTAACTCCAAAGATTGACAATATTAATGTAATTGACATTGATAAAAAAGTTGATGTAATTTTCCATCCCAACTCTAAGAAAGTAATGTATGTTGGGGAAATGATATTAAATGAAAATCAGGCTTGGGATTTTATTTATGAAACAATTTTTGATGAGGAAGGATTAACCCGTATGTTTATTCGTCAATATAGTACTTTTAATTCTGTTTGTGCTCAAGTAGCTTTTGAACGCTCTGAATATTTTTTCAACGCTCAAAATGAGGTAATAAAAAAAACTTATGAAATATTTGATGCTAATCACAATCCATTAAATATTGATGATTGTTGGATGGGAAGAGAAGATTACATTAAATACAAATCGTTTGATGAATTAAACACTGTTCTGAAAATACCTTTGGAAGATTCTTCAAAAGAAGAAGTAAAAGAAATTGAAGAGAAACAATTGGAAACAGAAGAATAATCTAAATGAAATTAGTAATTGATATTGGTAATACTAGAACAAAAATAGCTGTTTTTTCAGAAGCAAGTATTATTTTTTATAGGGCTTATAGTAGCGTGATGATTAACGATATTGAAGAAGTTCTAACTAATTTTCCAGATGTTAAAAAAGCTATTTTCTCAACTGTTGGTAAAACAAACAATGAGTTGAAAGATTATTTAAGTAAGAAAATTACTCTAATTGATTTTCATACAGAACTAAAAATGCCTATAAATAATTATTATCTTTCAACTAAAACTTTAGGGAAAGATAGATTGGCTGGTGTTGTTGGAGCATGTGGTCTATTTCCAAATAATAATTGTTTGGTTATTGATGCAGGAACTTGCATAACAATTGATTTGATTGATAAAGACAAAAACTATTACGGAGGCTCAATTTCTTTAGGATTAAATATGAAATATAAGGCTTTAAATACTTTTACAGTATCTTTGCCGTTAATAAAGGATAATTTTTGTGAAGAAAAATTAATTGGAGTTAATACAGAAAACTCTATAAGGTCTGGAGTTTTGAATGGTACAATCATGGAATTAAAAGGTTTTATAGATTATTATACTAATGAGTATTCTGATTTGAAAATTATTTTTACTGGAGGAGATTCAAAAATCCTTCAAAACTATTTTAAAGAAAAAACAATTCTTGAAGAACACTTGGTTCTGATGGGTTTAAATATTATACTTGACACAAATGCATAATAAAACAAGATTTCAGTATTGGATAATTATCGTTGCAATTATTTTTGTAGCACTTCCAAATTTTTCAAAAGCTCAAACTTCTATTAGTTCGCCTTATTCTCGATTCGGTATAGGAGAAACCAATGTTTTCAACAATGCAATTAATAATGCAATGGGAGGAGTTGGATATGCTTATAGAAGAAATAACTCAATAAATTACATGAATCCTGCTTCTTATGCTGGAATTGACACTACTTCATTTGTTTTTGATGTTGGATATTACACTGAATGGATAACTTTATCAAATAATCAATATAAATCAAGTGGTAATAAAGCAGGTCTTTCTCACCTTTTAGTTGGTTTTCCAATTGGAAATAAATTCAAATTTGCATTAGGACTTATCCCTATGTCTTCTGTTGAGTTTAGTACAAGTGAAACCATCATTGACACTGTATTGGGTAAACATACAAAATCATATGAATCTCTTGGGGGATTAAACAAAGCTCTATTAGGAATTTCTTTTGCACCAATTAAAAACTTATCAATTGGTGTTAATTTAGAATATGTATTTGGCAACTACTATAAATCTTCTACAATTGCTTTTCCTGATTCAACATATATGTATTCCTCAAGAGTTGAAAACAACTATCATGTTAATGCTTTTAATTTTAACCTTGGATTGCAGTATTTTCAACCTCTTTCAAATGGAGATAAAATTGGGATAGGAGTAGTTTATGACCTTCCTTCAAAGTTTCCAACTGATAATGTTTTATCAAGATATACTTTTACAACAAACGCTGGTCTTGAATACATGAAAGATTCTATCCACAAAGAGAATTCAAGCAATTCAATTGAATATCCTTCAACAATTGGTTTAGGGTTATCTTATGAAAAACCTAATAAATTATTTATTGGAATTGATGGAAGATATATGACTTGGTCAGACTTTAAATTTCAATCAAACTACCAAAATACTTATTTCGTAAACAATTTCAAAGTATCCTTAGGAGGAGAATGGAGACCTGATATCTATGGTAATTATTTTCAAAAATCAATTTATCGTTTTGGAGTTTTCTATGATAATGGAATGTTAGAATTTAATAATAATAATAGGATTAATGAAATGGGGGTTAGTTTTGGAATTGGATTACCTATAAAAAAATCTAACACCATGATAAACTTAAGTTTTGAATATTTGAATAAAGGGACTAAAGAAAATAATTTAATTGAAGAAGATTATTTCAGAATTGGGTTATCATTCTCAGCAAAAGATTTATGGTTCTTTAAAAGAAAGTATCAATAGAATAATAATATAATAAATAACAAAATAGAATAATAAAAAGGAATGAAAAAGTTAGTTTCACTATTAACATTAATCGCAATTTTTAGCATTGCAACATCAAGTTTTGCTCAAAAATATGGCAATACTCCAAAAGACAGTATAGATTGTATAATGAACAACTCTCTATACCAAGAATTTTACAACCAAAAAAACTATAAAGATGCTTATGAACCATGGAAAAATGCACTAAAAGCATGTCCAATGAACCATGTTAATCTTTATATTAGAGGAGTTGTAATTTTAAAAAACCTTATAGTTCAAGCTCAAACTCCAGAGATTCAACAAAAATATATTGACGAATTAATGGAACTTTATGATAAAAGAACTTTAGCTTTTGGACAAGAAGCAAATAATATTGCTCGTAAGGCAAAAGACTTATCTGAATTAAGACCTAACGAAAAAGAAAGAATTTATAATTTATATAAAGAAGCTGCTACAAAAGGTGGCAAAAAGGGTGTTGATCTTGACGACCAATACAAACCACTATATCTAAAATCATGTTTTGACTATTTAGCTTCTATTCAAGCTCACGAAGGACAAATGGCTCCTTTGTTTGATGCTTATGACTATGCTTCAGATGCATTAGATTTTTCGAGAAAACAAGCTTTGGAAGCAGGAGATACAAAAACTGCAGAAAAAGCTCAAGATTATATAGCTGCAACAGAACAAATTATTGAACCTTTTGCTTCTTGTGATAAAATTATTCCTATCTATCAACCTAAATTTAATAGCGAACCTAATAATATTGAATTACTTAAAAAAATTACTACTAACTTAGAAAGAAAAGGATGTACAAAATCTGATCTATTCTTTAGTGCAACAGAAAATTTACATAAAATTGAACCTACATCTAAATCTGCATTTATGATGGGACAAATGCTTGCTGCAAAAGATAGGTTTAGAGATGCTGCTCCTTTCTTTAAAGAAGCTCTTGATAAATCAGAAGCAAATGAAGACAAAGCAAAAGCATGTATGTATTGGGCTCAAATGTTAATGGCATCTGATCAATATTCAGCAGCTCGTTCTGCTTTTTATCAAGTTTCTACGTACGATAAGTCAAAAGAAGGAGAAGCTTTATTCTATATTGCATCAATGTATTTGAGTTCTGCAGCATCATGTGCAACTCATGAAGGTAAAATTAGAGGTGCTGCTTGGGCTGCATATGATAAAGCTGCTAGAGCTAAATCATTAGACCCTTCAATTGCTGACAAATGTGAAGCTTTGATGCGTTCAGCAGTTGGACAATGGCCAACAACTGAAAATGCTTTCTTCTATGAAATTACTAATGGTCAATCTTATTCTGTTGGATGTTGGATTAATGAAAGCACAACAGTTAGATTGAGATAATATCTAAGTTTGTGAAAAAAACTGATTATAGACACATATTGATGAGGATAGATTTATATTTTATAAGTCTATCCTCTCTTCTATTTATAATCGGATGTGAGGGAAAAAGCCCTTCAGGAGAAAAAGGCTTAATAGGGAAACCATTACAAATTATAAAATCTGCCAATATTCTAAGAAGTCAAAATGGGGATTTAGAAGTACAAATAAAAACTCCTTTAATATATAACTATGATGGTGATAGTGCTCGAATGGTTTTCCCAAAAGGAGTTAAAGTATGGTTTTACAACAACGATTTAACAATAAAATCTACTCTTGTTGCAAAATATGCTGTTAACTTTAATAATAGTAATAAAGTTTATTTGAGAGATAGCATAGAAATAATTAATTATAAAAATAAAGATACTCTTTATTGTCAAGAGTTAGTTTGGGATAAAAGCTTGAAAACAATAAGTTCAAAGAAAAAAGTACAAAGAAATAGCTCTTCTGGAATTGCTTTTGGAGATGGATTTCAAAGCAATGAACAAATGGATAGTTTAAGGATAAAAAATCCTAGAGGAACTCAATATGTTGCGGATGATGAATAAAAAAATAATGTTATGAAAATTAAAATTTTATTGTTGATTTCAGCCCTATTTATATTTAATGGGTGTAAGAAACAGGAGAAAAGTCTTTCGAGCAAAGTGGAATATGAGGATATTAAGGTAAAAGAAGTAAAATTCTATCAAAATAATCCTAAGTATGCTAATTATAGTTTTGATATAAACATTCAATTACCTAAAATTATTTCTGATACATTGTTTAAGGATTTTAGAAAAACAATTATTGAGCATATTTTTAATGTGAACAGTGATACAATTAATATTGACTTAGCCATAAATAGTTATATACACGAAAAGTCAGAAGCTTTTCAAGAGCCAGGAGTTGATAGATTTATGAATAAAGACAACCAATATAAATTATACTCTAATCTTAATTGTAAATTTATTTATAATAAGGATAATCTATGCAGCTATAAGATTCTTGAAGATAACTTCACTGGTGGAGCACACCCTTATCAAGAAGTATATTATTTGAATTATGATTTATCTTTAAATAAAAAACTCAACTTTGAAGATATCTTTATATCAACTTCAATTGATGACATAACTTTGAAAGAGATGTTAATAAACCAATTAATGAAACAAGAGAAAGCAAAAACAATAACTGATTTAAACTTATTTGATGTTGAAAATCCAAAAGATTTTAAAGTTTCTCAAATGATATATTTCGACAGTTTGGATATTGTATTTGCCTATGCTCAGTATGATGTCAGAGCTTATGCTTATGGAGCTCCAGAAATAAAATTACCTATAAATCTCTTAACAAAATATTTCACAGAGGACTTTAAGAAAAGGTTTTTACCTACAAAAAAATAGATTATGAAAAAGATATTCTTCTTAATTGCAATATCATCTCTTTTTATTTTCTCTTGCAAGAAAGATAAAGTTAAGGAAGTAATTATTGACCCAGCAACAGGTCAAGAAACAAAAATTAAGGTAAATAGATTTGAAGATATATTATTTGACCAAAATCAAAAAGACCTTAAAGCTCATTTAAAAGCAAATTATGAAAACTATAAACCTGTTTTCAACACAACTTTAGATGATGAAGAATATTTTAAAGTCATCCAATATTTTGCAACTGACCCAAATATGATTTCTGCTTATAAAACAGTAAAGAAAACATATCCTAATTTAGACTGGGTTTCTGATGAGATTACAACTGCTTTTTCATTGCTTCTTAAAGAATATCCCGACACTAAAATACCAAAGCTATATTCAATTATGTTTGGTCCTGCTGAATTTTCTTATTCTTATTCAAAAAGAGTGTTGGCAAGAAAAGATTTTATTACTTTCTCTATTGACCTATACTCTATAAATTCTTTACAAGAAAACAAATACTATCAGCAATTTCCTAAATATATGATGATTATGCTTGATTCTGAGTATTTAGTTCCTGACATAATGAATCAATACATAAGAAATCTTAATGAAGAATTGCCTCTCATGGAACTTAATCCTGATGCATCTTTATGTGATATAATAGTTGAAAGAGGGAAATACTACTATGCATTAACTAAACTTTTGCCAAACTCTTCAATTAATAGTATTTTCAGATATACAAAAGAGCAAATGCAATGGGTAGAGGATAATGAATATAATATTTGGGGATTGATTATTCAGAATGGATTATTATATTCAAAGGATAGACCTAAGTATATGTATTTAATTAATGAAGGACCAACAACCAAAGGATTAAAAGAGTCTCCTTCTCGTTTGGGAGATTATATTGGTTATAAGATTGTAGAAAAATATATGAATGAAACCAATAAATCTCTTAAAGAAATGCTTGAAACTCAAAATGCAAAAGAAATTCTAAATAAATCTTCATATAAACCAAAGAAAAAAAACTAAATAATTCATCTTAGAAAAAATGAAAGCTCATACATCTCTAATCTTAAAATTTCTACTTACTTTAGTTCTATTATTAATTACTCAGATAGCAACTTTAGTTTTCAACACATCAGTTTTCTCAATTGATGGAGTTTCTGATTTCTTATCAATACTCTTGGGAGCTACACGATTTGGAATATCATCAATAGTAGTTTTTCTTCTCCCCTTTCTTCTTCTTAGTCTTTTACCAGTTAAAATAAGACAAAACTTATACTATAGAAAAATATCAAACTTCTTCTATATAATAGGAACAAACATTATCTTAATATTAAACTGTATTGATATTGGATATTATAAATTCACCTATAAACGAATTTCCTACGATTTCTTTAACTATTTGGGAGTTGGAGGAGATTTTACTGAACTAATACCACAATTTGCAAGAGACTATTGGCACATTGTTATTCTATTTGTTGCTTTAAATATTCTCTTCTATTATTTAAGAGAATTGATTGAAAAGAAATACACTCCTGAACTAATAATTGCAAACAAGAAATGGTATTTAAAGAATATATCATTATTCATCCTTTTAGGAGGATTATTTTTCTTAGGTCAAAGAGGAGGGTTTCAACTAAGACCTTTAAGTATTGTTCATGCAAACTATTATACAACAAGCCAAAATACTGCTCTTGTACTTAACACTCCATTTACTCTTTACAGGACATGGGGGAAAAAAGGATTAGAACCAAAGCAATATTTCAAAACTGAAGCAGAACTTAATTCCTATTTTAATCCAATTTATAAAACATCTGTAGAAAGTATTGATACTTTATTCAACTCTCCTTTGGAAGTTGGGAAAACAAATGTAATTGTAATAATATTGGAGAGTTTTTCTGAAGAATACTTAAATGGATACACTCCTTTCCTTTCTGAACTTGCCAATAAATCAATTGTCTTTAATGGATATGCAAACGGGAAAAGAAGCATTGATGGAATACCTGCAATACTCTCATCCTTGCCAATTCTTTCTGATGAATCTTTCATAACATCGCAATATGGCAATAATAATCTTTCTTCCTTTGCATCATTGTTGAAACCATATAATTATAAGACTTCTTTTTTTCATGGAGGATATAATGGAACAATGGGATTTGATGCTTACAGTAAGAATGTAGGCTATGATGATTACTATGGAAGAAAAGAATATAATAATGACAAAGATTATGATGGGAATTGGGGAATTTTCGATGAACCTTTTCTTCAATATATGGTTAAAGAACTTGACCACTACAAAGAACCTTTCACTTCAGCAGTCTTTACTCTAAGTTCTCATCATCCATACACAATACCACCTCAACACAAAGGAAGATTTCCAAAAGGGACAATGGTTGTACATGAAACAGTTGGATATGCAGATTATGCTTTAAAGAAGTTTTTTGAAAAAGCACAAACCAAACCTTGGTTTAAGAACACATTATTTATTATTACTGCCGACCACTCAGCTGCAACTCAAGAGCCTGAATTTAAAACCCTTCTTGGACAATTTAGAATACCAGTTATTTTCTATCATCCAAGTTTAAAACAAGGGGTGAAAATAAATCAAAATCTTCAACAAGCTGACATTCTTCCAACCGCAATGGGATTAATAAAATATCCAAAACCTTTTATCTCTTTTGGACAAAATGCATTCTCTAAAGAAGAGGGCTCTTATATACTTTCAATAAGTGGAGAATATATGTTATTGCAAGGAGATTATCTTTGCAAATACCTTGAAGGAATTGGCTCAAGACTCTATAATATAAAAGAGGATGTTAATGCTAAAAAAGAAATTGGGAAAAAACATCCTGAACTACTTAATAAGATGACTCGTAAAATAGAAGCTATAATTCAACAATATAATAATAGATTAATAGAAAACAAGTTGTTTATTGATAATGAAAAAAAATAATATACTTTTTATCATTAATCCTATATCAGGAATAGGCAAACAGAAACTTGCAGAAAAAGCCATAGAAAAGGTGTTGGATAAGAATAAGTATGACTATAAAATAGCTTATACAGAATATGCTCATCATGGCACTCTTTTAAGTCTTCAAGCATCAATTCAAAATATAGATATAGTTGTTGCTGTTGGAGGCGATGGCTCCATAAACGATTGCGTTAGAGGATTGATAGGAACAAATGTTACTCTTGGGATTATTCCTGCTGGAAGTGGAAATGGATTGGCAAGAACTTTAAATATTCCTTTGAATATGGAAGCAGCAATTGAAGTGCTTAACAAAAGACAAACAAAGGTTATAGATACTATTAAAGTTAATAATAAAATTTACGCTTCAATTGCAGGAATTGAAGCGTAAATTTTATTATTAACTTTAATAGTATC
>DHDW01000013.1:1032-1455 GCA_002399565.1 Bacteroidales bacterium UBA4866 | reverse complement strand
ATTTACGCTTCAATTGCAGGAATTGGATTTGATGCACTAATTGCACATGAATTTCGCAAAGCAAAGGTTAGAGGATTTAATAAATATCTATCTCTAATTCTTCAACATTATCCTTTCTACGAACCTCAAACCTACAAGATTGAAATAGATAATCAAAAAATTGAAGAAGAAGCTCTTTTCATAAGCTTTGCNNAATTCCAATCAATTTGGATTCGATACAATAATAGCACCAACGGCAAAAGTAGATGATGGTTATATTCAAGTGTGTATTGTAAAGAAAGTGCCTATTGTTATGCTTCCTTTTACTGTTCAACTCCTTCTACTTAAAAACATTGACAAGTCAATCTATGTAAAAATATTAAAGGCAAAGGAAGTAATAATAAAGAATAATACTTCCCTTCTTGTTAACCTTGATGGAGAATC
>DHDW01000013.1:407-863 GCA_002399565.1 Bacteroidales bacterium UBA4866 | reverse complement strand
CTTAACATAATAATACCCAAAAACAATGTCAAAGAAAGAAAAGAACCGAGTTGGTATAGTATATTCAACCAACCCCTCTTTCCAATACGAAACCAATGATCAAGAGCAAACAGAGACACTATCGCCCAATTTGCAAAACCTCAAAGTTCAGCTTGACCGCAAACAAAGAGCAGGAAAGCAAGTAACTCTTATTACAGGTTTTGTTGGCAGAGATGAAGACCTAATTAATCTAAGCAAAGTACTTAAAACCAAATGTGGAGTTGGAGGAAGTGCAAAGGATGGAGAAATTATTCTTCAAGGAGATTTTAGAGATAAAGTTATTGCTCTGCTTACACAAGAAGGCTATAAAGTAAAGCGAGTTGGAGGTTAAATAAAAAAACTCCTTATTATTTTTTAAAATAAATTTTTTTGTATTACTTTTGCAACCATTAACAAAATAAAAATTTAAAAAATGAA
>DHDW01000013.1:0-297 GCA_002399565.1 Bacteroidales bacterium UBA4866 | reverse complement strand
AAAAACATTACTTGCTTTATGTGCATTATGCATGACTGTCCTAACACAAGGACAAATCGTTTACACTAATTTAGCAACCCCAGTAGAGATAGGTACAGATTATCCTGAAGAACTTGGATACGAGATTAATCTTTTAGGAGGAAATCCAGAGTTTTACATACAAAACTATGGGGCTTTTGAGGCTCCATCTTACGTAGCTTGTTTCGAAGGAGGAAGTGGAATCGTTGTAAATACAAATGAAGAAATTCTATTATTAACTCAAAATACAGTTATTTCTAACACATCAAATTTCTATAC
>DHDW01000005.1:49007-55280 GCA_002399565.1 Bacteroidales bacterium UBA4866 | reverse complement strand
CCGTCTAATGGCGCATAAATATCCCGAAATTCAGGGTTGGTCATCGAACCCGTATAAATGCTGTCAAATCTTGTTTGTCGTCTGTCTGTGAAATTCTCAAAGTTGGCATATATGGAGAATTTTTCCCAAATTCGTTGCATCATTAATCCGCAAATAAGATAACCCTGACCCGTTTTTCCGTCATTCAGTTTTTGTTTTCCTGTGTAGTAGGCTTCCAATCCGATTTTCCATTTGTCCTCTATTTCATACATCAGGACAGAATTAATTTTATGTTTCGGGGTTAGCGTTTTCTGATAAGTCCTGTCATTCTCCTTAATTTTAGCATCAATATAGGTATATCCAAAAAATAAGCTGAAATCTTTATAACTTATTTTCATATTTGTTTCAGCCCCTTTACTATCCATATGACCGTCTATATTATTAAATTGCCATTGGTTGCTGTTCGCAGCTTGTAATTCAAGCGGATTTTTCAAGTAGGTGTAAAAGAATAACTGATTTATACTTAAAAACACCTGATTGTCAAATAATCCTGTTTTATAAGTAAAATCCACATTTGCACCATAGCTTTTTTCCAACTTGTTTTTGTCATCGTCAATCGGTAAGACATTTTGGAATTGGATACGCTCGCTATCTTCCGAGAAAATAGTAGGCGCTTTATACCCAAATCCGCCACCTACACGAGAAGAAAATTTGTCTGTTATTCTAAAATGTGAAGATATGCGAGGCAAAACTGTAAAGCCGTAATCTGTAACATAGTCAGTCCTCAAACCGCTTTCAATATCCATCCAATCCGTTATTTTCGTATTGTTTTGAATGAATAAACCAAAAGTTGTCATATCATAATCTCGTAAAGGAAAATTTGTCAATTTCTTTTCGGTAAATTTATCTGTCCATACGTTTGCTCCTGCTACCCATTCTGTTTTCTCTCTGGTATGTATATAAGATACTTCCGAAAAAGAGGACAACTGTTCTCCGTCAAATGTAAAATCGGGAATCTCAATCTTACGATTGAAGTAAGTGATGCTGTTCTTTACATTCAATTTATTTTGTTTGTCGAAACGATGTTCAAATGAAAGTTGGGTTGAGTGTCTTTGTGTCTTGTTTCTTTCAAAATAGGAATGTTCTTCGCTTCCTTTACCCTCTACATATCTTATATCTCCACCCAAACGGTTTTCAATCGTAGAATTTATACCGAAATTAAAATCTGTGTTATCAGATAGATATAAGTATAATTTAGGATTCAATACAAATTGGTCAAACTTCGGGATTGCAGTAAAGCCGACATCCGAAGGGTCGTAAGCCCAATTTCGATTGTATGATGCAAAAACGGTAGTCCCGACTTTGTTGAATTTTTGACCGAAATAGCTGTTTATATCAAGACCTTTACCTGTTGTGCCGTTCAAGTGTATCGAAAAATCTCTTTCTTCTTCGGGTGTTTTTGATATTAGGTTTACCAATCCTGCAATCGCACCACCACCATATAAAGTAGAAGAAGACCCTTTTATTATTTCCACTTGCTTCAAATCAAGCGGAGGTGTCTGTAATAATCCTAATCCGCTTGCAGCACCCGAAAATACAGGAAAACCGTCTTTTAATATTTGGGTATATCTACCGTCCAAACCCTGAATACGGATTGAAGAATTGCCCGATATGGCAGATGTTTGTTGTGTCATAATACCCGTACTTTCATTTAGCAGCATACGAATATCGCCGGGCTTCATCACTCCTTTTTCGCCTAATTCTTCTGTATTTATAAATTCGATGCGGGTAGGAATATTTTTGAAAGTACGTGTACCTCTTGTTGAAGAAACAACGATTTCCTGTAACTCGTTTTCGTCAGGCTCAATAGTAATAACGATAAGGCTGTCGGAAGGCAAAGGGAATGTAAATTCTTTTATGGTTTTTTCATATCCCATATAAGAAACTTCGATTTTCTGATTACCGTCCGGGATATTGGAAAGTGTCGCCACTCCTTCGGTATCGGACGATGCCCCGTTGGTTGTGCTTTGTAATACAACACTCGCCCCAATTAAAGGCTCTTTTGTTTCGCAATCTATAAGTTTGACTTTAAGTGTATTTTGTGCGAAAATATTGGATATGTTGAATGCTAAGAATAGCATCAATATAAATTTTGCTTTCATTATGTTTATTGTTTTATGTTTTCAATTAGAAATGATACGAAAGTTACGATACTACAAATGAATGTACTATCGTAATAATTATTGGCATACATGACAATGCCCTGTAAGGGAAAGATAGATTATGCTTGTGGCGGCTGCCAAACAGAATCAACTAAGGGAGAAGTATATAGCTGTAAAACGTATAATATTAACTCTTTTGTGTTAAATTCCAACTGCTTTGTTTGAGAATATATAGCGGGAGCAAATGTAAATCCGGCGCATGTATTGCATAAGCTAAATGGAGAGCAACAGTCAGGACAGTCGGATGAATGATTTTCAGTTTCAGACTGTTCTGTTTCACATTCATCATCGGGCAAGCAGAAATCATTCGCACCTGCTGAAAGCGAAAGAAATAGAATAAGAACAGATAATAAAGCAGCCAAAAATTTCATATTGTCATAATTCAATTTATTTAGCTAATCGTAGTATTCGATAAGCCCCTCTTGCAACAATTACAAATATAATAGCACCAATAATCAAATCAGGGTAATTTGAATTGAACCAATGAACCATCAGTCCTGCAATAATAACTCCCGAATTTACAATTACATCGTTTGAAGTGAAAATCATACTTGCCTGCATGTGTGCTTCCTTGCTCTTGTTTTTTTGCATCAAATATAAACAAATAATATTGGCTGCGAGTGCTACAATAGAAACAAAAATCATTGTTCTAAATTCGGGAATTTCTTCAATACCAATAAACCTTCGGATTACTTCTATAAAACCAATGGTAGCAAGAATAATCTGGAAATAGCCTGCAATTTTTGCAACATTCTTTTTTCTTGTCAATGTTCCACCAACTGCAAACAAAGCAAGCCCGTAAACAATGCTGTCCGCCAACATATCCAAGCTGTCGGCAACTAACCCCATTGACTTAGCAACAATACCTGCTAAGACTTCAATCGCAAAAAAAGAAAAATTGATCAGTAAGATTATCCATAATAGCTTCCTTTGGCTTTCGGATGATTCATTTTCAAAGGTATTTTCGCTATTTTCAGTTGAAATTAATGTTGTGCCAAAATTTAACGCTTCCAAAGTGGATAGAATAGTTTCCACTTCTCCATTGTGATACACAATTAGTTGCCGATTCGGAATATCAAACTCTAATGATTTAACATCAGTGATATTTTGCAGCTTCATTCGTATGATTTGCTCTTCAGAAGGGCAATCCATTTTTGAAATATTGAATATAGTTTTATTCATCCTATTTTTTAAGTTCAATGAGACTACAAAAGTAGCACTTATTTCGTGCAACTAAGTTGCAATGTTACAACATTGGTCACATTTGCCCTTTACGACATAATTGATGGTGTCGGTAGAAAAGTTATCAGGTAGAGCAATTACTGGTATCGGGGTATCTCTTAGGCAAAAGACCTTTTTACATTCAGTACAGTAAAAATGTGCATGCAACCTATCAATGGAACAATCACACCCCTGATAGCATATTGCATATTTCAAAGACCCGGAACCATCGTCAATGGTATGTACCAAATTATGCTGATGAAACAATATCAAAGTTCTGAAAATTGTCGATTTATCAATCGTTTCTAATTCCGTTTCCAAATCCGACAAACTAAAGACTTCTTCTCTTTTTATGATTGCTCGCAAAACCAACAGCCTGATAGCTGTTGGTTTAATGTCTTGTTTCAACAAGCGTTCAATATGGGATTCATCTTCCATGAGATTATTATACTTACTATAAGTTTATTATTTCCGTACAATTAACTAAAAAAGTTATGCACTGTTTTCAGGGCTCAAAATTACAAAAAATAGATTACTTAACAGCGGACAAATGTATATGTTCCGTCGAGCGGGATTTGCACTCCCGCACGTCTTTATTATAAGGATTTATAATCCGTAAGATATACAATATTAAAGCTATGCAGATAAAAAAGATATCCCCGTCGTGCGGGGTTTGTAATCCCGCACGTTTTTATTATAAGGATTTACAATCCGTAAGATATACAATATTAAAGCTATGCAGATACAAAAGATATTACAAAGAAAAAGGATTTAGATTAGAGTAAAGGTTTATAAACTTTGGCAATAAGGGATTGATTGCCAAGAAATATACTTATATGATTATCTTCAACAGAAATTAAATTACATTCATAATAACCCTGTAAAAGAAGAATTTGTATATTTGCCAGAAGATTATAAATATAGTTCAGAAGGATATTATGCCGAAGGGAAAGGAATATTGGATGTTTAAGTGATAAAATAATATATATGAATAAGTATCGGATTACAAATCCTAATAATAATATATTGCGGAGTGCAAATCCCGCACGACGGAAAAGAAAACTCAAAAGACATAAATGCAATTAATTTATTATTAATTGTAGTAAATTGTTTTTAATTTGTAAGTTTGCATATTGATTAAATAAAAAAATATGAAAAGAACATTGCTTTCAGTTCTAATTTTGTTTTTAGTAACTACATCATTTGGAAATAATAATAATAAGGGCTTAGTAAATGGTTTTAAAGGGGTGTTTGAACCTGCCTATCAATTTGGTGTTGGTGAATATGGTTTGGATAGGTTTAAAGTTAATTTGATTGGGGGTTATCAATTTAATCCTTATGTTTCTATTGGTGTTGGCTCGGGGTTGAGATATTATTTTAATAATTCTAACGCTTTAGTTCCATTGATTTTTGACTTAAAGATTAATTTTATGAATAGAAAGGTGTCTCCTTATTTTTCAATTAGTGCTGGTTATAATTTCAATGCTTTTAATTCTTTTAAGAAAGCGGGTTATCTTATCAATCCTGCTATTGGGGTTTGTATAAGGGTGTATGAAAAATCTGCTTTGTATCTTGGATTTGAAATTGAAGCCCAGCAAAAGGACTTTGTTAATTATTATGGTTCTTATTTTGGATATATTAAAGAAACAAAACACTCATATTCTATGAGTTTAAATTTAGGTCTTACTTTCTAATATGCAATGATTGTAAATCTATTTTAATCTTTCATCCAAATTGATTTGGAGAACATTGCTAAGAATGAGAAAATCTCCAATCTTCCGATTATCATTAATATCATTAATGTTATTTTAGAGCCATCGTTAAGTGTATCGTAGGTTGTTTCAGGAGATATATAACCAACAACTGGTCCAACATTACTTAGGTTGGAGGCCGATAGGGCAATGGAAGGAAGGAATTCATTGCCTAAAATGGTTAGGGTAAATGCTCCAAGAATAAATATCATTAGATAAAGAAAGAAAAATCCGAAAACAAGTCCTGTTGCTTCATCAACTAAGGCTACTTTGTTATATCTTATAGGTAAAACTGCTCTTGGGTGAAACATTTGCTTGAAAGATTGTTGCAAATATTTATATAGTATGATTACTCTAATTATTTTTAATCCTGTACATGATGAGCTGCTTGAACCTCCAATAAACATTAATATTATTATAAACACAACTGCAAATAGTCCGAAGTCTTGTGCCTCTGGCATATAGTAGCCTGTGGTTGATACAACTGAAACTATATGAAAGAGCGATGATTTTAAGCTTACAACAAAGTTGTGATCGTGGAAAAAGAATAATGAAATGAAAAGTGTTATTGTACCTATAAGAATGATTAATGTGTATACCTTTGTTTGCTCATCTTTAAATAGTTTCTCTGCTTTGCCTTTAAATAGCCAATAAACTAAAACATAACTAATGCCAGAAAGGAACATTAATCCCATTATCACATATTGAGTATAGGAAGAGAATTGTCCTATATTTCCATTAACTGTTGTAAATCCTCCTGTTGAAATGGTTGAAAGGCTATGACAAATGGCTGTAAAGGTGTCCATATCTCCAAAAAAGAGTAGGGTGAAAGCCAAAATTGTGTAGCTTAAATAAATTAAAAATATTCGAGATACGGTTTGTTTTATATGTGGATGAATTTTTTCTTTATCAATGGAAGTAAATTCAGCATTAAACAAATAGTTTGAGCCATTACGAAAGTTTTTCATAAACATTATAATAAATAATGTTATACCCAAACCTCCAATCCATTGTGTTAAAGCTCTCCATATTAAAACACTCTTTGGTACGCTTTCAATATTATGAAGTATGGAAGAGCCTGTTGTTGTGAAGCCAGAAAA
>DHDW01000005.1:37206-48817 GCA_002399565.1 Bacteroidales bacterium UBA4866 | reverse complement strand
GCAATACTCCAAATTAGTCCTACAACAGCTCTACCTTCTTTTTTAGTTAGACTTTGAGGGTACTTTCTGTTTGCATACATTATTGAACCTCCAATTACTAATGCCAAGATTAATGAAAAAGAAAAAACAATTAAAGTAGGTTCTTGAAAGATATAGGCAGTTATTATTGAGGGAATAAAACATAAGCCAATAAAGCTTATTGTTAATCCCAAAATATATAATAGGATTTTGGTGTTGAAACTTTTGGCAATTATCATTTAGCTAAATAGATTTATCAGCTTTTGAGCTGATTCTGGAATTGTGAAAGCGACAACATTATCGTTAGCCATTATTTGAGTATCTCCATTAGCTATTATTGCTTTTCCTTCTCTAATTATTCCTCCGATATTTACTCCTTTAGGGAAACGAATGTCTTTTAATTGTTTCTTTGTTATTGAAGAGTTCTTATGTGCAGTTATTTCAATTAAATCGGCATCAATTCCTGAAAGCCATTTTGAAGAAGTAACTTCTCCTCCTAAGGTAAAGCGAGTAATGTAACTTGCAGTAATAAGTTTTTTATTGATTATTGTGTCAATGCCAATATCTTGTGAAACATCAATGTAATTTACATTTTCAACTAAAGCAACTGTTTTCTTTACTCCTTGTCTATGTGCATAAATGCATGCCATAATATTTGTTTCGGTAGAGCTTGTAAGAGAGATAAAAGCATCAGTTTCATTAATGCCTTCTTCTTGAAGCATATTTATATCACTTCCATTCCCATTAATAATCATTACATCATCAAACTCATTTGCTAAGCGATTGCAACGTTCAATGTCTTGGTCAATTATTTTTAGATTTATCTTATCATGAAGGTTTATTGCTGCTCTTCTCCCAATTCTTCCTCCTCCAACAATCATGGCGTTTTTGATACTAAAATCTTTCTTGCCACTTATTTCCTTTATTTTCTCTACCTTCTCTACTGTTGTTATTAAGTAAACCAAATCATTAATAATATACTTTTCATCTCCATTAGGAATGATTGTTGTCCCTCTACGAATAATGCAAACTGTTCTAATTCCCAAATTAGGGTATTCTTTTGCAACTTCAATAAGACTTTTGTTGATAAAAAGTGATTTATTATCAATTCTTATCATATAAATTCTTAGTAGTCCATTTGCAAAATCAAACAGCTCTGTTGAAATATTTCGAGTAAGAAGATTTGAGATTTCTTTTGCAGCAATCTTTTCAGGACAAACTAATTCATCAACCCCCATACCTTTAAACATTCCTTTGTTTATATCATTCAAATACTCTTGAGTATTTACTCTGGCAATTGTTCTCTTTGCTCCCAAACGCTTACCCAGCATGCAAGTAATAATATTTATGCTTTCCTCATGCAAAACAGCAATTAATAAGTCAGCCTTTTCTACTTCAGCTTGACGTAAGGTTTCCAAAGATGTTGAATTCCCTGTAATGGTTAATAAATCTGATTCTGCTTCAAGCATTTTCAAGAGTTCAGAATTAGGGTCTACAACAGTAATATCATGTCTGCTCTTTGAAAGAGAACGTGCTAAGTGAAACCCTACTTCACCATCACCTGCAATAACTATATTCATAAACAAAACTACTTAATAATAAAATACAATTTTTTTCACGGCAAAGTTAATATTTTTTTCTAAATTTGCAGCTTATTATATAACTATTATCTCTTAGTTTTATGATAATACAAAAACAGTAATAACATTAAAAATATAGACTTATGTACGAAAAATTTCAAAGTTTTCTTCAAACAGAAATATCAGGGATTAAAGAGGCTGGACTTTACAAACAAGAAAGAATTATTATCACTCCACAGTCATCAAGAATTAAGACTGACAATGGAAAAGAGGTATTGAACTTCTGTGCTAACAATTATCTTGGTCTTTCGGACAATCAAATACTTATTGATGCAGCAAAGAAAGCAATGGACGAAAGAGGGTTTGGTATGAGTTCTGTTCGTTTTATTTGTGGTACTCAAGATTTGCATAAAGCATTAGAAAAGAAGATTGCTGAATTCTTCGGAACTGAAGATACTATTCTTTATGCTGCTTGTTTTGATGCTAATGGAGGAGTTTTTGAACCTTTGTTAAATGAAAATGATGCAATTATTTCTGACTCTTTAAACCATGCTTCAATTATTGATGGAGTACGTCTTTGCAAGGCTCAACGTTTCCGTTATGCTAATGCTGATATGGCAGACTTAGAAAAACAACTTATTGATGCTAAGGATTGCCGCTTCCGTTTAATTGTTACTGATGGTGTATTCTCAATGGATGGTAATGTTGCTCCTTTGGATAAGATTTATGCTCTTGCTCAAAAATATGATGCAATGGTTATGGTTGATGAGTCTCACTCTGCTGGTGTTTGTGGTAGAACAGGAAGAGGTACAACTGAAGAATTTAACCTTAGAGGTAAGATAGAAATACTTACAGGTACTTTAGGAAAGGCTTTCGGTGGTGCTATTGGTGGGTTTACAACTGGTAAGAAAGAAATTATTGAAATGCTTCGTCAACGTTCTCGTCCATACCTTTTCTCTAATTCAATCCCTCCAATGATTGCTGCCTCTGGTATTGCAACCTTCGATTTGATTGCGTCAACTAATGCTCTTCAAGATAAATTACACGCAAATACTGCATACTTTGTTCAAAAGATGAAGGAAGCTGGATTTGACATTAAACCAACTCAATCTGCAATTTGTGCTGTTATGCTTTACGATGCTAAACTATCTCAAGATGTTGCTGCACGTTTGCAAGAAGAAGGTATTTATGTTACTGGTTTCTACTATCCTGTTGTTCCAAAAGGGCAAGCAAGAATTAGAGTTCAGCTTTCTGCTGCTCACGAAACAGAGCATTTGGATAAGTGTGTTGCAGCTTTCACAAAGGTTGGTGAAGAATTGGGAGTTTTGAAATAGAAATTTTAGTATAAATAATATATGAATAAAATATTAGTATTAGGCTCTGGTGGACAGATTGGATCAGAGCTTACGATGCGTTTGAGAGAGGTTTATGGAGGAGCAAATGTTGTTGCTACGGATATCAAACTCCCTCTTAGAGATGAGATAATGCAAAGTGGTCCCGTTGAACAATGTGATGCTACAAAGGGTGAAGAGATTGATGCAATTGTTAAGAAATATAAGATTGACACTATCTATAACCTTGTTGCAATCCTTTCAGCTACAGCAGAAAAGAATCCTATGTTGGGCTGGAATATTGGTATGGGTGCTTTGTTGAACTGTTTGGAAGTTTCTAAAGAGAACAACTGTGCTATCTTTACACCAAGTTCAATAGGAGCTTTTGGAGCTTCAACTCCTTTGAATGGAACACCTCAAGACACAATTCAAAGACCCAACACAATTTATGGTGTAACTAAGGTGGCTGGAGAGTTATTGGGTGATTATTATTACGCTCGATTTGGTGTGGATGCTCGTTCTGTAAGGTATCCAGGCTTGATTTCCAACGTTACACGCCCTGGTGGAGGCACTACAGACTATGCTGTTGAGATATATTATGCAGCAGTTAAGGGAGAAACTTTCTATTGTCCATTGAATCAAAATACTCAATTAGACATGATGTATATGCCTGATGCACTTGATGCAGCAATAAACATTATGGAAGCTGACCCAACGAAACTAATCCACAGAAACTCCTTCAACGTTACTGCAATGCACTTTAATCCAGAGGAAATATACAAGGAAATCCAAAAGCATATCCCTACATTTAAGATGGAATATAAGTTAGATGAGGTACGTCAAAAGATAGCTGACTCATGGCCAAACTGGATGGATGATACTTGTGCAAGAGAAGAATGGGGCTTCAAACCTAAGTTTAATCTCGAGTCAATGACCGTTGATATGATTGATAAACTAAAGAAAAAACTACTATAACCTTAGATATTTAATATACAGAATAAGGTTTATAAATACCCAAAATAGAGAAAGATACGATGTCTTTCTCTATTTTTTTATGCCCAAATCCTTAGTCCATCATTTCCAAAGTTAAACTTTAGCACCTTTAAAGTTAAACTTTACGACCACTAAAGTTATGAGTTTACACCCTCAAAAGTTTAAGTTCAGATTATCAGTATCTTCTAATGAGTATGTGCAGGAAGAAGAATTACTATTACAAAGGCTAAGATTACAATCAAGAAACGAGTTAGATTATTTTAATGATTGTCTAAAAGCTGAGCTTTAAATACAGAAGACCAAGTTTTATGTGGATAAGAATTTATTTAAAAATGAGCATTATTTTGATATTTGTATGAAATTAAAACAGTTATTCATAAACTATATATTCTATAAAGAACAGACAAAAACAACAACAAATTGCATTTTTATTCTTTAATAACAGTAAAAGATTTTTCACCTTCAGAAGTAAATATTTTTATTATGTGAGCCCCCTTATTTATTAAGGTTAAATCAAGAGTTGTGCTGTTTTTATTAATTTCCTTTGTAAGCTCTACTTTCCCTAAAATGTTAAATACATAAATTTTCTTAATATTTTCGTTCGCTTCAATAGTAATATTTTGTTTAAATGGATTAGGATAAAATTTTATTATTATAGAATCATTATTGATGCCTTCAATAGAGTTATTGCAACTATAAGTTCCTATTGTTGCAGGAATATCTTCATTGCTCTCAAAATACTTTACTAACCAATTCTTATTTATAGCATTTTGTTTATTACTGGCAATTAATGTAGGTAGATAATTAGAAGAAGAATCATTAATAGGAACAATTATTCCTGAGTAAGTTTGTGCTTGTCTATTATATAAACTACAATATAAATGGTCTAAAGATGAAGTAGATAAATTGTTATTGTAACAAAATAACCAAATTAAATTAGACAATCCACTTACATCAAGATTTGAAATGTTATTGTTAGCACAATTAAGAATTTCTAAATTATTCAAATTATTTACATAAAGATTAGGAAGATTATTGTTATGACAAAATAACATTTGTAAACTGCTTATACTATCGAGGTCAAGGTTGCTTATATTATTACTAAAACAACTAAGAGTCTTCAAGTTGTTTAACCCAATTAAATCAAGATTTGTCAATGAATTAGAATAACAATATAATTGTTCTAAATTTCTTAAGTTTATTACATTAAGATTACTTAAATAGTTTTCATAGCAATTTAGGTATTTTAAGTTATTTAATCCTTTTGCGTCGAGAGTTGTTAATTGATTATTCCAACAATCTAATGTTTGTAAAGAATCTAATCCGCTTAAATCAATATTTGTCAAAAAATTATTATAACAAAATAACATCTCTAAATTGCTCAAATCATTTACAAGAAGAGTAGATAAATAATTGTCATGACAATGTATTTCTATCAAATTATTTAAGCCTCTTAAATCAAGATTCGTTAAGTTGTTATTGGTACAATATAGTTGTTGTAAATTATTATTATTACTTACATTAAGAGTTGTTAAAGAATTATAACTGCAATTTAGCGTTTTTAAATTAATTAAACTACTTACATATAGATTAGTTATAGAATTGTTGCTACAAGATAATCGTCGTAAATTAATTAAGTTACTTAAATCAATATTTGTTACATTGTTGTAATCATATTCTAACTCTTGTAAATTAGTTAAATCACTTACATCAAGATTGATTATAAGATTATGATAACAATGTAGCTTTTGTAAATTATTTAATCCACTTAGGTTGATATTAGTTATAGAATTATTACAACATGATAAATAATTGAGTAATGTATTATTAGACGCGTCTATTCCTGAAATGTTGTTAATATTATTAGAGCAAGAAAACCAATTTATATCTCCATAAATAGTCATTTTTACTCCATTGGATTTGTATGTATTTGTAAAAAGTCCATTAATATTTTCTATAGTGCTATCATTACCACTTTTTATCATTACTCTAGTATTCGGAGTAATAGAGTTCATATATAAAACAATACTATCATTTCCTATTAAATCAAGTTCAATCCATCTATTAGTATTAACTGTTTGACCTAATGTTGCAAAAGAAAATATTATTAAGTTTATTATTGTAAAAAATGATTTCGTAATTACTCTTTTCATATTTAATTTGTTTTTAATTTTGTTATATATATATTTCTGTATTTTATTTCTCTCTACACTTTAGTATTTATATAGTATTTAGATTAAGCTACATAATAAGTATAAATAATATGGCAAATTTACACATGTTTTTTATTAATTCAACTTTTTTATTATTTTATTTCTAAGGAGTATATTCTAATGAGTATGTGCAGGGAGAAGAATTACTATTGCAAAGGCAAGGATTACTATAAGGAATCTCGTTAGATTGTATTGGTGACTTTCTTCGGAATCGAAGAGTGTTGTTATCGAAACATGGAGTAGGATTCCAACCACAATGCCCATAATAATACTTTGATATGGATGCAGGATTTCAAGGTTTTGGTTGAGCAAAGAGCCAATAATTGCCATAACTGCAAACACACTTAGGAGCATCAAAGACTTTCCTTTTGACAATCCACTTTGCAAAAATGCACCAACCAAAATTATACTTAAAGGTATATTATGTATGATAATACCTGTTATCATTGCAACATTTGGCTCCCCATTACTCACAATTGGGAAACCCTCCAAAAAGGCATGAATGCTCACACCAATAAGCAACATAACGGATGAAACTAAGCTTTTCTTCTCTTCATTATTATGAATATGACCATGTTCAGCCCCGTGAGAGAGTTGTTCCAAAAGGAGTTGAATAAGGAAACCTACAAGAATAAAAACCCCAACAGGTAGGATTGAGTGGTCGGAATGTTCACAATCAGAGTGAGCATGTGGCTCAAACATAGAGGGTATTAAGTCCACAAAACACACTGCAAACAAAAAGGCTCCACCAAATACAGTTATGAGTTTGAGAGTCCTTTTGCTGCTTTTGTTAAACACCATAACGCCAATACCACTAAGCAAAGAGCCTAAGAAAAGAGCCAGATATGCAATAATTACTTCCATATTTTTAAAGATTTTTAAGGCACAAAATTAACATTATAATTGATAATAATCAAAGTAAACAGTGGAAAATAACTATCTTTGCATACTTAAAAACAAGAAAATGGGAGTAATAAAATGGATAACAGGACTCTTGGGATTTCTTTTTGGAGGGGGATTCATAGGAGGTTTTATAGGCTATGCAGCAGGAAGTCTGTTAGAAGGACTTGTTAAGAAGGAGTATAAAACTGGCACAACAAGGCAGGGAGATTTTTCAATTAGCCTACTCATATTGGCAGCTCAGGTAATGAAAACTGACGGAAAAGTAATGCGAAGTGAGTTAGAATTTGTTAAGAATTTCTTTGTTCGCAACTTCGGAGTAGAGCATACCAATAATCGATTAGCAATACTTAAGGAGCTTTTAGAGAAGAATATCGACATCCAAGAAGCGTGTACCCAAATCCGAACAAGCCTCAATTACCCCAATAGACTTCAACTTTTGCACTACTTGTTTGGGCTTGCCAATTCCGATAAAGCCTGTTCACAAAAGGAAAGAGATATGATTTACTATATCTCACAACTGCTTTGGCTCAATGAAGCAGACTACAAAACCATAGAAGCAATGTACTTTAAGACAGCCGATTCTGCCTATACCATCCTTCAAGTAGAAAGAAATGCCACTGATGAAGACATCAAACGCTCCTATAGAAAATTAGCAAAGAAATATCATCCAGATAGACTTTCCTCCTTGGGAGAAGACGCACAAAAGGCAGCAAAAGAAAAGTTTCAGGAGATAAATAACGCATACGAAGCCATCAAAAAGGAAAGAAACATAAGCTAATTTCAATATATAGATGATACTAACTAACTATTCCATATGGTATTTAATCCCAATTCTGCTACTCTCATTTGCAGTAGCCTCACTATTATATCGCTATTCCAAAGGAGCAAAAACCTACACCTCCAAACAACGAATCCTGCTTTTCTCACTCCGATTTCTTGCACTTTTCCTTGCTTTTTCACTCTTTTTGATGCCTTCAATCAAAGTAAAAGACCAAGAAATTCAAAAGCCAATTATCCTTATAGCACAAGATAATTCCTCTTCAATCCTAATGTCAAAGGACTCCACATTCTACAAAACAAAGTTCTTAAATGAATTGGAAGAAACCTTCAAAGACTTAGAATCTGACTACGAAATCAAGTATTTAAAGTTTGGAAATCAGGCAAAAGAGATAAGCAAAACTAAAGAAATAGACTTCAAAGACAATACAACAGATATGTCAGAACTTTTGCAAATGGTTAATGATAACTACTCCAACCTCAATCTATCTACCTTAATAATATGTTCCGATGGAATAATCAATAAAGGCAAAAGTCCATTAAACCAAATCCAAGACTTCACATATCCCATCTTCACAGTAGCAGTGGGAGATACCACAGTAAAGAAAGACATATCCATAACTGAAATTAGATATAATAGAATTGCTTATCTCAACAATAAGTTTCCTTTAGAAATTGTGGTCTTAGCTCAAAAGGCAAAGGGCTCAAACTCTGTTTTGAGAGTTATGAAAGAAGGAAAAACATTGTTTGAAGAGAAGTTTTCTATAGACAATGAAACTTATTCAAAACAATTCAATACCATACTTAATGCTGATAAAGTAGGAATTCAGCGTTACACAATCTCTGTTCAACCTGTCGATAATGAACAAACCACAACTAACAATACAAGAGATATATTTGTTGAAGTATTAGATGGAAGGCAGAAAGTATTGCTTTTGGCTAATTCTCCTTCTCCAGATATTTCAGCCATTAAACAAGCAATAGAGAATAATGAAAACTATGAAGTAGAATCGTTTCTATTTAATAAATTTGACAAGAAAAATTCTTTGAAAGAATATAATATAGCAATACTTCATCAAATTCCATCTTCCAATCCAGAGCATAGAAAACTAATAGAAAACCTGACAAAAGAAAATATCCCAATACTTTATATAATAGGGCAACAAACTGATATGCCTTATTTTAATAATGTTCAAAAAGGTTTACAGATAACACAAACTAAAACAACGCTCAATCAAGTTACTCCAATCTTAAATTCTAATTTTACACTTTTCTCAATTTCTACTCAAACACAAGATATAATAAATCAGTTCCCACCTTTGCAATCTCCTTTTGGAAAGTATAACTTATCTGCCAATCTTCAAAGTCTAATGTTCCAAAAAGCAGGAACAATAAGTACAGATTATCCTTTAATATGTTTTTCTAATTCAAATGCAGAAAGAATAGGAATGATAGTAGGAGAGGGCTTCTGGCGTTGGAGAATGCAAAACTATTTAATTAATCAAACTCATTCAGAGGCTGATGAAATAATTAGTAAAAGCATTCAATACCTTGCTTCAAGAGTTAACAAAAGTCGTTTTAGAGTAATATGTAATAATGTTTTTGCTGAGAATGAACCAATCCTTATGGATGCTGAACTTTACAATGAAAGTTACGAATTAGTAAATACTCCAGAAGTAAAACTTACCATTACTGACAGCAAAGGCACAAAGTACCCATTCATATTCTCAAAAACAATTAATTCATATCACTTGAATGCTGGTGTTTTTCCTTCTGGAAAATATACCTATAACGCTTCCACTCAATTTGGAGGAAATACTTTTGCTGCAAATGGAGTCTTCTATATTGCAACTCAAAATCTTGAAGCAATTAATCTTGTTGCTGATCATAACCTGCTTTATAATATCTCTAATCAATCGAATGCAAAAATGATTTATCCAAATCAAATCAAACAATTGAAGGACTTAATTAAAGAAAGAAAAGATATTAAACCATTAATAACTCAAACAATAACAAATAAAAACCTTATTGACCAATGGTGGTATTTGGCACTTATAGTTTTATTATTTGCTGCTGAATGGTTTTTAAGAAAGTATTGGGGAAGTATATAATATAATACATTTATTATGGATATAAAAGAATTAAACGTTAAGACTAAGGATAACAAAAAACTCAATCATCCTTGGGAAATGGCAAGGATAGAGGTTGTTTTAGATATATTGAAGCCATTATTAAAGGGGGAAACTACTGAGAAAAATGTTTTGGATATTGGTTGTGGTGATGTTTTCTTTATTAGTGAGTTCTATAAAAGATATCCAAACTTTAAACCTTCGGCTGTAGATATTGCTTTTACAGATGAGATTATTAATAAATTGAAACAAGAATACTCTTCTTTCCCAATAGATTATTATAAGGATGTTAAAGATGTTAATTTAACTTGTGGAAATGCTGATTTGATTTTCTTTTTAGATGTAATTGAGCATATAGAAAACGATATTGACTTTCTAAAAGGCATAAAAGAACTTCCTTATGTTGATAATGAAAGCATATTTGTTATAACAGTTCCTGCTTTTCAAGGATTGTTTTGCAATCATGACAAATGGTTGGGACATTATAGAAGATATTCCAATGCTATGTTAAGGGATCATATATCAAAGGCTGGATTAACAGAAGTTAAGAGTGGATATTTCTTCTTCTCTCTTTTAATTCCTCGCATTCTTCAAAAGCTTATTGAAAAACCTTCCAATGAAGATAAGGTTGAAGGAATAGGAAACTGGAATAAAGGAAAGCTTGTTACTAATATGTATAAGTCAATTCTTACTTTTGATTACTATTTTACAAAGATATTATCAAAAATTGGAATCCGCCTTCCTGGACTTTCTACTTATATTGTTTGTAAAAAAGCATTATAAAAGCATAGTTTTGGTTCTCTTTAAGCCTTCAATAAATATATCTATTTCTTCTTTTGAGGTGTAAATGCCAAAGGAGACTCTTGCTGTGCCAACAATATTATAATGTTTCATAACTGTTTGAGCACAATGGTGTCCTGTTCTTATGGCAATTCCCATTTGGTCTAAAAGTGTTCCTAAATCGAAAGGATGAACATCTTTTAAATTAAAAGAAATTGCTCCTGCTTTGTGTGGAGTTGTGCCATAAATGGTTATATCATCCAAAGATAGAAGTTTTTCAGTGGTATATTGCATTAGAAATTCTTCATGCTTTTCTATAAAATCAAATCCTATCTCATTAATATACTCTATTGCTGCATTAAATCCTAAAACATCAGCAACAGAAGGTGTACCTGCTTCAAACTTAAAAGGCAATTCATTGAAAGTTGTCCCCTCAAATGAAACTTCCTTTATCATTTCTCCTCCTCCATGATAGGGTGGCATTGCATCAAGATATTTCTTCTTGCCATAAAGAACTCCAACACCCATTGGTCCATAAAGTTTATGAGCAGAGAAAGCATAAAAATCACAATCCAACTCCTCAACGTTTATCTTAAAATGTGGAACTCCCTGTGCTCCATCAATAAGTACAGGAATATCTTTCTTGTGTGCAAGTTCAATAATTTCCTTAATTGGATTAACAACGCCCAAAGCATTGGAAACATGAGTTAAGGCAACAAGTTTAGTTTTTGAATTTAAAAGAGATTTGAATGTTTCCATATCCAATTCTCCGCTATCCTTAAATGGAAGTACTCTAATCTTGAATTTATATTTGTTTTGAGCCAATTGCCAAGGAACAATATTGGAGTGATGTTCCATTTCCGAAACAATAATTTCATCTCCTTCCT
>DHDW01000005.1:36746-37012 GCA_002399565.1 Bacteroidales bacterium UBA4866 | reverse complement strand
CCAATAAAGTTTTGAACATTTTTTCTTGTTTTCTCAAACTCATCGGTAGCTTTTTGGCTAAGTAAATGAACTCCTCTATGAACATTTGCATTAAGATGAAGATAATAATTGCTCATTGCATCAATCACCTTAAGAGGTTTTTGAGAAGTTGCAGCGTTATCCAAATAAATAAGAGGCTTATTGTAAATCTTTTCTTCAAGTATTGGAAAATCCTTGCGAATATCGTTTATTGTTTTCATTTCAGGTAAATCATTTAATGGTTAATT
>DHDW01000005.1:36314-36644 GCA_002399565.1 Bacteroidales bacterium UBA4866 | reverse complement strand
AATCATTTAATGGTTAATTCCGTTCAAATTTCTTTATTTATTTGGAATAATATCTAATTCTGTTCAATTTTTATCAAAATATTTCGTTCTGCAACTTGATTATTTTGTCGTCAGACTTGATTATTTTGTCCTCAGAAGGTCTCCTTATGCTCTATAAAGCCACTTTTTTCACCCCAAAAAGCGGCTTTTTTAGGTTGGAAAAGTGGCTTTTTGGAGTAAAAAAAGCGGCTTTGGAGACCTCCAACTCTTGATTAAAATCCTAAAAGATCAAGTCTAAATTCTAAAAGATCAAGTCTAATTTCAAAATATCTTGATAAAAAGTATGTGTTT
>DHDW01000005.1:35938-36199 GCA_002399565.1 Bacteroidales bacterium UBA4866 | reverse complement strand
ATCTTGATAAAAAGTATGTGTTTTGGTTTTCTTTTCCTAATCTACCAAAACAATGCTTGGAATATCAATCATATTTTCAACATAATGGAATGTCAGTCCTTCCAAATAGTCTTTAGTGATGTCCTCAATGTCTCTTCGATTTTCTTCTGAAAGAATTATATCAGTTATTTTTGAACGTTTGGCTGCAAGTATTTTTTCTTTAATGCCACCAACAGCAGTAACCTTACCTCTAAGAGTTATTTCTCCTGTCATTGCAAAATT
>DHDW01000005.1:31234-35641 GCA_002399565.1 Bacteroidales bacterium UBA4866 | reverse complement strand
GCAGATTCTTTCATTACATCTCCTAAGTTTCCAGTTAAAGTTAGCGTTCCTTTGCCTTTGCTTGTGCTTGCTTCAATGAAAAGTATTTCACCTCCAACCTGAGTCCAAGCTAATCCAGTAACAACTCCAACAGTATCTTTTTCCAAATGCATATTGTGATCAGCAATTGGAAGTCCCAAGATTTTTTGAAGGTTTTCTATCTTAATAGTCTTTGAATATTTCTCTTCTTTAGCCAATTCTACTGCTCGTGAACGAACTAATTTGGCAATCATTTTCTCCAATTGTCTTACGCCAGACTCACGAGTATATTCGTTAATCACTTTTGAAAGAACTTCATCGGAGATTGTTATTTGAGATTTCTTAAGACCATGTTCTTTTATCTGTTTTGGGATAAGATGTCTTTTTGCAATTTCCATTTTTTCCTCAAAAATATATCCAGAGATATTAATCACTTCCATTCTGTCGATAAGTGCAGGCTGAACGGTGCTTAAAGTGTTGGCAGTTGCTAAGAACATAACCCTTGAAAGGTCGTATTCAACATCAAGATAATTATCGTGGAAAGCAGTATTTTGTTCTGGGTCTAAAACTTCAAGCATTGCTGAAGAAGGATCGCCATTAACGGTCATTCCAGAAACCTTATCAATTTCATCCAAAACAAAAACAGGGTTAGAAGATTTAGCTTTATTTATAGACTTAAGAATCCTTCCTGGCATTGCACCAATATAAGTTTTTCTATGTCCTCTAATTTCGCTTTCGTCATTCAAACCTCCAAGAGCCATTCTTATATAATTCCTACCAATTGCTTTTGCAATAGACTTTCCAAGAGAAGTTTTTCCAACACCAGGAGGGCCAACCAAGCAAAGGATAGGGGATTTCATATCGCCCTTAAGCTTAAGGACAGCAAGATATTCAATAATTCTTTCCTTAACTTTCTCTAATCCATAATGGTCAGAGTCCAAAATTTCTTTGGCTTTATGTAAGTCAAAATTATCTTTTGTATACTGGTTCCATGGAAGTTCAATCATAAAGTTAAGGTAGTTCAATTGAACAGAATAATCAGGAGAACTGCTATGCATTCTTTCTAATTTAACAAGTTCCTTGTTGAACACTTCTTCAACTTCCTTGCTCCAATGTTTTGTTCTTGCTTTATCTCTTAACTCCAAAACTGCTTGTTCAGTTGGATTACCACCAAGTTCTTCTTGAATAGTTTTAAGTTGTTGAGTTAAGAAATAATCTCTTTGCTGTTTGTCTAAATCGGTAGATACTTTCTGTTGAATTTGCATCTTCACTTCCTGCATCTGAACTTCTTTAGAAAGTATAGCCAAAACCTTAGTTGCTCTTTTTGTAAAGTCATTTATTTCTAAGAGTTTTTGTTTTTCATCTAAAGGAATTTCCAAATGGGCAGAAATATAGTTTAATAGAAAGTATGGATTATTTAGATTTTGAACAGCAAAAGAAACATCTGTTGGCATATTAGGAGTTAGCTTAATTAGCTTTAAATAAACATCCTTCATTGCTGCAACAAGTGCATTGGCATTTTTAGGAATATTCTTAGCCTGATCATAATTCAAACTAACATTTCCCATCAAGAAAGGTTCATTTTGAGTTAAGCTATTAAGATTAAAAATATCCAAACCTTGAATAATAACCATAGTAGTTCCATCTGGCATATTCAGAGTTTTAACAACTCTTGCAAGAGTTCCAGTTTTATACAAATCATCAAAATCAGGGTCGTTAACATCATTCTTTTGTGCAACAACACCAATTATCAGTTTCTTCTTATATGCTTCTTTTATTAATTTGATTGATTTCTCTCTCCCTGCAGTAATTGGCATAACAACACTTGGAAAGAAAACATTACCTCTTAAAGGTAGTATTGGCAGTTCAGAAGGTAAATCCTTAATTCCAAAATCTAATGTGTCATCTTCGTTCAATAAAGGAATGAATTCAGGCTCCCCAGCAAACAACTTTGAGAATTCAATCATTTTTTCATCATAATTCATTTATCGTAGCTTTTTGTTTTTTAAAGTTTGATTAAATATGTGTTGGAGAATTTTCTTATCTTCTTCACTCATTACCAAACCTCTTCTTTGCATCATTCTTTCATTAACTTCAATCGCTTTGTCTAATTGGTAAAGTTTGAGACCAGTGTTTGTACCTCCCCAAGCAAATGAAGGAATGAAATTTCTTTGGTAACCAGCTCCGTAGATGTTAGAACTTATTCCAACAACTGTCCCTGTGTTAAACATTACATTTATTCCACACTTGGAATGGTCTCCAAAAATCGTACCACAAAAAACTTGTCCGGTAGGAACAAAGGTACTTTTCTCAATATCATATAGTCTTACTTCGTCGTAAGTGTTTTTAAGATTAGATGCATTTGTGTCAGCTCCAAGGTTACACCATTCTCCTATGACAGAATGTCCTATAAAACCATCATGAGCCTTGTTTGAATAGCCAAAAATGACAACACTATCAAGTTCTCCACCAACTTTGGCATAAGGTCCTATTGTTGTGCCTCCATAAATTTTAGCATTAAGTTTCAAAACTGCATGCTCTCCCATAGCAAAAGGTCCTCTAACAACAGCTCCTTCCATAATTTCGGCATTCTTACCTATATATATTGGACCATTTTTAGCATTTAAACAAGCACACTCAACACTTGCACCTTCTTCAATAAATATATTTTCAGGATTTATAAGTTTATTAGTTGAGCTTAAGGTTTGGGATTTTCTTCCCTTTGTTATTAATTCAAAATCTTCTCTAATTGCTCTATCATTATAAACATATATGTCCCATACATTGTTTAGTTTAATAAAGTCTTCTTCAACTTCAATTTTTTCAATGTCATCTCCTTCAGAAATAAAATCTTCTCTGGTTTTACTCATTGCAATGATATTATCATTGCAAACCAAAACCTGATTTACCGAAAGATTTTTAACTGCTTGAACTAATTTAGGAGTAGGACATACAGAACCATTAATTAGTGTCATTGAATCAGCAAAAATGATTGGAAATTTATTTGAAAGATAGTCTTCTGTCAAAGTAGATGTTGTTTCACCCAAGTATTTTTCCCATTTTTCCCTAATTGTAAGAATTCCAATCCTAATATCACAAACAGGTCTTATATAAGTAAATGGTTTTAATGATTTTCTTGCAACATCGTCAAAAAGTATGTAACTCATAAAAATAGTGTTTAAATTAATTTAATGATTTAACTATAATACAACGCAAATATACTTATAATATTTCAAAGAAATGCTCCCTCATTAAAATATTTTTAAATAATAAAAAAAGTCTCACCAGTAATTTGATGAGACTTTTCGCTAAACATATAGTATGTATGTAATTAGTTAGACGTTTTACGATTTTTGTACTTGTTCATAAACTTATCAACTCTACCAGCTGTATCCACAAGTTTAACCTTACCAGTGAAGAAAGGGTGAGATGTGTTTGAGATTTCCATCTTTATTAATGGATACTTTACTCCATCAATTTCAATTTCATCTTTTGTATTTGCACAAGATTTTGTAATAAAAACCTCTTCGTTTGACATGTCTTTGAATGCACAAAGACGGTAATTTGTTGGGTGAATGTCTTTTTTCATATTCTTTATTTTTGCCGTTTATCCATTTACATAAACGGATTGTGTTAATATATTCTGTTAAATAACAAATTTTTCAGCCTGCAAAGATATAAATATTTATTTATATTGCAATAGTGATGATGCAAATTTTATTATTTTTAATTTGTTTTCTCAGCTGCTTGGTCTATCATTTTTAGTTTGGCTTCTTCAAGAGCTATTTCTTTTCTTGCATTTTCCATTTTCTTTTCAAACTCTGCTTTTAAAATATCTGCTTGTTTTGAGTTAGCCAAAAATCCAAGATTATTTTCCCAAAGTTTGATTTCTTCCTTTAGTTTTTGAATTTTATCTAATAAGAATCTCTTTTCTTTAGAAACAGATTTATAGTCATCGGAATGAGATAATCTTTCTTTAAATGAATTAAGTTTGAACTCTTGAGCATCAATTTGAAGCTTTTCAAAATGAGAATTAATTGCTGCACGAAATTCTTTTTGCAAACGTTCTTTTTCATTGGAAGGAACATATCCAATTTCAGACCATTGGCGTTGGAAATCTTTAATTGCATTAAGATTTTCTTCTTTGTTTTGACCAAATTGGAATTCTTTAACAGCTGTAATCAACGCTTCTTTCTTTGCAAGGTTTTCTACTTCGCTTTCACGATTTGATTTGAAGAATGTAGATTTTCTTTCAAAGAACTTATCACAAGCAGCACGGAAACGAGCCCAAAGCTTGTCAGCAAGTTTCTTTTGAACATATCCAATATCTTTCCATTCCTTTTGTAATTGCAAAAGTTCTTGTGTAGCATTTCTCCAATCGTTTCTTTC
>DHDW01000005.1:22974-31065 GCA_002399565.1 Bacteroidales bacterium UBA4866 | reverse complement strand
TTGGTCTTCTTTCATTTTTTCGAAAACAACCTTTTTGGCTTCAAAGAAAGTATCCAAAGAAGATTTAAATCTATTCCAAATAGATTCATTTTCCTTTTGAGGAACAGCTCCAATTGTTTTCCAAAGCTTAAGCATTTCATTCAAATCATTGGAAGTAGTATTCCATTGAGAAATTGATGTGTGCTCAGATTTAACAATTGCTTCTGCTTTTTCGCAAAGTGCTTGTTTTGCTAAAAGATTATTATCAAGCTCTGCTTTTAAAGTGTCGTAATATTCTTGACGGCGTTTATTTATTTGATCAGATGCATTCTTAAATCTTTCCCAAATTTCTTCGTTTTTGTCCATTGGAACACTTCCAATTTCCTTCCATTGTTGGTGGATTTCTTGCAATGATTTAAAGGCAACATTCAAAGATGGTTCAATCATCAAACCTTCTGCCTTTTCGCAAAGCTCAATTTTGGCATCCAAATTACGTTTTAAGTCCAAATCTCTAAGTTCACGATTGATTTTCACTTTATCGTAGAACTTTTCAATTAAGAAATGGTAGTTTTGCCATAGACCATTAACTTCTGAACGAGGAACCTGACCTATTGACTTCCATTTATCTTGAATAAGGTTGAACTTATCGTAGATTTCTTTTAAGCTTTCTTCAGAATTTAAAAGTAAACGTAACTCTTCTAAAGTTTCATTCTTTTTTGCAACATTTTCTTGCTTAATTCTTTCTTGCTCATCAATATAATGTTGTCTCTTTTCTCTATATAAAGAGTAATATTTATTAAACTCAATATCAAGATTATCATCTTCAAATTTGAAGTCTTCTTCAAGTCCACCTTCTTTAAGGAAATTTTCTTTAGCCTTATTTCTCAAATCATCAGTTAGAGCTCTAAAAGCATTGCGAACTATATTTGAACGCATCTTCATCTGCTCTATGTTTTGAGAGTTTGCTAAAGATTTAATTTCTTCCACCAATTCCTCTCTATTCATTTTAGAATAATGAGCAGTTAGTTCATCAAGAGTTTCTGTTTCTTGATTTTCCAATTCTTCATCATGCTCTACAGAAAGTATTTCAGCAGAAAAGTCATTTTGAGCATTGGATTGATTGTTTTGAGGTTTCTTTTCTTCCTCAACAGCTGCCTTTGGGGCTTCTTCAGCCTTAGTTTCTTCAATTTTTTCTTCAACTACATCATTAATCATTTCTTGAGTAGCTTCTTCTGATTGATGTTCCATTTCTGGTAATTCAACATCTTGATTTTGGTTGTCCATATTAATTTGTGTTAGAATGAGTTTTGCCAAAATTAACCTAAGGCAAGCTCTTAAATTGGTTAAATGTACATTTATTATAAATTAGTGTTATAAAAATATAAGGATGCAAAAATAGTAAAAATTTCTTTTAAACAAATTATTTATAGTATATTTGCAACCACAACTAAAATATAATTTGATAAACATACTATGAAAAAAGCCTTATCAATAATAATTGCAGCATTAATTTGTTTTACACCATCAATCCTATTTTCTCAAAAGAAAGGATTGAAAGTTGAGATAGAAAACATTAGTCTTAAAGCCCCAGAACACTACTTAGTTAATAGAACACAAAAGAAGATGTATGGCTTTACAGTTAAACTCTACAACGAAACAAATAATAATCAAGTTGTAGTAAGTTGTATAAAGAAAGCAATGAATCAAGAGGCAGCAATTATGGAGGCTTCATCAGAAAGAAGTCTTAAGCCAGGTTTTGAATATATGATTATTGAAAAGGTAAAGTCAAAACCACTTGGTAAATATAATGCAAAATTTGTAGAATACACCAATAGCCCACTTCGAGACTATTTTAGAGGAGGATATTATGGAATTATTGATAATGGATATACCTATGTTGTGGAATACTACTCAGCAGATACACCAGAGGATAGACAAGAGGTAGAGAAAATTCTTTCTTCACTAAATATACTTAAGCCAGAATCACGTCCAAACTTTTTTGAAGTAGAGAAAGAATACTTGGTTGAAGATGTATCAGTAAAGAAGCCTGAAGAAAATGCTGATGACAGCAAAGTGAAAGAAGAAGAAAAAGCCAAAGAACCAAAGATAGAAAAATCAAAAAAAGAATCTAAAACACAAGTTCAAGAGATAACTCATGAAACTCCAAAAGCAGCTCCAATAGCTGAAATTAAAGAAGAGCCAAAACAAGAAAAGAAATCTATTTGGCAAAAAGTTACTTCAATCTTTAAAAAGAAAGATAAAAAATAGACTTGATTTGTCTTTCTTTATAGTCAGAATTTTAATTATTCTTCAAATTATCAATCCTTCTAAATTTTTCAAGCTGATAATAATTATCAAATAAGGCTGCAAAATTTCTCAAAAAACATATTTCATAAATAAAAAGATAGGCTTGTAGCATCAAAAAGATAAGATCTTTTGACAAAATAACGGCGTCTTTGACTATCAAAGATCTCGTAATTTGATCAAAACATCTCGTTATTTGATTAAAAGATGTCGTTATTGCAAGATCATTTCACTTAATAAAAAAGAAAAACAATCTTTCTTTTTTTAGATTAATGCAAATGGGATAAATTCCATTTCTTGAGAAGGCATATTATGAACACTTAATCTTTAAATTAGAATACAAATAATTCTCATTGTAAATAGTATATTCTTATAATACACTGCTTGTCGACTTTGTTGCTTTTTATGGCAAAGAAATACAACAAACGAGGTATGCATGTTCAAAACTATTATACAAGAATATTTCGAACTATAATTAAAAAATATTTTCTGTTTTTTCTTGTTATCTAAAAATAAAGATATACATTTGTATCTTGAAATGAATATTAATCATGATGAAATTATTACATGTATTATTTTCTAACTCTGCTAATACATTTCTATTATTAGCATTCTTTTCAAGTTTAATTCCATTACTCTTGCATTGTTTTAATGTAAATACAATTAGTAATATTTATTTGCAAGATGTATATATAACCTATGTATCTACATATGGAATTTTTTATTTGGGAAAGAACAACTTTATAATATAAGGGACTTAGGTTGCCTTCATAACTTCCAGTTTCTTGCCGAAGTCCATAAATAAAATGAAGCAATAAAAGAGACACTTATCCTGCGGCATTAACTTGCATAAATTTACATCTCCTTATAATATCAAATAATACCTTTGGTAACACTATAAAAGAATCAAGTAATAAATAAAAAAAATAAAACAAGATGAAAAATATAAAAAATATATTAGCTATTGTATTATTAGTAATATTTGCAGTTGCATGTACAAATGAAGAAGATTATCAAAATGATAATCGTATTAAGAATAAATCATTAATGGGAGAAGAGTCTCCTAATGAATATATACCGAAAGGGATACATCAATATGAACAAAATGATTATTCTGAAGATCAAATTATTTCAATTATGTCAAACTTTACTGAACTTATAAACTACAATAAGATTAGTGAACAAACTTACGATATCAATAAAGCTGTATTTGCAATGGAAACATTTTTTAATATAGCTATTGTTGATAAACAAAAGGATTTTGAAAGAACAAATTATGATTCACAAAAAATTTAATTGTATAATAGAATTAAATCAAAATGGAGAAATTGAATCTACAGTATTAAGAAATAAATATATATCATTTTTAAATGCTGTTATGTCTTCAATGGGTAGTAAGTTTCTTCAATATTCAAATATATATGTTAAAGAGGTAACTTCAAGTAATATAACAATTATTTTGGAAACACCTCCATTTGTTGATAATGGAAATTTCATTCCGAGAAGAGATAAAGTGGTAAGAAATAAGAGTGAACTTTATACTGATCCTATAAATGATATTGATGATTGGAATAATTATTTTACTGGTAGTGTAGATGAAGTAGTTAGATTGCATTCAAAAAAAATTGTTGATAATATATGCTTTTTGAACATTCACTCATTTTTTACTCCTTTTCCTCCAAGTAATATACTTGGCTATTTTGCTTCTACGCAATGGATTAATGATGGAACCCCCATGTCTTTAATTACAGGATTAAGCTTGAGCACTACGGTTAACACATGCATAATTCATGCTAATGATTATACTGTAGGTATTAATCAAGCATATCCACCTTATGTGCCAAGAACCATTATTGATGTTATCCCTTTATGTGAAATAAGATGGGATGTCAATAAACGATATATGAAGCTTCTTTATATAAACGAATTAAAGTATGCTTTTGTTCCTACTGTAAGATTAAGAAATATTCTTTATAATATGGCAGTTGTTAATAGAGATGTTTTTGAATTCTAAAATGAAAACTATTTATATTACATTTTTATTATTACTGCTTTTTAGTGTTTCTCAAGCACAAATTAATACTCTTTTTGAAGGAGATAGTTCAAAGATTATTGGAATAACTCCAAGTAGTGGTTATTGTCATAAAGTTACTAATCTTGATAATGATTATTATTGGTCTTGTTTTGGTGGGTTTTATTTTAATTATGATGATGATTTAGATATAATTGACACAGTTAATATTGGTATTGACTTTGAATATAAATTTCAAAATAAATTTTATTCCCTTCTTTATTCCTATCATATAGGAATAATTCCAATAGACTCAGTATTTGGTATTCCTTATGCTATTTTAGATTCTATTAATATTCTTTCCTATGATATTACAAATAATAATTTGACTTATCATAATGTTGATACAACAGCTATTATATCTCTTCAATACTATTATCTAATGCTTAAAAATAGAGATGGTTTATTTGCAGTAGCTTCATTGGATACTAATATTGGTTTAAGATTATCAATAATTGATGTAATGGGAAATGTTGTTAGGAGTAATACATTTAATACTAATGCTTTCATGTTCAATATTGCAGAACAAGGGAATAATATTATAATTAGTTCTAAGCCATACTACGATAGACCAACTCTTTATTATGTTGATATTAATTCATTATTGATAGTTGATTCTATGGAAAGTGATATTGGATTTATTAATTTGAAAGGAGTTAATGATAGTATTATGGTTGGGACATATTGGGGTAATATGAGAATTTATAATACAAATGCAAAGACAACAGATTTATTTGGAGTTAACTCTCAGTCTTATGAGGGTTTACCAACACATATTCCAGACTGGAATATTGGTGGGAGGTGTTCTGATTCATTAATTTTCTGTTATCGACGTTCTACTTATGATAATATTCATTCAGGAGTTGTAGTTAGTAATTTCAATCATCTTGGACTACCTAATTATGAGTATGTTTTCAATGATTTTGAACCTAATGGATGGAAACTTATTCATGGAATACATACTACAAATGATGGAGGAGTTATAATGAATATTAATACAAAAGAAGGTTATACTCCTAATTCATATTCCAATGCTTATTTATTAAAATTCTATCCTAATGGAAGATTAAGTTTAGCAAGTGTTGAGCCTGATAAAACAGCAATAATTCTTTATCCAAATCCTACAAAAGACTTTATAAATATTGTATCTTCTGATGAAATTAAAGAAATAACAATTTACAATTCTCTTTCTCAGAATGTTTATTCAAAGAAACATAAAGGAAAGGATATTGAACTAAATGTTTCTAATTTCTCAAAAGGAAACTACATAGCAGATATTAAAACCGAAAAAGGGAATATTAGAAAGAAGTTTATTGTAGATTAAAAGAATGTAAGGGCGTATTTTTACGCTCTTTTTATTTTTTCTTTTGTACGAGAGTACAAATCCCGTAAGACGAAAGTAAGTAATCCAAATTTGTTTTCTCTTTAATTATCTATACTTAAATCCAAATTACGCAGTAGTAATTTTCATTAGGCTATGGGATTATCCTATTGCTCTATCAGTAAAATTTACTGCATAATTTGGATTTTATTTGATATAAGTGTATCAAATCCTTATTATATCTTAATAAGATAAGGTTTAAATTTTGTAAGGTGGCAGGATGTTATATGCAAGGTGGCAGGTTGCAGTATGTAAGGTGGCAGGATGTAATGTGTAAGGTGGCAGGTTGCAAAATTTATTCTTGATATAAATAAATTTTTATCTGATTTAAATTCATTTATATTTGATTTAAATAGGAAATATCAGTTCATAGAAATTGATAATACAAATGTTGTATTTATAAGCTTTGAATTGGATTGAGAAACAGGGGAGTTTATTAGAATAATTCTTCGTCTTTATTCTCTATTTCCATTATTTCTGATGATGATGCTTCATTTAATGAAGCATTTGTTTTGTTTTTCCTTTTGGGATGAAAGAAGAAACGCATAAAAATATTGGCTTTTGGGTAGCGTTCTATTATGAAAATAAGTATTGAACAAAGCAAAATGGAGAATAAAACTGTTGCATAAACAACATTCTTTATCATATCTCCTTGAGCAAGCCCCATTTGTTCGGGGATTGAAGCCAAAACTGCTGCAGCAAGTCCTTTGGGTATCATTAATGATATTATGCTTTTGTCAAAACCATTAGATTGTTTTGGGGAAAAGAATTTGGCTATGAAAATTCTCATAATTAGAAGTACAACAGTAAAACTTAAGCCAGCAAATAGTGCAATTGTGTTATCAAAAGGAATGGAAATGCCTATGTAAACGAAAAAGAAGGTCTTTAGAACAAAAACTAACTCGCCTAAAAAGTCTTTTTCGCCATCTGTAAGTTTTAATTCTCTGTTTTTTTGGTAACGTTCCAAAAATTTAAAGTGGAAGTACTCCATATTTGATATTGTTATCCCTACAGCCAAAGCAGCAATTGCCCCACTAAAACCAAGTGTTTCGGCTATTCCATAAACAATAAAAAGATAGGCAGGAGTTAGAAACATTGAGTTTTTAAATGTTCTGATTTTTTGCAAAAGGCTTGACCAAACAATTCCACTTGCAAATCCTATAATTGTTGCCATAACGAAAGAAGAAAAGACTCCTCCTGCAACAGAACCAATATTAACTCCATTGCCTTCTTTTGAGGCTTCCATAAAGGCTAATGCTAATACAAAACAAATAATATCTGTTATTGCACTTTCCAAAACTAAGGCTGTTTTGGTGCTTTTGCCAAGTTTTAGGTTTTGTGTTAGAGGAATTACAACAGCAGAGGAAGTCCCTGAAAGAATTATTCCAACAATTAAACTATTAATAAAAGTTAGTCCAATAAGCATACAAATGGATGTAACCAAAATAATTGAGCCTACGAGAGAAGATAAAGAAAGAGTGATGGTAGGTTTCCATGATAGTTTAAGGTCGTGAATGCTAATATCCAATCCTCCGTCAAAAAGAATAACAATAAGTACAATTGAAGTGAATATGGTGCCAGCTTTTCCTAAGAAATCGGGATACACAAGTCCTAAAACAGGTCCAATAATTATACCAATCAAAAGCAATAGTAAAACATCGGGTATTTTCTTTGTTGAAAAAATCATTGCAAAAAGATGTGCTGCAAAGATTAATAGTCCTATAAAAATTATTGCTTCTCCCATTTCTTAAGGTTTTTCTTGTTAATAATCTAAATCTACATCAAAGTCAGCTCTTAACTTCATTAAAGCGGGTTGCTTTTGAGCAAGAAAATTAAATTTATCCAATGGACGATAGAGTTTTTCCTTTATCTCATCTTGAATTACTTTTCCTTTAAAACGAAAACTTGAGCAATTGGTTGCTTTTCTAATAATTCTAACAATTTCATGTCGTGCTGCCTCAAATTCTTTTTCTTGCATAGAGTTTAGGAAAGTTATTGTTGCAGAGTTATCTTTATTGTCTTCAATTTTGCAATTGGTAAGGATAAAGAATAAATTGGGTTTAGAGTCCTTAATTGCATCAGCAAATTCGTTAAGTTTTTCCATAAACAAATCCCAATCCAAAGCAATAGATGCAGGGTTAAGTCTTGCCTTTTCTTCAACATCAGCTTTTATAGTACTTTCAATATTTGCATTTATAGAAAAAGAACTTGTTTTAGGAAGATTAATCTTTAATGCAGGAGGACTTGTTTTTTTTTCTTCAACAAGTTGCTCTTTAGGAGTTTCTTCTAACTTTGGAGTTGTGCTTTCCGAGACTCCAACTTCTTTATCTTCGTTGTTGTTTTGCTTTGTTTCATC
>DHDW01000005.1:22546-22877 GCA_002399565.1 Bacteroidales bacterium UBA4866 | reverse complement strand
CGTTGTTTTGCTTTGTTTCATCTATGCTTTGCCTGGGAGGCGATGTTTTAGATTTCAACTTATTCATTATGTTAGCCATCTTAAGTAGAGCCAACTCAACGCAAAGACGTCTGTTTGAAGCATTGCGATACTCAATTGCACAGGTGTTGGAAAAGTCTAATGCACGAAGAATAAAGGTTACTGGACACTCTGCAGCTTGTGAAATATATTTTTGTTGAACGCTTTGGCTTGTTTGCATTAAAACAATGGTTGAAGGATCCTTGCTAACTAATAAATTTCTTAAGTGAGAAGAAAGTCCATTAATGAAATGAGAGCCTTCAAATCCTTTTTC
>DHDW01000005.1:22175-22477 GCA_002399565.1 Bacteroidales bacterium UBA4866 | reverse complement strand
TGAGAGCCTTCAAATCCTTTTTCTAAAACTTCATTGAAAAGCAATAGTGTATTTTGCAAATCTGTCTTTAAAAGAATATCAACAAAGCGGAAATAATAATCATAATCCAAAATATTTAAGTTCTCAATTATGTTGGAATAGGTAAGATTTCCATTTGTGAAAGAAACCAATTGGTCAAACATAGAAAGAGCATCACGTAAACCTCCATCAGATTTTTCAGCAATAATATGTAAAGCTTCAATATCTGCATTAACGTTTTCTTTCTTTGCAATATATTCTAAATGTTGAACAATATCTTTGTT
>DHDW01000005.1:14718-22027 GCA_002399565.1 Bacteroidales bacterium UBA4866 | reverse complement strand
ATTGTAGGAATAATCTTATGCTTTTCTGTTGTTGCAAGTATAAACTTTGCATAAGCAGGTGGTTCTTCCAATGTTTTTAAGAAAGCATTGAAAGCTGCAAGAGAAAGCATGTGAACCTCATCAATTATATATACCTTGTATTTTCCTCCTTGCGGTGGAATGCGAACCTGTTCAACTAAAGCACGAATATCTTCAACAGAATTATTTGATGCAGCATCAAGCTCAACTATATTAAAAGCAGAATTTTCATTAAAAGACAAACAGTTTTCACATTCATTACATGCCTCCATTTCATCTGTTCTGTTAGTGCAATTAATGGTTTTAGCCAAAATTCTTGCACAAGTTGTTTTACCAACCCCTCTTGGACCACAAAACAAAAAGGCTTGCGCAAGTTGGTTTGTGTTAATTGCATTTTGCAGAGTTGTTGTAATGTGTGATTGTCCTACAACACTTTTGAAATTGGCAGGACGATACTTACGAGCTGAAACTATATAATTTTCCATATATTTATATTCCCAAAAACTTTTTCAAAAATACAAAAACTTTTCAGAAACAAAATCTTTTTAGAGCTAATTATGATTATTATCAATTTAGATGCTTCTCAAATCAAATAATAAAAATAAAAAAGCCTTAAACATAAAATGCAAAAGGCTTATGAAGTATTTGAATATAAATAAAGAATTTATCTCTTTTATAGATAAGATTGAAGCTGTTCTGTTTTGGCTGTTTGTTTTAGTCTTTTTAATGCTTTGTCTCTAATTTGACGTACTCTTTCACGAGTAATGTTAATGTGGTTTGCAATTTCGTCTAAGGTATATCCATGAGTTTGTCCAATGCCATAGAATAGAGTTATTATATCTCTTTCTCTTTTGTTTAAAACTGAAAGAGTACGTTGGATTTCTGTTGAAAGACTTTCTTGCATTACTGTTCCGTCTGTTCCTTGTGCATTATCGTCAACATAAACATCAATTAAGCTTATATCTTCATCACCAACTAAAGGAGCATCCATTGAAACTGCTCTCATTGAAATTGAAAGAACATCATTAAGTTTATCTCTTGAAGTATCTAAAATTTCAGATAGTTCTTCTATTGTTGGATTTCTTTCCAAATATTGTTCTAATCGTGATGATTCTTTTTTTATCTTACCTAATGCTCCAACTTGATTTAGAGGCAAACGAACAATTCTACTTTGTTCAGCAAGAGCTTGAAGAATTGCTTGTCGAATCCACCAAACAGCATAAGAAATAAATTTAAAGCCTCTTGTTTCATCAAAACGTTTTGCTGCTTTAATTAAACCAAGATTACCTTCATTAATTAAATCGGGTAAACTTAATCCTTGATTTTGGTATTGTTTTGCAACAGAGATAACAAAACGAAGATTGGCTTTAACAAGTTTGTCAAGAGCTTCCTGATCTCCATTTCTAATTCTTTGAGCCAATAAAACTTCTTCTTCGGCAGAAACCATTTCTTCTCTACCAACATCTTGAAGAAATTTATCCAATGACCCAATTTCTCTATTTGTAATCGATTTAGCAATTTTTAATTGTCTCATAAATCCGATATTTACGGTATCTTCTTGTTAAAAAGGTACTTTAATGTTACCCTGCAAAGGTAAATCGTAAATACTCAAAAATTAAGCTACTATTAAAAAAGTTATTAACGAGTTTTCAACAATATGAAATTAAAGAACTAACATGAAATAGTAAGTTCTATAACTGTTTGGATAGAATCCTTCAATGATTACTTTTCCTTTCCTTGAATTTAATGCTTTGATATCATCCTTTGTAATATTTGGATTCCTGTCAAGGCTTGTGATAACAAAACCCTTTTTAATTCCCAATCGAGCAAAAGGAGAGTTGTTTGTCTTCTCTAAAACAAAACCATTTGTTATTTGATAATCTTTTTTCTCTTTTGCTGTTAATTCTCTAATTTGACTGTTAAGAGCTGTGAATATATTTTTTTCTTCAGGTTTAACAATTGATGTGTTTCCCATTTCATTCAAAAGTACGCATTCAGCTTCCTTTACAGAATAATCTCTTTCAAATTTAATTGAAAGTTTATCTCCAGGTGAGCTTTGAGAAAGAATTTCATTAAGTTCAGAGTTAGAATTTATCTCTTTATTATTAACCTGGACTAAAATATCTCCTTCCTTAAGTCCAGCTTTTTGAGCAGAACCATTATTATTCACTGAAGCAACGTAGAGCCCTTTCACTTTTTTAATCCCTTTGTTTTCTGCCAATCGAGAATCAACTTCAGCAATATTTACTCCCAAATAAGCTATTTGAGTAGTACCAAATTTTATAATATCATTAGTTATTTTCTTTACAATATTAGAAGGAATTGCAAATGAATATCCTGAATAGGAGCCAGTGTTTGAAGCAATGGCAGTGTTTATTCCAATTAGTTTTCCATCCAAATCAACCAAAGCACCTCCACTGTTGCCAGGGTTTACAGCAGCATCAGTTTGGATAAAAGATTTTAATGGATTTTCATTCATCTTATTTCCCAATATATTTAGGTCTCGAGCCTTTGCACTTATTATTCCAGCTGTAACAGTTGAAGTAAGATTAAAAGGATTACCTACTGCCAAAACCCATTGTCCTATTTTGGTTTTATCAGAATCTCCAAATTCAATTGTAGGCAAATCATTTGCTTCAATCTTTATTACAGCCAAATCAGCAGAGGGATCATTTCCAACAATAACTGCTTTATACCTTCTTTTGTCATTCAAAATAACTTGAATGCTGTCAGCATCTTGAACAACGTGATTGTTAGTAATTATATATCCATCACTTGAAAGAATAACTCCAGAGCCAGAGGTTTGATAAGTACGTGAGCGTTGTTGTGGAATTATAAAACCGAAGAAGTCATCATAGAAATTTGTCTGTTGAGCATATTCGCATTGAATGTGAACAACTGCATGAATGGTATGTTCGGCAGCCTGTGTAAAATCAATTGGAGTGATTGTTGTTGTATTGTTTTGTGATGAAGCAACATTAAACAACAAAAAGGTAGAAATAATTAATGGAATTGTTTTTTGAATTAAAGTTCTCATGTTTTTTTGTTTTTTAATTGTTCTATTTATAATTAGTTATGTCAAATTAAAAGAAGGAGATTAACCCCTTCTTTTTTGTTCGAATAACGTGAAAGCAAGAAAAAATATTTTGTGAATATTTAATCAAAAAATATCAATTTCAAAGCTTATAAATTCAGTATTTGGAAAGCATGTTCCTTCGTCTTTACTTCTTTTGGAGTAATTATGTTTTCTACAATACCCTCTTCATTAATAATAAAGGTAGTTCTGAAAGTTCCCATATACTCTTTTCCATAGAGTTTTTTTGTGCCATAAACTCCAAAGGTTTCAACCAATTTTTTGTCAGTATCTGCAATTAAATTAAATGGAAGGTTATTCTTGTTCTTAAACTTGATATGCGATTCTTGAGAATCAACACTAACTCCCACAACCTCATAACCTGCCTTTTTCAAATCATCATAATTATCTCTTAAATTGCATGCTTGAGCAGTACAACCAGAAGTATTATCCTTAGGATAGAAGTATAAAGCCAATTTCTTACCCTTAAAATCAGAAAGTTTTATTTCCTTACCATTTTCATTAAGCCCCAAAAATTCAGGAGCCTTATCTCCAATATTTATCATAATTTCCTAGTTTTAATATTAATGTAATGCAATAACGTTATAAGTTCCCCTCAAATTATTTTAAGATAGAAATAATATTTAAACCATTATCAATCAAAATACATACCTTTACTCAAAATAAACTTAGTCCTTACCCCCAAAGGACTAAGTCCTCTATGTCCAAGGACTAAGTCCTCCGACCCTAAGGACTTAGTTTATTTTAAGCAAGGACTAAGTCTAAATTTTATACTGTTTTTTTTATAAAAATTATATATCTTTGCAATCTGCAATGATTGTATGTTTTTTGTAAGAAATTAAAATTGTATTGACATATTATGTAGCTTCTTAATTGGCAATTCAAAAAACAGAAAGAATAATGTTAAAAAAAACTTTAGTTGTATTTATAATAACCTTATTGCTTATTGATATTGGATATTCATTTATTCAGTTTTATAATATGCCTTTTGATGGAGATATGTCCAGATGTATTGTTCCAGCTGATGAAGTGAAATCTATTTTAGAAAATCCGTTAGGGATAAAAATTCTTACTGATAATATCACATATCCTAATCCTAATAGGTTTTTTTGTCATTGGAGTTTTTCTGAATATTTTAATAATGTCCCTTTATTACTTCAAAATTTCACAAGTCCTATTAATAGTGCATATTTATCTTGTGCATTAGCCAAAATTATAATTCAGGTTATAATCATATTTCTGCTTTCTCTTTTAATTACAGGAGGCTTTTTGAAATTTGATTTTTTAGTTGCTGCAATTTTAATAACCCCTCTCTTTCAAACAAACGGATATAGAACTTATATGGGAATTATTGACCCTTCTACTACATATACATTTTTCTATGCACTACCTATGATTTTAATTATCATATATTTTATGCCACTTTATTTTAAATATATTCATGGTTTTGAATTAAAGAAGATGAAATATTTAAAATATTTATGGATTCCATTAGCATTGATTTCTAGTTTAAGTGGACCATTAAATCCTGGCGTTTCTTTAGTAATAAGTCTGTTAATCTTTATGTATTTTTTTACTCAAAATTTATCCAAATTAGATGTCAAAGATAGATTTACAAAGATTAGACAGGTTATTAAAAGTATGCCAAAAGACGTTTCATTTTATTTAATACCTTTATGTTTATTTTCATTGTATTCATTATTTCTTGGAAGATTCAATTCAGAGAATATAAGCAACGAAATAACTTTATCTGAAATATATTTAAGATTGCCAATAGGCATATATTATCTTTTTACTCAAAAATTAGGGTTCCCTATCTTATTTCTAATATTAACAATTAACTCATTAATTATTCACTATAGAATTAAGAATTCAGAAGGCAAAAAGATATTAAAGATGTTTAAATGGATTGGATTTTTTGCTCTGATATACATATTACTATTGCCATTAGGAGGATATAGAAGCTATAGACCAAATATTTTAAGATATGATACATTTATGCCAATAACGTTAAGTTTGATACTTATTTATGCCAAAATGTCTATTGTTATACTTAAATATTTATCGAATAAATTAAAATATTGGTATGTCTCTTTACTAATATTAGTTGTTTTTATTTTCACAAATGCTGATAAACCTTGCTTTAATCAAAATGTCTGTGAAAGAAATTCTATTAATCAAATAGCTAATTCAAAAGAAAAAATAGTAAAAATAAATGATGATTGTACTGTTTTATCGTGGGAAGTAATTGATAATCCAACAAAGTCAGAACTAAATACTAAGCTATTAAAGAAATGGAGAATAATTGATGATGATAAATTGTATTATCAAAGTTCGTCAATTAATAGCAAGTAACATAGTCAAAAATTATTTCATTTTCGTCTTTAAATTATTTGTAAAAAGAAAATACTATAAGCTTGTATAAATCTGTTAATATATATGCAGAAATTAATCTATAACTTTTATATGATTCTTGTTTGAAATTATAGATTATATTGCTGAGATAAGAAAGATAACAATAAAAATAACAACATAAATATAATAGTAGATGAAAAAATTAATAATATTAGTCTTTTCAATTATGTCTTTAAGTTCTTTTGGACAAGATAAGAGTAATTACGTTTATTTTAATAAATTTACTGAAGTGGTTGGGACTGAATATGTCATTGCATCAATTGAAAATCTGGGTAAAGTTTTGACAACTAATAGCAAGTATCTATTATTTATAAATACTAAAACAGGAGATACAAATCAAGTAAATTTTCCTAAAGATGCAGGAATAGGAAGTATACAGCAAATTAAGATTGACAGTTTAAATATTAATTTAATTCTTGTTTCAGGAAGGACTGTCGATTTGGATGGTAAAAGTGGAATTGATTGGAACGACCCAACTCAAATTATAATTTTATCTCCTGATGGTAAAACAAAAACTCAGCTTACAGATAGTAAGTTTTTTGTTAGGGCATGGACTATTAATAATATGAGTGGTACTATTGTGGTTGCAGGACATTATGATACAAATAACAACAATAGATACGACAAAAAAGATAAAGACGAAATTCATATCTACAACCTTAAAACACTAAAGTTGATAACCAAGATTTAAAAAAGGTCAGTTTATCTTTCCCTTTACTTCCCAATACAAAATTTAGAAAAGATATTACCTAAAATTTCTTCGGTTGATACTTCTCCGGTTATCTCGCCTAAATGATGTAGGCAGGTGCGAATATCACTTGCAATCAGATCTGAAGGAAGATTGTTCTTTATGCCTTGTTCTGTGCTGTTAATGCCTTCTAAAAGGAGTTTTAATGCTTCAAAATGTCGCCAGTTGCTAACGAAAATCTTATCGTTTAGCTCGTTTATATCAAATAGCTCAAACATTTTTTCTACTATTTCGCCAATATTTTGCTTTGTTTTTGCTGATATCTCAATTGCATTCATCTCTTTCCAGCCTTTCTCCTTATGCTTTTGAATATCTATCTTGTTGGCAATTATGATAAGATGCTTATCTGTGAAATCAATTCTTTGTTTTAGGTCTTCAATCTCTTGTTTTGCTTCTTTTGGAGTGCTTTTGTTTACATCAACAATAAAGAGAATGATTTTTGATTTCTCAATTGCAGTGAATGTTCTTTCAATACCTGCTTTCTCTATTTTGTTTGAACTTTCTCTAATTCCTGCTGTATCAATGAAACGAAACTCTAAGCCTCTTAAATTTAGCTTTTCTTCAATTGTATCTCTCGTTGTGCCTTCTTCATCGGAAACTATGGCTCTTTCTTCTTTTAGGAAAACATTCAAAAGGGTAGACTTACCAGAATTGGGTTTACCAACTATTGTAACAGGTATTCCATTCTTAAAGCATGAACCCATCTGAAAGGAGTTTACTAATTCATTTGCTCTTGTTTTTATGTCGTTAAGCATAGTTATTAGTGCTGTTCTGTCTGCAAATTCAACATCTTGGTCAGAAAAGTCTAATTCTAATTCCAAAAGTGATGATATATCAACTAATTTTTGTCTAAGTGAGTAAAGTATATCGCCATAACCTCCTCTTAGTTGCTTTAATGCAAGGGTGTGAGAGGCTTCATTATGTGATTGAATCAAATCGCAAACGGCTTCTGCTTGAGCCAAATCTAATTTACCATTTAAGAAAGCTCGTTTAGTAAATTCTCCTCTATTTGCCAACGATGCTCCATTTTCCAT
>DHDW01000005.1:14219-14576 GCA_002399565.1 Bacteroidales bacterium UBA4866 | reverse complement strand
GAAAATTCAACAGAGTCTTCTCCTGTATATGAATGAGGGGAGCGAAATATTGTACATACACACTCGTCAATAAGTTTTCCATTGCTAATAATTTGTCCAAAGATTGCACAGTGAGTAGGGGAGTTTTCAATAGTTTTCCCTTTCATCTTACTTACAAAAACCTTGCTTGCAATTTCAAATGCCCTGTTTCCCGATAGCCTTATAACTGCAATGGCACTTTCTCCTGAAGGTGTTGCCAATGCACAAATTGTTTCAAACTCTAACATATACTTCTCTTCTCTAAAATAATTAGCAAAGGTATTAATAAAAACTCAATTTTAATTTCCTTTTTCAAAAATTTGTTGTATATTTGCATTG
>DHDW01000005.1:13208-14049 GCA_002399565.1 Bacteroidales bacterium UBA4866 | reverse complement strand
TTTATAGTGAAAGATGCACATCTTTTGGTATGAAAGATGCACATCTTTCCAGATTAAAATAAGGAGTTAGTAATTTTTTATAAGGAGTTATTCAAATAAAACAAGGACTTAGAGAAATAAAACAAGGAGTTATTTTTATATAACCCTATTTTTCTTTCCTTATTCTTTCAATTTCGTCTCTATAACGTGCAGCTACCAAGAAATCAAGGTCTTTTACGGCTTGTTGCATAAGCCTTTCAAGGTTGCGAATGGCTTTTTGACGTTCCTTATCATTGCGATAAATTGTCTTTGTCTCATTTATCTTTGGCATAATGTCCTCAACATCTTCATATATTGCGTGACTAAGATGAGTAGATATGTTTTTGACAATTTGTTGAGGAGTTATATTATTATCGGTATTGTATTTGATTTGTTTTGTTCTGTTTTTGAGGTTTTCGTTCATTGCTCTCTGCATTGAGCCTGTGATTTTGTCTCCATAGAGAATTGCTTTTGAATTAACATTACGAGCAGCTCTACCAATGGTTTGTATTAAGGCCTTATCACTTCTTAGGAAACCTTCTTTGTCAGCATCCAAAATGGCAACAAGAGAAACTTCAGGAATATCCAAACCTTCACGCAAAAGATTAACACCAATCAAAACATCAAAAACTCCCAAACGCAAGTCTTTAATAATTTCAACCCTTTCCAAAGTTTCAACATCGGAGTGAATGTATTTATTTCTTATTCCCAAATTAGTTAGATACCTGCTTAGCTCTTCAGCCATTCTCTTGGTGAGAGTAGTAACCAAAACCCTTTCTTTTCTGTCCACCACAAGGCTAATTTCTTCCAACAAATCATCCAC
>DHDW01000005.1:11189-12995 GCA_002399565.1 Bacteroidales bacterium UBA4866 | reverse complement strand
ACAATAACACCATCTGACTTTTCTATTTCAAAAGGAGAAGGAGTAGCACTAATGTAAATGGTTTGGTTTTGCATCATTTCAAACTCTTCAAACCTCAAAGGCCTATTATCTAAGGCTGAAGGCAAGCGAAAACCATACTCAACAAGACTTTCTTTTCTTGAACGGTCACCTCCAAACATTGCTCTAACCTGAGGAATGGTTACATGACTTTCATCAATAACCATAAGAAAATCTTTAGGGAAATAATCAATTAAACAAAAGGGACGTTCACCTTCTTTCCTTCTGTCAAAATAGCGAGAATAGTTTTCAATTCCTGAACAGTAGCCCAATTCTCTTAGCATCTCCAAATCGTAATTAACTCTGTCCTCAATCCTTTTTGCTTCCAATCCTCGCCCAATTTCATTAAAGTAATCCCTTCTTTCAAACATATCCCTTTGAATTTCCAATGTGGCTGTTGAAAGAGCGGTTTTATTGGTTATAAAGTTACCTGCAGGATAAATAATCAATTCATCCTTTTGCTCAATTCTTCTTCCGTCCAAAGGGTTAAAGCTTTCCAAAGATTCAATTTCATCATCCCAAAAGTAAATTCTATAAGCGTAATCCAAATAAGCAGGAAAAATATCCACAACATCTCCCTTTACTCTAAATCTTCCTCGAATAAACTCTATTTCATTTCTAACGTAAAGACTTTCAGAAAAACTCATTAAAAGGTCATTACGATTTACTTTTTCACCTTTTTTAAGCAAGATAGTACCATTTTCAAACTCTTGAGGATTACCAATACCATAAATACATGAAACAGAACTTACCACAATAACATCTTTCCTCCCAGAAAGCAAAGCAGAAGCAGCACTAAGACGCAGCTTTTCCAAATCATCGTTAATTTGAAGGTCTTTTTCAATGTATGTGTTAGTGTGAGCAATGTAGGCTTCGGGTTGATAGTAATCGTAATAAGAAACAAAGTATTCAACAGCGTTATTAGGGAAGAATTGTTTGAATTCAGAATAAAGCTGAGCCGCAAGAGTTTTATTATGACTTATGATTAAGGTTGGTTTTTGAATTTCTTTAATAACATTAGCCACAGTAAAGGTTTTTCCAGAGCCAGTAACCCCTTGCAGAACCTGATAATTCACCCCTTGATTAATCCCATTCACAAGTTGAGCAATTGCTTCTGGTTGGTCTCCTGTAGGTTTAAAACTTGAAACTAATTCAAAATCCATTCTATTTATTATTTTCTATTTGTGAAATGCAAAAATAATGAAATTAATGAGAGGATATTTACTTTGACATTTCTAATAGTTCTAAGCAAGTCTTCCAATTTCTTGTGGTGGCTTGAGTTTTTAGCAGTTTTTCAAAGAAATTATTATGAATTTTTGTATTTCCATATCCCTTTGGCAAATAAAGATACACAGTCTTGTTGATTATTTTATATTCATCAACATCTTCTTTTTTGGAATCAATCTCTTTATAATTTATCTCCTTTACCTCATTGCTTAGGAAGGTAATATGAATAAAATCTTTGTTGTGATTAGTGGAGTTTGCAAAAGGATTATTTGAAATAACCTCTTTTAATTCTTCAGAATTAAGTACCAAAACAGGAACATCAAATCCATACTTATCCATAATCATAGATGAAATTTCTGTTTCCAGTTTTGTTTTATCTTCTTCTCTTGAGCAAAATACAATATTCCCACTCTGGATATAAGTCTTTATGTTGCTATACCCCAAAGAGCTAAAGTTTTCTCGCAAAGAATCCATCTTAATTTTTTTATGCCCTCCAATATTTATTCCTCTTAAAAGAGATAT
>DHDW01000005.1:5624-11040 GCA_002399565.1 Bacteroidales bacterium UBA4866 | reverse complement strand
GGTTTTAAATCAAGGGTTGTAAATTGGTTGTTGAGAATATCAAATGTTAGTAGCTTATTGATTAAAGGACTTCCGGTTGAAGTAATTATCTTAATGGCTTCATTTACTTGCAAAGATGCAGCAATGGAAGGTAAAACTCCCATAACACCTTTGTTTTTGTTTTCTCTATTATGCAATTCATTGTAGTTTGGGAATAAATCACGATAGCAGGAAGACTTATTATCAAAATTGAAAACAGCCACCTGGCCATAATAATCCCCAATTGAAGCATAAACAAAAGGTTTTCCTAATCCAACACAAACATCATTAATTAAATATCTTGCTTTAAAATTATCAGTTCCATCAATAATTATATCATAGTCTTTAATTATTGAAATTGCATTTTCAGGAGTTAGAAATGTTTTATAGGTTATGATCTCAACATTAGAATTTAATCTTTCAAGAGTTTCCTTTGCTTGTTCTACTTTTGATAATCCCAATTCATCTTCACGATAAAGCACTTGTCTTTGGAGGTTTGAGATTGAAACAGTGTCGTTATCCACAAGTCCAATCTTGCCAATGCCAGATGCAACTAAATACAAAGAACTAACAGAACCCAATCCTCCAACTCCAATAATTAATACCGAGGCCTCTTTCAATTTATTTTGAGCCTCTATTCCAAATTCAGGTAATATAATTTGTCTATTATATCTTTCTTGTTCTTCTTTTGTAAGCATGGTGGTTTTGTTTATTAATTCGATTATAAATAAGGGCAGGGGTGAACCCTGCCCTTACGGTTAGGATTAGTATTAACTTACAATTAATTCAAAATTCTATCCCAATCTTTATAGATTACTTCATAGCCTTGTTGTTTTACCATTTCTTCCATTTCTTTTTCTGAACGGTTATCGTTGATATGAAATTGTTCAAGTTCTATATTTGGTTTTGAATATCCTCCTGGTTCTGTTTTGCTTCCAGCACTCATTGAGGTTATTCCAAGTGATACGAAATTGCTTCTAAACTCTTTGCTTTCACGTGTTGTCATTGATATATCTATATCGTTATCAAATATACGGTAAGCCCAAATTGTTTGAGCATATTCTTTATCGCTCATTATAAAGTTTGGTTCAAATCCTCCTTCTGCTGGGCGAATACGAGGGAATGCTACTGCATATTTTGTTCTCCAATAGTTCTTGGTCATATATCTTAGATGCATAGCCATTAATACCATTTCCACCCTCCAATCTTCCAATCCTATCAAAGCTCCAAATCCAACTCTATGTATACCAGCTTTTGCTAATCTCTCAGGGGTTGCTAATCTATATTCATAGTTGCTTTTCATTCCCTTAGGGTGATAGTGTTTGTAGCGATTTTGATGATATGTTTCTTGGTAAACATAAACAGAGTTAATACCAGCTTTAATCAATCTTTCATATTCCTCTTCTTTCATTGGGTAAACTTCAAGATTAATGGTAGAAAAATAAGGTCTGCAAAGATTAATAGCATTTTCAATATAATCAACACCAACCTTTGAAGGATATTCCCCAGTAAGCAAAAGAACATTATCCATATTCATTGCTTTAATGGATTTAATCTCTTGAATAATCTCCTCATCAGTAAGAGTTTTTCTCTCAATAGGGTTATCATGATTAAAACCACAATAAATACAGTGATTAGAACATTCGTTAGAAAGATATAAAGGGACATAAAATTGAATAGTCTTTCCAAAACGTCTTTGAGTAATATCTCTGCTCATTCTTGCCATAGGTTCTAAATAATCCTTAGCAGAGGGAGATACCAACGCTTTGAAATCTTCAATTGAAGGATTTTTAGCATTTAAAGCTTTTTCAACATCAAGCTTTGTTTTTGAATAAATACTATCTCTAATCTCTTCCCAATCTAAATCTTTTATTGTATCATAAAAACTTTCCATTTTACTCAATTTTACCTTTATCAGAAACCTCTCTTGAAATCCTCATTGCACAGAAATTAGGACCACACATTGTGCAGAAAGGAGTTCCATGAACCTTTTCAGCTCCATAGTATTCTCTTGCACGGTCAGGGTCGATAGAAAGGTTAAATTGATCCTTCCAACGGAACTCAAATCTCGCCTTGCTCATAGCATTGTCCCTAACCATAGCAGATGGATGTCCCTTAGCAATATCGGCAGCATGAGCAGCAATCTTATAAGCCATAATACCATTTCTTACATCCTCTTTGTTAGGCAAGGCAAGATGTTCCTTAGGAGTAACATAGCAAAGCATAGCGGTGCCATACCAGCCAATTTGTGCTGCACCAATTGCAGAAGTGATATGATCATAACCAGGAGCAATATCAGTAGTCAAAGGTCCCAAGGTATAGAAAGGAGCACCATGACACACCTCAATCTGTTTATCCATATTTTCTTTAATCTTATGCATAGGAACATGTCCTGGGCCTTCAATAATCACTTGAACATTATGTTGCCATGCAATTGTTGTTAACTCACCCAAAGCTTCCAATTCACCAAACTGAGCTTCATCGTTAGCATCATAAATACTGCCAGGACGAAGACCATCACCCAAACTGACAGCAACATCATATTGAGCTAATATCTCACAAATATCATTAAAATGAGTATAAAGGAAGTTTTCCTGTTTATTACTCTTCATCCATTTAGCCATAATAGAACCACCCCTTGACACAATACCAGTCAAACGCTTGGCAACCATAGGTAAATGTTCCCTTAAAAGACCAGCATGAATGGTGAAATAGTCAACTCCTTGTTCACATTGTTCAATCAAAGTATCTTTGTAAATCTCCCAAGTTAGAGTTTCAGCAACTCCATTAACCTTTTCCAAAGCTTGATAGATTGGAACAGTACCCATTGGCACAGGGCAGTTTCTTATAATCCATTCTCTTGTTTCGTGAATATGAGAACCAGTAGATAAATCCATCAAAGTATCACCACCCCAACGACAAGACCAAACAGACTTCTCAACCTCCTTATCAATATCAGAACTTAAAGCAGAGTTTCCAATATTAGTGTTAATCTTAACCAAAAACTTACTGCCAATAATCATAGGCTCAGCTTCTGGATGATTAGGATTTGAAGGAATAACTGCTCTACCTGATGCAACCTCTTCTCTTACAAATTCAGGAGTAATATAGGTTTCTAATCCGCTTTCTTCGATTAATTGGTTTTCACGAATAGCAACATATTCCATTTCTGGAGTTATAATTCCCTTCTTAGCTAATGCCATTTGAGTAATTTCTTCTCCTTTTTTAGCTCTATAAGGAAGGTAATCTGTTCCAAAACGAAGACCTTTCAAACTTTCATCTTCAAGTCTTAAATTGCTGTATTTTGAAGTGTATTCTGTTAGTTTTTCTATATCTGTTCTATTTTTTAACCATTCTTCTCTAAAACGAGGAAGACCTTTTTTAATATCTATCTTTACATTTGGGTCAGTATAGAATCCACTTGTATCATAAAGTAGAACATCTCCATTTTTTTCTACTTTTCCTTCAATTATTGTATCAGTTAATTTAACTTTTCGCATCCCAACCTTGATTGGATGGATTTTACCTTCTGCATAAACTTTTTCAGATGCATCGAATGCATTGCATATATCATGATTATTATTCATATTCTTTTAATGTTTTTTAATTTATAAATCTAAAAATGATGTTAGGGGAGAGGAAGCCTCTGCACTATGTGAAATCTTTCCCAAACCAGCTTCGTAAGCCATTCTACCAGCTTCAACACTTAAAGCAAAAGCTTTTGCCATTTCAACAGGGTTATTTGCAATTGCAATAGCTGTATTTACCAAAACAGCATCAGCTCCCATTTCCATAGCTTCTGCAGCATGTGAAGGAGCTCCAATACCTGCATCTACAACAACTGGAATATTTGATTGCTCAATGATTATTTCTAAAAGTTCTTTTGTTTTTAATCCCTTATTTGTTCCAATTGGAGCACCAAGAGGCATAACTGTTGCAGCACCTGCTTCTTCTAAAAGTTTACATAGAACTGGGTCAGCCTGAACATAAGGAAGTACAATAAAACCTAATTTTGCTAATTCTTCTGTTGCTTTTAGTGTTTCAACAGGGTCGGGAAGAAGGTATTTGGGGTCGGGATGTATTTCAAGTTTTAGCCAATTTGTTTGTAGTGATTCTCTTGCTAAAAGTGCTGCAAAAACAGCTTCTTTAGCATTTCTAACTCCTGAAGTGTTGGGTAGGAGAATAATGTCTTTTTGAAGAATATGTTTTAGCATATCATCTTCCTCACTATTATCCAAATCAACTCTTTTCATCGCAGTTGTTACCATTTGAGTTCTTGAAGCCAAAATAGCTTCAGCCATAATTTTATTGGAAGGGAATTTTCCTGTTCCTAAAAATAAGCGAGAAGAAAACTCTTTACCTGCTATTATTAATTTTTTCATATATTAATTGTGTTAATTTTTATCTCCAAATATTTTTTATTTCTTTTATGGTTTCTAAAGGATTTGAACTTTCAAGAATTAAAGAACTTATTGCAATTCCATAAACTCCAGTTTGTTTTAATTCTTCCAAATCATTTAGTCTTATTCCTCCAATTGCATAAATAGGAATATTTATGTTGTTCTTTTTACATTTTTCATTTACATCCTTATAGCCTTGAACTCCTAAGATTTTACTTAGATGTAGTTTTGTTGTTGTGTAATTAAAAGGACCAACTCCAATATAGTCTGCTCCCAATTTATATTGCATCAAAACGTCTTCAAAGCAATTGGCTGTTCCTCCAATAATTTTTTCTTTATCCAATCTTTCTCTTGCAATATTTATTGGCATATCCTTTAGACCTAAATGCACTCCACCTACTCCTATTTCATTAACCAAATCTACATAATCATCAATAATTAGTTGTGCATCATATTTCTTACATTCTTCTTTCAAAACTTTTCCAACCTTAATAACTTCTTCGTGTTTGGAATTTTTCATTCTTAATTGAATAAAACGAATGCCTCCCTCAAGAGCCAAAAGAGCAGAGTCTAAATAATTATATTTAGAGTTTTGATGTGTGATAAATTGTATTTTTTCTAATTCCATTTTTTATTTTTCTTTCCAAAGACTTCCAAGCAATGCTGCTCCTCCAAATCCTATTCGTTTTAATTCTTCAAAATTCTCTTCTCTAACTCCTCCAAGAGCAACTACTTTTTCATTAATTAGGTTTAATCCTTTAAGCTCATCAATCCTAAATTTGCTATTATAACCATCTTTGGATATACTATTATATATAGGACTTAGAAAAACATAGTCAAATATTTTAATTGCTTCTAACATTTCGCTAATTGAGTGTGAAGAATAGCTTTTTCTTAATTTTTTTTGAATTGGTTTAATAAAAGGATTTTGAATATTATAATGCACTCCTCCCAAACCAAATTCTAATGCTAAAGATGAATGATTATGAATTGTTAGT
>DHDW01000005.1:5302-5457 GCA_002399565.1 Bacteroidales bacterium UBA4866 | reverse complement strand
AGGTTTGGCTTGCGAATATGAAATATATCTATTCCATTATTCAAATATTCAACTATTCTCTTTTGTTCATCTCTAACTCCATTTTCAGGAGTTATTCCAATCAACCTCCACATGTAGCTTGTATTATTGTAATGTTTGCTCCATCTTTCAAAAAG
>DHDW01000005.1:4171-5119 GCA_002399565.1 Bacteroidales bacterium UBA4866 | reverse complement strand
TGTGTCAGAATAGTTAAGCAGTTTTACAAGTTCTGTAATGCTGATGTTTTCAGGCATTATCTTTTCTCTGTTATTTACTTTTATCTTCATTTTTAATTAGTTTTTGTGGGTTGAAAAAATGATTTACTGCACCATGACCTTTGCCAAGTGTTACTTCTTTTGCAGAGTCAATGGCTTGTGTTATATATTCTTTTGCCAATTTTAGGCTTTTTTCCAAATTGTTGCCAATTGCCAAAAAAGAAGCAATGGCTGAAGAAAGTGTGCAGCCTGTTCCGTGAGTGTTTTTTGTGTTTATTTTTTTAGACTTAAGCATAATTGGATTTGAAATATCCTTCGAATAGAATATATCAACCATTTCATCCCCTTGAAGATGACCTCCCTTAATTAAAACAGAATTTACTCCATAGCTTTCAACAAATTCTTTAGCTCCTTCTTCCATTTCTTCAATTGTTTCTATTTTTTTATGAAGTAAAGTTGAAGCTTCGTTGAGGTTTGGAGTAATGATTGTGGCAATTGGGAAAAGAAATTCTTTTATTGCATCAATTGTTTCATCCATAATTAATGAATTGCCAGAAGTAGATATCATAACAGGATCAACAACCAAAGGAATATTCTTTGCATATTCTTTATATGTATAGTATAGTCCAAATACATTTTCTTTTGAGAATAGCATCCCAACTTTTATTGCACCAATTTCAAAATCGTCCATAACTGCACGAAGTTGTTTCTTTACAATGTCGGAAGGAATAGGCATTACATCAATAACTCCCATTGTGTTTTGAGCTGTTATTGCAGTAATCACAGATGTTCCAAAGACTCCTAAGGAAGAAAAAGTCTTTAAATCGGCTTGAATCCCTGCACAGCCTCCAGAGTCAGAGCCTGCAATTGTTAGAGCTATTGGATATGTAATCATAAGTTCCTAATTTATGTTTAAAATAAATTTAATGG
>DHDW01000005.1:3745-4088 GCA_002399565.1 Bacteroidales bacterium UBA4866 | reverse complement strand
TTTATGTTTAAAATAAATATAATGGGATAACTTATGTTGAAGAAATTTCTCTTTTCCTTTTTAGCATTACCTAAAAGGTCAAAGGGTATAATCTCAGCCTAAAAATTAAAAAAAATTAAGCACCCCAAAAATATTTTTATGTCTTAAATAATAAAACTCAATATTCGTCGTTTTATTTTGCAAAGATAACATTATTAACTTAAATCAAAAACAAAATGACAATTAAAAGATTATTTTTAGCACTTGCTGTAGTTGCGGTATTATTTACTTCATGTGGAAAGAAAGAACTTGAAGATAAATTAATTACTCAACAAAAATTGAATGATTCAATTCAAGCAATTGA
>DHDW01000005.1:3350-3636 GCA_002399565.1 Bacteroidales bacterium UBA4866 | reverse complement strand
CTGATTCAATTCAAGCAATTGTTGCTGCAAAAGATGCCGAAATGGAAAGCCTATTCCAAGAACTTAACTCCATTGAACAAAGTTTAACTGAAGTTTCTTCAAAATATGGTAATGTAAATAAACTTAAAAACACTTCTGGAGAAAAAGTAAATAAAGATACTCGTGCAAGAATTACAGAAGAAATTCAATCAATTAATGAAATTTTGGCTAACAACAAGCAAAAACTCAATAAACTAAACAGTCAAATCAGTAAGGATAACAATAAAAACAAAGAATTAACAGCTTT
>DHDW01000005.1:2811-3237 GCA_002399565.1 Bacteroidales bacterium UBA4866 | reverse complement strand
AGCTTTCGTTGAAAGTCTTCAAACAAGAGTTAATGAACAAGAAGCACAAATTCAAGCTCTAACTGCAGAACTTCAACAAAAGAAAATAGTTATTGAAAACCTAAATAAGAATATTGACGATTTATCAAAACAAAACCAAGCAAAGGATCAACAAATTCTTCAAGTTGAAAGTGAAAAGAACACAGCTTACTATATTATTGGAACAAAGAAAGAACTACAAGCAGAAGGGATTGTTAATGTTTCTGGTGGATTCTTAGGAATTGGTAAAAAAGCAAAAGTAAGTGGAGATTCAGAACTTGCTAAATATACTAAGATTGATGTAAGACATTTTGAACAAATACCTTTAAACGGTAAGAACAAAATTAAAATCATGACATCTCATCCAAGCAGTTCATACCAAATTGAATACTCTGGAAAGATACCAAC
>DHDW01000005.1:1823-2636 GCA_002399565.1 Bacteroidales bacterium UBA4866 | reverse complement strand
AATTAAGTATAAAATTTATTAGGCTACCTTTTCGGTAGCCTTTTTTCTTTATTAAATATAGATTATTAAGGCATTGTGAGAATAAAATTAATATTTATGTCCTAAATGCTACCAATTATTGAAAAACTTAATTAACTTTGCTTTCTAAAACCAATTAAAACTAATCACTATGAAGTCAAAAATAATAATTTTAGCAATTTTCGCCCTTCTATTTTCTTTTAAAGGCTTTTCACAAGAGCAAGTAGCTTCTCATTGGTCAGATATTCCAAGTGGAGTTTATAAATTAGTTCTAAAAGGAGAAGTTAGAGTAATAATTAAAAAAGATAGTAAGAGAAATCATTACGATTTTGGAACAGACGTAAAAGACTATATTTCTTCTGGACAAGAAAAAGAAGGAAGCAGTTTTGTGAATAATGGAACAATAACCATTTCTAAGGAAGATTTAGGTTCATCACCACAACTCAGACTTTTCATTAAAGATCAAATTATGGATGTTGAACTTACAGATGGAGCATTGCTTATCTATGAATCAAACATAAGCCAACCCTCAATGAAGCTTAAGCTAAACAATGCAAAACTCTATTCACCCAAAAAACTATCAATAACCAATTTCCTTTTAGAAAGCCGTCAAGGAATACTCGATTTAAAGAAAGCAAACTTCAAATCAGCCATCCTAAACATAACCCCAAGTTCCGAAACCACAATATCAGGAAAAGTAAGGAACCAACAAATACACGTTATTGCACAATAAAAGTGCAAAAGAATAGAAAAAACAGATTAGAGTATTAAAAGTAAACGCGCATACCTAAATAT
>DHDW01000005.1:844-1542 GCA_002399565.1 Bacteroidales bacterium UBA4866 | reverse complement strand
AAGGTATAGGAGTTTATTCTTTCTTTTGTTGAAATTATATTTACAAGGTCTTTTGTGGGGTTGGGATAAAGGGTTAGGTTGTTTTCTTTTGAGAAAAGTACTTCGCCAATACTTAATGAGTCATAGAAATAAACCTCTCCTTCATAAGGCTGATTAAAAGATGGGTCAGAGTATTTGGCAATAAAAGCTCGACTATCACCAGCAGAACCTTGACCAACATTAAAAGGACCAAAACTAATTTCATTCTCAACACAACCATATAAAATAATATCTCCATTATTACCCATCTTTACTCCTCCAGGGACCATCTTATTTCCACTGCTATTAGTTGGGAAATCTAATAACTCTATTAGTCCACCATCCTCTCTCCATCGACATAATGCCATACCTGTTCCAACAAATCCACTATTTAACGAATATATTATAGTATCAAATCCTACTATGTTTCTAACATATATTATTAATGCTAACACTTGATTGTTGTTAACAATAAATTGATCTGTTCCAAAACCATAAAACAAACTAGTCCCAGATCCTCCATAAACCCAAGGATAAAGAGAATCTATTATATGATTTGTAACTCCATGAGAAATATATTGTCCATTATTTTTATTATATTTCAAAAATGCAACACTCCCATCCTTTTTTCTATAAACTAATGTGTCATTAATTTTAAGATAAGTATTTATATCCTGAGT
>DHDW01000005.1:366-572 GCA_002399565.1 Bacteroidales bacterium UBA4866 | reverse complement strand
TGTGCTCCTGCATCTATTTCTATTCTATGTTCTCTGTTAGTTGTATCTACAAATATTGTTCTTGAATGCAAGGTGTCAGGACATGTATTAATATCTCTATTATGTTCTATATACCCACAAACATATAAATCTCCTTCACTATCTGCTTCCATCCCAGTAATAAAGATTGGATATTTTTCATAAGGACGTATTCCCCAATTATCCAC
>DHDW01000005.1:0-158 GCA_002399565.1 Bacteroidales bacterium UBA4866 | reverse complement strand
CCAAAGTCTATTGTTCTTACTCCATCAATTATTAAACGAAAAGACTCACTTATTGGATATTCTGTTATTGTATCATTAAGAACGGGAGGATATAATTTATATAGACGGGAATACATATACATATTTCCTTGATTATCTATATGAAATGGAGAAACTGT
>DHDW01000019.1:21099-21314 GCA_002399565.1 Bacteroidales bacterium UBA4866 | reverse complement strand
ATGAAATGTGCCAATACGTGTGCTTCCAAATGATTTACATCAATTAGTGGAATATTAAGAGACATTGCTAAGCTTTTTGCAAAACTAACCCCAACCAAAAGGGAGCCCAAGAGTCCTGGTCCACGAGTGAAAGCAATGGCAGAAAGGTCTTGTTTTGTTATTCCAGCTTCTATAATGGCTGTATCTACAACAGGAATAATATTTTGTTGATGTGC
>DHDW01000019.1:0-20998 GCA_002399565.1 Bacteroidales bacterium UBA4866 | reverse complement strand
ATATTTTGTTGATGTGCTCTTGAAGCTAACTCTGGAACAACACCTCCATATTTTTGATGAATTTTTTGAGATGCAATAATGTTTGAAAGTATTCTGTTGTCATTAATTACTGATGCTGAGGTATCATCACAAGAAGATTCAATTGCTAATATATATGCCATTTTATGTTTTTCGTTTATTTGTTTAGCCGTTTATTTGTTTAGTCGTTTAGTTGTTTGAAAAATTAAAAATTATTTGCTCGCGTGTAACATTATAATGCAAAATAAAGTAATATATTTGCAAAAGTAATGAATTTAGACAAAACAAAACTCAAAAAAAAATATTTAAAGCCAATAGTTAAAGTTTTTAGTTACTCACTATTGACGGCTTTTATATTGGTCTATTTTATTATAGCATTTCTTAATACATCCACTGTTCAATCAATTTTAGCTGCAAAAGTATCTGATTATTTTTCCAAAGAGTGGAATACAGAATTTAGAATAGGTGCTGTTAGTATAAATATTTTTGATGGAGTAAACTTAAAAGACGTTTATTTGGAAAGTCAGAAAGGAGATACAATTCTTTACGCTGATAATATTTCTGTAAAGCTTCTTAAACTACCTACCACTAATGGAATAAAAGTAAGTAGTGTTAAGGTTGAAAATACAACATTTAATGTTGAAGTGGGAGAGAAGGGTTTGAATTTTGGTTTTATTATTGATTATTTTAAGAGTGATAAACCTAAGAAAGAAAAATCTAAAAAGCCATTTGTTGTTGAGGTTAATAGTGTGAGGTTGAAAGATGTTAGTTTTTCTCTTAGGTTGAGTGATAATAATGATATTTATCCTCAAAATATGGTTGCAATTAACAATATGCGTTATAGAGATATTAGTGCTGAAATTGAAGATGTTTCGGTCATTAATGATTCTATAAATGTTGTTATTGAAAAATTTGCTGCCAAAGAGTTCTCAGGTCTTGAAGTAAGGAATATTTCAGGAAAATTTACAGTATGTCCAAAAACAATTATTGCAAAGAACGCTAACATAAAAACTCTTAATTCGGATTTGTATTTTGATGCAAAAATGAGCACCTCCACATGGAAAACATATTCAAAGTTTATTGATTCTGTTTATTGTGAGGGTGAAATTAAGAAAGGTAGCATTGCAGGGATGAAAGATGCAACCTATTGGGCAGAAGTTATTAAGGGTTTTGAACAGAAGGCTTATGTTAGTGGGAAATTTAGAGGAACAGTTTCTAATTTGATTTGTGATGAACTTGAAGTTGAAACGGGTAGGGAAACATTTGTTAAAGCAAAAGGAAAGATTGTTGGACTTCCAAATCCCGATAACACAATTTACGATATAGAGGCTCAGACTATTCAAACAAGCTATCAAGACTATAAATCCATGCAGTTAGGTGAGCTTTTGGAGAATTTACCGATTCCTGAAATGGTATCAAAATTAGGAAAGATTGATATGAAAGCTCATTTTGAGGGATTAATAAAAAATTTCAATGCCTCTGCAATCCTAAAAACTCAAATAGGGGATATAGATTTAGTTGGAAGTTCAATAAATAATGGAAAAACAACTACCTACTATGCAGATATTCTATCAGATAAGTTTGATGTTGGATATTTGTTAAATCAAGATTGGATAAATACAACAGGATTAAGTGCAAAGGCTGAGGTTAAGGGAACAGACTTAAATTCAATGGAAGCTAACTTGACTGCAAGTTTAAAGGATTTGAATGTTAAGGGTATTAACTACGATTCTGTTTATGTGGAAGGAGGAATGAAAAACAAAGAAATCACTGCCCAATTATCCATAAAGGACAATGATGTTAACCTTAATGCCTATTCTGAATTTTATATTGGAGATAAGAAAAACCTTTATATTGATGCTGATATTCAAAATGTAGACCTCTTTAAGCTAAACCTGTATAAATTTGCTGATAGCACAACTTCCTTATCCGGAAAAATGATTGCTGACATTCAAAACTTAGATTTAAAACATCTTAGTGGAAACCTTAGAATTGAGGATTTGTTATTTAATATTCAAGACACTAATGCTTTTTCAATAAAGAGTTTTAATGCTCAAATGGGTTCTTATGATAATGGGAATAATATAATCACAATTTATTCCGATTTAATTGATTTCTACATGGAGGGGAAATATACCTTTGAAACATTAGGACAAGATATTGCTTGGATTGTTAAAAGATATATTCCTAACTTTAATTTCAATAAAACCCTCCAAGAAATACCAAATAAAGATACCTTAGACTATAACTATCAAATAAAGTCCGATTTGACCTATAATGTAGTTTTAAAAGATCCAAAACCAATTTTTGTACTCTTTGCTCCCAGCATTGTTTTAAGCAATAACACTGTTCTTAAAGGTTACATAAACCCTTATCAGAAATTAACTCTTCATGCAAACACAAATAAATTTGTTGGAGGTGGGATTAGTTTTGAAAATATTGATTTGGATGCAAGAGCAAAAGGGGATATTCTAAATGTTTTGGTAAATACTTCAAAGCTACAATTAAGCGATAGTATATCATTAAAAAACCTATCGTTAGATGTTTTTACTGACAATAAAAAACTTGATTTCTCTCTTAAATTCTCCGATAATTTAACCCAAAACAGAACCTCAGGCAATTTGAATTTTAAGTCCTTTTTTACAGAAAATAATATTCAAGGAGAGTTTGAAAATTCAGAATTGGAAATTTATGGTAGACATGTAAAAATCAATAATAATAATATACTAAGCTATAATGGGGATAAGTTAGCCATTTTAAATTTTTCACTTAATAGACTAAAAGAAAGTATAGTTATTAATGGAATAGCTTCAAAAAGTAGTGAAGATAAGATTGAGGTTGATTTTAAGAATATTGACCTTCAATTTATTAATCCATTTCTTAAAGATGTTGGAATTGAAATTGGAGGTAAGATAAACAGGAATATAACTTTCCAGAGTTTGTTTGCTAAGCCATTTTTTACATCCAATTTGATTATAGATAGTTTGTCAATAAATAATAATCTATTAGGATTTACGGAGCTTAATGTAAGTAATAATCTTTCTTATGATGAGTTTATGGTTGACGTAAGAGTTTTGTATAAGGGAAATGAAGGAATCCAAAATACACCTCTTTCTATTAAAGGATTTATCTATCCAGAGAGTAAAAAAAATAATTTTAATCTAAATTTAAGTCTTCAAAATTTCAATTTAAAGGTTATTGATAAGTTTATTTCAAGTTTTGCTTCCGAACCTCAGGGATTTTTAAGTGGGAATAATATTAAAATTAGAGGAACATTTAAACAACCTGACATAAGAGGAGAATTAATTTGTAATGATGGAGCTTTAAAGATAAGTATGATTAATACAAAGTATTACTTCTCCGACACCATTAAAATTGATAATAATAAATTCATACTTGATGATTTTCTTTTAACTGATGCTCAAAAAAATAAATTGAATATTAATGGAACAATAACCCACGATAAATTTGAGGATTTCTATCTAAATCTTCAAGCAAATGCAGAAAAGATAAACATACTTAATACTAATGCATATTCTGACCAAATGTATTACGGACAAGCATATGCTTCTGCACAAGCATCAATTTTGGGTGATTTATCAACCTTAGATATATTTGTTAAAGCAAAAACAGAAAAAGGGACAAATTTAGTTATACCAATATCAAGTAAGACAAGTGTGGCCAACAATTCATTTATCAAATTTACTTCCTTTAATAGTACTAACAAAGATTCAATAGTTCAATTAAGACCAACCTCTAAAAAGGAAATGGATTTGAATGTGAAAGTAGATTTGGAAGTAACCCCTGATGCTATTATTTCTTTACCTATGAATTTCTCTCAAATTGGAGGAAGTCTATTAGCATCTGGTCAGGGAGATTTGAAAATTGATATAAACAATAAAGGAACATTCAATATGTATGGTACAGTTAATATTGATAATGGTACGTTTGGAATGTCAATTATAAATTTGATTGATAAAACCTTTGTTTTGGAAAAAGGGGGTACAATACAGTTTAATGGAAATCCAACCAATGCTTATTTAGATGTTGCTGCTGTTTATAAGACCAAAGCATCACTTGCCCCAATTCTTGGAGCAGCCAAATATAGTAAGCAAGTAGATGTAAATAGCGTGATTTTGCTTACTGGAAATATGATGAATCCTATACCAAAATTTGATATTCGTCTTCCTAATACCGATCAGCAAACAATTGATGAGTTGTTTATGCACATAGATAGGAATGACGAAAAGCAAATGATTGAACAAACTGTTTCACTATTAATTTCTCGACAATTCTACGCAAGTGCAGGAGTGGTTGAAAATAATTCATCGGGCAACAATCTTTCATCATCTGCATTTGAATTGGCATTTGGACAAATGGCAGGGATAATAACTAATATGATAACATTTGTTGATGTTGGGGTTAACTATACACCAGGAACAGAAATAGTTTCAGACCAGTTTGATGTAAACCTTTCAAAAAGTATTGGAAGATGGGAAATTGAGTTTAACTCTGTTTTTGGAGGAAAAACACAGCAGCAAACACAAGCTACATCTACTTTTATTGGTGATATTAAAGCAGAATATAAATTTACTGATGCATTCCGTTTCAAAGTGTTTAATAAATCAAATGCAAACGACTTTACCAAATATAATGTAAGTCCTTACACGCAAGGTTTAGGTATAACCTATAAAAAGGAATATGATAGTTTCGCAGATATATTCAAATCAAAAAAACAACGTTCAAAAGTTTTAAAATAAGAAAATGAAGAAAAAAGGAAATCAATACACAATAGCACTAGTTGCACATGATGAGTGTAAGAAAGATTTAGCAGAATGGGTAGCTTTCAATAAAAAGAAACTATCCAAACACAACATTGTAAGCACTGGAACCACAGGAAGGATGGTTGAAGAGGAAATAAATAAAGGTATTTCTACAAATTCAAGAGAATATATAACAGTAAGCAAACTAAAATCAGGACCACTTGGAGGAGATCAACAATTAGGAGCTCTGATTTGTGAGAACAAAATAGATTTATTGTTTTTCTTTTGGGATCCAATGTCTCAACATCCTCACGATGTGGATGTGAAAGCACTTTTGAGAATTGCTGTTATGTATAATATTCCAACGGCATCAAATAGAGCAACAGCAGATTTTATTATCTCTTCTGAACTTTTTGAAGAAGATAATTATGAAAAGAAAGTTTATGACTATAAAAATTACACAAGTAGAAAGATAAAGTAGAGTTTTGTGTCTAAATGAACATCTATTAAAATAAAACAAGGTTTTATTTTACTGAAACTTCGTTTTAATTTACTGAAACTTCGTTTTATTTTGTTGAAACAAGGATTTAATTAGTTGAGATAAAGAAAAAATAATTACAAATAAAAATAACAGTTAAAGATGAAAAAAATTATTCTATTCCTAATGATTGGAATATTTGCTTTTGCACCAATGGCGAAAGCTGATGAGGGTATGTGGCTTCTAATGTTTTTAGAAAAGCAAACATACAAAGATATGAAAGCTAAGGGACTAAAACTTACTCCAAAACAAATCTACGACATTAACCAAGCTTCACTAAAAGATGCTATTGTTCAATTTGGAAGAGGATGTACAGGAGAAATTATTTCAAATGAAGGACTACTTTTGACCAACCACCACTGTGGTTATCCTCAAATTCAAGAACATTCAACCGTTGAACACGATTATTTAATGAATGGATTTTGGGCATATTCAAAACAAGAGGAACTACCTTGTCCAGGTTTAACAGCCAAATTCTTTATCAGAATGGAAGATGTAACTTCAAAGGTTTTACAAAATGTAACAAAAGAAACCACAGAAGAAAATCGTAGTAGCATAATTAGAGATAACATAAAAAAAGTTAGAGAAGAAGCTGAAAAAGGAAATGGATATACAGCACAAGTTTCAACAATGTTTGATGGTAACCAATACATACTTTTTGTTTATGAAGTTTATAAAGATGTTCGTATGGTTGGAGCACCACCTTCATCAATAGGTAAGTTTGGTTCTGACACAGACAACTGGATGTGGCCTCGTCATACAGGAGATTTCTCAATGTTTAGAGTATATTCTTCAAAAGATGGAAAACCAGCTGAATATTCAAAAGAAAACATTCCTTTAAAACCAAAACACTTCCTTCCAATATCTCTAAAAGGAGTAAAAAATAATGATTTTGCTATGGTTATGGGATTTCCTGGTTCAACTGACCGTTTCCTAACAAGCTATGGAGTTAAACAAGCTGTTGATGTTTATAATCCATCAGTTGTAACAGCAAGAACTGCAATTCGCCAGGTTATGGATAAGGATATGCGTCAAGACCCAAAAGTTAGAATTCAATATGCAAGTAAATTTGCTCAACTATCTAATTATTGGAAGTTTTACATTGGTCAAACACAGTGTCTTGAAGATTTAGACGTTTATCAAACCAAAAAAGATATTGAAGATAGGTTTGCAAAATGGATTGAGAAAACACCAGAAAGAAAGGCAGAATATGCAACTGTTCTTAAAGACCTTGAAACCTCAATGAATATCACCAATCAATATGATTATTTAAGAATTTACACCAATGAAGCCATTTTAAGAGGAAATTCAGCAGTTTCAATAGCTCGTCAATTTATGGGTTTGGAAAAAGAACTCAGAGAAAATGGTAATTCAGAAAAAGCAAAACAAATAATAGCACAAGTAAAAGAAAACATTGATGCAATCTTTAAGGATTTCAACTATACAACAGAAGAAAAACTCCTTTCAGCAGGAATGGATGTGTTTTTCCGTAATGTTCCAACAGTTCAACAAAGTGAAGCATTCCTTGACCTTGCATTCAAGAATCGTTATGATTTTGCTAAAATAGCTAATGAAATATTTGAAAAATCACAAATGGTAACTCCTGAAAAAGTTGAAAAACTTTTAGCAAACCCAACAGCTGACCAAATAGCAAAAGACCCAATGTTTGAACTATACAAAATGTTTGTGGATAATGTAAACACACGTTTGGCAACTGCTCAAAAATCCTATTCAGACCTAAATAAAGCTAATAGACTATTCGTAAAAGGAGTAATGGAAATGGAAAGTCCAAAACATTTTGCACCAAATGCAAACTCAACAATTCGCTACACATACGGACAAGTGAAAGAATATCAACCAAAAGACGGAATCACCTACAACTATTTCACAACCCTTGAAGGAATAATGGCAAAAGAAGACACCACTAACTGGGAATTTACAATACCAACCAAACTTAAAGAACTACACAAAACAAAAGATTATGGTCAATATGGAGTAAATGGAACAGTACCAGTAGCTTTTATTACTAATAATGACATTACAGGAGGAAACTCAGGTTCACCAGTAATGAATGCAAAAGGAGAATTGATAGGTATTGCATTTGATGGTAACTGGGAAGCAATGAGTGGAAACATTGCATTCAACCCAGATTTGCAACGTTGCATAAATGTTGATATACGTTATGTATTATTCATAATTGATAAGTTTGCGGGAGCACAAAACTTAATTAATGAAATGAAGATTGTAAAATAATAGAATTTTTATCTCACAAAATGCGTTAAGGAGTTTAAGGATATTGATCTTTAAGCTCCTTAATGTTTTTAACCCAAATTGAAAAAGAATTATGAATAGATATTACTATCTTATATTAATTGTTCTCTTACCCTTTAATGTGTTTTCTCAACTCAGCCAGGAATTAGTTGTTTATAGTCAAGAAATTAATGCCGATTCATTAAAGAATATCGTTGAGGAGCTTCAAAATTTTGGTTCACGATATGCTTTCAATCCAAATAGGGTTGAGATTGCCAATTATCTGAAAAATAGATTACAAGAATATGGATGGGATGCAAAACTTGATAGTTTCTATATGGAGAATTTTGAATACCCCTACCATTCAGGAATAATAAATACTGGTTGGCAATACAATGTTGTTGCAGACAAAAAAGGAATTTATAATCCAGATACTTTTTTTGTTGTAGGAGCACATTACGATTCTTATGCTTCTTATGATACTCTAACCTATTTTAATAACTCACCAGGAGCAGACGATAATGCTTCATCTGTTGCAGCAATTTTGGAAATAGCAAGAATGTTTCAGAAATACAATATTCAACCCATTAAAACCCTTCGTATTGAGTTATATGCTGCCGAAGAGTTAGGACTTCATGGAAGTAATTACGCAATTCAGCAATCACATTATAGATATAATGAACATATTGCAGCGATGATGAATTTGGATATGATAGGTTATAATCCCGACACCATAAATGCAGATTCAGTAAAATTAGTTTATTATGATAATTCGCAAGAATTTACTGATTTTTGTAAACAAACCACCCTCAATTACACATCTTTAATCCCTAATACAACAACTGAATTTCAACAAAATTCTGACTCTTGGTCCTATTATAGTTGGGGAAGAAAAGCCATATTCCTTCAAGAATCGCAAATGCATCCATTCTATCACACCCATAACGACCTATCCACAACCCTCAACTACAACTATATGAAAAAGATAACTCAATTAGCATTTTCAATAGCCTATTTAGCCTCCACAACCAACCAATACTACCCAATCTCCATAAAAGAAATTACATCCCAACCCCAATTTACTTTACAACTAAACACCAACCCAGTAAAAGATAAAATACAATTTACCTATACCTCCACAAATTCCCAAGACACAAGATTTCAAATTATCAATCAAATGGGGAAAATAGTGAAAGAAGGTAAACTCTCCAAGCATAAAGTCTTTTCATCCCAATATTCAATCCCAATCCCACACCTAAAACAAGGGATTTATCTTTTGAAGATTGAAAATCAGGTAGAAAAAATTATTGTTGTATCTCCGCTTTCTTAGCTTCTTTTTCAGCTTTTTTAGCTTGTTTTAAAGCCTGTTTAGCTTCCTTCTTAGCTTGTTTTTCTAATCTTTTCCTTTCTTTTTCGGCAACTTTTTCAGCTTTTTTTCTTTCCTTTTCAGCTTTGTCGAAATTCTTTTGAGCTTCAAGTTGAGCTTTTTGAGCTTTCAATTGAGCTTTTTCAGCTTTCTTCAATGCCTTTTCAGCTTTTTTTTGAGCTTTAATTGTTTGAGGATCAACTTTTGATTGTGTTTGAGTAGTCTTGTCCTCCTTAATAGGTTCTTGTGCATTAAGATTATAAGCACCCAAACCAATAAGAACCACTATTATTAAAATTATTCTTTTCATACTGCGTAAATTTATAATATATTTACCTTACTAACTCAATTATCTACAATTTTATTATTCATAGATTTACTCTTTGATAAACTTCGTAGAAATATTTATTGAGGAATTAATTATTCTAATACTATAAACACCTTTTGCAAAGTTTTCTACATCAATTTCTAATTCTTTATCATTTGCATTTATTTCTAAGGTTTTAATCAATCTTCCTGTAATGTCATAAATTCTAACAAGAGCATTTTCATTTAACCCTTCAACTCTTAGAATTGTTTTATTGCTGGTTGGGTTAGGGTAGAGATAAGCATTGAAATTATTAGTTGAAATAGAATTAATATTAAGGAAAGTTTTACATTCTTCATTAGAGAAAACACTTTCACACTCACCATTTAAAGCTTTAATCTTATAGCAATAATTTACACCTTCAACAACATTAGTATCTTGATATATTCTTAAAGTAGTCACAGTTAAAGAATCATTATCTCTATAAATTACATAGTTTTCTTGTTCTCCTTCCCAGTTTAGCTCAATATAGTTTGTAATATTATTTAGCGTAAGATTGGTTGGAGCAGGAGTTTGTATAACTGTTAAATGAAGATTTATTATACTATCACAACCATTAATTGATTGAAAAATTTGAGAATAAATGCCAGAGCTATCAGCATTGAAATCATTTTCTGCGTAAACCTCTCCATGACATATTTGAGCATATATCGTATCACTAAATATTGGTTTAACTGTTAAATGAAGATTTATAATACTATCACAACCATTAATTGATTGAAGATTTAAAGAATATAAACCTGATGTGTCAACTGAAAAATTAAAACCATTTTCAGAGTATACTTCTCCTTGACAAATTTGATCATATATTGTGTCTGTAAAATTTGGATTAACTGTTAAATGAAGATTGATTATGCTATCACAACCTTCTGTTGTTTGAAGATAACGAGTATGAATGCCAGACATATGTTCAAAGAAACCATTTTGATAATAGAACTTACCTTCACAAACTTCTCCTTGAATATCTATTGTGTATTTTGGATTAACAAGTAATGAAAGATTAACTGTACTATCGCAACCTTTATAAGTTTGAAGATTTAAAGTATACAATCCAGTTGTGTCAGCATTAAAACCATTTAATGAATATGTTTGACCTTGACATATAGCTGCTTGGATATTTGTTGTTTGATCTGTATTAACTGTTAAATAAAGATTGATTATACTATCACAGCCTTTTGCGGTTTGAAGGTTTAAAGTAGTTAGTCCAGATAAATTTGTATTAAATCCATATTGTGTATAGGTTTCACCTTCACAGATTGTGTCATAAATATCAAAAGAATAAGTTGGATTTAATTTTAATTGAAGATTTATTATACTATCCCTTGTTTGTGAAACTGAAATTGTGTGAGAGTAAAATCCTTCTGAGGTTAGATTATTTCCAAAGAAAGAATATGTTTGACCTTGACAAATTGTATCAGCTATGTTTGAATAAACAACTTCTTTAAAAATTGCAATAAACGAACTGTCTTTTGTTACAATAACTGACCTTATTGAATTTGTATCTCCGTCTTGCCAACCTGCAAAATAACTGCCTTGACTTGATGTAGCAGTAATTGTTATAGTGTCAAATTGAAATGTTCCGGAACCTGTAACGGTTCCTAATGTAGAATCAATAGATTCAACATTTATTGTATATAAACAAGAGTCTAATTCTTTAAAGTTTGTGAAACTGCTCCAATTATTTGCATTTAGGTAATTAAGTTGTGAATGACATGGAAGAATAATGTTTATATTTGTTGGAACATAGTGGAAAGTTAACCAGGTAATAGTTGGTGGATTTGTGCGATCAATAAAAACTGTATCTAAGTTAGAACAATATCTAAACGCATAATCCCCTATTGAACCTAACGAGGCAGGGAAATAAATTTCAGATAAAGAAGAGCAGCCATCAAAAGCATAATTTTCAATTGCTGTAACACTATTAGGTAAATTAATTCTGGTAAGTGAAGAACAGTTTTGAAAAGCTTTGAATTTAATTCTTAAAACACTTGGCGGAATGATAATAGAATCTAAACTTGTACACCCTAAAAAAGTGTAGTCTGGAATATTAGTAATGTTATTAGGTAAGGTATAGGATGTTAAACTTGTACATCCTTGAAAAACTCCTGTGCCAAAAGAAGTTACAGAAGGAGTGCTAATTGAAGTAAGTGAAATGCAATCTTGAAAAGCATAATTTGGTAAATAAGTAATTGAATTTGGAATGCTGACAAATTTTAATCCATAACAATAAGCAAAAATATTATAATCAAGACTTGATACTGATGAAGGAATAATAATAGTGTCTAAACTACTACATTCTGCAAAAGAATATTGACCAATTGAAGTTACAGATGAAGGAATATTAATGCTGGATAATGAATCACAATTTCTAAAAATATTATTTGGCAGAGATGTAATTGTTGAAGGGATATTAATATTTTTCAAACTGGTACAATTTCTAAAAGCAGATTGACCAAAATAATTTACAGATGAAGGAATATTAATTGAAGTTACAGCAGAACAACCATAAAAGGCATTACTTGGAATTTTCGTAACATTATTACCAATTATAATTGTACTTAAATTATTGCAACCCAAATAAATATTAGTGGAAGACAAATTATTGCAATTAGTTGCATTAAAATATAGAGTATCTAATGAAGAACAATTTTGAAATGCATTGTTAAGAATTTGAACAACATTTTCAGGAATTGTAATTGAAGTAAGTCCAGAACAATTTCTAAAAGCATAAGCTCCAATAGATGTAATAGTAGATGGAAGATTGATAGAAGTTATGTTAGAATTATTATAAAATGCATTAATACCTATTGCAGATACAGAATAAGTAATATTGTTGTATTCAACTGAACTAGGAATTGTAATGTCGCCAGTATATTCATCTGAATATGATAAATTTGTAGAACCCTTAAATGTAACAGAAACTTTATATTGACCAGTAGAATTAATATAATAATAGATAGTATCTCCATCACTATTTACTGCAAGAAAATCATGTGCTTTTGTGCTAAAACTTATCCCTAAAACAAGGGCAAATAAAACTATATATAATTTTTTCATATCAACTTATCAATTTATCTATTAACAATTAATTTCTTAGTAATGTTTATTGTGGAATTAGAAATTCTAATATTATAAATACCTTTTGCAAAGTTTTCAACATCTATTTCTAATTCTTCATCATTTGCATTTAGTTCTATGGTTTTAACTAATCTTCCAGTAATGTCATAAATTCTTACATTAGCATTTTCATTTAATCCTTCAACTCTTAGAATTGTTTTATTGCTGGTTGGGTTAGGGTAGAGGTAAGCATTAAAATTATTGGTTTCAATTGTATTAATATCAAGGAAAACCTCACATACTTCATTAGAAATATCACTTTCACAAATTCCATTAAAAGCTTTTACTTCATAACAGTAATTTTCACCATGTACAAGATTTGAATCAATATATTCCTGTTCCTGTGTAATAGCAATTAAAGTATCATTTCTATATAATTCAAAACTTTGAGCATTTGATTGCCAATTAATTTTAAATAAATTGTGCTGCTCTTCAATATTTAAGTTTGTAGGACTTAATGGAGTTGAACTAACAAATAGGGTTATTGTATCGGAAGAAGTGCAATAAATTGAACCATTATAGTTGGTTACTTGTGCAATATAGGAAATTGAAGAGTCGCCGTTTTGTGGTGAGTTAGCAATAATGGTTTGAGTTGTATCTCCATAAGGAAGCCATAAATAACTTGTAGCATCAGGATTTTCACAATCTAAAAGAATGCTAAAAGGAGCACAGCTTGAAGAATCACTTCCAAGATTTAAGATTGGACTTTGAGCAACATTCAAATAGGTAGCAGTATCCCAAACACAACCAAGATCATCAATAATACTAACATCATATCGAATTAACCCAGAAGTGTCAATCATTGGAGTAATTACGACAGTATCATTTGAAAGATTATAATTATTTACTCCGTCAACTAAAACAGTATCCAAACCTGCTTGATAGTCCCATGTCGTTATTTGTCCCAAATCCAATTTCCACCAGAATAAAAATCCATTATCATTTCCCCAATAATCAGAAATTCTCAGTTTCCATTCTCCATTCATTGGACATCCAAGAAGTGTACTGAAACCATTCAAATCAGGAGTTTCAAAGCCAGTAGCAGCACTTGTAGCATTTTGCACAGGAGTTTGGTAATATTTAGAATTATTAATTGTGTTGGAAGAGTCAATTGGAGAAGTCATATTTCCTGAAATGACACCTCTTGCATTATCTAAGTATTGATTTGAATAACAATAAGTCCAACCAGTGCCAGGAAGATTAGTTAGAGACATTTCACAACCTGAATTACCATAACCTGGTATTCCCATATCTGAACCACCAGTATAATTGAAATGTTTTAGTATGGTTTTTTGCCCATTTGGACAATAAAGTTCAATTGAAAGATCTCCAACAAAGGAATGTTCCATATTAATACAAACACTTCTTAAATCATTAATAGAATCAAAAGTTTCATTAGGTAAGAATTCATCAAAGAAAATAGAGGTTTCCATAAATAGAGAAGGACAATTTGGACCATCAGGAATAAAAACAAGAGAGTCAAATATTCCAGTAATTTTTTCCACTCTTTTGATTGAATCAATAACAATTGTGGAATTAGTATCATAACCAACATTTAACATAAAAGGAGTTCCTGAACAAATTTCAACAGGAGCCTTAACACTCTTTATTGGATTTTGACTTATCCTGATAATGGTATTTATATCGTTTTCACTCTTGCAACCAACCCCATTCAAATAGCTGAAAGATGTGTCCAAAACGCTTAATTCCAATTTATAAGCCTTAGGTTCATTCCAAATATGTCCTACCATATTATTATAGTTAATTGTATCATAATACCTATCTCCAAAACTCCAATAGTAAATGCAATTGTTGATTGATTGATTATAGTAAGAATTATTGTCAGGAAACTGAGGTTTAGCAGTAAGGGCAATTAAATCACCTTCACAAAAATCAACAGTTCTATAAGTATTGTATGTCCAAGTGCTATCCATGTCAGAATAAACAGAATCGGTAATGGTTTTAATTAAATGATTGGAGATATTTCCTAAGGTATCGTATTTTGTGAAAACTGTATCCAAATCAGCAATAACTCTTTGACAACGATCAATGCAATCTGCATAAGCTTTAAAACCAGTTGAAGTAATGGCAGTGTCGGTAATTAATTTGAATGTAATACAGCCACTTGTATCAGAAAGGTTAGCAAAAATGGATTTGTTTTCTAAAAAGTTGCCAGTGAAATTTGAAGTATTTTCAACGCTTAATTGAGTTAGTGGATTAATGGTCCTTCCACTATAAGCTCTTAAAACATCACCTTGACCCAAAGAAAACTCTTCAAAATTTACTTTTGTTCTCTTTACATATAAAGGATCAGTTGTTTTGCGAGTAGGACAAATGGTAAAAGTATAGTTAGTATTATTTGAATGATTATTATTCTGACCACCATCATCGTAGAAATATTTACCACAAAGATAAGCAGTTTGATTATTAAACGTTGAATCAATATATAGAGTAGGAGTAGAGAAATTAAATACATGACTTGAATCGGAATATGTAGTGTCAGAACAAAGAGTTTGAATAAAAGCTTCATAGTTAGTCTCAGGTAATAAATTTCTTAAAAAATAATTATTGGTATCAAAATAAACTTGGTTCCAAACACTATCCCCAATCTCTCTATATTGTATTACCCAATTACTGTCAGTAGGCATTGTTCTATCAAAGCTAATATTTGCATAAGTTGAACCAACATCATCAACATTAACCGTTAGTGGAGGATAGCAAGTTGCTTTTTCAAACCCTTCTGTTTTTCCTGCAAAATAACTATAAGCTTTAATATATTGATTTTTTGGTTTAGAAGCAATTATCTTTACTCTAACTTTTTGCCCAACCTTACTTGATAAATCAATTTGCTTTTCTGTCCACGGTTTCCAATTATAATTTTCATATGATGAATTTTCATAACTATTCCAACCTGCTGGTGCAAAAACTCCAACAGTATCATAATAAGAATCAGGGAATACTCTACCATTTTCAACAAACACTCCATTTGAATCAACTAAATTTAGAACTTCCATTGAAAAATAAGGTCCTTCATAGAAATTATAATTGTTTTTTCTGTAAACAATAGCATAATTAAGAGTAAGCAAATAATTCGTAAAGTCAACATCAAGATCATAAATAAGTTTACTTGCTCTTGAAGCATTATATTGGTAGTATGCAGTATCATAGTTTATACTTGCAGAATTGTTATAGCCAGAAGGAATTGCTTTAAGATTTGGAACAGTAACATCATTTGCATTAGTATCACTATTAACTCTCAAAAACTTAGTTCTTGAAATTAAATCATTAGTATCTCCAATGGTCTGTGCCCAATCAGAAAATCCTAATGTAGCACCCATACTCGTATTTAAAGCTGAATATCCCTTCCAATTAGCAAAATTACCATAAGAGAAATCTAAGTTTTCACCATATATTGGTTTTTCATAATATGTCCACTCACTACTATCAGTTGCAGAACAAATAGCTCTCATTCTTAATGAAAGAACTGTTGATGGTGGTAGATTGGAAAGAGTAAATGGATTTGTAGTTATGTTGGAAACTCTCACTGCATTTTGCCATGAAGTATCAGAATATGGCTTATATTCAATCTCCCATTGATTTGCATTAACGCCATTAAAATAAGCCACATCCATACTTGTAGGAGTAATATTTGAAATATTTAATTGAGTTGGTCTAACACATGTTGGAAGAGATGAAATTTCAAAATCATCAATATAAATATTACAAGTACCTGAATTATCAGCTGTTTTAAAAGCAATATACTGACCATTTCCATTATAGGAGTTAAACAAAACTTCTATATCCTTCCATGTGTTTGCTTCATTCAGATTAAACTCTTCAATTTGAACAAAAGTATTAGCATCTGTCGGGTCAGACATAACTCCAACAATCAATTTATGAGTATTGTACTGAATTCTTAATTTAAATTTTACTTTTGTAGTATTTAAAGGTATTGAACTGTCAATTTTTGGTGAAACAACATAACTACTGGCAGTTGAAGAAGTGTTAAATCTCAAAGCACCTGGTGAAGAAAACGCACCAGTTGAAATGGAAATATTACTGTTTGAAGAATTTACAATTTTTTTCCACTTGTAATTAGGAAAAGTCGTTGATCCTGTTCCATAGCTGTCAAACGATTCAACCCAAGGCAAAGAGTCAATTGCAGTTAAAAATGAAGAATAAGCCCACTCACTGCTGTTATTTGCAGAACATATGGCTTTAACTCTAACATCATAAGCAGTTGTACTCAGCAAGCCAATCATTGTGAATAAAGGAGTATTTGAAAAATCAAATTCAGGAAAATTTGCCCATGAAGTGTCGGCTGATTGTTTGAATTGAATTTTCCACTGAGTTTCGTTGTTTTGCGGAGTAAAGGAAATGGTGGCCGAATTAGCACTGACATTTAAAGTAATATTTCCAGGTCTAATGCAGGAAGGAATTGTGCTTATTTCCAGGTTGTCAATTATTGATTGTGAATTATAAGGGGTTTTGAAAGCAATATATTTCCCATTTCCAGTATAGGAACTTAATAAAACTTCTTTTTCTTCCCAGCTTGAAATGAAATTAGTACTAACTTCTCCAACAGGAACAAAGGTATTTGTGTCCATCGGGTCGGTCATAACACCAACAATTAATCCACTTGCTGATGAGAGAACACTGTATTGAAATTTAACCCTGAGCGAATTAAGCTGAATGGAAGTATCAATTTTAGGAGCAATAACATAATTATTTGCTGAGTTAGTCATAATTATTAATCCGCCAGGAGAAGAGTAGTTGTAAGTAAAGACTGTTGAAGTAGAAGTATTGTAGTCACTTATTTTAGTCCATCCATAAGGCATAATTCTTGCCCCAGTTCCATAATTATCAAACGAATTTAAATAAGGAAGAGTAGAAATGCTTGTATGAAAACGTGTAGTAGTCCAATCACTTTGCTCAGAAGGCGAACAAATGGCTCTAATCCTCAAATCATAAGGAGTAGAATTAGCCAAACCCGTTAAAGTGCAGGGATTTGTTGTAACATTTGAAACAGTAGTTGCATTTGACCATGAAATGTCAAAAGAAGATTTATACTGAATTTCCCACTGAGTTTCATTGTCCTGTGAAATAAAACCAATGGTAGCAGAATTGGCACTTATATTTGAAACATTAATATTAACAGGTCTTTCGCAAGTGTTTTGATAAGATATTTCAATATCATCAATATACAAACTTTCAATATTGTCAATTGTTCCAGATGATAACTTTAAATATGGATAAAGAGCATTAGCAGTGTCAATCCAAACTTCATATACTTGCCAGGTATTTAAAACAGTAGGAGTGATAGAAGCAAATTCAATCAAATTTTCAGGATAATACGATCCGTCAGACAAATTAAGTTTCAAAGTACTGTTGGCAACAGTAGACATAAGCTTGAACTTGATTCTCAAACTGTCAATCCTGATTGAATTGTCAATTATGGGTAAACGGGCTCTTCCACCCTGACCTATAAATAAGCTTCCAGGAGCAGAAGACGAATACTGACCAGAAATATAAGGTGAAACATTATTTGTTACATAGGAATACATTGAATATACTGACCAATATTGAGGACGTACATCATTATCATTAGTGCTTACACCATAATCGTCAAACGGCTCCAAGTACGGTAATGAATTAATTGTTTGTGCAAAACTTCCAAAAGAAAGGAAGAAAAGGGAAATAGAGAATAATAAATGTTTCATATTTATTGTCATTTAATTTATATGCAAAGTAACATATAATAAATGAAATAAAGAAACAAAAATGAGGCTAATTTTAAATAAGTTGGAATTTATTTATTTTTAAGCTTCCTGTATGTGATATAGTCCGACAGGTTCCATTCTAATGGTTTTTGGGTTTGGTATCTCTCTAAGAAATCACTTTTCTTTAATTCCATCATTTCAAAATACTTTTCACTATCCCAAAAATAACTATAACTTGTTATGGTTGGTAGTGCTTTGTTTTGAAGGGAATCAATTGTTTTTAACTCTTCTTTGGTTTTGATGGTGTAGGGTAGAGCGGAGTCTTCAAGATTAGCCATAAAACGATATTCAACAAACGATTTTTCATAGTTATTGAAGTTATATTTGGCAATAACAACATTCCAATCTACAAAACTTGAAATGGCAATAACAATAATGGCTGCAAAACTATTTGTTTTAAGTAAATAAAATGCAGTTTTCTTATTAGTTATTTTAATGATAATTGTAATTAGACCAATGATGGCTAAAATAAGGAAGAAAAGAACAGCAATTCTCTTGTAAGCAAGTCCAAAATAAGTCATATACCAATAGTTACGAATGATAACAGAAATAGCCATAACTATGTTTTGAGCAATCCAAGCAATGGTAAGACTCTTTATAAGCTTATTCTTGGAATAGAAATTCAAATTATCCTTAAAGAAGAACAAAGCAATTAAAGAAGAACAAAGAATGGCGAAAATTAATATCCAAGTACCCTGATGAACAAATTCTTTTAAGAAATCACCTTCCCACTCAAAGAACCAAACAGATTGAATGTCGGTTATGTTGAAAATAAGAATAAGAACATTTAAGGCAATTAGGGTTATTATCCCCATTATGTTTTGAGTCTTCAAACCAGTTGTTTTAAAAGTTAAAAAATGACGTATCCTTTTCCTCTCCAAATCATCTTTGGAAGAAATATCCATATCCCAAAGACCAATTGGTTTAGATTTCCTTAAAAGAACATTTGCAACAATAACACCCAAAATAAAAATCAGAACAATGGTTATATTCAAATTCTCAAACATTCTACCTATATAATTAAATAATGGCTCAACTGTGCTGGCAAACTTGGAACTGGCATTAAAATACATAAGAAGAAAAATTAGAACAGTGGCAAGAGGAACAATACCAAAAAGGAGAATTTTTGTGAATAGATTAGTCAGTTTAATATCATCTTTGTTTTTGTCAGAATAGTTTTGGGAAGAGAAATGAGTTGTAAACACACGTACAATAGATTCCCCCAAAGCATGAATATATGAACGGAAACCTTTAAAAGCCAAAAGAGTGCTAAAAGAGAAAAGTAAAATAAAATTAATAAAAATTGTCCATGGAGTGTTGATAACAGTAACCATAATGGAGCTAAGAATTAGAGTAACAAGAATAGACTTGCTCAAAAAATTTAGTTTATTAGGTTTGTTAACAAAAAGCATTACAGGAATAAGAATCCACTCAAAAATAGTCAGGTTAATTCCAATAGAATTTCTGTAAAACAAAAGAGTGAAAACACCCGCAATAATTAAAATTAAGGCTAAAAATTGTTTCCTTTTCATAATAAAAATAATTTTGAATAATAACTCATTTTCAAACGCATAAGAAATTAAAATATTATCATGTAAATAGAAAAACAAAAAAGAGTAATTTTTGTAGTATATTTGCTACTCAAAACAATCTAAAAAAATCGAATATTATGAAATCAATAAAGAAAATTTTGATTGCTTTGCTTGTTGTAGCAGCAATATTGTTTGGGTTTTATGCTTATTTTGGAGGATTCAATAAACTCAATTTTAAAGTAGAGAAAGCAGGAGGGGAAACCATAGTATATAAGCAATTGGTGGGAGATTATTCAAAGAATGGAGAGATAATGAAATCCCTTAGCGATGAACTCCAAAATGACTATGGATTAAAGATTACTCAAAATATTGGAATTTATTATGATGACCCAGAATTAGTAGAAAAAGATAAACTACATTCCGATATAGGTTGCATTATAAATATTAACGACCAAAATAAATTAGACCAGCTTCAAAAAAACTACTCCCTCAAACAAACACCACAAACAGATTATCTAATAACTAAAATTCCATTTAAAGGTTTCTTTTCCATTATGGTAGGCATATTCAAAGTATATCCAGCTATGGAGAAATACTTAGATAAAAACAAAATGAGTGATGATGGTCCCATCACAGAAATCTACGATATGCAAAATAAAGAAATAATCTACCGAAAAGAAATCATTGCAGAAAGGGATGATGATTAATTAGAAAAAAGAAAAAAATTAGTGTAAATTAGTGCTTATCGGCTTGCCGCTTGCCTAAGCAAGAATTCGTGGATAAAAAAAAGGAGCAAGTATAAAACTCACTCCCTAAAATTAAAATGGTTGCATTATAAGATTTTACAATAATACTTAATCGTTTCTATTTTTTTTGAAAGATCGGAAATCTTTTTCTTCAAATCCATTCTTTTTTCAAATACCACATTATACTCTTCAATGGCTTTCCTTTCTTTCTCAACATAATCAAGTAATTGATTTACCTGATCTAATGTTCTATCCAAATATTTGAATTTTAATTCGTTAATGAAATAAGGCGATTCATCAATCTCTGTTTCGTAATAACCTCCCATATCTTCATTATAAAGATAGAAGGTTCTTAATTGCATTTTTGAGGTTTCTTCTTGTCGTTCTATCGCTTCACGCAATTTACGTTGAGAGTAAGTCTCTTTCAAAGTAGTTTTATTATCCTGTGAGCCATTGCTCTGTGATGCATTCTTAGCATCAAAATTTGATTTTATCATAAATTTTAAATTTTTTATTTTTTT
>DHDW01000041.1:41723-47616 GCA_002399565.1 Bacteroidales bacterium UBA4866 | reverse complement strand
CTTTTCTCCAATGAAAGTGGCTTAGGCTCTGCTCCAATTATTGCTGCTGCTGCTAAAACACGCAATAGTGTTCGTCAAGCATTGGTTTCTTCAACAGGTACTTTTTGGGATACAGTTGTTGTTTGTGCTCTTACTGGATTGGTTATTGTTAGTTCTGTTATTGCTTACCCCGATATTGATGCATCAAAGACTGCTCTTCTGACTCAAAAGGCATTTTCAAAATTGCCATATATTGGGAATCTCTTTTTAAATATTAGCATTATTACTTTTGCTTTCTCTACAATACTTGGATGGAGTTATTATGGTGAAAAAGCAATAGAATATTTAGGAGGCAAAAAGACAATAATATACTATAGATTAACTTGGGTCGTTATTGTTTTTATTGGAGCTGTTATCAATCTTGATTTGGTTTGGAATATTTCCGACACAATGAATGCATTAATGGCAATACCTAATTTGATTTCCGTGCTTTTGCTTTCAGGAGTAATTGTTAAAGAGACTAAAAAATATCTTTGGAGCAACAAATTAGATGAATACGATCCAAATTGCGAATTATAAATTATAGAACTTATAAAGAAATATGAATAAAAAAATAACTCTTTCAATTGCAATTGTATTCTTGCTTTCTCTTTTGCATTTTTCGTGCAATAAGAAAGAAGACAAGGATGTTAAAATAACAAAATATCAGGTTAAGGAAAACTACTATATGCCAAATATTTTTGGTTTAAGTGGGTACAACATTAAAGACACTATTAATGATATTTATGGAGGATTGCTTTTCCCATTAACCAAAATTAAAGAGAATGATGTAAATGTTAAACCTATAGAAAAGAATATTGGTTCTCAGATGCAGATTTTTGTAAATGAAATCAAGAAAAGAAATTCTAAAGGCAAGATAGAAGGGAAAAATTATATTGAAATTCGTCCTACTTATTTTATCCTTTATGATGATTATATGTATAGTTGTTTGATTAAGAAAACCACTTGTTTTGCAAGCGAAGATACAATTAAGGACTATTTCACCATTCTATATAATTATAGAGAAGATATAGTGCTTGGATTTGATGATATTTTTTTGGTTAGGGATTCTAATTTCTCTTCCTTTATTTCTCTTTTCCCAAAAGATATTTCAATAAAAAATATTGAGCAGTTAAAGAAAACAGATTTTAATATTGAAACAGATTCTATTTCTTTTAATGTTAATCAAGACAAAGCCGAAAATCAATTTATAAAAAAACAATTTAGACTAAGCATAGAAACTCTACGCCCTTATTTCAAAAACAAAAATCAATTCAAAAAAGGTAAAAAATAGTCTTTCCCCTTTAGTTGTTTGGAGGTAAATAATGAAAAAGAAAACTAAGAAAAGATTGAGAAGATGGTTATTAGCTATTGGAGTAGTTCTAATACTATCTTTCCTTGCTTATTTCTTCTATAATAACATTAAGGATTATTACAAAAGCTATTATGAATGTGAAGGGGTAAATATTGATAATAAAAAATATACTGTATTTGGTATTGATGTTTCTTCTCATCAAGATGAAATTGATTGGGAGAAAGTTGAAGAAGATGGTATTGAGTTTGCATATATTAAGGCTACCGAAGGAATTGACTTTGTTGATAAGAGATATAAGACAAATTATCTTAAAGCTAAGGAGAATGGAATTTTGGTTGGAGCATATCATTTCTTCCGTTTTGGAACTTCAGGAAAAGAACAAGCACAGAACTTTATTAATCAAGTTTCTATTGAAAACTTAGACCTTCCTCCTGTTTTGGATGTTGAGCGTCATGGGAATTATTTATCTTTTTCAAAGGTTGATCAAATTAGAATTGAAATCAAAAACTATTTGAATGAAATTGAAAAGAACTATTTCATTAAACCCATAATCTATACTAATCTTGAAGGATACCAAGACTATATTAAAGGACATTTTGACGATTATGAAATTTGGATTTGTAGGATTTGCTCCGAGCCAGACAATAATCATTGGACTTTTTGGCAATATTCTCATAAAGGAAAGGTTAATGGAATTGAAGGTAAGGTTGATTTGAATACATTTAATGGAGATATAGAAGATTTTATTGAATACGTTAATCAATATAAAGAATTACAAAGATGAAAGCATTAATAATAGACTCAGCCCATAAGGTGCTAATAGACAACTTGAAGGAAGCTGGAATTGAAGTTATTCATAAGCCAAATTACCAAAGAGAAGATATATTAAGAGAAATTGGAGATTATGAGGTTGTTGTTATCAGAAGCAAGATTATAATTGACAGAGAGGTTATAGACAAGGCTGTTAAATTGAAATGTATTGCTCGAGTTGGTGCTGGAATGGATGCAATTGATATTGAATATGCCGAAAATAAAGGTATTAAATGCCTGAATTCTCCTGAAGGAAATCGTGATGCAGTTGGAGAACACGCCTTGGGTATGCTTTTATGTCTTTTCAATAAGCTTTCAATTGCAGACCATCAGGTAAGAAAAGGTATTTGGAGAAGAGAAGACAATAGGGGTTTGGAAATTAAAGGGAAGACAATTGGGCTAATTGGATATGGAAATATGGGAAATTCTTTTGCTCAAAGACTAATGGGATTTGACTGCAGAACAATAGCCTACGATAAATACAAAACAAATTACTCCAATCAATATGCTCATGAAGTTTCACTTGAAACAATATTCAAGGAATCGGATATTTTTTCTCTTCACGTTCCTCTTACTGAAGAAACAAAATATATGGTAGAAAAGGATTTTCTTTCAAAATTCCAAAAGCCAATATATTTAATAAATACTGCAAGAGGAAAGGTTGTTAAGACAAAGGATTTGGTTGATAAACTAAAGGAAGGGAAGGTGTTGGGAGTTTGTTTAGATGTTTTGGAATATGAAGCCTTTAGTTCAGAGTTATGTGCAGAGAATAATATTCCTCAAGACTTAATTGAACTACTTCAAATGCCAAATGCAGTCTTTTCTCCTCATGTTGCAGGTTGGACAGTGGAATCATATTATAAACTTGCTTTTTACCTATCTCAAAAGATAATTCAAGCCCTTAAAGAAGGGGAATAATTTACCATTTTTCTAAGTAAAAAAATCATACTCTTTTTTTAATGGAGTAAAATCAAGCTTTAATCCAATTATAATAAGGATTTGATGAAGCTTAAACTTTGTTTTGATGAAGGCGAAATGCCATTTCGTTTCAATGAAATGCCATTTCATCTATACCCAAATGCCATTTCGTTGTGGCGAAATGCCATTTCGTTTTACTAAAACAAGGATTAAGACTCGCCTTTTCTTCTTTTTGAGTCCGAAAAAGCTTTATTAAAATTTATGGAAGAGGGTTCTAAAAGAAAAAGGTTTAACAATAAATCTATATCAAAGACATATCGTTAACCCCTATTTTTATTTTTTTGCGGAGAGTAAGAGATTCGAACTCTTGAAAGCCTTTTGAGCTTTACGCACTTTCCAGGCGCGCTCCTTCAACCACTCGGACAACTCTCCGTTTTATTGTAATGTCAAGACTAAATAAACAACAATAAGTTTTTCTATTCTTGGTCTTCTTTCTTATCCTCTAACTCAATCTTTTTTTCGTTTGAGGGTGCAAAAATAGGTAAATTTACTTTCATAAATGTATTTGGAAGTGAAGTTTCTATTTTTAATCTCTTTCCTGTTGCAGGATGTTGAAGTTCTATTTTAGTAAGATATAGTTTCAACCAATTAGCAGATAATTGCTTAACTCCAAAACGAGAATCTCCAACAATCGTATTCCCAATATGACTTAAAATAAAACGAATTTGTAAAGGGAAATAGGTTTCAGGATTAATAACTAAATGGGTATAGTGTTCGTAGTTCTCGACTGTGGAATACTTAATAACACATAGCTCTGCTCCTTCAGTTTGAGGCTTTTCAAGAAATATTCTATTCTTGCTTCCTCTTTTTAGCCAAAGATTTAACTTATCATTCTTATGTTTTGGTTTGCCAGCAACAATTGCATTATACTCTCTTTTTGAAAGATGAAAATTTCTCTTTAGTATTTCTTGAGCTTTCTTCGTTTTGGCAAATATGCAAATTCCTGCTTCATCGCCTTGTGGTTCATGAACAATAAATAAATTTTGTCTTATCCCCCATTTTCTCTTAACATAACTTTTGGTTAAAGCATATAGAGATTTTACTTTCTCATTAGGGCTTGCGTCAACATTTACTCCAGAGGGTTTAATTACTGCAATAAGGTATTCATCCTCATAAAGAATTGGCACATCTGTTTTTTCTCTTGCAATATGGCTTCCTCCCGAATATTTGGTGTATTCAACCGATTCTCCTTTTCCCACAATATATTCAGGACTTTTAATAATGGCTTCCTTGTGTGAGATTGAACCATAAATTATTATCTTCTTAGCCTTTGAAACAGATACTTCGGGGAAGGTTTCCAAAATCAAATTAAGTAAAGATATATTCTCTTTTGCTGTAATTTTCATCAATAAAAATATTATAATTTGCAAAAGTACGGTTTTTATTTTAATTTCGCAGCTTGTTACTAAAATAGAATAATATGTCTATATCAATACAAAACCTTACTAAGCTTTATAATGAGCAAAAGGCTTTAGATAATGTTTCATTAGAAATAAACAAAGGAGAAATTGTTGGCCTTTTAGGTCCAAATGGTGCTGGGAAAAGCACAATGATGAAAATAATCACTTGTTTTATACCTCCAACAAAAGGAAGTGTGAAGGTGTGTGGATATGATATTTTTGACAATCCAATGGATGTTAGAAAGAAAATTGGTTACCTTCCTGAGCATAATCCGCTTTATTTGGATATGTATGTTAGAGAGTTTCTTGATTTCGTTGCAGGAGTTCATGGTTTGGGAAAACAAAAGAAGGAAAGAATAGAACAAATGGTTGAGATGACTGGACTAACAAAGGAAGTGAACAAAAAAATTGGCACTCTTTCAAAGGGATATCGCCAAAGAGTTGGGATTGCTCAAGCAATGATTCACGACCCTGAAGTTTTAATTCTCGATGAACCAACTTCTGGCTTAGACCCCAACCAATTGGTTGAGGTTAGAGATTTAATTAAAAATGCAGGTAAAGATAAAACTGTTTTATTATCCACTCACATCATGCAAGAGGTTGAAGCTGTTTGTGATAGGACAATAATCATTAATAACGGACAAGTTGTTGCAGATGACAATACCAAACATTTAGCCTCTGGACAAAGTCTTGAAACAATCTTTAGAAAGATAACTCAGGGTATCCAATAGACCAAAGACTTTAAGTCGTTCTATTACTATCCGTTTGGATATATAAAATAATAAAAATCAAGATAAAAACTTCCTTAACTCAAATATTAATTCTAACTTTGCAATTCAATTCGTAATTGAAAAAATTAATAATATCTATTAATCAAATAAATCAAAATTGAAATGGTAAAGATAGCAATCAATGGATTTGGACGTATCGGAAGGATTTCTTTCAGAAACATTCAATCCAAAAACAACTTGGAAGTTGTTGCAATTAACGACTTAACAGATGCACAAACCCTTGCACATTTATTAAAATACGATTCTGTTCATGGTCGTTTTAATGGAGAGGTTTACGCTGAAGGGGAATTCCTTGTAGTAAACGGAAAGAAGATTAGAGTCTTTGCAGAAAAAGATCCTGAAAATCTTCCTTGGGGAGAGTTAGGAATTGACATAGTTATTGAGTCAACTGGTATTTTCCGCAATAAAGAAAAAATGGGAAAACATATAAAAGCAGGAGCAAAGAAAGTTATTTTAACTGTTCCAGCTGATAAGGCAGAAGATGTTGATGCAACAGTGGTTTTAGGAGTAAATGATAATATTCTTACAAAAGAAATGACTTGTATTTCTAACGCTTCTTGTACAACTAACTGTTTAGCTCC
>DHDW01000041.1:41300-41635 GCA_002399565.1 Bacteroidales bacterium UBA4866 | reverse complement strand
ACAACTAACTGTTTAGCTCCAGTTGCAAAAATTCTTAACGATAAATTTGGAGTTAAAAGAGGTTTAATGAACACTGTTCACTCTTATACTAACGACCAACAAATATTAGATCTTCCTCACAAAGATCTTCGTAGAGCAAGAGCAGCAGCAGTTTCAATCATCCCAACTTCAACAGGTGCAGCAAAGGCTGTAGGTTTAGTTATTCCTGAATTGAAAGGAAAACTTGATGGTTTATCAATGAGAGTTCCAACTCCAGATGGTTCTGTTGTTGACTTAACAGTTGAACTTGAAAAAACTGTAACTAAAGAAGAAATCAATGCAGCTATGAAAGAAGC
>DHDW01000041.1:37460-41256 GCA_002399565.1 Bacteroidales bacterium UBA4866 | reverse complement strand
AAAAATGAAATCACAATCGAACAAATCAATCAAGCAATGAAAAAAGCAGCTGAAGGAGAACTAAAAGGTGTTTTAGAATACACTGAAGATCCAATTGTAAGCTGCGACATTGTTGGAAATCCTCACTCATCTATCTTCGATTCAAAACTTACAATGGTTCTTGAAGGAAATATGGTGAAAGTTGTTTCATGGTATGACAACGAAAACGGATACTCTAACAGAGTTTGCGATTTGGCTGAAAGATTAGCAAAACTAATCTAATCCTTTCTCGAAAAATTAAACAACCATAATAATTGGAATGGGAGCAATACTTAATTGTGTTGTTCCCATTTTTTTGTGTAATTTAGTAAAGGAGGTTTTAAATATTATTTCTTCAAGAATTAATTATATTACAATAAAAGACCATTATTTGTAGTTGTTAATTATAAACTAAACATAAAAAAGAAATGAAAACAGATTTAGAAATTGCACATGAATATTCAATGTTACATATAAAAGAAATTGCTTCAAAACTAAATATAAACAAAGAAGATATTGAATATTATGGTAAATATAAGGCTAAATTGCCTTTAAGACTTATAGATGAAGAAAAAATAAAAAATTCCAAATTAGTTTTGGTAACAGCCATAACTCCAACTCCTGCAGGAGAAGGGAAAACAACAGTATCAATTGGTCTTTCAATGGCTTTAAATGCTATTGGCAAAAAGACAACAGTTGTTCTTCGTGAGCCTTCTCTTGGTCCAGTGTTTGGAGTAAAAGGTGGAGCAACTGGTGGTGGATACTCTCAAGTTGTGCCTATGGAAGATATTAACCTTCATTTTACAGGTGACTTTGCTGCCATTGAAAAGGCTCATAACTTGCTTTCAGCAATAATTAATAATAATGTTCAAAGCAAGAAAAACAATCTTTGTATAGACCCAAGAACAATACGTTGGCCTATGGTAATGGATATGAATGACCGTTCGCTAAGACATATTGTTATTGGAATGGGAGGAAGTGCAAATGGTGTTGTTCGTGAGAGTGGGTTTAAGATTACTGCAGCCTCTGAGGTAATGGCAATTCTTTGTATGAGTTCAAATCTTAATGACCTTAAAGAAAGATTAGGGAATATATTTATTGGATACACCTACGAGAAAAAGCCAATTTTTGCAAGAGATTTGAAAGTACATGGAGCTATGGCGGCCTTGTTGAAAGATGCAATAAAACCTAATTTAGTTCAAACAACAGAAGGAACACCTGCCATTATTCATGGAGGACCTTTTGCAAATATTGCACAAGGAACAAATACAATAATTGGAACTAAAATGGGGATGAGCCTTTCTGATATTGTTGTAACTGAAGCTGGTTTTGGTGCAGACTTGGGAGCAGAAAAATTTATAGACATTAAGTGTAGAGAGTCAGGGCTTAGACCAGATGCAATTGTTTTGGTTGCAACAATTCGAGCACTGCGTTATCACGGAGGAGTTAGCGTAAAGCAAATTGGAGAGCAAAATCTTGAAGCAGTGAAGAAAGGCATTGAGAATCTTGAAAAACACATAGAGAACATTAAGCTCTTCGGACTTTCTCCAATTGTTGCAATTAACAAATTTGCCAATGATTCACAAGAAGAAATAGATTTTATTAAAGAATCATGTAAATCATCAGGAGTAAAAGTTTTTGATTTAGAGGTTTGGGCAAAAGGTTCTCAAGGAGCAATTGATATTGCAAAAGAAATTGAGAAAAACATTCAAACAAAAGAAGAAGTGAATTTCCTGTATGATAAAGAAGCTTCAATTGAGGACAAAGTAACAACAATTGCCATGAAACTTTATGGAGCTAAGAAAATTGAATTTTCTTCAAAGGCATCTTCTGAAATAAAGAATATAAATGAATTAGGACTTTCTTCTTTGCCAATATGTATGGCTAAAACTCAAAAATCAATTTCTGATGACCCTAATCTTAGAGCAAGACCAAAAGACTTTACATTTAAGGTTAGAGATGTTGAAATTTCTTCAGGAGCAGGATTTATTATCCCAATTGCAGGAGAAATGATGCTTATGCCTGGACTTCCAGAAATCCCTTCATCAGAGAATATTGATATTGATAATGAAGGAAACATTGTAGGACTTTTCTAAAAAAGAAAGATAAACGCTTATTAGATGAAGTCTGAAAAACATCAATCATAATTAAAAATATATCCCTTATATTTTCAAATAAGTCTCTTATATTTTTATTTATGTCCTATATATTTTTATTTATGTACCTTATATTTTTAATTATATCCCGTTTATTTTTGATTAAACTTGATTTTATTGAGATAATGAGATAGAAAATCAAAACCTTATTTGGGTAAAATAAAACGAAGAGTTAGTAAATTAAGGAACAAAAAAAGAGGCTGTCTTGAATATAATATTTCAATACAGCCTCTGATTTTTATCAGTATAAATATTTTCGATTAATTTTTGAATTTTCGATTCTCAAAGGGTTGATTTTATAAAATAGAGCAATATTCTTTCTTATATTGCCATTTTGGGTGTTATTTTGTTGCAATACTTACTTATATTGTGAGCTATAGCCAATAACCCAAACTCGATTTCCACCTTTTTTAATCCTCTTAGTGAAAATCGTCTGAAGTTTTTGTTTTGTTTTAGGTTCCCAAAGGTTTGTTCAACCTCTACCGGTCGTTTCCGCCTATGTTTTATTCCTTCTTCAGAGAGCTGAAGTTCTCTTGCTTTGTCTTTTAGTTTTTTGAGTCTATGATTTATTTGAATAACTCTGTTTTTTGATGATTTGTGACATTGACTTCTTACTTGGCAGTTTTTACAATCTTTGGCTTGGTATAGTGAAGCTTTTTGTATGAAGCCTGTTTTTGTTTTTGTGATTTTTTCTCCTACATAATACATTTCTTGCTCCATTGGGCATATACAACAGTCTCTTTCTTTATCGTAAGGAAAGTTACTGCTGTTAAAATGGTCTTCTTGCCATTTCTTTGTTTGCTCTTTATGAAAGTAGTTGTATTTGATGAATGGGGTTATATTGTTCTCTTGTGCAAAGAGATAGTTTTCTTCACTACCGTAGCCTGCATCACATATGCTGTCTTTGGGGTAGTGTCCATATTGCTCTTTGTATTCTTCTAAGTGTTCGATTAAGGTATTGGTATCAGTAGGACTTTGGTGTATGGTATAGTTGGTGATAAATTCACTTTCTGTGCTTATCTGTGTATTGTAAGCTGGCTTTAGTTGTCCATTTCCCATATGATCTTCCTTCATCCGCATAAAGGTGGCATCTGGATCGGTTTTGCTATATGAGTTTCTATCCTCTCCTATTATAGCTCTTTGTTCTTCGTACTTCTTTATTTGCTGGGGATATTCTTTCTTTATTCTTCTGAACTTCTGTTTTATTTTTATATCCATATCTTCTGATGACATAGATTGGTCTATATTGGATAGTATCTCTTCTATCTTTTCTGAGGTAATATCTGTATGAAGGATTGGGGTTTTATCTTCCATTTCTCGTTTACATGTTTGATCTGCATAATCCCATATTTCATTTAGTGTCGATGCCATCTTTACAAATCTTGTTTGTATCGCCTTACCCCATACAAAGCTATACTTATTGGCATTGGCTTCTATCTTTGTACCATCAGTATATGCTTTTTCTAAGTTCAGTAAGCCTTCTTTTTCTAGTTGGATTACTATTTGGGAAAAGATATTCTTCAAGGGTTTTTGAAGTTTACTTGTCCTAAAGATATTGATTGTATTGTGGTCTGGAGTTTGCATGCCTGAAAGCCACATAAACTTAATGTTGCTTCTTAAGG
>DHDW01000041.1:20009-37298 GCA_002399565.1 Bacteroidales bacterium UBA4866 | reverse complement strand
GATGAGTAGATATTTAAGGTATAGGCATAAAATATAACTTTTATCATCATCTTTGGGTCATAGGCAGAGGCACCTTTTTTATTGTAACGTGCAAAGATGCGTTTCATATCTATCCCTTCGATTAAGCAGTCTAATAGCCTTACAGGGTCATTAGCCTTTATCATATCATCTAATTTGATAGGAAATAGGTCGGTTTGATTTCTACAATATGTTTTAATTGGCATATATACATCTGATTATCACGATGTAAAATTACAAAATAATATTCACATGGCAAAATATTTATACAAAAAAAGAGACTGCCTCTGGAATTATGAGACAGCCTCTTCGTGTTTAGTTGTCTATTTATTTTAAATAGTTCCTTCTGGTTATTATTTTACTATTAACTTTTGGGTTCTATTTATTTGTTCATTTTGTAGTCTTACATAATATACTCCCTTTGCCATATCACTTATATTTAAGGTTTCTTCTACCTTATTGTTGTTTGATTTGGTGTTGATGGTGTTGATTATGCGTCCTTGTATGTCACTAATGGTAATCTTTACTTCGCCTTGTAAGCCTGTTACTACTAATTTAGTTTCTTGGCTTGCTGGGTTTGGATATATCATTATAGTGATTGGTTGTTGGTCTATTGATGTTAGTGTTAGAGTTTGGAAGTTTAGTTCTTGACCATAGTATGTATCTGAAACAGTTCTTGCATATGCTCTGACATTATAATTTGTATAAGATTGTAAGTTATTGACTTCAGCCGAAATTGTATTTGTTCCAGTTGCAGATAGAATAGTAGCATCTGCCCAATCTTCTGTTATTAACTTATATTCAAAGCCTCTTGCATTAATTGCTTCAGAACCTTGTATAATAGTTCCATTGAATGTTACATTAGATTGAGTGACGTTTGCTGGAGTTAATGTTGTTACTGTTGGTGGTTCTATTGGGCTAGTTGTAAATTGTAAGGCATCTCCATATATTCTTCCATCAGTTGGTGTTACTGCATAAGCTCTGACTTGGTAGTTAGTATTTGCTGTTAGTGTAGTTACTTGGTAAGTGAATGTTGTTGCTACTGGGGTTACTACTTGGTCTGTCCAGTTTGTTTCTACAGTTGTTTTATATTCAAATCCAATTGCTGTTATTGCTTCTGAACCTTGAACATAAGTTCCGTGGAAGGTTGCATTGGTTTGAGTTACAGCTGTTGGGGATATTGTTGTAACCTGAACAGCATGGTGAAGTTCTGTAGTTGTAAACGTTCCTGATACCCATGATGAATAGCTTGTTCCACATTTAGCTCTTACAAAGTATATGTATGAAGTTCCTATTGTTAAATTTGGAGGGAAAGTATATGTTGTACTTGTAACATTTACTGGGTTGCTTATTGTCCCTAAACATACTTGCCATTCACTTTCTGTTCCTGCTTGTACCCAGTTAATAGTTGCTGTATTGTTTTGAATATTGCTTACTGTTAAGTTAGTTGGAGGAGGACAATTATAAGCACTTAGGTCATAAACTATGATATCATCTAAAGCTACTCCATATCCATAGTCTCCATATCCTTCAAATGCTATCTGATAAGTTGAAGATGATGAAGGTAAGGCTATAGAATCATATTGCCAATCTGGAATATCTGATGTGTAATGTACTAACTGAGTCCATGCACTATCTTGACTTGCTCTATACATAACTTTTAGTTCATCTTGACTTCCAGCCCAATTTCTTTGCATGTGCCAGAATGAGATATATGGTTGATATAATAAAGAGAGATCAATAAGTTGAGAAACAAGTTTTGTTTTATTTCCTGATGAATTAAAGAAAGTAGCAATTCCTATTCCTGTATGTGGCATATAATCAGATAATGCATTTGTCCAAGAAGTAGTTCCTATAACGTATTCTTGTGTCCAACAAGAAATCCCTCCTTCAAAATTTTCTGTCCATGGAAAAGATGAAATTGCTACACTAGAACATGACGTAGTATATGTTATTGTTTGAGATGCATTTGAAGTTGTTCCATCTGAGCAAATTGCTTTTGCATAAATTTGATATGTAGTTTGAAGCTCTAATCCAGAAATTGTTGTTGGAATTGTTGTTGTTAAAACAGAATCCCAGTTGCCAGCAAATACTGGTTTGTAATAAATATACCATCCATTATCTGTTAAATTATTTGGGATAAAGGAAATATTCATACTTGTTCCTATTCCTGTTGCAGAAAGTGAAGTTGGACGATAACAAGATGGGATATAATCAATTATAACATCATCCAAATATAGATAATTTGAAGCAGTGTTATATTCAGACTTAAATGCAATAAACTTACCTATTCCACTATAGGAACTAAAGTCAACTTCAATTTCTTCCCAGATTGCATTTGCAACTGGAGCAACTGTATCAATTGGAGTAAATGTTGAAGCATCTATAGAATCCATAACTCCTACAATAATATTACTTGTTGTATTTTCTGTCTTCATCCAGAATGTTGCCATCAAAGTATTAATAGGTATTGACGCATCAATTTCTGGTAATATAGCAATATTAGAAGTTCCAGAAATAGCATAGAAATATAATGAAGCAGGAGCACTATGATATGTTGAGTTTATATGTGGATATAAGGTATAGTTAGTAATTTTCGACCAGCAAGGTGGGTAATAATCTGTTCCAATTCCTCCGTGATTATCAAAGTTTTCTGTATATGGCATAATTGAAATAATATCACATGCTGTACGGAATGAAAGAATATTCATTGGGAATGAAAGTTCAGTTCCACAATTATTCAATATCTTTACTTGATAAGGAGTGTTAGGTAATAATCCATTTAGTGTATAAGGGTTTTGTGTTATATTCAAAGAATCTATCCAATTTGTTGCAGATGGTTCTTTCCAATATATCCACCAATTTGTAGCTGTACTTAGGTTTGAATTCCAGCTGATGTTTGCACTCGTTGATGTAATATTTGACGTAACTATATCGGTAATGCTTGGACATGTTAGTCCTAATAATTGAATGTTATCTATTATACCTCCTGGTTGAATTCCTCCAGAGCCATTATTACGCCATGCGAAAACAACTCGCTGTATTGAATTTGAATACTCTGAACCCAAAGAAATTGTTTGTCTTTGCCATGATGTTGATAAATTTAAATACGTAGGAGTGACTTTATATATTGCAGACGGGAGAATCCCTTCCTCAATAGGTACTCCTATAGGTATTATGTAAGCAGATATATAGTCATTGGAACTTTCTCCTCCTGCTCTCCAATCAAAAGCTAATGCAAAATCAGTTGAATTATCAAATTGTACAAAAGTAGATACCATAGTAACAGAAGAACTATGTGCATAAGAAGCCGATAATCCATTATTTGATGAAATATATAAACCGTTTCCAATTCCATTTGCACCTGAAACTCCAATAAACCATTTATTCGCTTGGGCTCCATTTATTATTGTCCAACTATTATTGATATTATTATCCTCAAAGTCACATGTATATGGTAATGCATGTGCAAATGCTGGCAGGTTAACTTTTTGAGCATCTGTCCAATCTCCATTACATCCTCTTTGAATTGCAACCCACACAGTATCACCAGCTGTTAATCCAGAAATTATGTATGGTAAAGTTGTTCCAGTTGGAATGAAAATAATATTTGCCGTTATTGGATCAAATGGTGATGATAAGTGTGTAGAATATGCAATATTGAATCCATCTCCTAAGTCATTTGAGTTATCCCAATTTATATTAATTGAGGTTGTTGAAGTTACTCCTACAGTTAAACCAAAAACACTTGGGCAGTTAGGAGTATAGTCAACTACAAAGTCATCCACATAAGCTCTCGCATTTTCACCTGCAGGTGCTATTGCTGCTAATGCTATATATTGTCCAGTACCAGTATAATCACTTAATATAACTGTCTTGTCTTCCCAAACATTAATGTCTGATATTGTTTGACGATTGCCTATTGGAACAAATGTACTAAAATCATTAGGATCTGACATTACTCCAACTTGAATTCCATTATTATCTAATATTGAATATCTCATTTTAAATGAAACAGTCAACATATTGACAGGAATTGATGGGTCAATTGGATTTGCAACGGCTACTGTTCTGGTATTATTAGATGCTTGGAAAAACATTGCTCCTGGAGAAGAATAGTTGATGGTTGCTATATAAGGATAGTTTGGAGTTGAATAAGTTATGACGTTTCTTGACCAACAATTAGGGAATGAAGTTGCAGCTGTTCCTGTTCCGTAAGAATCAAAATTTTCTGTGTATGGCAATGTTAAAATATTATCACATGGTGTATGGAAACTTAATATTGAACTTGCATCTGAATATATTGTTCCATTACAAATTGTTTTAACAAATACTTCATAAGTTGTATTTGAAGTTAATCCTGTTATTTGATATGGAATTGAAATTACATCATTATCTATCCATGATGTATCTCCAACTTGTCTATAATATAGTTTCCATTGAGTATCTCCAATATCTCCTGGTGTAAAAGATATTTCAGCCTCATTTTGTGTAATATTCGCTGCATATAATGAATCAGGACGAGTACAAAATGAAATTCTATCAATTATAACATTATCTAACCAATAATATTGAGATGATAAAATAGCAACATGCCTAAAAGCAATATGATTTCCTGTTCCTGTTAAAGTGGTATTATCAAATAATACTTCATATTCAGTATAGGCGGTTGAAGTAGGTTGAATTGTTGTGACTAATTCAAATGAAGAAAGAACATTGGGATCAGACATTATTCCGACTTCTATTACTCCTGAATTTGGAATACTCTCAGCTTTAAGCATAAATCTTACCTTTAAAGTATTTATATCTATATCTATAGCAGGAGTAATTGCATAAGTTGGAGTTATGGATGATGATTGAAATCTTAAATTTGCGGGAGCACTATAAGCATTAGCAGTAACTATTGAAGGATAAGGAGTCGCAGTATTTAAAACAGGGCGAAACCAACAAGAAGGGAATGTTCCTGCAGTAGTTCCGTGAGAATCAAAGTTTTCAATATAGGGTAATGTAGTTATTGATTCACAAGAAGTGCGAAATGATAATACATTACTTGTAGGAGACAGTTCAGAACCACAATCTGTTGCAATGTAAACATTATAGACACTATTTGGATTAAGATTTTGCAATGTATATGGAATTGTTGTAACGTATATTGAATCGTAGTTAGTTGCATTTATTTCTTTCCAATAAAACCACCAAGTACTATCTGTTGAATTCCCAGAAGTCCAAGAAATGTCAGCTGAATTTGTAGTGATGTTAGCAGTAGTTAATGCTGTGGGTTTAGGACATGCAGGTACAAATAGTTCTGGTCCTACAACATCATCCAAACACATTCCATAACCATCATTATCTGTTTGACGAAAAGCAATATAAATATCTTGCCCAATGTAAGCAGATAGATCTACTGTCCATTGTTTATAAATATCTGTCATTTGATTTATACCAGAAAATGAAGGCGAAATTTGTAAAAGTGCAGCTGTATCAAATGATGAAATATCATTTGTAGTTGTTGAAACTAATACTTTTAAAAAGGTTTGATTGTATGTTAAATCAAGATAATCCATTACTGCCCAAAAACTAATTTGATGATTATTTGCAGTTACAGTTAATTTGGGAGTAATTAAATAATTAATTGACCCACTACTATTATAATTAGTAAATACATGTGCTGTCCCATTATGAGGATTATGAGTGGATCTAATCCATGGTGTTGTTATTCCTTGAAGATTCTCTTTCCTCCAATTTTCTGGGGGAAATGTTGTTCCTTCAAAACTTTCATTTAATGTAATTTGAGACCAACCTTGTATAGCAATAATAATCGCCATAAAAAAAAATACTTTTTTCATCTGTTTTGTTGTTTTGTTATAAATATAATAATCACTTAGTTAATTATTAATACTCAATGTATTCACATTGCGATACTAATGGGACAAAGGTATTAAATTGAAAACTTATTGAAAAGCAATAAAGGATAGGATGTATAATAAATTGGATGAAGTGTAAAAATTTTAGGATAAAATGTCAAAAGTGGAATTTATTTGTCTAGCCAATTTAAAAAATCATGAACCTTATCACGACTTACGAAAATATCAATATCACAATAAGGAGTAGGAACAATTTTTAGTTGTCTAGTTGAATGCCTTATAATTTCATCAATAGCATCAATTGATACAATACATTTTCTTGACACTTTAAAAAAGAATTTAGGTTCAAGCATAGTTTCTAAATTTTCAATTGTGTAATCAATTATATATTTATTATTGTCTTTTGTAATTAAAAAATTATTTTTATCACTTGAATATATGTATGAAATATTATTGACATCAACAACAATAAGTTTGGCTCCTAACTTCAAAACAAATCTGTTTTTATAACTATTTTCTTTTGAATGCGGTGTAATTTTGTCAATTCTGTTTTTATAGGAGTCAAAATCATTTTTATTATTAAACTTATTAATAGTTATTACCAAATCCTCGTCAATAATGGGTTTTAACAAATAGCCAATAGAATTTTCTTTAAATGCCCTTATTGCATATTCATCATAAGCTGTTACAAAAATGATAGGAGTTTTTATTTCCAGATATTCAAAAATCTCGAAACTGATACCATCTTTTAATTGAATATCCATAAATAATAGGTCAACTTTATTTTCATTTAACCATTCGATACTTTCTCTAACAGAACTCAGTGTTTTTACAACTTCAAATTCAGGGAAATATTTATATAATAAATCCTTTAGCTCTTCCTGACTTAGTGGCTCATCTTCAATTATTGCTATTTTCATGCTAATGGTATTTTTACAATAAAGTTTTTACTGTCATTAATAATTTGAATATCCTTTGAGAAAAGAATATTATATTTTTGATTAAGGTTTTTCAATCCCACGCCAATTGAATCTATAATAGTAGTTTTTTTAATAATATTATTTGCAACTATTATTTGCTTCCCCTCTGAATATATATGAATATTCAAAGGATTATAGGAATATGTGGCATTATGTTTAACAGCATTTTCAACAAGCAATTGTAATGAAAGAGGAACTATTTGCATATTTAAGATTTTATTATCAACGTTATAAGTAACATTCAGTCCTTCATCATATCTTATTTGAAGGATATCAATATATTTTTTTATAAAATTGAGCTCTTCTTCTAGGAGTACAAAGTCACTCTCTGTGTTAATTAGAACATATCTGTAAACTAAAGATAGCTTCTTCATATATTCAACTGCTTTATCTTGGTTTTTTTTAATAAGAGAAATGGATACACTTAAGCTGTTAAAAAGAAAATGAGGGTTTAACTGATTTTTTAATTGGAAATATTTGAATTTTTCTTTTTCTAGTTCACTTTCTTTCCTTTTATTATATAAATATAAAACCTCTAATATTAAAACGATAAACCATCCTTGCAACATAGAAATAAATAAAAATGGTCTGTTCTTACTTGCAAATATTTCTTGAAAAAAATCTATCAGATTCATTTGTGATAGAAATAATATTTGTGATAAATATAATAAAATATTTGTAACTATAACAGAACATAATATTTCCATAAAAATTCTTAGAATAATTCTTTTACTCCAGAATCTTTTATTAAATACATTCAATGCAATAGTATATAATACGACACTAATAGATATGATAAAAAGATTAATTATAAAATATCTTTTTGGATGACCTGTGACTATATCCCCATAAGTTATAATATCAATTGGTAAAAACATTAAAAAAGAAAGGAATAAAGTTAAAAAATATTTCACTAATATCCTTTCCCACTTTTTGGTTTTCATATAAAATTACTTTATTGCTTAAGTGCAAAAGTACAAAATCTTTTAATTTGAGCAATATTTAGCTCACATTAGGAATAAGTGAAGGAATAAATTTTCAGATGGATAATGTAATCGACGAAATGTAAAATTAAATCCTTGTTTGAGTAAATTAAAACAAGGTTTTATTTTGGGGTTATTGGAATAAAAAAATACCACTCAGTTTCCTGGGTGGTATTTTATTTATTTTAAGATTTCTTATCTTAGTTTGTTCTGCCTGGATAAACTTTTAATGCTTCTTCCAAACATTTTACTGCTGCCTTAATATCTTCAATACATAGGCAATATGTAATACGCGCTTGTGTCCTTCCTTTTTCAGGGTCTGAATAGAATCCTGTTGCTGGTGCTAACATTACTGTTGCTCCATTATATGAGAAGTCTTCTAATAGCCATTTACAGAATTTGTCGCTGTCATCAATTGGCATTTGAATCATTGTGTAGAATGCTCCTTTTGGCATTGGGCAGAAACAGCCAGGGATATTGTTAATTGCTTCAATTAAAACTCCTCTACGCTTTGTATATTCTGCACTTACTTCTGTAAAATAGGATTCTGGTGTGTCAATTGCTGCTTCGCCAAATATTTGTCCAAAATATGGTGGGCAAAGTCTTGCTTGAGCCATACGCATTGCTGCTCCCATTACTTCTTTGTTCTTACTTACTATGCAACCTACTCTTGCTCCACATGCACTATAGCGTTTGGAAACAGAGTCAACCAATACCACATTTTCTTCTAAGCCTTTTAGGTTCATTACTGAATGATGTTCTGCTCCATCGTAGCAAAATTCTCTGTAAACCTCATCAGCAAATAGATAAAGGTCATATTTTTTTGCCAATTGTCCTAAAACCTCAAGTTCTTCTTGTGAATAAAGATAACCTGTTGGGTTGTTAGGGTTACAAACCATAATTGCTTTTGTCTTTGGAGTAATGGCTTTTTCAAAGTCTTCAATTGGAGGAAGAGCAAATCCGTTTTCAATGTATGAAGGGATTGTTTTGATAACTACATTACTTTGGATAGCAAAAGAATTATAGTTGGTGTAGTATGGTTCAGGAATAATTATTTCCTCTCCTTCGTTTAGGCAAACAGAAAAAGCAAATTGAAGAGCTTCTGAACCTCCATTGGTAACTATGATATCGTTTTCTGTAACGTCAATCTTGTTCTTTTGATAATACTCTGCTAATTTCTTTCTATAGGAAAGGTTTCCAGCTGAATTGGTATATTCAACTATTGGCATATTAGCATTCTTTAAAGCATCAATTGCTCCTTTTGGAGTTAAGATGTCAGGTTGTCCAATGTTAAGGTGATAAATCTTAATTCCCTTTTCTTTTGCAGCATCGGCAAAAGGCACCAGCTTTCTAATAGCCGAAGCAGGTAATATCTTACCTTTATGCGATATTTGTGGCATAATAAAATTCTTTTAATTTATGTTTTTGTTTGTTAAGTTTATCTGAGGTTTAGTTGAGAACTTTTCCTTTAATTCTTAGAATAACTCTATTTTCTCTTGCATTTGATTCAACAGTTATAGTTTTGTTGATTGGACCAGGGTTTGCAGTATTATATTTTACTCTAATGGAAGCACTTTGACCAGGCATTAATGGTTCTCTTGACCATGCTGGAACTGTACATCCACAAGATGAACGAACATTTGATAGGATCAATGGAATTTTTCCTGTGTTCTTGTAAGAAAATGTTGTTTCTCCATTTCCATTCTTAGGAACATCACCGTAATCGTGTTCTATTTTTTCAAAAGTAATTTCAGCTTGTGAGCCTACTTGGTTTTTGTTAGGAGTAGATGGTTTATTGTTTTGAGCCAAAACTCCAAATGAAACTCCAAAAACAAGGAGTGTTAATAAAACTAACTTTTTCATTTTCATTTATATTTTTAATTTGTGTTTATTTATTTTGTTTTAGCTACAACCTTACCCGTTAGAATCAAAACAATTCTGCTTTGGCTTTGGTCATTAGTTGAAACAGTTATACTTCTTTTTATATCTCCAATAATATTAGTGTTGTAAGCAACTTTTATTGTCCCTTTTTTGTTTGGCATTATTGGGTCTTTTGACCATTTTACTACCATACATCCACATGAGGAAACAATATTACTTATTATCAGAGGACTCTTACCTTCATTCTTAAAATTAAAATCTACCACTCCATCTTCTCCAGCAAAAATCACGCCATAGTCATGAGAAGTTGTTTCAAAAGTTATTTTAGGTTGAGAATTTACTCTGTTTTTTTGAGCATTAGCGTTAATTGATATAACAACCAAAAAGCAAAAAAAGTAAACAACCAAACTACAATTTAAACATTTTTTAATCAACCTCTTCATATTTTTTATTCCCATAACTAAAGTGCAAAGTTAAGTAATATTTTGAACCCTTTAAAAAGTATTTGAAATAATTTTTATCTTTGCACTCAAGCAAATAACAAAATTTGTCAACAAAATTCTTTTTTAATATGGAGTATTTCGCACACCCAACAGCAATTATAGACGAAGGTTGTACCATTGGTTCAGGTACAAAAATATGGCATTTTTCTCATATTATGATAGGAGCAAAACTTGGAGAAAGATGTAATATTGGACAAAATGTTGTAGTTTCCCCAGAGGTAGTTTTGGGAAATAATGTTAAAGTACAAAACAATGTTTCCATTTATACTGGAGTTACTTGTGAAGATGATGTATTTTTAGGACCTTCATGTGTTTTTACAAATGTTACAAACCCTCGTTCTGCCGTTAATCGTAAAGACCAGTATGCCAAAACAATTGTAGGTAAGGGAGCTTCCATTGGTGCTAATTCAACAATAGTTTGTGGACATAATATTGGAGAATATGCTTTTATTGGAGCTGGAGCAGTTGTTACAAAAACCATTCCTGCATATGCTTTAGTTGTGGGAAATCCTGCAAAACAAATTGGTTGGATGAGTGAATTTGGTCATAAGCTTCACTTTAATGAAGAGCAAATTGCTGTTTGTCCAGAATCTGCTCAAGAGTACAAGTTAATAGACAATAGAGTTATAAGAATAAAATAAAAAATGAAAAATTTTGGACTTATTGGAGTTGCAGGATATATTGCACCTCGCCATTTAAGAGCAATTAAAGACACAAATAATAATCTTGTTGTTGCTCTTGATAAATCAGATACGGTAGGACTAATTGATTCCTATTTCCCAAACTGTTCTTTCTACACAGAGTTTGAAAGATTTGACAGATTTGTTGAAAAGATAAAACATACAGACCAAAAACTTGACTATGTTTCTGTTTGCACTCCCAACTATCTTCACGATTCTCATATACGTTTTGGATTACGTGCTGGAGCAGATGTGATTTGCGAAAAGCCTCTTGTTCTAAATCCATGGAATATTGATGCTCTTGAAAGCATGCAAAAAGAAACAGGAAAGAAAGTATATAATATTCTTCAACTTCGTCTTCACGATGCCATTATTAAATGGAAGAAACAAATTGATGAAGGACCAAAGGATAAGATATATGATGTAGACTTAACCTATATAACTTCAAGAGGAACTTGGTACTACACTTCTTGGAAGGGTGTTACTGAAAAATCGGGAGGCGTTGCAACCAATATTGGAGTTCACTTCTATGATATGCTTTCTTGGATATTTGGTCCTATTAAACAAAACACTGTTCATATTTATCAACACGACAGAGTGGGAGGATATTTGGAATTTGAAAGAGCAAGAGTTAGATATTTTATGAGTATAAATGCTGATACCTTACCTAAGGAATGTATTGAAGCGGGCAAAAGAACCTATCGTAAAATTGAAATGGAAGGCACCGAAATTGAATTTAGCGAAGGCTTCACCGAACTTCATACTCTAAGTTATAAGAATATTTTGGCAGGTAATGGATTTGGGCTTGAAGATGCAAGAAACTGTATTCAAATAGTTCACGACATAAGAAATGCTACCCCTGTTGGACTTAAAGGTGAATATCACCCTCTTTGCAAACTTCCACTGGCAAAACATCCCTTCAAAATCTAAACATAATGATTGAGGTAGAGAATGCAAGTTCTTTAATCGAGCAATTTGAAAAAATATATAAAAGGAAGGTATATCGCTTTCCTTTTAATTTTATTGGTAAAAAGGAATTTGCTCTTTTAATGGTTAAGTGCAATAATACTTATATTTCTCTTCCCTATCTTTCTCAAGGAATTGTTGAAACCAATCCTCCAAAATTCGATTTACAATCTCTTTCCAATAATTGGCAAATAAGAGATACAATTGCCCACTCCAAATTTATTTATACAGATAAAGTTAATTTTGAGATAAACCTTCAACAAGGATATAATTATACCTCAGACATTAGAAGGAAAATAAGAAAAGCCCAGTTGAATGGAGTTATTATAAAGCAGGGAGTTGATAAGAATTTAATTAATGATTTCTATAAGGTTTATACTAAAAGGATGCACCAAAAAGGAGTTCCAACTTTATACAAAAGACATTTAATTAGAAAGATAAATTCAAATTCCACAATTTTATTTGTTGCCTATAAAGATAATAAACCAATAGGTAGTGCAAGCATAGATAAGATTACTGACTCCTATTTTGAAAATAATCTTTTTGCAACTCTTCCTTCTGAGCATAAAAACTATACTTCCTACCTGCTTCATTATTCAATGATAAATTACTGCAAAGAAAATAATGCAAAAACCTATTCTTTTGGAAGATGCACCAAAGACAGTTCAGTTTATTCTTTCAAAAAACATTTTAAAGCAAAGGAAATTCCTCTTTACTGGTCATCATCTCACAAAACTACTTCAATACGAAACAATAAATGGTTCTTTTCCCTTTGGAAATGTCTGCCTTATAGACTAACTATCCTACTTGGAGGATTAATTCACGAAAGAATCTACTAATTATAAATTATCTTGTTTTCTTATTTAAAGAAGAATGACAAATGAATTTGGAATCCTTTCCAACGATAATTTGCATCATTCCTCATTTTCTGCATTCCGAAATTATAAATACCTCCAATTGACCATTTATGATTAAGGTCGTAGCCCAATCCTAACTGAAAGCCAATATCTAAAGGTTGATAATGGTCATTAGAGAAAGTATTTATTGTTGCACTACCATAAAAAGTTGAATCTGTTGGACTCCTTAGGTCAACAAAATCTGATTTCCCTCCAATGCCATAGGTGAAATAGGGAGAAGCAGAGATATATAATCCACTTCCAGTCCTATCATCTCCAAACTTAATTAATAGTCCTAAAACTCCTTCAAGCATATAAGCATTTACATCTACTTTTTCATAATTAGGAATTTCGGATTGAAAACCTTTGTTGAGAAAAGAAAGAGAAGGTTGGAAATATAGATTATATACCAATCTTTTTTCTGCAACAAATCCAGCTTTCCAACCAAATTTGTAGCTAACTCCTTGTTTGAGGGTCGTATTATCGTAGCTTAAACCAGCTCTTAAGCCATATTTCCAAGGCTCTTTTGATGATTGAACATTACTTTTGTAGGGTTGAGCATTAAGATTGGTTGAATTAATCCCAATTAGGAAAAGAACCAAAGCAAGGCTAAATGCCTTAAATAGATAATTTGATTTGTTTATATTATTTTTTCTCATTGCCTTCTAATTGAAAAATTGATTTAATAAGATTTTCACCAGCTCCAATCCTATATCCTTCAGAAAGAAAAACTATATCTCCTTCTTTAGTTATTAAAAGTAAGATAGGGAGGTTATCTTTTAGTTCTTTTTGTGTTGATTTAATAACTTGAGATAGGATTTTATTATTTTTATCTATTGCAAAAAGAGATTGTTTTGGTAGTTTGGTGTATTTATTTAATGAAAAATCATTGCTAATCTTATCTTCAGGAATAAGGAAAAGTATTCCTCCGTCCCATTGTTCAAATTCCTCCTTAAATAAAGGAATATCAACCATAATATGTCTTGTAGGTTCTTTTTGTGGATCAATAATTGCCATAACTAATCCTTTGCCATTTGCTATTTTTGAAAGATTAGTTTTCTCTTTATTAAGAAGTTTTACTTTTGTATCCATCTTAATACTTCCTTCTTTAACTAAACTTTGTGGCAAATCTCTAAGTTGAACCATTATATCTGATTTTGAGTTTGGCTTAAGTTCAAAATAGTTTGTTTTAACATAAACTATTCCGTCATTTGCTCTATTTCCAGTTAGCAAACGATAATAACCAGCATCCAAAACCAATTTTTCTGGGAACTCTTTAAACTTAGGGTCATATTCATAATCTAATGTAACAAACTTTCCATCAATAAATTTAGCTAAAGTAAAATGAGTGTAATATTCTGGCTTAATCTTACTTGCTGTATTGCCATTATGAAGGGTTAGAATACATTTGTTATTGGTTAATTCATTAGCTTCACTTTTTACAAAAGCATAATTCCATTCTCCATTTTCGTAATACATTGCATTTCCAGTTGCCCAATCATATTTTGCAGGAATATTATAAGTTCTTGCAATAGCCACAAAAAGAATCTCCATTGAAACCTTATCGGCTTCTTTTAAATGTATAACTCCCTTAGGAGATATTTGGCAGCCATAATAGTTATCTTCATTGTTTAGCTCTATGTTTTCTTGAATCCATTTTGCAATATCTTTAGCACTTAGGTTTTCATTTGTCTTAAAAATCTCTTCTCTATTATTGCTTATATATTCTCTCCAAGGAGTTATTAATTCCAATTGAATGCGAGGATTAAGAATGTAATTATCTATAATTTCTTTTGAATAAGTCAGGTCTTTTTTGTTTTTAAGGAAAGCATCTAAATGACTTTGCAAAATATCTTTTGGAGTATCTCTAAGGTCTTTTTCATAGATTGTTTTCAAAATAGTCATAGCCTCAGGCTTATTCTTATTTTCTTTCAAAAACTCTTCAATTGCTTTATAGTTTCCCCAACTTTGTTTGATGGCATAAGAAATATCTGTTGAATCAAAAGATGGTAATACTAAATAAAGATTTCTTATATATTCATCATTTGGGAAAGTAGAAATATAAGCATTGCGAATGGAATCCTCATAAATTAATCTAATGGAGTTATCTTTTACTTTATTATTTGAAAGTTTTGTAACTGCTCTTTGAACTGGAGGAACAATTTCTAAAAGTTCTTCATAATCCTTATTTCTATTTGGCAAAAGAGTAAGAGCTATTGTATCAACTTCTTTAACACTGATTTTCTTATAAGCATAATCTGCTGCCTTATTTGCCCAAATCATCAAATCACCAAGTCCAGTTGTTAAAAAAGCTAATCCTTCTTTATTGGTTTTGCTTTGAGAAATTGGATAGTATTCTGCATAATTATAAAGTCCAAAATCAACTTCAGCATTTTCAATAGGATTTCCATTAAGGTCATTTACTTTAACAAATATTTTCTTTGTTGGAGCATAGTTTTCCAAAAGGTTAATCTTAGTGTAAAGTTCTTTATCTAAATTTACTTCTTCTTTACCCTCATATCCTTTTCCAAATACAGTTGTATGAACCATCATTGCTCTTTTGGCAGGAGCATCAAACCAGGCAACATTTAATTCTGGTTCTGGCTCACAAGCTCCAAGATGATACCATTTGCCATCAATCCAAACCTCAACCCAAGCATGATTGTCATCAGTATGAGCCCAGCGAGGAGTGTAGCATTGACGTGCAGGAATGGAAACTGAGCGAAGAGCAGTTACTGTAAAGGTTGATTCCTCTCCACAACGACCATGAGAAGTTCTTCTTGTTGATAGTGGTGCAGAGGTTCTTCCGTCGGCAGCCTTATAGTTAACATATTCGTGACACCAATGGTTTACTTCCAAAGCTGCATCGTACATTGACATATTTTTAATTCTGTCTTTAAGCTCTTCAAAGAATACAACCCTTGAACTATCCAAGTTTTCATTATTTACTCTATAAACCAAAACAAAATGACGAAAAACATCATCAGGAATTGTTTTTCCCCAAGTAAAGAAATCCCTTGCCTTAAAAGCATAATCAACCTGAGTATCAAAAAAAGCTTCATCATAGTCTGCAATATCACTTAAAGGCATATAGGCTTTTAAAAAGTCTAATGCGTCTTGCTTTGCAAAATCTTTATTGTTGGTTTGAGCAAATCCAGTTAAGCTTTGTAAAAATACAAAACCGATAATCAATAACTTTAATAATCCTTTTATGTTCATAATCTAAGAAACAATTCGTCAATAATTATAATGTATCTATTTGCCTAAAATCTTGTTGTATTCCTTACTATTGGATAATAGTTCAATTGCTTTTAAAACTTCTTTATCCAAATTAAGCAAAGCTTCTATTCTTCCCTTTTGATAATGGTATCTAACAACAATTTCAGAAAGGAGAATTTCTTTTATATCATCTTTGAACTTAATTAAGTCATTGTTTTTATCTTCTTCTATCTTCTTTTTCAATTGTTCAATAGTATTTTCTATTTCTTGGCTATACTTTTCTTTCTTTGCCATATCTTCCAATTCTGCAAGCATCCTTTCAGTAATTGTTGAATAGGAATAGTCTTTATCTTTCACAAAAGATGTGAATTGATTGTAGATTTCATCTGTTATTTTAAAATCTTTTGGAGATTGGATTGTTGGATTTTGTTTTACAAATTCAGTTGCAAAGTCAAAGGCAAGGAATTTAGTGATTATTGATATAATAATAGGGCTTGCGTATTCTGGTTCTATAATTATGTCAGGCTCAATTCCAAATCCATCATAAACAGTTCTTCCTCCTTTGGTTTTAAATGCAACTTTAAGAGAATCGGGAATATTGATTGCATTGCCTTGTTCATCTCTATGTGAATAATCTATTGCTTGAATACAGCGACCACTTGGAATATAGTATTTTGAAACAGTAACCTTCATTTGTGCATTATAGGTTAAAGGAATAATATTTTGAACTAATCCCTTTCCAAAGGTTCTTTGTCCCATGATTACTGCTCTATCCAAATCTTGAAGACTTCCTGTAACAATTTCAGATGCAGAAGCAGAAAAATTATCAGTCAAAACAACAATAGGAATATTCAAATCAATAGGATTAAGAGTAGTTTTGAAGGTTTGATTTCTTTCAACAATTTTCCCTTTTGTAGAAACTATGTTCTGCCCTTTCTCAACAAACATATTTACAATACTTACAGCATCAGTTAATAGTCCCCCTCCATTTCCTCTCAAATCCAAAATTAAACCCTTTAGGTCATTATTTTGCTTCTTCAATTCTTTAAAAGCATTTAAAACATTATTTGCTGCTCCATTTGTAAACTCATTTAACTTAATGTATCCAATCTCTTTTCCAACTATTCCATAATAAGGCACATTATCTATTGTTATCTCTTCTCTAAGGAAGGTTTTCTCAATCTCTTTTCCATCTCTAAGCACTTTTAATTTGATTTCTGAACCAGCTTGCCCTCTAAGAAATTCTTTTACTTGGTCAGATGTTCTATCCTTAGAACTTTGACCATTTACTTCAAGAAT
>DHDW01000041.1:0-19809 GCA_002399565.1 Bacteroidales bacterium UBA4866 | reverse complement strand
GCTCCAATTCCACCATATTGTCCCATTAACTGCAATTTTGCATCTTCAAGATTTGCCTCTGGAATGTAATTTGTGTAGGGATCCAATTTTGCAAGCATGGCATCTATGGCAGTTTTCATTAAATCGCCAGGATTTATTTCATCAACATAATTTAGATGTAAATTCTTGTAAACAGATGAGAAAATTTCAAGGTTTTTTGAGAGTTCAAATCCTTTGTCTTCTTCTTGAGCATTAAGGCTAATGCTTAGGGTAATAACCGAAATTAGTATAAAAATTGATTTTCTTATCATCGTAAAACTTATATTAAAATTTGTAGCAAAGATACTTCAAACAAACAAATCAAATATCTTTTTTATTGTATTTATCGCACTTTTTTAAATAAAAAGTTTTTAAATAGTGATTTTCTTCCTATTTTTGCAGGCTATTAGAAAAAAAGACTATAGTAATTTAATAATAACGAATAAAACACAAATTAGTAATGGCTATTATTGGTAGAATTAGAAAAAGAGCAGGTATAGCAGTTGCAATTATTGCAATAGCTATATTATCATTTATCTTCAGTGATATTTTTTCAAAATCAGGAAACAAGATTCCTAATAACATAGGGGTTGTTGACGGAACTGAAATAACAAAGGTGGAGTTTGATCAGATGTCTCAAACAATTGAGACAAACATGAAGCAACAAAACAAAACCGACAATCTTACAACAGAACAAAATTACATGGTTCGTCAACAAGCTTACCAAGAACTATTGAATGAAAAACTATTAGCTGGAGAATTTAGCAAGCTTGGTATATCAGTGGGTAAAGACGAATTAAATGATATGTTTTTTGGAGATTTTATTGACCCAATGGTTATTCAAAACTTCTCAGATCCTAAAACTGGAAACTACAACAAACAACAAGTTTCTCAATATATAGCACAATTTGATAAACTTCCAGCAGAAGAACAAGCATCATGGAGAAACTTTGAAAGCTATATTAAGAAAAATCGTTTACAACAAAAATATGAAGTTCTTCTTTCAAAAAGTATGTATATGCCAAAAGCAATTGCTTCTCACTTAAGCAATCTTTATGACAAAACAACAAATTCTCGTTACACTCTACTTCCTTTCACAACAGTAGCAGATAATGCAGTTAAGATAGAAGAAGCAGATTACAAAAAATACTACGAAGAACATAAAAACGAGTTTAAACTTACAGAAGAAATAAGAGATGTTGAATTTGTGAAATTCCAAGTTACTCCATCACCTCAAGATATTCAATACATTAATGATACTGTTACAAAAACCTTTGAAGCTTTCCAACAAGTGGCTCCAAACGAATTGGCATCATTTGTTTCAACAATGTCTGATAGAATGTATGATAGTAACTACTACAGCAAAGAAGCTTTCGCACAAGTTATTCCAGATTCAATACTTTCAAAAGTTAGCGTAGGTGGTTTTGTTGCACCTTTCCAAAATGGAACAAACTGGGTTATGGCAAAGCTAACAGCTATTCAAGCTCGTCCAGACTCAGTACGTTTTTCAAGAATAATTATTCTTAACAGCAAAGCTGGAGGAGATATTAAAAGAAACGAAGAAGCAGCAACCAAACTTAAGGACAGTATATTTAATATTGTAAAAGCAGATGCAGCAGGTTTTGAAAACAATGTTGCAAAATATTCTGACGACCCTGAAGCTTCAAAAAATATGGGAGACTCTGGTTGGTTATTAGATGGACAACTTCAATCAGACCTTTACAACTCAATCAACACAACTCCAATCAACGGAATCTTCGTATACAATATTCCTAATGATATGGGTTATATGTTAATTAAAGTAACAGGAAAAACTGCTCCAGTAACAAAATTGCAAGTTGCAACCATAATAAATGAAATTAGAGCAAGTGAAAAAACTGTTAATGAAATAAGAGATAAAGCTAATTCTTTCTTAGGTTCAGCAACAAATATGAGTGCCTTTACTCAAACAGCTCAAAAACAAAACCTAAATATCCTTACTTCTCAACTAAGAGATATGGACTACCAACTTAATGGAACTCCATATGCAAGAGAAATTGTAAGATGGGCATTTAATGAAGACACTAAAAAAGGAGATGTTGCTCCAGAAGTTTATGATTTGTCTGGAGAAATGTTTGTTGTTGTTGGAGTAAAAGATATTAAAGAAAAAGGGAATCTTACTTTAGAACAAGTAAAACCATATATTGAAAATCAAGTAAGAATTGAAAAGAAAGCAGAAGTGTTAATGAAGAAAGCACAAACTCTAATTTCAACTGATAAAACTTTAGATGCAATTGCAATTAAAGCAAACTCAAAAGTTGACACAGCATCAAATGTATCTTTTGGAGATCCTTATTTCGTTCAAGCAGGACCAGAAATGAGAGTTCTTGGATCACTTGCAGCAGCAACAAAAACAGGAATTCAAAAACCAGTAAAAGGATATAATGGAGTTTATATTATAGAAATTGATTCATTTGGCAAAAAAGCAGTGAAAGAAGAAGCACAAATGATACAACAAAACTTTGGAATGCGTAATATGCAAAAAACATCACAACTACGTCTTCCACTTCAAATTCTAAAAGATAAAGCAAAAATCAAGAACAATTTCTCTTTCTTCAACTAATAGAAGAAGACAAAAATAAGAATTAAACATTCAACAAATTGGATTCATTAGAGCGGTAACACCTCTTTTGAATCCAATTTTTTTATTCCCATAACCCACAACTAACTCCTTATTTCATTTTACTAACTCCTTGTTTCAGCAAAATAAAACCTTGTTTTAATTTACTCAAACAAGGTTTTAATTTCTATATATCTGATAACCCTTATTTGTCTAAAAATAGAATAAATTAATCTTAGCTTATACCCAATAAAAGATAAATATTAGTGTTTATTTTGTAATCTAAAAATAAATTAATACTTTTGCTGAAAATAAAAATTCAATATTTATGAATAAATTATTTCTCTTTTTAATATTCTTTTTTGGCTTTCTAAATTGTATTTTCTCTCAAAGCTTAACATCAACAAACACAACTCATAACTCTACTTTAATTTCTTTTCCTAATTCAGAAGGTGAGAATTTGAATATACATGTTTTTTCTAAATCTTCTGAAGACACAATTGTCCTTTTTGAAAATTTTTCTCGTTTTCCTATTACAGACATTGGTAATCTTTATAGTGCTTATTTGGCATATTTTAATTTGCCTTCTTCCTATACCAATAATATAGGTTTTCAGGGACGTAATTTTTATAATACTAATGGTGATAGTTGTTCTTTTGGTTTATATGGAGGTTTGATTACTCCTTTCTTGAATTTATCTAAATCAGAAGGTAATTATAAATTAAGGTTTTCAATTAAAAATACTTCTACTTCAAGTGTAAATTATTTAAGTATATATCAATCCGATAGTTTAGGAAATTTTCCTTCTAATTCTTCTACGGTTTCAGTTAATAAAAACTCTTCTAAAATTTATGATACCATTTTTTCAAGTGGAAATTCAAATTGTAAGATAAAATTTTATTCAAATACTTCTCAAAATTTAATTATCGATGATTTATCCGTTTCTTATACATATATTACAAAAACTCCAATTCCTTCTTCTCCTTTTACTACTAATTTAAGCTCATTACAAATATCATCTTTAAAACCTAATACTATCTATCATTGCTTTATTGAGGGGAGAACAGATACTATTTCTTTTACAACTCTTAATCAATCCACAATTAATAATGTAAGAGATATTTCTCCAAATTCTGCAAAACTTAATTTTTCTTCAACAGATACAAATTCAAATAGAAAAGTTATTCTGAAAAAGAAATCCAATGGAGCAAATGTTTTTGCAGATGATTTATTTATTTCCGAATATACTACTGCAGGGACATCTGATAGAGCTATTGAAATATATAATGGAACAGGAAGAGATATTTGTTTGGGAGATTATTCAATAAAATATCATTTAGCTACTGGAAATGCAAGAATTTATCCATTATCATCTCTAGATACGATAAAACCTAATAAATGTTTTGTTGTTATGGAATCATTAAAGAGTATTAATGTTTCAAACGAAGGAGCTTTTTGTAAAGATACTATATTAAAAGGTTATTTTGTATATACAGGTGATGATGCTATAGCATTAATGAAAAATGGAGAATATGTTGATATATTTGGGTGTTTAGGGGAGAATCCAGGTACGAAAGGATGGTGTTATCCTAATCAAGATAATCCAACAATTAGTACAAATAAAACTACATTAAGGCGTAAATCAAATGTTAGTAGAGGAGTGAAGGTTAATCCTACAAGTGGTTTCCCAACACTAAATTCGCAGTGGACACAGATAGGAAGTGTGGGAAATACTAATGCAAATAATTTTGCTGATTTTGGAAAGCATACTATGAGTAATGCGTATGGTAATGTTGATAGTTTGGCAAAAATTGAGAATATATCCAATACAGACACTTCTTTTATTATGGAAAATCTTGAAGAGGATACTTATTATGAGGCTACATTATTATTTATTAATGGAAATGATAGTGTGTATTCAAATAGTATTTTATTTCAAACAGGTGTTAATTCTCAAAGACTAACTAATGGCTCTTGGAATGATGCAAATTGGTCTAAGAGAAAGCCAACAAAAATTGATAATGCCATTATCCTTAATAATCAAACCTTAAGAATTGATAATGGAACTAATGCAGAATGTTATAATCTGATTATTAAAGACACTCTAAATCAAAAAAAAGCATCATTTATTAATAATGGGAACTTGAATGTATGGAATAAAACCATTGTTGAGTCTTATTTTAAAGGGTATACTGCAAATGATAATGGTTGGAATTTATACGGTTTGCCAATTAAAACTACTTCAAGCACACAAGACTCTATTGGGAATGTCTTTTTTAATATATCCGCTAATGATGATTTATATTATTGGAAGGAAGATTATGGAGATGAAGGTATATGGATGAATTGGCAGGATGCCTCAAATACAGATGATTTCTTTGTAGATGGAAGAGGATATTTAGTTAGTTATGAAAATGATAAATCATTGAAATTTTACGGAGAATTAAATAATGAAAGTTCATATTCGCTTTTAAGCAATGCCTCCTTATCCACTCCAAACACTCAAAGAGGTTGGCATTTATGCAGCAATCCATATCCTTTTTACGTTAAATTAAATCAACTTCAAAGGACAAACGTTTCCCTTCCTTCATTATTAGATAATAATACCTCAAATTACTTTGCATTGCTCCCAACTGATTCTATCCCTCCTTTTGCAGGCTTTATGGTTCAAGTTGGTAATTTAAATAACTCCTTAACAATAAATAGAACTGCTTCTGAATCAAAAAATATTGAAGATTTCTCTGTTATTAACCTAAATGTATCTTCCTCTGATGGAAATGACAAGACTTATATTATAATTACGGATAGTGCAAGTTTAGGATATGATATTAATTATGACAATAGAAAACTAAGTGGTTGGTCTCAAAGTCCCGAAATTTTTTCTAAATATGGGAATGATAAATTCTCTTTAAACTCAATTCCTCAAATTGAAGATAGTTTGATTTTGGATATTGGATTTGTTGCAAAAACAGCGAATAACTATAATATTAGATTAAACTTTGATTCCATTGACCAATATCATAAGATTTCTCTTTTTGACAAGGTCTCTAATATAGAACTAATAAATTTTAAAACAGATAGTGTTTATAGTTTCTATTCTAATGTAGTAAATTCTGAAGATAAATTTCAACTCAAAATCTACAGAAACCAATTATCAGATGAAGAAATACAAACTAAAGAAGATAATATATCTCTTCAACAATATGATGATGAGGTGTATGTTTTTACTTCCTCTAAGATATTGAGTCTTGAATTATCTAACTTGAAAGGTCAAAGAATAAATAAAAGCTTCAACTCCAATTCAATAAAAATAACTCAAAAAGGAGTATTCCTTTTAAAAATACAAACACAAAATAACACTTACATTAGAAAAATTATCAACCTCTAATATAAAAATACTAAAGTTTAATAATCAAAATATACAGCATAAATAAGATTGTAAAAATTAAGTCATAAATCCATAACCTAAAATGTATTTCCTATGAATCCAAAACTTAAAATAATCCTCATTTCAATCCTTCTTTCAATTTCCTTAAATTCCTTTTCTCAACCAACTCCTCCTCAAACTCATGGGAATAATGTTAACACTTCTCCAACTCAAGGGGCTCCAATTGGAACAGGTACTGGATTGCTTTTAGCTTTAGGTTCTATCTACACTTCTATAAAGGTTTATCAAAGTAGAGAAGAGGATAGGAGTTAGTCTTGATTTTCTTGTTCTTGCTCTTCTTGATTTCCTTGTTGTTTCTTCGCTTTTTTGCTTCCATCATAGATATCGTATTTACAGAACTTACATTCTAAGTTTGAGTTATATACGGTTATTTTTTGGGATGGGCGTAGGGCAACGTATTTGAAGGCTTCCATATCGGAACTTATTATCCAAGCTGTGTTTCCCGAGTATTTGTTTTTGAATACTCTTCCTATTATGTCATAGAGGTTGAACAAGTCATCGGTTTCTATTCTTTGTCCGTATGGAGGGTTCATTATGATTAGGGTTTTGCCCTCTGGTGGGTTTTGTTCCTGAATGTCGGCACGGAAAAGTTCAATGTCTTTATGCAGTTTGGCATTGTTGATGTTCTCTGTGGCTGTTTTGATGGCTGAGCCTGAGATGTCTGAACCCCAAATTTCATAGTCAAATTCTGTTATTCCTTTATCGGCTTCATCTCTAACTCTTCTAAATTCTGGCATTGAGAAGTCTGCCCATTTTTTAAAGGCAAAATCATATCTATAGTATTGTGCTGGGATGTTATAAGCAAACATAGCTGCTTCAATTACCATTGTTCCAGAGCCACACATTGGGTCAAAGAAATTGCAATCTCTTTTCCATCCTGATAGTTGTATTAGTCCTGCTGCAAGCACTTCATTGATTGGTGCCATTTCTGCTCTTAGACGGTAGTTTCTTCTGTGTAGGCTATCTCCACTACTATTTAGTGAAACGGTTACTTGATTTTCGTTTATATGTAGATTGAGTATTAGGTCTGGGTTTTCTTTTGTTAGGGTTGGTCTTTGATTAAACATTCTTCTAAATCTGTCGCAAATGGCGTCTTTGGTTTTTTGTGATGCATAGAGTGAATGTGTAAATATGCTACTATAAACAGATGGTTCAATGGAAAGTACTCCATCGGCATTAAGCAATTTCTCCCATTTAAATTTATAGATATTGTCGTAAAGCTCTTTATCGCTGTTTGCTTCAAATGAATAAATAGGCTTAAGTATTGTTATTGCTGTTCTCAACTGATAGTTTGCCTTATATAGCATATTCATATCTCCCTCAAAACTCACTGCTCTGTTAAGTTTCTCAACATTCTTTGCTCCTAAAGCCTCTAATTCATTTGCTAAAACACCTTCCAATCCGTACATTGTTTTAGCTACCATTTTAAAATCTTTCTGTTCCATTTTTCTTTCTTTTTTTTAATAAGGACAAACGCCCTCAATATCAATTTAATCCTAATACCTATTTAAGCTTTTCAACAAACTTAAGAGCATCTACTATATATCTAATATGATTAGCCTCTCCAATCTTTCCTTCTTGGTCGAAGGCTTCTATTGTGAAGTATAATCTTTTACCATCAACTTTTTCAAGATAAGAATTGCATTTGACTGTTTTACCTATTGGGGTTGCCTTAATATGCTTTACATTAATTTCAATCCCAACAGTAACCATCCCTTGTGGCAGAAAGTCTTGAATGCTGCTATGGGCTGTATTTTCCATTAGTGCTATCATTGCTGGAGTTGCAAAAACATCAATAAGCCCAGAGCCATAAGCCTTAGCTGTATTTGTTTCATTAACCAAAGTCTCTTTTTCTCCTTTTTGTCCTTGAGGAATATTTATTTCCATATTTCTTTAAAATCTATTTGTGCCTTATTATAATCTTCTGGTATGCCAATATCTATAAAATAACCTTTTGTTGTGTAGCCAAAGAATAGTCCTTGCATTACTTGCTTTTCTAAATAGTCTTGTTCAAATGAGAATTTATCTCCAAGGTTTAATCCTTCAAATATATCTCTTTTTGTTAAATATACTCCTGCATTAATTAATCCCTTTTTCATAAATCTCTTCTCACAAAAAGCAGTGATTTTATTATCCTTTAGCTCAACACTGCCATATCTTTCAAAATCTATCATCTCTTTCAGCACAAAACTAATTGTTGAGTTTTTAGATTTGTGAAATTCATAAAAAGCCTTTAGGTCAAAGTCAATAAAAGAATCGCCATTAAGAATTAATACATCTTCTTCTTTGGTTTTCTCCATTGCCAAAGCAATTCCTCCTCCTGTTCCAAGTGGAGTTTGTTCAATGGCATAGGATATCTCTACTTTCTCAAAGCTATTGCCATATATTTCTTTAATCATCTCCCAACGATAGCCAACGGAAAGAACAATATGCTTTATCCCTTTTTGCTTTAGAAAGAGAATTAGATAGGTTAGAAAAGGTATATTGTTTATTGGAGCTAATGGCTTGGGAATATCGGAAACAACACTCTTCAGCCTTTTTCCTTGTCCACCTGCCAAAATTATTGCTTCTTTAATCATCATTATTCTATCTTCCAAGTTTTAAGCCCCGACAAGGTAAATTCAAATCTCCTTACCTTCCCACCAAACTTATTTAGAGCTTCAATAACATTATATCTTGTGTTTTGTGGGCAGTAAAAGAATATATAACCACCACCACCTGCTCCAGAAATCTTGCCTCCAATTGCTCCAGCCTTAAGGGCAGAAGCATAAACATCTTCAAATAGTTGGGTTGTTATACCTTTAGCCATTTGTTTCTTATATTCCCATCCAATATTCAAAATATTACCTATCTCATCCAAATCATTCTTCAATAAAGCTTCTTTCATCATTATAGCTTGCTCTTTTAGTTTGTGCATAGCTTCAATGCTTTGTACATTCTTTTGGGTAACATTCTTTTGTTGCAATTGAATAATATCGGAAGAGTTGCGAGAGGTTTCTGTGTAATATAAAACAATGTTTCTTGATAGTTCATTTAAAGTTTCTTCTCTAACCCTTAAAGGATTAACAATCACTTTCCCTTCAGCAAAAAACTCCATAAAGTTAAATCCACCAAAGGTTGCTGCATATTGGTCTTGTTTGCCTCCTGCAAGCTTTAAGTCTTCTCTTTCTATGCTATATGCTAAGTTTGCAATATCATATTCTCCCAAAGGCAAGCCCAACCATTCACTGAAAGCTCCAATAATAGTAACTACCAAAGTTGATGAAGTTCCTAAGCCTGAACCGGCAGGAGCATCAACAAAGGTATGAATATCGAAAGAAAGAGCATCCAGCTCAAAGTCTTTAATAATACGATTATAAATTGCTTTCAGAAGGTCAATTTCTCCATTAATGGGGAGTTCTTTTTGGCTTTTATAGGTGTATCTGATATTCTTGTCTTGAAGATAGAAGTTTATTTCTCCATTATTAGTTGGAATAATGTCGCAATAGGCGTAAAGAGATGTTGTTGCATTAAGAATGCTTCCTCCATAAATATCGGAGAATGGTGAAACATCTGTTCCTCCTCCTGCCAATCCCAATCTCAAGGGAGCCTTAGACCTAATTATCATATTATTATTTATATATTCTTTTAAAAGCTTCCCAAACCATTTCTTGAGTTATTGCCTCAACTGCTTTAGCGACATAAGTGGTTTTGAAAAAAGCATCCCATAAATATGGAGAAACAACTTTTTCCATAATAGAGTAATCATGTATTTCATTTGCACTCGTACAAGTAAATAGAGCTATTGTTGGAATTTTAAGAGCTAAGGCTAAGTGCATTCCTAAAGTATCTCCACAAATTACACATCCACACATTGAAATATCTTTAATATAGTCATGAATATTATCTCTTTGTTCAAAGAAAACAACCTCAAATCCTTCTTTCTTTAGTTTTACAGCAAATTCCTCAAATCCATTCCAACGTTTTGTTGGCCATCTCTCTCCTGAACGTGCTTCTATACCAATTAATTTTTTGTTTGGATTTGGTTTAACTCCTTCATAAATAAGATATTCTTGATTAGTAAAAGTCTCGCCTATCATTTTAAAGAGGTGAGCTTGAACACTCAATGTACCTTCAAACTTCCTTTTGTCGGCTTCCTCTTTAGAAAAATGAGAAATCAAACTCAAATCGAACCAGTGCGATGAATCAGGAGTATAGGTTATTTTATTTGTTTCTTTATCTCTATATGCTCCAGTTAGTTTATGATATTTAATCTTATCTATTATATCTATACTATCTTTGTCATCATCCAATGAAAGAACTAAATCGAAGATGACCTCATTAATCAAGTTAAAAGAAGATATATCCTCAATAGGAATAATATGTTTAAGGCATTCTTGCTCTTTAGGCAAGATATCAACATTAATTCTTGAAGTAATCCACCAAACCTTATCTTCTTTAAAACAATGTAGAAGAGTTGTTGTACGTACTACGTCGCCAGTTGCAGCAGTTTTAATTATTAGAATGTTCTTCATTATTTTATTTCTCCAATATTTGAGATAATATATTCTTTAAATTCTGATAGCCCAATCCATAAACAAATGAAGAGATATTTTCAGAATATGGGATTATATCTTTATTTGTCAAAATCTCTTCCATTGCAGGAAGGAAATTCTCAACTTTATTATCCTTAACAATTATTCCAGTTTCTTTATCCTTAACAAGCTCTGAAATTCCTCCAACATCGGTAACAACAACAGGAATATTAAATCCATAAGCCATCATTAAAATTCCGCTTTGTGTTCCTGAATAATAAGGCATTGCAACCAAGTCGGATGCCTTAAAATAAGGCTCAATATCTTCATTGTCAATAAAATTATTCACCATAATTGTTTTATCCCCAATTCCATTTTGAGAAATTATCTTTTCGTATTTCTTAATATCCTCGTAGCATTCCCCAACAATTAACAGAGTAGTATCAGGATTCTTTTCCAGTAAGTGTTTAAAGCTTTCAATTAATTTATCCAACCCTTTGTAAGGACGAATCATTCCAAAGAAAAGAACAACATTCTTTGTTTTAATTCCTAAAAATTCTCTTGCTGACTCCTTTGAAAACTTATTCAAGTTATAACAATCGTAAATAGATAGTGTGGTTTCGTAAATTGGAGTGTTTGGGAAATCAACCTTAATTTGTTTGTTTATGTAATTAGATTCACAAATAAAACTGTCTGCATATTTCAGGGTCTGCTTACAAAAAAATCTATCAAACCACCAACCTTCATGAGATGTGTAATTCTCAACCAAAAAACATACTTTGGTTTTTTTCAACTTCTTCTTAATCAAATAAGCTATTGTTCCTAATGCAGGACCAAAGAAAGGCATCCACCAAACAATTATAATTAAATCGGATTTCTCTTTCTTTATCTCCTTAAAGGTTTTGTACCATGAAATTGGATTAATGGAGTTGATTATCCTTTTTATTTTATTTTTATGTTCAAAAGGGATTAGCTTTGAGTTATCGTATTGAGTTTTGCCAGGAAATAAAATAGAAGGATATAGGAGCTTGTATGATATAGTATTTGTATCGTATCCAATTTCAGAAATAGTTTTATGTAAATAAGCCTCAACCAAAGCTTGTCCACCTCTATATGGATGTGCAGGACCAATTAATGTTATTCTCATTTCCTTATCTCTCTTAATTATAATTTTTTCGCAACAAAGATATAATTCTCAATTGTTAAGCAATCAGGATTTGCTAAAGCGTAACGGATTACTTTCTTCCTATCAAGAGTTTCAATAAATCTATCCTCAACAATTTCAATGCCTTCTTTTTTAAGAACAGAGGCATAATCCAATCCAAACTCACGAACATGGTCCTTTTGTCCAAAATGTTTTTCTCTTTCAAAAGGATCGGTTATGGTTTTGTCCTCGTATGTAGTTTCTCTTTTTGAATTTATTGGAGACAGTAAAATTGCAAATCCTCCTTTTTTCAATACTCTGTATATCTCGCTTAAAGCCTTATCCAGATTATCTACATGTTCCAATATATGATTAGCCATAACAAAGTCATAACTTTCGTCTTCTAAAGGCATATCCTCCACATTCAAATGAATATCAGCCCAAGGCGATTCCAAATCGGCAGTGGTGTATTTAATATTCTTTTGTTTACGGAAACTCTCAATAAAACAAAGTTCAGGAGCTATATGTAGGAATGAAATATCTTTTTTAAAAATATCTGTTCTCTCCTTAAGGTATAACCATAACAAACGATGACGCTCCAAAGCCAAACAGTTTGGGCAAAGTGCATTTTCTCTTGAGTGAACATATCCATAAGGGAGGAACTTCCTATAATGATTTTTGCATACAGAACACTCAACTTTATTCCCAAGATAAAAAACCTTTATGCTGTTTGTTGCAAAATAGACCACTTTTTGTAAGTATTTTCGTGGTATATTCCTAAGGAAGAACTTAATTATCCTCTTCATATCATTCAATTTAATTGCTTTGCTTATTGCCTTTTTAATTTTTTTACCAAACAAAACTATCTGCAAAGGTAATAAATCTTTAAAAATATTCATCAGATTTTGACAATCTTATAGAAAGTTGTATTTTTGAAACTCAAAATAATTAATATAAATAAGAGACAGGAAAATGAAACCAAGAGTAAGTATTATAATGGGAAGCACCAGCGATTATTCCGTAATGGAAGCTGCTGCAATATTTTTAGACCAGATGGAAATTCCTTTTGAGGTAAATGCACTCTCAGCTCACAGAACTCCAAAAGAAGTAGAGAAGTTTGCCACTGAGGCTCAAGAAAGAGGAATTGAAGTTATTATTGCAGGAGCTGGAATGGCTGCTCATTTGCCGGGTGTAATTGCTGCAATGACTCCACTTCCTGTTATTGGTGTTCCAATTAAAGCCTCTTTGGATGGACTTGATGCCTTACTTGCCATTGCTCAAATGCCTCCAGGAATACCTGTTGCAACAGTTGCCATAAATGGAGCATTAAATGCTGCAATCCTTTCTCTTCAAATAATGGCTAATGGAGATTCAGCTCTTAGAGAGAAAATGAAAAACTATAAACAGAGCCTGAAAGAAAAAATAGTTAAAGCAAACGATGACCTTTCAAAGATTTCATTCAAGTACAAGGTATAAATTTTAAATACTAAGATGATAATAATAGGCATAACAGGTACTCTTGGTGCAGGCAAGGGTACCATTGTTGATTTGTTGAAAGAAAAGGGATTCTTACATTATTCAGCAAGAGATTTTATTGTTGAAACAATTGAAAAAGAAGGATTGGAAGTAAATAGAGATTCCATGACTTTAATAGGTAATCGTTTAAGAGAGGAGCATAGTCCATCATACATTATTGAAAGCCTATATCATAGAGCAAAGGAAAGTGGAAAGAACAGCATAATTGAAAGCGTTCGCAATCCAAAAGAAGTAGAATTTCTTCGCCAAAAGGAAGACTTTCTATTAATTGCCGTTGATGCAGATATAAAGATAAGATACCAAAGAATACTTCAAAGAAAGAGTTCAACTGATAATGTAAGCTTTGAAACTTTTAAGCAAAACGAAGAAAGAGAGATGCAATCCAATGATGTAAATGCTCAAAACTTAAAAGCATGCATTGAAAAGGCAGATATTGTGGTTGATAATAGTGGAACAATTGAAGACTTAAAGCAAAAGATTGAAGAGATATGGAAGATAATAATAAAGAAATAGGAGAAAACACATATAAAAGACCATCCTGGGACGAATACTTTATGGAATTGGCAAATGCTGCAGCCAAAAGAGCCACTTGCGATAGAGGAAGAAGTGGATGCGTTATTGTTAAAGACAAGCAAGTATTGGTTACAGGATATGTTGGCTCTCCAATAGGGCTTCCACATTGCGATGAGGTAGGACATCTTTTTAAGAAAACTTTTCATGAAGACGAAACCATAACAACACATTGCGTTAGAACAGTACATGCAGAACAAAATGCAATATGTCAAGCTGCCAAAAGAGGCATAGCACTTGATGGAGCCACCCTGTATTGTAGGATGACTCCATGTAGAGTATGTGCAATGCTAATAATCAACTGCGGTATAAAAAGAGTTGTATGTGAGAAAAAATACCATGCAGGAGAAGAATCAGAAGAAATGTTTAAACAAGCAGGAATTAAATTAGAATTCTTTTGTGAAGATATTCTTAAATACAATAATCAATAAAAGATTAATTCCTTTTTATCTCCTTCTTCTCTTTTTTGCCTTTGATTTAGATTTTTTCTTAGAATATTTTTTATCGTAAAAATGTTGTCCAATATTATATTGAATACCTGCTTCTAAGAAGAATGATTTAAAAGAGAATGCGCCTTCACTATCTAAAATAGAAATTGGAGTTAGAGCATAACCAACTCTTATTACATTTCGAATTACAGATTTCTCATAAAATAGACCTACTTCTGGAGAGAAAAAAGGTATTAAAGGAAAGTACCCTACTTCAATAACTCCAGATAAATGATTTCCTTTAAATGAAAGAGGTCCTTCATCTTCTCTGATTTTTGTTGATAGTAAAAAGTTATATTGAACGCCTAATCCTATATGAGTTGAATTAAATTGAAATAAAAGAAGAGCAGGGACTTTTATATAATTATGGCTAAAAGAAAACCAATCTTCATAACTATATAGAGCACTTACATTAACTCCAATTAAGTCAGTAAAAGAATATCCACCATAAGCTCCAGCTTGAAAGCCTCCAAAGATACCACCAGATATAAAGTCATCTCCAGAACCACCAATAATTCCTGACAAATGAGGTCCAAAATGCAATTGTCCAGCTTCGTATTCATTGTCTTGAGCATTAAGGTTTAGTGCTGAAAGCAGGATAACAGCAAAAATAATTTTGAGTTTTTTCATATTAGTATTGTTTATAAATTAAATTTTGCGAAACTAAATCCCTTTTTATTACCACCACTTAATATAAGTTCGCCTTCTGAATTTACGAAAGTAGTGTAGGCAGAGAACATTTTCTTATCTTTCTTCATTGTAAACAATGTTTCTAACTTAACTTTACCATCTTGATCCATTCTGAAAACATTAGTCTGGTATTTTTTACTTCCTCTTGGTCCATATGTAATTATCCATTTTGTATCCTTAGTTCCTAAATCATCATATTTTTTATTGTTATTGTAAATTGCATAGAATTCATTGCCTTTTGCATAGAAGAAAGGGCTTTCATAATAACCATGTTCCATATATCTTTTTGATTCATAGTTCATAGCTTTTCTGATAATCTGTTTTTTTACCAGTTCATTATTTTCAGGATCAATTAATGCAATACACATGTTATAATTGCTGAAAACGTAGCTCACAGAATTATTGCTTACATATTTTACTGCATATGTATGTTGCATTGGAAGAACAAGGTTTCCATTTTCAAGCTTGTAGAATTTACTTAAAGTCCAATTAGTATACTTGTCCTTTTCATTCATAAGACTGATACTGCTTTTGCTAATAATATCCTCTTGCAAAAGGTCTAATTTATATGTGCTTAAAACATCTTCACTATGAGTTGCAAGGAAAATTACATTAGTGTCAATCTTATATAAACTCATTCCAGAAATATCAGAATTAAGAGAAATGTTAAATTCCGCATCTCTTGTGTCGTTCTCGTTAGCCCTAATGATAAATAGTTTATAATCTTTCTCATTTCTGTCAACAGTAATGGAGTTAACAGCATACATATAAACATCCCCAGAATTTTCTAATTGAAAATCATAAATTCTCAACATACCCTCAAAGTCATTTTCAAATCTATTAGTCCATAATGGAGTATTGTCATTTTCAAAAACATTAAACTGCAAATAGCCCTTATTAGTTCTATAGTCAGTTGATAAGTAGTTTAAACAATATTTTGATTTATCCTCACTCTCATTATAATAAATAGTTACCTCATCTCTATTGCTAACATCAAATTTTAATAAATCCTTAGCCTCTTTTTCTTTTTCCATTAGTGTTTCGGAGTCGAAAACCACAAGTTCAACAATAGCCTCTCCATCAACAATAGTTTTTAGGAGTATATTAATATCATTATCCTTTACAAAAGCTTTAATTATGCTTGATTTCTCCAAAACAATCTCTTCTCCAGTCTTAACCAATTCGTTGTTAGCATTAGTAGAGAATAAGTATATATTAGTCTTGTAATAGAAAAGGTTATGCTTTGCAGCTTTGGAAATAAAATAGTTTTTATTATTTGCAGAACCAATATATTCCACAACCTCTCTAGCATTATTAGTTCTTATTTGTGGACTCCAGTTTAATCCTTGAGCATTTAAAACGCCTGTAAAGAAAACTAATAGATAAAATAAAGTGATTTTTTTCATGTTTATTATGTGATTTAAAGTTAATTATCTTAGAAAGCAAGTAAACCTATATTCAAGTTTATACCAAAAAAGTATTTTCTCCACATTGCATTTTCAATAAATTCAGGTATTGTTGAATCAAATTCAGATACTTCACCCCAACCTTTAGAAGTAATGCCAACAGAACATCCTGCTCCAATTTGAAAATAATCATTAACAAAGAATACTTTACCAAATTCAACTTTAAAGCCTAAATTATAACCCTTTTCTTCATAAACTTTTTCCTTATAATACCAGTCGTTGTTTTGGTCTGAAACTAAATCTCCATATACTAAGTAAGGAGAGTATTGGAAATAGTCGAACTGAAACTTATAATAATATCCAAGAGGAGCGACAGCTTTATAAGATTTTATAAAAAGAGAATAGCCAATTACATTTACTGAACCTAAGTTGGGATATCTATCATTATACAAGAGGTCACTACATTTAAACTTAGTGTCCATATAGCTCATTCCAACTCCAACACTCATTTTCTTATTAATTACAAACTCAATATTAGGATTAATGGAATAATCAAAGTATAATGGACCATTATCTCCAAACTTATTAGGAGTTATAAAAGCAGGACTAAGATTAGCATCCACTCTAAAAATAAATCTCTTACCCTTGTAGCCATGTCTTTTATATAAAGATGAGCCCTCATCATTTATCTTCTTGAAATGTTCATCCAAAGCCTTTTTTTCAAAATCCTTAGTGTTTTCATATCCAAAGCTAATTCGGTTGTTGTAAGCGAAGTTATAGTTTTTTAAATCATAAACAAGGAAATTCAATTCCCCAGTATATTTTTGATTCATCCATTGATAAACAGATATAGGCAAAAAAGGATAGGCAAAAATTGCAGACATAACAGAGTGAGTTAATTTATAACCCACATTATTATCTATTTTCTTATACTTCTGAAGAGAAATAAAACTCAAATACTGACTATTTAGCTCTTTGGCATAATTTTCAATATCCCTTGTTTCGTAATATATATCCCCAAAACGATTTAAACCCATTCCAAAATCATGAATTTTAGCTCTAAGCTGATAAGAGAAATTAGTATCGAAATTAGAATTTGACATAATGATAGTCTTAACCCCATTTTCCTCAGCAATTTTCTCTATCATTTTGTCGAAGCTTTGAGCAACCTTTGCACTTTTTTCAGAGCTACTTTTTACCTCATTATGCTTATTATAAGTAATCATATTTGGCTCAAAGACAATAAGAGTTTTAATTTGAAGAGACTTTTCCTCTTCCTCTTCTTCACCTTCTTCTTCTTTAATTTCATCAATAATATCTCCAGCCAATTTCTTTTCATTCTTACTTATAGCATTTTCAAATATTTTCACAAAACTACTATCCTTCTTCAAATCGGCAAGCATATAGTTCTCTGTCTTAAACCCTTTTTGATGACCAATAATCTTAGAAGACTTAATCTTATCATACTTTGAAAGTTTAGAATTATCATCCCTATTTAAGCTATCCTCAACATAAACCTCATTCATCTTTAAGTCGGAGAATTGATTCAATCCATCCAATTTCATATTCTTAGCAATATCATTAATAATATCATCCATTAGAGCAGAATAATATTTGCTATCCTCTTGCTTTAAGCCACCATAAATCTCTCTAAGAGCCAAAAGAGCAATCTCTTTCTTGTTAGCCTTTTCAAAGAAATTTGCAATAAATTGAATCTCACCCTCAGTCTCCTTTTTAGTAAGCAAGTAACGAGAATAATTACCATAAGTCTTCACCTTCGAAATCCCATAAATGGAAGCAATCTTAGCAGTTCTTAAAAACTTATTGCCAGGAAATTTATCCTCAAGAATAATAGTATTATAGTACGATTTAATGTAATTATCCTCCATAATTTGTTGGTTGATAGTTTCAAACCTGCAAATTGTTCTAATATACTCATAAGCCTCTTTGCTCTGAACAAACTCCTTACCCTCTTCATTAACATTAGCATTAATCAACTTCTCCATCTCAAAGCGTCTCGATTTCAAATTAGGATGAGTTGAAAAAGTATCAATATAATTCTCCCTACTCGAAATAGGAGTAACAGACTCTAAAAAGTAATTGTCCTTAAACTGAAAATACTCCGTTTCAAAGAAAGCTCTACTTAATTTCTTTTCATCAAAAGGCAAATAGGAATATTGCAAAATGTCGTAAACACCCATTGAAGAAGACTTAAAATAGCCAGCCTTAGAGTAGTAGTTCAAATAACCCTCCCTATCGCACTCAAATTCCTGTTCCCTTGAACGAGAGTGATAAGTAAGAAAATCATTCACACCATCAAAATCATCCTTCAAAGAATAACCATGCTTTTTAGTAAAGTGGATAATCTCATGCGAAATGGCAAAAGCCAGTTCAGCCTCACAAGTACTTTGAGCAATAAAACCAGTGGTGATAAACAAATAACCCTTACTCGTAGCAAAAGCATTAGCTTGAGAAGACTTAATCACATAAACCTTAATTTTCTCTCTAAGCTTAGGCTCATCCTTCAATAATAAATCAACAATATTATTCACATAATTAGAAACCGTATCCCCAAAAACAATCTTACCAGAAAGAATAAAAGTTTTAATCTGATTTCTAAGACCTTCCTCATAATCATTCTCTATAATTTCATCAGAATTAGCAATCTCCAATAAGTTTGAAGGAATCTTCCCAACAGCCTCAAGCCTAACAAAGTTATCAATATCCCCATTTTGAGCATTCGTTAATAAGCAAAGCATTAAAAAACAAAAGAGTGATAATAGTCTTTTCATATTTTTCCAATTAAATTTTTAAATAGGATAGCAAAGGTAATAAAAACTTATATTGAAAAAGTAATTTAACCATTGTAAAATAAAATAAAAATAATCCAATAAAGACATCATATCATAGACCTCCCAACAAATCAACAGATTAAAGAAACACGACCCCAAAAAGAAAGCATTAATTTTTGTCGTTCTGTTGAGTGGTATATATTATTCTGTTGTGTTGTGTTGTGTTCCTTTGGATATTTAAGTTTATCAGGAAAAGATTAAATAAGAAATACGCTAATTTAACTTTTTGCCAAAAAACTTAAATAAGAAACGTGGTAATTTAATTTTTTGCCGAAAAACTTAAATAAGAAAGATTTTAGGTTGTGCGGTATTTCTTTGCTGTGCAAAGCGACAAAGTCGATAAGCAATGCCGCACTCTTTTATTATTAGGATATGCTATCCGATAGATTATTGTTGTAAATGAAGTTACGGATTAAAAATCCTTATAGTAATATAGTGCGGGAGTACAAATCCCGCACGACGGGAATACAACGTACCAATGGATGATATCTTTAAACTGAATAAACTAAATAAGAGAAGTATCATCAAAGTAGGGCAAAGTATT
>DHDW01000002.1:2908-6222 GCA_002399565.1 Bacteroidales bacterium UBA4866 | reverse complement strand
AAAGTTACTACTGATAAGTCAGAGGTAAATAAATCTACCATTGAGCAAGAATCAACAAAAAAAGAAATGAATGCAAGTAGTTCTGTTATTGTTGTTGATTCCAGCCAAGTGGACAAAGATGTTATTGCTGAATTTGAGATTACCAGGACAACTGTGGTTAAGTCTGATGTTACCACTATTCAGGAAAGCATAAAGGGAATAGTTAAGAGTAATAGTAAGGAAAAGAAAGCTGTCAGTGCAGTTAAGAAGGATAGTATTAATAAGACAAATAATACAGATAAATTAAAAGCTAAGATAGATACAGAGAAGAAAGAAGCTACTAAGATAAGGAAGAAAACAAGAAGCATCAATATATGGTGGTATTTGGGCTTGGGAGCTATTGTCGTGGTTTTATTGTGGCTAAATAAAGGAAAGATTAGTAAATGGTTAGTTAAATTAATAATGGGCAAATAAAAAGCCCCTGAACTTATATAAGAAGCTCTCACCCTTCTTATATATTAAGATGCCTACAACATCAAGAACAGAGGCGTAATGTCTCTGTAGATGTGTAGGCATCTTTTTTATTGGCTATAGTGAGAGATTGCAAAGATACAAAACTTAAATATATAACTAAAACAAAAAGAAAAATGATTAAAAACTATGTTCAAAGTCCCCTGCCATTCCAGGGGCAAAAGAGAACCTTTTTAAAGCTATTCAGAGAAGGTTTAAAAGAATTTGACAAATCGACAATATTCGTTGACCTGTTCGGAGGCAGTGGTTTGCTGAGCCACAGTATTAAACAGGTAAGACCAGACGCAAGAGTTATTTATAATGACTACGACAATTTCTCTGAGAGGTTGAGAAATGTTGATAAGACTAATGCTTTACTTTCTGATATTCGGGCAATATTAGGAGATAATGAGCGAAAAGCCTTAATAAAAGAGCCTGTAAGAGGTAAGATTATCGAAAGGATTAAGCAGGCTGATGATGAGGGTTTCGTTGATTATGTAACTCTTTCTGCTTCGTTGCTGTTTAGTGGAAAGTATGCAACAAACTTAAAGGAAATGACAAAAGACACTTTCTACAATAGAATTAAACTTAATGATTATTGTGTGGATGGTTATCTTGATGAAGTGGAAGTAGTGCATTATGATTACAAGGTCTTGTTCTCCATTTATAGACACTTTCCTGGCGTCGTGTTCCTCATTGATCCTCCTTATCTGTCTACTGATTGCTCAAGCTATAAGAACTACTGGAAGTTGAAGGATTATCTTGATGTTTTATTGTTGCTTAAGGATACTTCTTATTTTTACTTTACTTCGAATAAGTCATCCATAGTTGAGCTATGTGACTGGCTGGAGCACAACCTAAACGCTCCAAGCCCATTCTTTGGGGCAACTAAGAGAGAGGTTGTGAATGGAGTAAATAAAGACGCTCGATATACAGATATAATGATGTATAAGTCTAATTAATTGGCGTTTTTCCCGTTTTCTATTCGCTGATTTACAGTGTTTTAGAAAATAAAGAGTGTCAAATAAAGTTAAATATTTGGTTTTAACGTCAAATCATACGTATCTTTGCAACATAATAATTAAAACAAAATCTGGGGTCACAGAAAATAAACGACGCAAACGATATGACAATCCAAAATCAATTCTCAAACCAAGAACAAAACTTAGTAGCAATTTCTTTTCTTTCAAAGAAAGGGTTAAGATTTGCAATTATCAGTAACGGTGAAGTAATTAATATCATTTCTCACAATGTTTTTAATTCTGAAGGATATGCACAAATAGAATTAACGTATAATGAGGAACTGTTACAAGAATTAATGTATAATTACCACACTAAGAGAAATCAAGAGCTTCAAACCATTGAATTGCAAAAGAACTTAGAAATTTATAAAGCCCCTTTAAAAGATGAAAATGCAAAAGTTACTTCTTGCCCTAAGGACATTCTTAAGGGAATAAAAGAAATAAGTAATTTAGGTGAAGGATTTACTTTCTTCGAAGGCAAAATAGTTTCTCAAGAGTATAAGAGGAGTGGAAGATATTTCAACGCTTCCAATGATATATTTGAAGGTTTATTCGTTAAAAATCCAGATAACTCTTATACTTTAGTTTCTTGTGCTACTTCTACTATAATTAGTAGTTCCGTTGTAAGCTCAAAAAAACGCAATTATAATACTTTCTTAACAGAACTTACTCCTAAAGAATTTGCGTCAAAACTTCAAAAAGAATACAAAACTAAAGCTACTGCACAACTTCAAGAAGAAAATAAGAAGTTCAACCAGGCTAAAATCGATTTTTCTATTAGATTCGTTGAAAATTATAAATAGTCGTTGCAGCGACTTTAAATAGACTTTAGGCTGTAAGCGTTACCCCTTCGGGGGTAGGTAGTAAAAACAAATTAACAACTGATGAAAGCAATAGAATTAACACTTCCTTCCTTTGCATTCCTGGACGGAAACTGCCCACAAGGCGACACTTTAGAAAACAGAATAGTACTCCTCCACGTAAGGACTGCTTCTGTTTTGGAGTTTTTCCATGATGAAGTCTTGCTTAAGGATAATGTAATTAGCAAGCAATTTATCTATATAAATAGATATGGGATTGAAGAACTAATTATTTGTGCCGTTCACTATTCCCTATTAGTAGAAGATAAAGAATTTATTCTTTCTGTAATAGTAGACCCTGCAATAGAGTGGTATAGGCAATATCTCGACTGGGAAGACACAAATATAGTAAGAGATATAACGAATAATAACATATCAAAAAACAACTAAAATGGATGCACAGCAAGAACGCCTAAGAATAGGGCAACGTATAAGAGAGGAGAGGGAGAAGAGAGGATTAAGCCAAAATGAGCTATCTGAACTCATAGGGATAGGGGCAAATAATCTCTCACGAATTGAATTAGGGAAATTCAATATTGGAGCGGACACTCTGCATAAGATAGCAGAGGCTCTAAATCTAAGGCTTGACTTTATGCCTATCGGGTAAATGCCCTCCCGCACCAAATCCGCACCAAAAAACCCCATAAAAACCGATTAAACCGAATAAGGAGCAAAATATAAACCTCATTTTAACCCCCATTTAACTGCTTTCTCAATAAGCTATACGACATTCCTATAATCCTGCCGAGGTCACAAAACAAGAACGCAAAGTATTGAAATAATATGTTTTGCGTTCTTTTTTTATGCATAAGGACTCTAACGACCTTAACGACCTTTATTTCCTTAAACTCTTTAATCTCCTTAATCTCTTTTTTCCGTCGTGCGGGAATTGTATTCCAACACGACTTTATTATTAGGATATGTTATCCTTTATATTATTGTT
>DHDW01000002.1:1756-2766 GCA_002399565.1 Bacteroidales bacterium UBA4866 | reverse complement strand
AGGAAATCCCGCACGACGGAAATTTTTCTCATAATGCTTTTATTTTTTGTTGTTAAGTTAATACTCTTTTTTGTAGTGCTTTCACACTATATTATTATTGAGATATGTTAATTCTTTTTATTGAATAAATATCGGATTGTAAATCCTTATAATATTATAGTGCGGAATTGCAAATACCGCACGACGAAATTTCATTTCTTCTTAAGAAACAGAATTTAGACCTACACCTTAAGCCTGAGCAGTTGAAGAACTTAGTCTATATCTTCGATAATTATAAGCTTATTGAAAGGTTAGAAAACGAATTGCAATCACAGAGGGCTGATGTTGTTATCATAGATCCATTTACTGATTCATTTAGTAATGATTTGTATAAGGCTATTGATGTTAGAGCTTATCTTAATCAATTTAGTCGATTAACAAAGAAGTATGAGTGTGTAATTATTTTTATGCATCATACAAGGAAAGGGGCTGAAAATTTAGCTCCATCCAAAAACAATGCTTTGGGTTCTCAGTCTATTGAAGCAAAGGCTCGTTTGGTGTTGGAACTAAAAGCAAGCGTTAACAATCCAACCTTAAGGCACCTGTGTCCCGTGAAAGGGAATTACATTCCTCAAGAGTTAAAACGCTCATCAATTGATTTAATGTTTACTGACAATTTAACTTTCAAATCTATTGGAACTAATACCCCTTTTGATAAGATTAATACCAATGAGGTTAATCTTAGCACTCTTGAGGCTGAGTATAAGGAAATCATATCCCTTAAAGAACAAGGCTTAAATTATAGGGAAATAGGTTTGAAGTTTGGAGTTTCTCATTCAACAATTATCAGTAGGATGAAAAGATATGAGAAAATCAAAAACTCTGAAACAATTGTTAAAGATTAGTTTTTAATATTATGTGTGAGTGTAACCCCAATAATTTCATTATTGGGTTACCCACCATATTAAACTTTTGGTTGGTTTGTGTTCAATATATACGGCATCCGACCAACCAAACCATAGACCAAGAAT
>DHDW01000002.1:1382-1591 GCA_002399565.1 Bacteroidales bacterium UBA4866 | reverse complement strand
AAAATATAAAGGACAATCAACAAGATATACTTGTCCAAAATGTGGAAGAAAACATTCTTTTACAAGATATATCGATACAGAAACAAATATTTATATTGATGAAAAAGTAGGAATTTGCAATCGTGCAATTAATTGTGGCTATCACTACACACCTAAACAATTCTTTGAAAATAATCCTTCCTATAATCAATATCCATATACGATTAATT
>DHDW01000002.1:1034-1177 GCA_002399565.1 Bacteroidales bacterium UBA4866 | reverse complement strand
CATTTCCTAACCTTTCTTTTTGATAATTTCCCTAAAGAAGATGTAGAAAGAGTTATTAAAGACTATTTTATAGGTGGAGCAATGGATAATGGAGTAGTCTTTTGGCAAATTGACAGCAACCTTAGAATAAGAACAGGAAAGAT
>DHDW01000002.1:381-846 GCA_002399565.1 Bacteroidales bacterium UBA4866 | reverse complement strand
AACAACTCAACAACTAAACAACTCAACCTTTAAACCATTAACTTGGGTGCATTCTGAATTGAAAAAGCAAAATCTACTGCCTGATGATTGGCAACTGACACAATGTTTATTTGGGGAACATCTATTAATTAAATACCCTCAAAAGCCTATTATGTTAGTTGAATCGGAAAAGACTTCAATAATAATGTCGCTTTATGAACCCTCCTTCAATTGGATGGCAACAGGGGGATTAAACAACCTAACAGAGAATAAAATCTATCCTATCAGAAAACAACAAATAACAGCCTTTCCTGACCTTAAATGCTTTGAGCTATGGCAAAGTAAGGCAGAGAGAATAAACAAAGCAATAGGCTCTAAAATTGAATTATCGCATATATTGGAAGAGATAGCCACAAAGGAAGATAAGGAATTGGGACTTGATTTGGCAGATTACTTTTTAAATGGTTAATTAATCAGAATCAGGAT
>DHDW01000002.1:0-158 GCA_002399565.1 Bacteroidales bacterium UBA4866 | reverse complement strand
GGTCGCTTTATTGAAAATCCTATAAATCCTCTAATCCTGAAAATCCTGATTCAGACAAACCCCTAAACCCTAAACCCTAAACAAACATCAATAATAATGAAAAATATAAAGGACGTAAACAAAAATATAAAGGAGATATTTGGAAATATAAGGGAGAT
>DHDW01000029.1:103119-103315 GCA_002399565.1 Bacteroidales bacterium UBA4866 | reverse complement strand
GCTTTTCCATCTTGCATTAAAGCCTCAATACAATAAGTATCTAAAGCTCCTGCAAAACGTTCATTAGGAGATTTAACTCCTTTTAGAACTGGCACAGCCATAAAGTTTTCAGCAAAATAAGCATATACCTCCAACATTTTCTTTGTTTCTTCAATTGCTTCTTCTGAAGTTTCATGAGCAGTATGTCCTTCTTGCC
>DHDW01000029.1:99314-102956 GCA_002399565.1 Bacteroidales bacterium UBA4866 | reverse complement strand
CATTTCCCAACGAACAACATTTGCCCACTGATTACAAAGAATAGGAAGGTCACGATATGATTTTATCCATCCACGATAAGTATCCCAAATTATGGTTTCACTTGTAGGACGAACAATCAATTCTTCTTCAAGCTTTGCAGTAGGGTCTGGCTCTAATCCTTTTCCATCACTTTTAGCTCTAAGACGATGATGAGTTACAACGGCACATTCCTTTGCAAAACCTTCAACATGTTCTGCTTCTTTTTCAAAATATAATTTGGGAATAAAAAGAGGGAAGTAAGCATTTTGATGTCCTGTTTCTTTAAACATTTTATCAAGTGCTGCCTGCATCTTTTCCCATATTGCATAACCATAAGGCTTAATAACCATACATCCTCTAACTGCAGAGTTTTCTGCTAAATCGGCTCTTACAACCAATTCATTATACCATTCAGAATAGTTTTCTTGGCGTGTTACAAAATCTTTTGCCATTATTATTTGTTGTTTATATTGATTTTATGTTTAAGTTTGCAAAGATACAAATTAATAGCAAAATTATATATTTACTTGCCTAATAAACCTTTTTATCATTTGTTAAGGATGCTTTGGCATAAGTTTTGCTATATTTTTGATGGTAAGTTTATATAAAGATTAAATCAGAAAAAAATATAGATATGAAAACACTAAAATTTGGATTGGTTGCAATAGTAACAACAGCTCTTTTGACTTTGAGTGGTTGTTCCGTTCAATCGGGTTTAGCAAGCTATGATGATGTTTACTATAATCCTTCAGACGCAGAACAATACCAAGAGGTAGAAAAAAGACAATCTAATTACAATAACGAAAAACAAAATCAATATGCTAAAAATTCAAGAGCATATAATGAAAGATTAAGAAGGGGTAATGCTCCTGAAAATAATCAGATTCAAGATAGTAATTACTATGAACAAGACTCTATCAATTATAAGAGCGACAATCAAGATGGTGATTATATTTACTATAATGAAGATGATTATTACGATTATGCTTACTCAGCTCGTATTCGCAGGTTCCATCGTCCTTATGTTTGGTCAGATTATTATGATGACTACTACACTAATCTTTATTGGTATACTTACAATCCTTATTATTGGGGAACAAGCATATACTTAGGGTATAGTTGGTGGTATCCTTCATATTATCATCATAATCCTTATTGGGGATATAGTTATTGGGGTTGGGGATACAACAACTATTATAATCCTTATTACTATGGTTGGGGCTACTATCCTTATGGAAATGTTTGTTACTACAATCAAAGAGATCATAATTCTAATTTCAATCGTCCAAGAAGTTCTTTTGACCCTAATAATAGATATGGAATTTCAAACTCGAGAACTGGTCATTTGGCAGATAATGGAAGTAAGAGAACTTTCGGTCAAACATTTAATGAAAGAAATAGAACAAATAATTCTTTAAATAGAGGAATTAACAGAGATGGTTTATCAAGAAGTTCAAGTTCATCATTAAATAACAACAGAACTAAACCTTTGGAAAGAATAGGTAATAGAACTATTGGAAATAATATTGACTTAGGGCAAAAGAAAGATCCAAATAATAGAACACAAGGAAGATTTAATAAGCCAGAAAGATTGGAAAGAAGAGATGCAACTCCTCAAAACAATAGAACAATAAATAATGAGAGACAAAATAATCAAAACTCCAATGCTCGATTTAACAATAGTCGTACCGACAATTCTAATAATAGAAGAATAAATACCGAAAATACAAATAGGACAACAAGAACCTACACTCCACCTTCATCTCGTCAACCAAGAACAAATAATGAATTTAGAACAAATACTAGACGTTCAAATGATATTCAACAAAACAGAAGAACAATTAATAACTCAAATAATAATAGTACCATTCAAAATAATAGAACAATAAATACTAATAGATCTAATAATTATAACAGATCAACTAATAGCACTCCAACACGTAGCTATAACTCTTCACCTACACGAAGTAGTAGTTCTTCTTCTTCAAGTGGTAGTTCAAGAAGCAGTGGCAGTAGCTCATCAGGAGGTTCTCGTTCAGGAGGTTCAAGAAGATAAAATACTAAAAGGATACATTATATAAATTATAAAAAAGAAAAAACTCTATAACAATGAAAAAGATACTTTTATTCGCAGCAAGCATTTTCATAGCAGGAAGTATGTTTGCACAAACAATGACAGATGCATTGAGATTATCTCAATATGGATTAAATGGGACATCAAACTATATTTCAAGAGCAGGAGCAATTGGAGCATTGGGTGGAGATTTGACTGCAGCAAGCTATAACCCTGCAGGACTTGGAATTTACACATCGAGTGAATTCTCTTTATCATCAGGATTAAACTGGAGTTTTACTGATGCTAATGCAAATGGTTTCATGACATCAGACAATAGAGCCAACTTCAATTTTGGACATATTGGAGCATTATTCTTTTTTAAACCAAGTAAAGGAGATATTAAGGGATTTCAATTTACATTTGGACTAAATAGATTAAAATCTTACGGAAACAGAACAATCTTCCAAAGAGATGGATTAGATGATTCTTTTATTTCTAATATTATTGCTGAAGAAATGAGTGATGCTTATATGTATGATTTCTATGAATCCTATGTTGTAGATTACGACACTTCAATAAATAGATATACATCAGTTTTTCAATCCTTAGGAAAGAAAAACCAAATTCGTTCCTTTACCGAATCAGGTTCATTAAATGAAATGGTTTTTTCTCTATCAGCAAATGTTAGAAATCTTCTCTATCTTGGAGCAACCATAGGAATTCCAATGGCAAACTACCATAGTAATGGTTCATTTATGGAAGAATTGGCTTATGCACCTGGAGTTAGCTACACTTATAATGAAGAAAAAGATATTGTAGCAACTGGAGTTAATTTAAAAATTGGTGCAATATTCAGACCAGTAAATTGGGTAAGAATTGGAGCAGCAATTCACACTCCAACTTATTATGTAATTGAAGATAATCTTTTCTCTGAAGTGATATATACTAAAAGAAGTGGTGCAGATTGGGACCCTATTACTTATGATTTACAAAGCCCATTCCGTTTCTTAGGTTCATTAGCTTTTGTTTTGGGAGATAATAAATCTAAAATGGGAGGAACAATATCTGCCGATTATGAATTTGCTGATTACTCCGATATGAAATATCGTTTAAAGGGAGATATAAAAGCAGAAAATGAAATCAATAATATTATAAAGACCTACTATCTCCCAACCAATACTGTTAGAATTGGAGGAGAGTTGAAATTTGGAACAATTGCCCTTAGAGCAGGATATTGCGTTATGGACAATCCTTACGATAAAGACATAAATGATGCAGGAGCACAATCAATAACTGCTGGCATTGGATATAAAAACAAAAACTTCTTTATGGATTTTGCTTATGCCTACACAATAGGGAAAAGCAAATTTACAGAATATGATTATAATGTAATTAATCTTGACCATGAAAACCATTTAGCTCAACTAAGCTTTGGAGTAAGATTCTAATTTGGATTTAGATTACGTAAGAAATTACTTTTCAACAAAGGAGTTCTTCAAAAAATTGAAGAACTCCTTTTCTTTTTGCTCACTAAATAAAACCTTGTTTCAGTAAATTAAAACGAAGA
>DHDW01000029.1:93912-99195 GCA_002399565.1 Bacteroidales bacterium UBA4866 | reverse complement strand
GAAGAAAGAAAAAATTAAAACTTCGTTTCAGTAAAATAAAACGAAGATTCAGTAAACTGAAATAAGGATTAAAGATTTTAAGGACTTTAAAGGGTTTAAAATCCTTAGAGAAATCAACCCTCGAAAAAACATCAATCATAATCAAAAATATGTCCTATATAAATAAAAATATAAGGGACATATTCGGAAATATAAGGGACATATTTCCAATTATAAGGGACATATTTTTGATTATGATTGATGTTTTTTTTGGGAAAACTATTTGTTTATTCTCCTTTTAATACTAATTCAATTATTTTTGGGAAATGTTCTTGTTCCAATAAGTGAATTTTACTTGCAACCATATCTGCATCGTCTTCAGGAAGGACTTCGCATTTTGCTTGAAAGATAATTTCTCCCTCATCGTAGTGCTGATTAACATAATGAATGGTTATTCCTGTTTCTTTTTCTTTATTTTCAACAACTGCTTGGTGAACATTATGACCATACATGCCTTTGCCTCCAAATTTTGGGAGAAGAGCAGGATGTATGTTTATTATTTTGTTGGGATATTGCTTAAGTATATTTTCTGGCATAAGCCACAAAAAGCCTGCGAGTACAATAAAATCTATTTCTCTTTCTTTTAGTGTATTTAAAACCTTTTCGCTACTATAAAAATCTTCTCTACTATAATATATGTATTCAATGCCAAGTTTTTTTGCTCTTTCTATGGCATATGCGTCTTTTTTGTTAACAATAAGTAGATTTATCTTAATATCTGCGTTGTCTTTAAAGTATTCTGCAATTCTTTGAAAGTTTGTTCCGCTACCGGAGGCAAAAATGGCTATTTTTTTCATCATTTTTTGTAAAAAGAGGGGGTTTTATAGGATACAAAAATAGTATTTTATTCCAATTGACTCTCTTTTTCTCAATTTTATTTCTCTTTTTGAGATAAAATGAACCTTGTATTATATGTTAATAATCAAATATATAAGCTGCCTCAGGGGCTTTTTAATGCTTTTTTTCTTTGGGGGGTTGAGAAAAATTTGTTTCTTTGCAGTCTAAATTAATTTAAAATCGAAAAATTATGTCTGAAATTGCAGCAAAAGTTGTAGCTATCGTTGTAGATAAGCTAGGTGTTGAAGAAAGTCAAGTTACTCCAGAAGCTAGTTTTACTGGTGATTTAGGAGCAGATTCTTTAGACACAATTGAATTGATTATGGAAATAGAAAAAGAATTTGGTATCTCTATTCCAGATGATCAAGCAGAAAAGATTACAACAGTAGGTGATGCAATAGCACACATTGAGAACTCAACAAAATAAATTCATTTCATATGCAAATGAGACGAGTTGTCGTAACGGGATTGGGTGCACTTACTCCCATCGGTCTTTCTGTTCCAGAATTTTGGGATAGTTTGGTTAAAGGGGTAAGTGGTGCTGCTCCCATAACTTATTTTGATGCATCAAAGGCAAAGACACAATTTGCCTGTGAACTGAAAAATTTTGATGGCAGTGCCTACTTTGATAGAAAAGAAATAAGAAAGTATGATCCGTTTTCACAGTATGGTATAATTGCTTCTGATGAGGCAGTTAAGGATTGCGGTGCAAACTTTGATACTTTAGATAAGGATAGAATTGGTGTTATTTGGGCATCAGGTATTGGAGGAATTCACTCTTTTCAACAAGAAGTGAAGGATTTTTTCAGAGGAGATGGTTCTTTCCGTTTCTCTCCTTTCTTTATACCAAAGATGATTGCAGATATTTGTGCTGGCCATATTTCAATGAAATATGACTTAAGAGGTCCAAATTTTGCAACTGTTTCGGCTTGTGCCTCTTCTGCAAATGCCATTGCTGACGCTGCTTTATATATTAAAGTAGGGAAGGCAGATATGATGGTTTGTGGAGGAAGTGAGGCTTCAATTGTTGAATCAAGTTTAGGTGGATTTAGTTCAATGACCGCTCTTTCTACAAGAAATGACGATCCACAAACAGCTTCTCGTCCTTTTGATAAGGATAGAGATGGTTTTGTTTTGGGAGAAGGTGCTGGAGCTATTATACTTGAAGAGCTTGAACATGCACTTGCAAGAGGAGCTAAGATTTATGCGGAGGTGATGGGCTCAGGTCTAACTGCTGATGCATACCACATGACCGCCTCTCATCCAGAAGGAAGAGGAGCCATGATGGCAATGAAACTCGCTTTGGAAGAAGGCAATTTGGAGCTAAATTCAGTAGATCACATCAATACTCACGGAACATCAACCCCTGTTGGTGACATTTCTGAGCCTAAAGCAATAGAAGCTTTGTTTGGAGAACATGCAAAAACAATCAACATAAACTCTACAAAGAGTATGACCGGACACCTTCTTGGAGCTGCCGGTGCTGCTGAATTTATTGCAACAGTGCTAACCATTGTTAATGGAATTGTACCTCCAACAATTAACCATTTTACTGACGATCCTGAGATTGCTGACTTGAATTTCACATTCAACAAAGCTCAAGAAAGAGACGTAAATGTTGCTTTAACTAACACTTTCGGGTTCGGAGGTCATAATGCAAGTATTGCTTTAAAGAAGTATATTAAGTAAAATAGATGTTTCCCCTATTTAGAAAGTCAACCAATATTGATAACCGAGATAAGGAGCTAAAACTATTTCTGAAGAATATTCTTAGGTGTAAGCCTAAGAATATTTCTATTTATAAGCTGGCTCTTGTCCACAAATCCTTCTTCCTTAAGGGGAAAAAAGGATTTAAAATGAATAACGAACGCTTGGAATTTCTTGGTGATGCGGTACTTAGTGCCATTGTTGCCGACTATTTGTTCAGAAAATACCCCTACCAAGGGGAAGGTTTTTTGACGGAAATGCGTTCAAAAATCGTTAGCCGTGCCTCATTAAACAAGCTCGCACATAAGATTGGACTATCGAAACACATCCAATATAGCCGAGATACTGGACAGTTTTTGTCAATGGATGGCGATGCTTTTGAAGCAATTGTTGGGGCAATTTACTTAGACAAAGGCTACAAATCGGCCTATAAAGTCATAACAAAAAGTATCTTTTCTCTCTATTTAGACATCGATTCTTTGGAGAAATCGGACTGGAATTTCAAGAGTAAACTCATTGATTGGGGGCAGAAAACCAAGCAAAAAGTGTCCTATCAAGCAGTCGATATTACCGAAAGTAGTGCGAGAAAACAGTATAAAGTTCAGGTATTTATAAACGAAGAACCTCAAGAAACGGCAATCGACTTCTCCATAAAAGCTGCCGAACAGCTTGCCTCTGAGAAAACATACAAGAAACTTCTTGAGGCAAAAATTATCACAGATGAACCAGAAAACAGACCGTAAACCCTCATGGTTGAAGATTAAACTCCCTCAAGGAGAGAACTATACGAAGGTAAAAAAGATAGTTGAGTTAAACCAATTGCACACCATTTGTTCAAGTGGAAAGTGCCCAAACATCGGAGAATGCTGGACAAAAGGCACTGCAACCTTTATGATTGCAGGCGATATCTGCACCCGTTCATGTAAGTTCTGTGCAACCCAAACAGGAAAACCCCTACCATTGGACGAAGACGAACCTAAGAAAATTGCCCATTCCATAAAGCTTATGAACCTCAAACACTGCGTTATAACCTCTGTGGACAGGGACGAACTTGAAGACAAAGGAGCTGAGCACTGGGCAAAAACCATACTTGAAGTAAGAAAAGAAAACCCCAATACCATTATCGAGGTGCTGACTCCCGACTTCGATGCTCAGGATCAGTGGCTTAAAATAGTATTCGATGCCAAGCCAGATATCTTCGGTCATAACATGGAAACCGTCAAAAGACTCTCATCGCAGATACGCTCCCGTGCCAAATATTCGACTTCATTAGAGGTTCTTGATAAGGCATTTAAGGCAGGTTTGATTACCAAATCCGGCATAATGGTTGGACTTGGCGAAAGGGAAGATGAGGTAATTGAACTAATGAGCGACCTTAGAGAGGTGAAATGCAACCTCCTAACCATTGGACAATACCTACAACCAACCAAAGAAAACCTTGACGTTCAAGAATATATCACCCCTGAACTCTTTGCAAAATACAAGGAAATTGGTCTGAAAATGGGCTTTGATCAAGTGGAAAGTGGAGCCCTTGTTCGTTCGTCCTATATGGCTGAAGAGACCTTTATCGAGTCAAAATTAGGTAAATAACCCCGTTTAAGAATTTAATTTTCTAAGGAAAAATCCCTAAAAATTCGTCTATAAAAATCAAATTGCCCAAGAAAAAAATATTTCAAAATATTATCTACTTGTTAAAATAATTTGTATATTTGCCCACGTAAAGCATACTAATTTTGTCTTTTTATGGCAAAAACCAAGCTCAAAACCCTACCCAAACTCCCACAATTGCTATCCTTTTTTGGCACTAACTCAGAGATAACTCAAAACTTACTCATAAGTAACTCGGAACTTACCTATAGGTAACCCGAAACTTACTCATAAGCAAATCACGACTTACTCATAGGTAAAAACCAGAAAAAGAGCACCAAAACATTCTAAAAGGTGAAGGCAAAAAAGGGAAAAAGGCAAGGGAAAAAGCAAGGAAAGTCGCTCTTAAGAAGTGAAAATCAGTACGCTTTTGGATAATTCATTTTATTGTTTAACTAAAAACTTCAAATCTTATGATTGAATACAAGAAAGTCAAGCGTAAGGTTTCTGTGGGTTCCAACCCAGGAGAGAAGTTCTATGCTGACATTGTTCGAGGGCAAACCGTTGAACTTGACGAGATTTATAAGGACATGACTGACCTTACAAGTCTTTCAAGAGGAGACGCAATGAATGCAATTGACACCCTTACACAATTGTTTAGCAAGTACTTCAGAAGTGGAAGAAATGTTAATCTTGGTCAATTTGGCAGATTTAGAATCTATCTTAATGCCACTGCAGTTGATACTTTGGAAGAGGTAACAGCTGATACGATTAAGAATCCAACAGTCAGATTCACAATGGGAAAGGAACTTAAGAAATCCGTTTACGACACCCCAAAGGTGCTAAGCAAGACAGCTAACAACGTCTACAAGGAAGAAAATGGAACAGTAGAGAATCCATAATCCTTGAAAAAGAATGCATTAAGCATTAGTTCTTAGCAACAAAGATTAGGGGAATATATGCCATAAACCATATTTTTCCCCTAATTTTCAAGAGAAGAAAAGACAAAAACGAATAACAAAAATAATCAAAACCCAAAGAAAAATGAACACAAAACGTTTCTTTGCTGCTATTTTTGCAGCTGCAATTTTATCAATTAGCTTCCTTGCTTGC
>DHDW01000029.1:86814-93809 GCA_002399565.1 Bacteroidales bacterium UBA4866 | reverse complement strand
CTTGCTTGCGACCCAAAGGAAGATGATCCAACAACAAATCCACCAACTTCAACTGATATTTTCAATGAAGTGTATGGTTTTTATGGTAAACCTGCAGAAGAAGTGCTTCCTATTTTGGATGCAAAAGGCTGGATAAAAGATTCTTTAATCAACGAATTTGCTGTTGTTTATTATTATTATACTCCTGATTCTCTTAAGATGTATGCTGTTTATTCCATTAATAATATCATAAAAGGCTCTGGATATGGAGAAATGGAAAGCTCTTCAGGTTTCCATAGTAAGCTCGCTTCCAATACAAACAAGTTCCTTTCATATTTTGAGAATTGGGAGCAAAGACTATCAATTGTTGATATTTCAAATGCAACTTATCAAGGTAGTATATATGCTGATGACTTCGTATTTATGCAAGATTACAACGATAGAGCAGTATTTTTAGCAGATCTTCAAGCTAAAAAGACAACCTTAAATACAGCTAGTTCTCATTTTAATGGAGAAGAAATGAAAGGTGAAGTTGAAGTTTTTTTAGATTATGAAGATAATGATTCTGAAGTATATGTTGTATTTGAGGATAATTCAATTATGGAAGAGAAGAGCAGAACCACCCAAAATCATTGGTTTAGAAGGTTAAAACATTATAATAATTAACCCAAAATTCAAAACAATATTAATCAAAACCCAAAGAAAAATGAACACAAAACGTTTCTTTGCTGCTATTTTTGCAGCTGCAATTTTATCAATTAGCTTCCTTGCTTGCGACCCAAAGGAAGACGACCCAACAACAAATCCAACTCCTTCAACTGATGTTGTTAAGGAAGTTTATGGATTTTTCGGTAAACCTGAGGCTCAGGTGCTTCCTCTTTTGGATGCAAAAGGTTGGACAAAAGTTTCAGATAGTGCTGAATTAGGTGTTGTTTATAATTATATAAGTGCTGATTCTCTGAAGGTTTATGCTGTTTATTCTATCGACAATACTATTAAAGGGGCAGCTTATGCTGAATCTGAATCACCAATAACATCTTACGGAAAGAATGCTTCCAATACTAATAAGTTTATTTCTCTTTTCGAAACAATGGAGCAAAGTCTTTCAACTATCAGTCTTTTAAATATAGCTTATTTAGGGAAGATAATTGCAGACAGTGGTACTTTTAATCAAGAATACTACGATAGAGCAGAATTTTTATCAGACTTCCAAGCTAAAAAATCTACCTTATATTTTGCACGTTCTGTTTTTTATGGGGAAGAAATGAGCGGTAATACTCATCTTTATTTAAACGATGAAGATAATGAATCTGCAGTATTTGTTGTCTTTGAGGATAATTTAGTAATAGAAAAATTAGGCAAAACCACCAAAAATTCTTGGTTTAGGAGGTAGAAACCTAAGGCAATTGAATTAAAAAAAGTAGGGTAAAGTTTTTGCTTTACCCTATTTTTATGTCTTTTTGTTTGAGGATTTTAGGGCTAAATATCCTTTGTAATTTGCTGAACGAACTTCCAATTTGAGAAAAATTCTTTGGCAATTATCCTTAAAAAGGTATAGGTTGGGATTGCTAAAATCATACCTATAACCCCACCAATCTCGCCTGCCATAAGGATTACTACGAAAATTTCAAGCGGATGTGCCTTAACACTCTTGGAATAGATAAGGGGTTGCAGCACAAAATCATCGATAAGTTTTACAATTGCGAAGACAATTGCGAACTTTAGCACTATTGGAGCAATACTTAGGCTGGCATCAGTGCTTAAAAAGCTTGTTATTGTGATGATTAAACCCATAGCTCCTCCAATAATTACCCCAATATAAGGCAGAATAACCATTACCCCACAAATGGATGCAATAAGGATAAAGTTGGAAAATCCCACTAAATAAAACCCAATGGAAAGGAGGGTTATCATTATAATTATTTCGATAAATATCCCAATAAAGTACCTTGAAATGAGGTTTCTGGAGTTAGAAATTATTCTGTCAACTTCGTCAATATACTTGTCAGGCGTAATTCCAACGATGGTATTGTAGAGTAAATGTGAGTCTTTAATAAGGAAAAATGCGAAGAAAAGCGTTATAAATGCACCCATAATGATGCTTCCACTTAGGCTCAAAACGATGTTTGCAATGTCAGTTAGCTGGAAAAGTTTGAACATATCGAGTATCTTATTTGATATAAGAGTCTCTAAATTAGTGTTATCTGGCATAAGTTGATACTCATGTAAGAATAGCTCAATTTTCCCAATTGGTTCGGCATAGTAGTCGGCAATCTGGTAAATATCCAAATTTGCAAAGCTCATTGCTTGAGAAATGATAAGGGGAACGAGCACATAAAGGGCGGTTGCGATGATGGAAATCAGGGTAATGAGGGTGATTGTTGAGGCAAGAATATTCCCGATGCGGAGTTTTTTATAGCTTATCCTTTCCAAAACCTTCATTAAAGGTCTGCCCATAAACGACAGAACCACTGCAATTGCAAAGCAGATAACAAGGAAACGAAAATACCAGATGCCGTAAACGACCAAAATTATCACCAAAATTGAGAAAATCCACTTGGCAATTGTTGGAAATTGAAACTTGCTATTATCCATAATATGCTGCTATAAAGTTAAAAATTAAAGGCTTATAATTCGTTGTCCTCCGCAAGCCATTCTGCATAGGAGGATGCTGTTTCATACAAACAAAGGCGGGCTAAGCTAACATTTTCGGGCAAATTTGCCTTAAGTCGCTTTGCAAAATCAATAAGAAGGTTCTCACAAGTGGGTTGATAATTGGTGATAACCAACTTAGTATCGCAGTTTTTGAGGTGAGAAAGCATAATTGAACTTTCAGGAACGAGCAGTGCATGATCTAATCTCTGCACAATTTCCTTATAAACAATCTCTTTAAGTATGCCAAAATCCATAACCATTCCGTCTTTTGGGTTATCCTTTTGGTTCAGAGGCTCGCCTAAAACACTAACAAACAGCCTGTAACTATGACCGTGAATGTTGCTGCACAATCCGTCATAAGCATGCAAAACATGCGACATTTCGAAGTTAAACTCCTTAGTAAGTCTAATTTTCATAGGTTAAAATCAAAGAAAAAACAGAAAAAATACATTATCTAATAGGGCAAAAATACAACTATTTATAATACCAAAGAGCATTTTTTTTAAAAATAAACTTAAGCCATTATATGTTCAAGAAATATCTTTAATCCAATAGAAAAGAGGATAATACCTCCAAGTTTCAAAGCAATTTTGGGTTTAAAGAAATAGGCTTTCATACCCATAAAGGCACCAAGAAGTGAAAAAATGAAGGTTGAAAGGGTAATTAGTGCCACAATAATAAGCTGCTGTTGTATAGAATATTGTAAACCAAAGCCAATTCCCACAATAAATGCATCGATACTTGTTGCAACAGAGAGGGTTATTAGGATGGAAAGCTTGGTGAAATCATACAAACACTCTTTCATATTATAGCGTATGCCCTCCATAAACATCTTAATACCAATGATTGCCAACAGTCCAAAGGCAATCCAGTGATCAATATCTCTTATGTATTCCTTAGCCAAATCGCCAACAAGAGCTCCAATCAATGGAAAAAAACCTTGAAAAATGGCAAAGCTCAAAGCCAAAATAAAGGCACGTTTTTTGGTCATAGACTTCTGTAAACCACAGGTAATAGACACTGCTAATGAGTCCATTGAAAGGGCAACTCCAATCAAAAGTGCCGAAAAAATAAAACTAATCATTATCTAAATTGTTTGTTTAATGCTGTTTGTAATACCAATAAATTGCTCAACCGAAAGTTGTTCAGCACGTTTAGTCATAAGTTCAGGGTCGATATTCTCCAAACTAACTCCCAGAGGTTTAAGAGCTTGACGAAGCATTTTGCGTCTTTGATTGAAGGCAGTCTTGACAACTCTCACGAAAAGTTTCTCGTCGCAGTCAAGCTTTTCCACTTTGTTTCTCCTAAGTCTAATCACAGCAGACTTAACTTTTGGAGGTGGAATAAATACGTTTTCATCAACTGTAAAGAGGTATTCAATGTCAAAATAAGCTGTAAGCAAGACGCTTAGAATACCATAAACCTTATTTCCGCTTTTCGAACACACCCTTTCAGCTACCTCTTTTTGGAACATTCCCACAAGTTCTAACACCTTATCGCGGTTCTCAAAGAGTTTAAAGAGTATTTGATTTGAAATATTATAGGGGAAATTTCCAATAATAGAGAAGGGGCAAGGATATAAATTTTCGAGGTTCATTCTCAGAAAATCCTCTGAAAAAATGTTATCACAAAGGCTTGGAAAGTTGGAATTAAGGAAGTCAACGCTCTCTTTATCAATCTCCACCACCTTAAATTCCTTTACTTTTGGATCCACAATCAAGTACTTAGTCAACACGCCCATGCCAGGACCAATCTCCAAAACACAAGGATATTCTCCCGAAAGGCTATCGGCAATCTCCTTAGCAATCCTCTCATCTTTAAGAAAATGCTGTCCTAAATGTTTCTTTGCTCTAACTTGTTGCATAGGTTTTTCGTCTTTAAATTTCCCAATTTGTGGAACTAATTATTAAAAAAGGGCTCTAAAACTCAATGTTCAGAACCCTTGTTTTTATCATATTATCAAAAGATTTATGCTCCTAACATAAAGCGATAGAAGGCAGTTACCGTCAAATCTTTATCTCCTTCTTGAAGATATTGAAGAACAGTTTTCTTAGAATCTTTAATAAAATCTTGACTTAATAGAGTGTTTTCTTTAAAGAATTTGTTTAGTTTACCTTCAGCAATCTTCTCAACCATGTTCTCTGGTTTACCTTCTTCTCTGATTTGTACACGATAAACTTCCAACTCTTTTTCAATAATGTCCGCAGAAACTGCATCTTTATTCAAAGCAAGTGGAGCCATAGCCGCAATTTGCATAGCAACATCGTGTCCCTTTTCGTCGAATCCAGTCTTGTTCATAGAGAGTAAAGACGCCAAACGATTGCCTGGATGGATGTAAGCATAAACCACTGGAGCTTCCAATACTTCGTAATGAGATATCTCAATCTTTTCTCCAATCTTAGCAATTTGATCAACAATTAGGTTCTCAACAGTTGAGCCATCAATAACTAATTGGTTAACTTCTCCAGCGTTTTTAGCCTTTGCGTTGATAGCAGTTTCTAAAATATTGTGGGTGAATTTAACAAAATCTTCGTTCTTTGCAACAAAGTCTGTTTCGCAGTTAATCATAATTACTGCACCAAAAGTCTTGTCTTGGTTAGTTGCTGACAAAACACATCCTTCGCTTGCATCTCTATCTGCACGCTTTGAAGCTATCTTTTGTCCCTTTTCTCTAAGATAATCGATTGCTTTTTCCATATCGCCTTCGCACTCAACTAAGGCTTTTTTGCAATCCATCATACCTACACCGGTCTTTTGACGTAGTTCATTAACGGCAGCAGCAGTTATATTTGCCATATATTTTTTCCTTTCTTAATTGTTCTTTTAATATAAATTATTTCTTTGGAGCTGGTTTCTTAGTTGCAACAGGTTTACGAGGACGAGGTTTCTTTTCAGCATTTTCCTCTTCTTCTGTAAGAGCTTTTACTTTCTTAATCTTTACTCCATCTTTTGAAAGTTCAGAGTCATCATCTTCATCCAAAAGTTCAGTTGCTAATGCTCTTTCGTTAAGTTCTTCTGCTTCTTCAGCAGCTTCGCGAGCATCTTTATCCATTTTTCTTTCGTTCAATCCTTCAACAATTGCGTCACACATGTATTTTACAATTAGTTCAATTGATTTTGATGCATCATCATTTGCAGGAATTGGGAAATCAATAAGCTCTGGATTAGTGTTTGTATCAACAAGTGCAAAAGTAGGGATATTAAGTCGGCGTGCTTCTGCAACTGCAATATGTTCTTTATTGATGTCAATAACGAAAATTGCTGAAGGAAGACGAGTCAGATCGGCAATTGAACCAAGGTTCTTTTCCAATTTAGCTTTCTCACGAGAGATTTGTAAGCGTTCGCGTTTGTTAATTTTGGTTGTGTCTTTATCGTTGATAAGTCTATCCAAATTATTCATTTTCTTTACTGCCTTACGAATGGTAACGAAGTTTGTTAACATTCCTCCTGGCCAACGCTCAGTAACAAAAGGCATATTAACCTTGGTTACTAACTCTGCAACTACTTCTTTTGCTTGTTTTTTTGTGGCAACGAAAAGAATCTTCTTGCCTGATTTTGCTATTTGCTTAATTGCATTTGCAGCTTCTTCAGCTTTTTCTGCAGTCTTGTGCAAATCAATAATGTGGATTCCATTCTTCTCCATAAAGATATAAGGAGCCATTTTAGGATTCCATTTTCTTCTCATGTGTCCAAAGTGAACACTTGATTCTAACATTTGATTAAAATCTAACATCTTTCTTGTTTTTGATTGTTTACATTCCTTTAATTAATTCAATTGATAAGTAGTTGGTGGAAAAAGCCAAATCTTATCAATTTGGATACTAAACAGCTATCCAATCTGTTAACGTTTGCTGAATTGGAAACGTTTACGTGCTTTCTTTTGTCCTGGTTTCTTTCTTTCAACCATACGAGGGTCTCTACGAAGAAGACCAATTGATTTAAGTGCTGGACGATCTTCAAGATTTATTTCACATAAAGCTCTTGCAATAGCCATTCTTAATGCTTCTGCTTGTCCTGTAATACCACCTCCATCTAAATTAGCCTTAACGTCATATTTACCTTCAGCTCCTACAGTGTCAAAAGCCTGACGGCAAATGTATTGTAGAGTAGGAGTAGGGAAATATTCCTTATAATCTTTACCATTTATAGTAATATTACCATTGCCAAGTGTCATATAGATACGGGCAACTGCACATTTTCTTCTGCCTATTTTGTTTATTACTTCCATGAAATTATCTGATTGAATTTAAATTAACTATTTTTGGTTGTTGAGCTTCATGTGGATGGTTTACTCCTGCATAAACATGAAGATTTCTGTAAAGAGCATCTCCTAATTTATTTTTTGGAAGCATTCCTTTTAC
>DHDW01000029.1:85364-86735 GCA_002399565.1 Bacteroidales bacterium UBA4866 | reverse complement strand
TTTTTTGGAAGCATTCCTTTTACTGCATGTTCAATAACACGTTCAGGGAAAGTAGCTAAAACTTGTTTAGGAGTAGTAAATCTTTGTCCTCCAGGATAACCTGTATGGCGAACATAAACTTTATCAGACAATTTCTTTCCAGTAAAGCGTACTTTTTCCGCATTAATAATAATAATATTATCTCCACAATCAACGTGAGGAGTATAAGATGGCTTATGTTTGCCTCTTAACACATTTGCCACTCTTGTAGCTAAACGTCCCAAAATTTGATTTTCTGCATCAATAATTATCCATTCTTTTTGAACAGTTTCCTTTTTAGCAGATAAGGTTTTGTAACTTAACGTATTCATTTTTTCTTTTTATGTTTATAAAACATCAAAAATTACTCCTTTTTCAAGGAATAAATATTAATTAACTACAAGGTTTTATTTTAATTCCAACGGGCAATCAGAATAAGATAAAACGATGAAAATCATTTTTCTAAATATATTAACTATTGGATAATTTGAAGCGTATAGTCTATATTTAGAGCTTGCAAAGATACAATCTTTTATTTAATTCCCAAGACAATACGAATTTTTTTCTATTTTTCATTTTAAAATAATGGAAACTCAAGTGAAAGAATTTATTTTTATATCTTTGCTGAAATTATTTTAATCTATGGATGACTCAACAATCTATAACAGTATTAAGAATTGGGCAGAAGAAGACCGCCCAAGAGAAAAATTAATGCAGATAGGGAAAAAGAAACTTACTAATGCAGAATTATTGGCAATTATTATAGGTTCTGGTTCAAGAAATGAAAGTGCCGTTCAATTAGCTCAAAGAATATTGAATAGCGTTAATAATAATATTAATGAGCTCTCATCATTAACATATAACGATTTGATGAATCGATTTAAGGGAATAGGAGAGGCAAAGGCAATTAATATTGTTGCATCTTTAGAATTAGGAAATAGGAGAAAGTCAAATCAAGAAGACAGACCAATAGTTTCTTCTCCACAACAAGCTTATGAGGTTTTATTCTCCGATTTGGCTGATTTGGAATATGAAAGTTTTTGGTTAATACTTCTTAGTAATTCACAAAGACTAATAAAGAAAGTTTGTATTAGTGAAGGAGGATGGAGCGAATCGAGTGTGGATTTAAAGAAAGTTTTTAAGTCAGCATTAGAAAACAATTCTCCAAAAGTTATTCTTGCACATAATCATCCTTCAGGCAACATAACGCCAAGTCATAGCGACAAAGCTTTAACAGAAAGAATAAATAGTGCAGGAAAAATTCTTTCAGTCCAAATTATAGACCATGTTATCTTTGGTAAAGAAGGAGATTATTTCTCTTTTGCAGAGAATGGTTTGATATAAAATTATTTA
>DHDW01000029.1:72978-85181 GCA_002399565.1 Bacteroidales bacterium UBA4866 | reverse complement strand
ATTATTTCGTTTGTAATATCAAATCCTTCATCTCCATAAAGAATAGGGCTGGAAACATAGGAACGACTAAAAATTACATTGTATTTTTGATTCTTTGCATTATAGTCTTTAATGAAAGCATATACTGCATTTAGAAGTTTTTTGTTGTCTTCAATTTGACGCTCTTGCAATTGTGTCATCATTTTTTGTTGAAGCATTGGAAACTCTTGTTGACGACGTCCCAACTCTTCTTCCCTTTTCTTTTGCTCAGTCAAAGTTAGTTTGTCTCCTGTTTTTAAGTAGTTTTCGTAATCTGCTTGAAGTTTTTTGCCTTGTGCTTGATAATTTGTTTCTAAAGATGTTTGTAAAACCTTTAATCCTTTTTCCAAATCTTTAGCATATTCATAATGTGCTAAAACTGAATCTGTGTTTATATATGCTATTTTCAAATCTCCTGTTTGAACAATAGCAGAAGCCTTTGAAGAGTTTGAATTCATTTTAAAATTACCATTTCCGAAGAATGTTAGATATAAAATAAAAAGCACTCCAATAAAAGAAAGTGTTGCCATAATTCCAGTTGCAATAAGGCAAGGAGAATGCTTTTTCTTTATTGATTGAGTTTGTTCTTGAATATTTTCTTCAGGTTCTTCTTGATGTAAAGATTCTTCTTCTTCCAATGAAGATTCTTCTTCCCCAAAATTAGTTACTTCTTCTTCAATAAATTCTTTGTTTTCCAATTCTTCGTTATTCATAGTATAATTGTTTAATAAAATATGCCTGCAAAATTAATAATAAATCCATAAAAAAAAAGACTTATCAAGAAATAAATCAAGATAAGTCTTTTTGCTGAAATAGGTTATATTAATAACGATTGCTATTATAATTATTTCTACCTCTTTGGTTTCTGTCAAAACCGCCGCCACCACGGTTACCTTCAGCTCTGTCTTCACGAGGACGAGCTACAGCAACATTGATAACTTTTTTATCAAAAGAAGCACCGTTAAGTTCTTCAATTGCTTTTTGTCCGTGTTCATCGGACATTTCAACAAAACCAAATCCTCTTGAGCGACCTGTGAATTTGTCAGTAATAACTTTAGCTGAAGAAACTTCTCCGTATTCTTCAAACGCTTGTCTTAAGTCATCATCATTGATAGCGTAACTTAAGTTTGAAACAAAAATGTTCATATAAAATAAATTAAATAATAAAATGAGGGAGAAATCTTTTTTAGAACGAATTGATTAACTAGAATAAATAAATTACCAAAGAGAAAAAATAGGTTATCTTATAAGACTTATCTTACTCAAAAACTTTGCAAAGGTACACCATAAAATTTAATATGCAAGTTTTTTGATTTTTATTTTCTTTTTTTACATCAGAGTAAACAATAAAAATACACCTAATAGTATTATCTTCTTCTATACTATATTATCATTGCGTCGTGCGGGATTGCTTATCGGCTTGCCGCATGCAAAGCAAGTTATCGACTTTGTCGCTTTGCAATGCAAAAATATTCCGCATGACGGGTTATGGGAAAATAAATCCATAAAAGAGATGAAAAATATTAGGGAAATAAGTAGGCAAAACAAGAAAAATTTTGTATCTTTGCAAAAGTAAGGAAGCCACAGCCAAATTCTTTATTGTCACATTAAAGAGAAAGAAAACACCTTAAGAATTCTCCCCTTTTTATAGAAATATCTGTGGTGTATACCCAAGCACTTCTTCGGTATATACCTCAATTACCCTATGGTATATACCGAAGCACCACTTTAGTAAATACCATAAGCACATTAAAACTTCGTTTTAGGAGAATAAAACAAAGAGTTAGAAGAACAACTCTTTGTTTTATTCAATTTAAATAAGGATTTATTCCTTTTTTTGACCTGCTGGATTACAAATTTTGCACTATGTTATTATAATAATTTAAAATCCGCAAGATAAACTTTCTTCAATAGAAATTAATTACATTCATAATAACCATGTAAAAAAAGAATTTGTACTTTTGCCGGACAATAAAAAAAGAAGAACTATGTCAGAACATATAGAACTAAATCCAAACCCTATTGTGCAGTTTTTACAGAAAATGCCTGCACAATTCACAAAAGCAGATATTATCAGATACATTGAGGAAAACAACATTCAAATGGTAAATTTCCGATATGCTGCAGGAGATGGTCGTTTAAAGACCTTAAATTTTGTAATCTCAAATAAAGCTTATTTAGATCAGGTGCTGACTTCAGGAGAAAGAGTAGATGGTTCAAGTTTGTTTTCATTTATGGAAGCAGGAAGCAGTGACCTGTATGTAATACCTCGTTTTTCAACAGCCTTTGTTGACCCGTTTGCATCTTTGCCAACAATATGTTTCCTTTGTTCTTATTTTGACAAGGATGGAAACTTTCTTGAAACATCTCCAGAGCATTCTCTTTATAAGGCATGCAAGGCATTTGAAGAAGTTACAGGAGGAATGGAGTTTTGGGCAATGGGAGAATTGGAGTATTACGTTATTGGAGATGAAGAACCTTTATTTAAGGCAACAGACCAGAAAGGTTATCACGAATCAACTCCATTCTCAAAATATGAACAGTTTCGTCAAGAGGCAATGTATTGCATTGCACAATGCGGTGGACAAATAAAATATGGACATTCTGAAGTAGGAAATTTCACAATGGATGGAAAAATCTACGAACAGAACGAAATAGAATTTTTGCCAGTTCCAGTGCGTGATGCTGCAGATCAACTGATGATAGGAAAGTGGGTAATCCGTACTTTGGCTATACAATATGGTTTAGATGTAACTTTTTCTCCAAAAATAACAGTAGGTAAAGCTGGTAGTGGAATGCATGTACATACAAGAGTTGTAAAAGATGGAGTTAACATGTATGTAGGAGAAAATGGTTTAAGTGATGTTGCAAAGAAAGTTATTGCAGGAATGATGAAGCTTGCACCAAGTCTTTCTGCAGTTGGAAATGCCAATCCAACATCATATCTTCGTTTAGTTCCTCATCAGGAAGCACCTACAACAGTATGCTGGGGAGACAGAAACCGTTCAGCATTAGTTAGAGTTCCTCTGGGTTGGAGTGCAAAAACAGATATGTGTTCTATGGCCAATCCTTTGGAAGAGGTAAGTAAAAAGACATTTGAAGAAAAGCAGACAGTTGAATTTCGTTGTCCAGATGCATCTGCAAATGTATATTTATTGATGGCAGGATTAGTTGTTGCAGCAAGATATGGATTTGAAATGGAAAATGCACTGGAATTTGCAGAACAGACATATGTTTCTTTCAATATTCATAAAGATGAAAATGCCGATAAGACAACAACTTTAGATTCACTTCCTACCTCATGCTGGGAGTCTGCACAAAGCATAGACAGTATGAGAGATATTTATCAAGCTCATGGAGTATTCAGCAAAGAATTAATTGATGGACTTATAAAAGATTTAAGAAGATTTGATGATAAAAATCTTCGTAATGAGATGGAAAAAAATCCAGAAATAATCCATTCACTTGTAAAACAATTCTACTATTGTGGTTAATACTCAAAAATAGATAAAGAAATTTCGTCGTGCGGGATTTGCAATCCCGCACTATGTTTTTATAAGGATTTCTTGCTTTGGGAAAGCGGTAAACCGATAAGAAATCCGTAAGATAAATAATCTTCCACAGAAATTACATTAATAATAACCCTGTTAAAGAAGAATTTGTATATTTGCCAGAAGAATATAAATATAGTTCAGGGGTAGATTATGCAGGAGGAAAAGGGATATTGGAGGTTGAAGTAATAAAATAATATGTATGAATAAGTATCGGATTACAAATCCTTATAATAATATAGTGCGGGATTGCAAATCCCGCACGACGGAATAATTTACAAAATCAATTGAATGAGTATAATAATGTATTAAATGAAATTTCATCATTAAGAAATGATAAAAATAATTTATATACAATAAAAAGTGGTGTTGAAGGCTTAGGAAAAGATGTTAACGGAAAAGTTAGTTACGGAGGGAATAGTAATGGTATGAATTTAATTAATATTGATTTAGCATCAAAAGCAGAAAATCCGGCATTTTTCTTATCTACCATTGCACACGAGTTAAAACATGCATTTCAGTTTTATAATCAAGAATTTGGATTTATATTAACAGATGGCATACAAACAAGTAGCAGTATGTCTAAAGAACTAGAAAAAAAGGCATTTGTAAGAGGAGATATGTTTTCTGGAAACACCATGATAAATAATAACAAATTTAATATGAATCATAATTTAAACTTTGAAAAATATTCTTTACCAAATACACCTAATTATAATAGGTTACCAAATGAAAATGAATATAATATTAATCAATATAATAATGCTTACAATAAAGGAAATTATAAATTTATCATGAATAAAAAATAGATGTTATGAAAAATATAATTATGTTATCAGTCTTGTTAATTAGTAATTTTGTTTTTTCTCAAACATATTATGGAAAGAAAAACTTTGGTCAATTTGAAATAATTAATGATTCAGTTTGTACTGTTAGTTTTTTAGGACTTCCAGATTGGGATATTGTTGATACTTGTTATTATAAAAGAAATAATGATACATTATTCTTTTCCTCAAATCCAAAACAACAATGTAAAATAGAATATAATCCTTATGAATCAACTGTTGGAAAAGGATTTCCTGTTTTAATGAAATTATATCAAAAGAGACAAAAAAAATATGAGCTTGTCGGAGAAATATGGGATTTAACTTATGATACATTAAACAAGAGAATAGTTTGGAATGAGCATCGCGATGACAATTTATTATTAGTAATAAGAATAGGACCTTATTATGATATTAGAACAAAAGTAAAACGCCAAGTAATAAAAATTAGTTCGGATAAGATACCTCTTATCATTAATGTTGATTATGTTCCAACTTGTATGTATTTTGATAATTTTCCATTATTGATAAAAGGCAATAAGTTAGTTCCAATAGATAAAGAAAAGAATGAACAATGTTGGATTGAAAATGGTTTTTACTTCCCTAAAATGAAAAAAAGTAAGAAAAAGAAAGATTATAATACCTTTGCATATTGGTCAAAAGGATTAAGAGGATTACCAAGTGGGTATGATATTTGGTATTAGGGTAGTGTATCAGATTTGGAGTTGACGATGTAAGTCGTTGATAAACATCAATTATTAAAATATGTTTAGCGAAAAGACAGAATATTATTCTGTCTTTTTCTATTTTTAAACCTCTAAAACGAATTTAAAACAACAACAAAAGAAGATTTTATGATGTAGTGTATCAGAATTGGAGATAATGATGTAAATCTCTGATAAACATCAATAAGCAAAACTATTTTAGGGAAAAAGACAGGATAAATAAGTCTTGAATAAGTATAGGGTTACCGCTTGCAAGTCAAGTTATCAACTTTGTCGCTTTGCAGAGCAAAGAAATTTTGATAAAAAATGTTCCGAAATTAGTACAATCAAAGAAGATTACCTTATGATTTTAAATTTAGACTTCTTGTTTTTGAATCGATACTTCTTCTTTTTACTTTTAGACTTCTTATTTATAGTTAAAAAGTGGCACTTTTTATATCGAGAAGTGCCACTTTTTGGGTATGAAAGTGCCACTTATTGGGTACAATAACTTCTTCTAAATCCAAAAATAAGAAGTCTAAATTCAAAATAAAGAAGTTATTGTTTGAAATAACTTCATTGTCTATTTTAGATATTATTTGTAGATTTGCAAACTATGAATCTTTATTTTTATAATGGATAAATGGTTGTATTGAACTGTTTAATAGTTGGATAGGATAAATGTTTAAAAAGAGAAATATGATGAAGAGAAAATTTATTTTAGGTTTTGCAATTGTTTTGCTTTCATTGCCTTTGGTTACGTTGGCTGATGAGGGAATGTGGCTGCCTTTGTTGCTTCAAAAGAGAGAAGCTGATATGAAACAAAAGGGGATGAAAATCTCTGCTAAAGATATTTATGATGTAAATAATTCTTCTTTGAAGGATGCTGTTATCCTCTTTGGCTCTGGTTGTACTGGGGAGTTTGTTTCAAATGAAGGGCTTTTGCTTACTAATCACCATTGTGGTTATAGCTTTATTGTTCGCCAAAGCACTGTTGAAAGAGATTATTTGACAAATGGTTTTTGGGCTATGAGTAAGGAAGAAGAGCTTCCTTGTCCTGGTCTTACCATAACTCAGCTTGTTTATATGGAAGATGTAACTCAAAAGGTGCTTGAAGGAATAAGCAATTCCACTTCTGAAAAGGAAAGAGAAAAGATGATTGAAAAGAACATTAAGGAGATAAGTAAAAAAGCTACTGAGAATACTAATTACGAAGCTGTTGTTAAGCCTTTCTATTATGGTAACCAATATTTCCTTTATGTTAATGAAGTTTTTACAGATGTTCGTTTAGTTGGTGCACCTCCTTCCAATATTGGTAAGTTTGGTGGAGATACTGATAACTGGATGTGGCCTCGTCATACTGGTGATTTCTCAATTTTTAGAGTTTATGCAGATAAGAACAACAAGCCTGCAAAATATTCTAAAGATAATGTTCCTTTTAAGCCTAAGAAGTCTTTGAATATTAGTTTAAAGGGAGTTGAGGAAGGTGATTTTACTTTTGTTTTTGGTTATCCTGGCACAACAAAGCAATTCTTAACTTCTTATGCTGTTGACAGAGTTGCCAATTTTGAAGACCCTGCAAGAATTAAACTTAGAGATGCAAGACTTAAAATTTATAATGCTGCAATGAATGAAAGTTCAGCTCAGCGTTTGCGTTATGCTGCAGGAGTTGCTGGTATTGCTAATGGTTGGAAGAAATGGATTGGAGAAGTTAAGGGAATTAAGAGATTGAATGCTACCCAGAAGAAAAGGGAGTTTGAGAAAGAGTTTAATATATGGGCTAATGTAACTGAGCAAAGAAAAGAAGAGTATGGTGGTTTGATTGATAACTTCAAGAGCTTGTATAATGAAGGAGCTGATTTGGAAATGGCTTATTTGTATTTGGGAGAAGCTCTTTTGGCATCCGATTTAATGAAAAATGGTCGTAGCGTTCTATCCATAATTCAAAAAGCAAAACAAGATACCTTAAGCAAAGATGAGGTGCAAAAGGAAGCTGATATTGTTTTGGAAAACCTGCAAAAATATTTTAGCAAAGATTATGAAAAGCATAAGATGGTTGATAGAAGTATTTTTGTTGAGCTTATGAATATTTACTATAGTGATTTTGCAAAGAATAATTACCCATGGATGCAAGAAAAGATAAACTCTAACTACGATAATGATGCCAAGAAGTATTTCGGTTATGTTTACGATAAGTCTTTCCTTTCAAATCCAAAGCAAGCAGAGAAATATTTAAAGAGATTTAAAATGAGTAAGGTGCTTTCTGACCCTGCGATGGAAATACTTTCAGCAATTTGGGGCTCTGTTGTTGATGAAGATATGAATAAGTTGGTTGAAATTGACTCAAAGATTGATAGTCTTTACAGACTTTATGTTAAGGGAATTATGGAAATGCAATCTTCAAAAGAATTTTATCCTGATGCAAACCTGACTCTTAGAGTTGCCTATGGAAATGTTAAGCCATACAATCCAAGAGATGGAGTTAATTATCAAGCATACACAACTCTAAAAGGAATTATGGAAAAAGAAAATCCAGAAATTTACGATTATGTTGTAGTGAAGAAACTTAAAGAACTTTATGTTAAGAAAGATTATGGACGTTATGCAAACTCAAAAGGTGAAATGCCTGTTGCATTTATTGCTTCCAACCACACAACAGGAGGAAACTCTGGTTCACCTGTAATGGATGCTAATGGAAATTTGGTTGGTATTAATTTTGACAGGAATTGGGAAGGAACAATGAGTGATATTATTTATGATCCAGACCAATGTAGAAATATTTCACTTGATATTCGTTATTGTTTATTTATTATTGATAAATTTGCAGGTGCTAAAAACATTATTGACGAGCTAAATATCGTTGAATAACTTAAACGAAAAAGAATATAATACTATATTAAATAGATGAAAATATCATATAACTGGCTAAAGGATTATGTGCCTACTAATCTAAGCGTTGAAAAGGTTGAAAATTTACTTACTTTCTGTGGTTTGGAAGTAGAATCGATTGAAACAGTAGAAACAATTAAGGGAGGTTTGAAGAATTATGTTGTTGGACAAGTTTTGACTTGCGAAAATCATCCTGATTCTGACCACTTACATCTAACAACTGTTGATGTTGGAGAAGAAACTCCTTTGAATATTGTTTGTGGAGCCCATAATGTTGCAAAAGGACAAAAAGTTATTGTTGCAAAAATTGGTGCAAGAGTTTATACTTCAGAAGAAGAATTTTTTGAAATTAAGAAATCAAAACTTAGAGGTTATGTTAGCGAAGGAATGATTTGTTCTGAAAAAGAACTTCAAGTTAGCGATAACCATGATGGAATTTTAGTTATTGAAGATAATAATGTTGAGGTTGGAACTCCTGCAAAAGAATATTTGAATGTTAAAGAAGACTATGTTTTTGAAATAGGTCTTACTCCTAATCGTTCTGATGCAACATCACATATTGGAGTTGGTAGAGATTTGGTTGCTCTAATTCAAACTCAGTTAAAAGAAAACATTGAATTAAAATTGCCAAGTGTTGAAGGCTTTAAAATAGATAATGAAAATAAAAAGGTTGAAATCATTACTGATTCTTCAATCTGCCCTCGTTATTGTGGAGTTACTATTTCAAATATTGAAATTAAAGATTCTCCTTCCTGGCTTGCTGACCGTTTGAAATTAATTGGAATTAGACCAATAAATAATATTGTTGATATAACTAATTATGTTTTATTTGAAATAGGACAACCTCTTCATGCTTTTGATTTGGATAAGATAAAAGGGAATAAGATTGAAGTTAAAACTCTTCCTAAGGGAACAAAATTCAAAACTCTTGATGGAGAAGAAAGAGAACTTAATGGGGAAGAAGTAATGATTTGTAATCAGGAAGAAGGTATGTGTATGGGAGGAATTTATGGAGGTCTGGATTATGGAGTTACTAAGGAAACTAAGAATATATTTATTGAAAGTGCTTATTTTAATCCAGTAACTATACGTAAGGCTTCTAAATATCATACTTTGAAAACTGATGCTTCCTTCCGTTACGAAAGAGGAACTGACCCTAACATAACAATTTATGCTCTTAAGCGAGCTGCACTTTTAACCAAAGAATTAGCTGGAGGAGAAATAAGTTCAAGTATTGTTGATGTTTATCCAAATGAAATTAAGCCTGCAGAAATAGATATTAACTATAATAATATGTATTCTCTAATTGGAAAGAAAATAGAACCTCAAATAATAAAGAATATTCTTATTGCTTTAAACATTTCAATTCTTAAGGAAGATGAACAAGGTATGAGAGTAAGTGTTCCAACAAATAAGGTTGACGTTTTAAGAGAATGTGATATTATTGAAGAAGTTCTCAGAATTTATGGATATAATAATGTTGAGATACCAACTGATATTAAAAGCAGCTTAACTTATAAGCAAAAACCAGACACTGAAAAGATTCAAAACCTTATTTCCGACTATCTTGTTTCAAATGGTTTTAATGAGATAATGAATAACTCTCTAACCAAAACATCTTATTACGAAAACAATAAAGACTTTCCTTTTGAAAAAAGTGTTGGTATCTTAAATGCTTTAAGCAAGGATCTTGGACTTATGCGTCAAACTTTGCTATATGGAGGATTGGAAACCATATCTTATAATATTAACAGGAAGGTAAATAATATTAAGGTTTTTGAATTTGGAAATTGTTATTCTAAGAACTTAGACCAATTTGAAGATGAAAATATAAGAAAACGCTATAACGAAGAAAAGCATTTATGTATTTTCACAACAGGAGCTAACTTCAAAGAAACATGGCAAAAGAAGGAAGAAGAAACTAATTTCTTCGATTTAAAGAATATTCTAATGAATATCTTTGAAAGATTAAGAGTTAATCCTTCTCAATATTCTTTAGAAGAATCCTCTGTAGAATATATGCAAGGCTTACAATATGTTAATCGTGATAGCAAGAAAGTTATTCTTAGTTTTGGAAAGATTAATCAAAAGGTTAGAAAAGAATTTGATATTAAACAAGACATTTACTTTGCAGACTTTAATTGGGATTTAGTTGTTAAAGCTCTTCAAAATGCTAAAGAAATTAAGTACGAAGAAATATCAAAATTCCCTGAAGTTAGAAGAGATTTAGCCTTAGTTATTGATGATAGTGTTTCATTTGCTGAAATTGAAAACTTGGCTTATCAAACTGAAAAGAAATTCCTTAAAAAGAATATAACTTTGTTTGATGTTTATAAGGGAGAAAAACTTCCTCAAGGCAAAAAACAATATGCTTTAAGCTTCACTTTACAAGACACAGAAAAAACTCTAAATGATAAGCAAATTGAATCAATAATGAATAAGCTTTTAAAGAGCTTTGAAGATAAGTTGGGTGCAAAGCTTAGATAGAGCGAATAATAAATTTAGATAATGAATAAAGAAAAGCTTCTTCCAGAATATGATGTAAAGGTTTTGCTTGCACTAACCAAATCATTGCAAGGGGATAAGCTTTTCTTTAAGTTTTTAGCAGAAAACGGTTACATTGAACTTGCTGCCTGGTCAAATGCAGTAAGGGGAGATATTGAGGCTTTAAAATGGTTGTTTACTAATGGTTATCCTACTCTTGGAGTATTGAGTAATGCCATTGATGGAGAAAAGAAAGCAGTGGAGTGGGTTGAAGCTTCAAAGAATGAATTCTTATTGCATTTCTCCCAGGCTTGTAGAGGGAATAATGAATCTTATATGTGGTTTAGGCAGAAAGAACTTAAGATATTTATTTATATGATTACTGAAATAAAAGATGTTTTAAAGGTTCAGGCTAAAGATAGAGTATTTTGGTATAAATGGAGATAAACAAATATGACTAAAGAAAAATATTATAGAAAAGGTTATTTCAATGATACCATAAGCAGTACAATACTATTTATAGTAGCTTTCTTATTTGTATTATATATTTCTATAGGCTCAACGGCTTTTATTGCTTTTACAAATAATCTAACAATCCCTATTGAAATAGATAAGATAGACTTCGATAGAGCAGTTTCTTCAGATAAAGCAATTTGGGATTCTGCTGAAAACATTTTTGTTGTTTTCTCTTTTGCTCCAATAACAATTTTATTAATTGGGTTGCTTTCCCTTATTCTTACTCATCATTATCACCACAAAACTATAGGCGTTTTTCTTTTTTGGACAATGTTTCATTGTATAATTAGGTTATTTGGAGAATTTATATTTGGTCAGATTTATCATCTTTGGGGAGTTAATCTTGTAACAGATTTTATGGGACTTACCTATCCAAGTCTATTCCTTAAACTTTTCTTTATTGCCCTGACAATTAGTGCAACTATTTTCCTTTGTTATCTTTTAGTGCCTTTTGTAAGAGTATTCTTTGACCCTTTCCGTAATCAAACAAAAGAAGGAGTTAGGATCAATCTTTTTTATCCTTCTCTTTTTGGTGCAGGAGTTTTGTTATTGTGGTTTATCCCCGTTTTCACTTTAAAAGAAATTAGTGTTATAGGTTTTTCTCTAATTATGATACTATTCCTTTCTAACTTTGCAATTAAAAGATACCGTTTTGTTGATTATAGTGATCAGTATGTAATAAATGATAGATTTAATATTAGGCTAAATATTGTCCTAATAATTATTCTTATTTTTATATTTGTGTCTTTAAAAGGGTTTCTTACAAAAGGAATAACAATTACAAGTTCTGGATTTAGAAGAGACCAACTTGATAATATTTTTTACTTATCATTACTAATAATTTTAATTGTTTGTGTATTGATGTTCCTTGCTTATGTTATTTATTCATATAGAAAGAAGAAAAAGGAGATTAAAAAATATATGGAAGAAAATACAGCCAACACCATAGAGCAAACAATGGATTCAAGTCTTTTGGAAGGAACTCGTTGGTCTTATCAAGCAAACTTATCCAATAAAGCTAAAAAGTACAACCAAGAAAACCTCAATCAACAAGATTAGTTTTTGTTTGTTCTTTACTAAAAGGGGAGGTAATTTAATCAAACTTTTACTCCTAAATTTTTCTCTTAATTTTTAAGAACCTATATCCTATCATAACGACCATTAAATAAGGTTTTTATGAATTTATTCCTTATGTTTCTGAAGGTGAAATGCCATTT
>DHDW01000029.1:62040-72821 GCA_002399565.1 Bacteroidales bacterium UBA4866 | reverse complement strand
AAATGGCATTTCACCTTCAGAAAGTCTTTATTTAAATTCAGAAAAACGAAGTAAAAATTTACAAACAGCTTATTAATATCCTCAAAATGGATATTAGCAACTATATAAGTATGGATTTCTTAATGTGAAAGTTTTCTTTTGGGAATAAAGAAGAAATCGCATAGTAATATTAGCAGAGTTGTGATTATAGTGCTGCATATTATTCTTAACAGAGTTAGGAAGAACTCTGAGAAATTAAATATTTCTATTGTGAAATAGATGAAATGATGTAAAAAAACTAATGAGGCAATGTATGGGAGGAAAGTCATCAGACTCATTTCAGCTATTGATGGACGTAGGTTTGTTTGAATGTCCTTGCCTGAGAAAAATATACTAATAAATAAAGGTCTAATTAGTCCTATAAGTGTTAGAGCAGCTGCATGAAATCCAACTTGTCCTGAAAATATATCAATTGTGAAGCCCATTAAGAAAGATAGAATAAGTCCTAACCATTTAGGGGTGTTTGTTGGTAGCATCAAAATAAACCAGATATAAATCATTGGATTAAAATAGCCGAATATATTCAACCCATTCAAAACAAAAACTTGAAAGGCAGCGATAAGAATAAAATGCAAAAACCCAAGTATAATATCTCTATTCATTTTTAATATCTTTTGTGAGTTGAACTTGTTCTTCCTTAAAGAAGTTCTTTACAATATAAACGTATTCCAATTTATTATAATCAACAGAGAATTTAATATCTACAACATAAAAACCTGTTCCTTTATCTTTCTTGAAGTTTTTTATCTTTCCAACCATAATTCCTTCAGGAAAGTCTTGAGAGAATCCACTTGTAATTATTGTGTCTCCAATTTTTAGAGGAATTGAAGAAGGGATGTCAACAAGTTTCCCTGAAGAATAGTCGCCTCCTTCCCAAACAAGAGTTCCAGATATTTTTGTTCTTTGATTTTTTATGTTTGGACGGGAGTCTTGGTGCAAAACACTCATAACTAAAGAAAAATTACTTGAAACATTAACCACTACACCAACAATTCCATTTGGACTAATAACTCCCATATTATTAGTTACTCCGTGAACACGACCTTTGTTTAGTATAAAATAGTTATTTCTTTTGTTTATGGTCTTTTGAATAACTTTAGCATCTATATATTCAAACTGTTGTTTGTAAATAGTGTCATTATATTGAAAAGTTTTATGTTGATATTTAACATAAGAGCTTTCAATCATTGAACGTAATCTTGCATTTTCTTTAACTAAGGCTTCGTTAGAAGAACCTAATGTGAAGTATCTTGAAATATTATATGTTTTTGTATTAACATTCCCTGCAATTTCGTTGGCAAAGGAAGTAATAGCAGAGCCTTGATAGAAGGAGTTTTGAGAAATGATATAAATAGATAAGCCTTCAAGGAAGATAAAAAGGAATATATATGAGTATCGCTTTAAAAACCTAATAAGATTACGCATAAAAACTAATTTAGTAGTGCAAAAGTAATAAGAAATTTTGTGATAAATAAAAAAAGTATTAGTTTTGCCGTAATAAATTTTAAAAACAAACAACAATGAAGAAGTTTTTTTTATACTTGATGCTAATTGCACCTATCTTCTTTTCAGCATGTGAAGGAAGTGAAGAAATTACAGGAAAGTTTGAATTCACAATAGATGGAACATCTTATTCTTTCCCTTTAGCAACTTTCATCAAACGTGATGGTCAAACAATTGTTACTTCAACAGATGTTTCCAACACAGGTACAGTTGTTTTTAGTGGAACATCAACTGGTACTTATACTTTAGGTCTTGGCGCAAGTCTTCCATTAGCATTATTGAATCTTAATGGAATTGAAAGTCCTACTAATAATTTATTCCTTTACTATAAAACAGAAGAATCAGACAGTGCATTTTTCTCTTTGTTTGGAAATTTAAACATAACAGAGTACTCTTCAGACAAAGTTGTAGGAACATTCTCAGGACAGGGACTTACAAAAGCAACCATTATGGGAGGAGATACTAACGCTATCATAGCTCAAGTTAAACCTTTCTCAGGAACTTTCACAGCAAAAACTGTATCAACAAGCAAATAAACAAGGTTAATTTAAAATAAACACCGTTTAATTAATAATAGAGGAGGGTTATTTCAAAATAATCTTCCTCTATTTTTGTATAGTCAAGTCTTAATTTACAACTATTCTATTTTTATATTTAAAAATTATACCCATAGTTTTCTTAGTTTTATTTATCTTTGCCTATTGAATTGTAGAAAATGAGCATAAGACCTAAATTATTATCTAAGAAAGACAAGGTAGCAATTGTTGCAACTGCACGAAAGATAAACTTTTCGGAAATAGACTACGCTATTAAATTATTCTCTCTTTGGGGCTTAGAGGTTGTGGTTGGAAAGACCATAGGATTAGAAAGCAATCAGTTTGCGGGAAACGATATTCAAAGAGCAGAAGAAATTCAAAGATTTTTAGACGATAAGGATATTAAAGCCATCTTCTGTGCTCGAGGAGGTTATGGCTCAGTCAGAATTATTGATAAGCTTGACTTCAAAGAATTTTCAAAACATCCCAAATGGATAATTGGATATTCAGATCCAACAGTATTGCTTATGCATATTTATTTCAATTTTAATATTGAAACCATTCATGGAATTATGCCTTTTAATATTAATGAAGTTTCATTCCAATCTTTAGCAACAAAGAGTCTTAAAGAATGTTTATTTGAAAAAACAAACATTAGAGAATATCCTTCAAATAGTTTTAATTGTCAAGGAAAAGCAAAAGGAGATTTAATTGGAGGGAATTTATCCATTCTATATAGTTTGCTTGGCTCTATAAGTTTTGGAGATACTGAAGGGAAAATTCTTTTTATTGAAGACTTAGATGAATATCTCTACCATATTGATAGGATAATGCAAGCATTGAAAAGAGCAGGGAAATTAGATAAACTTGCAGGATTAATTGTTGGAGAGTTTTCCTTAATGCACGATAACACTATTGCTTTTGGTAAAACAGCCAATGAAATTATCTTTGAAGCAGTTGAGGAGTACAATTACCCAAAAGCATTTAATATTCCAATAGGTCATATTGAAGAGAAAAACATTGCTTTTGTAGTAGGAAGAGAAACCTCACTAATAGTAGATAACGATAAAGTAATAATTGAGCAATAAATAAATTATTATGGATACAACAGTTGATTTTGGGCAGAAAGGGGAGAAATTGGCTTTGGATTATTTAATTGAGAAGAAATACCTTATTCTTGAAACAAATTATAGAAGTGGAAAGAATGAGGTTGATATAATTGCAAAGAATAGTGGTGAGATAGTTTTTGTTGAAGTAAAAACAAGAAGTACTGATATATTTTGTGAGCCTGAATCGGCTGTTACAAAAGAAAAACAAAGAGCAATAATAAAGGTTGCAAATAGTTATATCCTTAAAAATAATATTAATGAAGAGGCTCGATTTGATATTATTGCAATTATTAGAAAAGAAAGCGAAACAAAAATAAATCATATAATAAATGCTTTTAGTCCAATGCCGTATTAGATGAAAAAGATAGTTTTTGTTATAATTTTATTTTTATCTTCATTTTCTTATTCTCAAGAAATGAAAAATTATCCTATTAACTATTATGAAGAAATAGGAGAATATGATATTTCTAAATTATTTATAAGTGATTCTATTATTATAGAACACGAAGGAGGTGTTAAACAAAATAAACCACAACCATTAGGATTTATCGGAGAAGAATATCAAAGATTTTATATTCAATTCTTATCAATAGCTAAACAAATTAAATACAAACATAAATATTTTGTTAGAGGGAAAACAAGAGTGAAGGATAATATTTGTGATTTTGAAGGAGAGATAAATATTGAAGAGTGTAAAACTGGGAATATGATTTGGATTTTGGATAGTATTGATAAGTTTGACACAGGATACATGAAAGGAAGTTATCAGTTTATGGAGAATAAAGAGTGTCATCATTCTGGGATTTTAGAAGGAGAGTTTTTAATTAAATTCTATTTTGACAAAAAAGGAAGAATGCAATATGATGGATTAAGAATATATGCAGATGATTTTTCAAATAATCAATTTTGGGGCTATTGGACAAGTTATGATAAGAAAATAAATCTTGAATGCACTTGGGGTGATTTTAGAATTCCTAATTCAAAGGGATTTGATATTGGAGTAGGTGAGTTTAGCCCTAATCCAAAATATATTAAGAATGGATGGGAAAACTACAATGAAAATGAAAGTGAATGGTGGATAGATAATAAACGATAAATAAAGTTATGGAAAATACAGAAAGAATATATTATAGTATTGGAGAGGTGGCTTTGGAGTTGGATGTTAGCTTACCAACTTTAAGGTTTTGGGAAACTGAATTCAAACAAATTAAACCTCACAAAAATAAAAGAGGAGTAAGGTTTTATACTAAATCAGATATTGAACTTCTTAAACAAATACACTATCTTACAAAAACCTGTGGATACACTCTTGAAGGAGCAAAAAACTACCTTAAAGGGAAAGAAACAGTTGAGAAAATAGAAAATGAGGATAAAAATAATCCAAATGTTGAGATTGTCCGTTCCTTAAATGAAATAAAAGAATTTTTATTAGAGTTAAAAGATACCTTATGAACATACTAATACTTTGTACAGGCAATTCTTGTCGTTCGCAAATTGCTCAAGGATGGTTAAAAACGCTTAATCCTTCTCTAAATGTATATTCTGCAGGAACAAACCCTCAAAAGGAAGTACATCCATTAGCCATTAAGGCAATGAAAGAATCAGGTATTGATATTTCTTCACAAAAACCGAAGAATGTTGATGAGTATTTGAATATGGATTGGGATTATGTTATTACGGTTTGCGACGATGCAAATGAAAATTGCCCAATATTTCAGGGTAAAGCAAAAAATCGTCTTCATTATTCATTTGATGACCCTTCAAAAGCAGTAGGAAGTGAAGAATTTATATGGAGTGAGTTTCAAAGAATAAGTCTTGAAATAAATCATATTTTCTTTTTCCTTAATGAAAAGATAATTGGGAAGAATGATATTATATGTGAAAATACAGATTGCCTAGAATATTAGGCCAAAAAAGAATTATTGAATAATAGAAAAGAAAAATAAAAACATAAAATGAAAAAGAATATAGCACTAATGGCAGGAGGCAATAGTGGTGAGGCTGTTGTCTCACTTCGTTCTGCAGTTGAAGTAGAGAAAAATATTGATTCAACAATCTATAATGTATATAAAATAGTTGTACTTGGGAAAGATTGGTATTATGAAAAAGATGATAAGAAATACTTCATTGATAAGAACGATTTCTCTCTAAGTATTGATGGAAATAAGATTAATTTTGATGGAGTATTTATGATAATTCATGGAAATCCAGGAGAAAATGGACTTATGCAGGGCTATTTGGAAATGATGGATATACCTTGTGCTTCTTGCAGTTCTTTGGTTTCAGCAATTACATTTGATAAGGTTATTTGTAATGCAGTAGTTAGAGATTTGGATATTGTAAAAGTTGCCAAGAATGTAAGTTTCTACAAACATTCTCCTTTGAGCGAAGAAGAAATTCTTTCAAAGCTAAGTCTTCCTTTATTTGTTAAACCTTCAGAAGGAGGCTCAAGCATAGGAATGAGTAAGGTTAAAGAAAAGAATGAATTAGCCTCAGCAATAAAAACAGCCTTTGAAGTGCATGAAAGATTAATTATAGAAGAGTTTATTAAGGGGAGAGAACTTACTTGCGGTGTAATTGAAACAAAAAACGAAGTTATTGCTTTCCCGATCACTGAAATAATTCCTAAGAAAGAGTTTTTTGATTATGAGGCAAAGTATGATGGTTCAACAGCAGAAATAACACCAGCAGGGGTTAGCGATGAAATAAGAATTAAAGTACAAGAAACAGCCAAGAAGATTTATAGAGGATTAAATTGCAAGGGAGTTTGTAGAATAGATTTTATTTTAAAAGACGATACTCAAGAGCTTTATTTTTTGGAAGTAAATACAATCCCTGGTCAATCAGAACAAAGTATCGTTCCTCAGCAAGTAAGGAAGATGGGGCTAACAACAAAAATACTATATTCCAAAATGCTTGAAGAAATCCTATAGCAATAACCTGATATGAAAAAACTACTTATCCAATATATCCTTTTCCTTTTCTTTATTCCTATCCTTTCTTATTCTCAGCCAAAGAAAGTAATTCTTATGATTGGAGATGGAATGGGATTAGCACAAGCGTATTCAGCCTACACTGTAAATAATGGTAGTTTGAATATGTTTACAATGCCAATAACAGGGTTTTCAAAAACTTTTTGTTCTGATAGATATGTTACCGATTCAGGTGCAGGAGCAACAGCTTTGGCAATAGGACATAAAGCAAACTATGAATCCATTGGTTTAGATTCTCTATGGCAGAAACATCCAAGTCTCATTAAACTATCCAAACAAAAAGGATTGTCAACCGCAATAATAACAACATGCAACCTTACCCATGCTACTCCAGCTGCTTTTGTTGCAAATGTTAAGAAGAGAACTATGCAAGACGAAATTGCTTTATCCTATTTGGAGGGAAATGTAGATGTTTTTATTGGAGGAGGTAAGGATAATTTTGTTGCAGAGAAAAGGAAGGACAAACTTTCTCTTATTGACTCTCTAAAAGTTAGAGGATATAATTTACTTTATAATATTGATGAGGTTGATAGTTATGCAATAAATAAAAGCAAAAAGAATTTAATTGCAGGACTACTTTATGATAATCATCCCCCTCTTGCCCAAAAGAGAAACAATATGCTTTGCAGAAGTTTAGAAAAAACACTTAGCATACTTTCTGAAAACGATAAGGGTTTTTTTATTATGATTGAAGGCTCTCAAATAGATTTTGAAGCTCATTTGAATAGGTTTGATAATATGGTTAATGAGATTTTAGATTTTGATAAGGCAGTGGGTTTGGCTTTAGAATATGCTAAAAAAGATTCTAACACGCTTGTAATTGTTATTGCTGACCATGAAACTGGAGGACTAACTATAAATGGAGGGAGCATTAAGGAAGGGAAAGTTAAAGACAAATGGACATCACTTGAACATACTGGAGTAATGGTTCCTGTTTATGCTTTTGGCTTAGGAGCTGAAAAATTTAGTGGAGTAATGGACAATACCGATGTTTTTAGAAAAATCAAAGATTTTTTAGAATTATAATTGTAACTTTGCAACCTAAATTTCTCTTTAATAAAGAATGATTTAGAGCTTTGTTTTACTCTTAGAATTTAAAATAAAGACAGATTAGCAGTAAATAAATAAACATTTAAATATAAAAATGACAGATTACACATTGAATTATAAAGTAGCTGATATTAATTTGGCTGACTTTGGAAGAAAAGAAATTGAAATTGCTGAAAAGGAAATGCCAGGCTTAATGGCTCTTAGAGAAAAGTTTGGAAAAGAAAAGCCATTAAATAATGTTAGAATAATGGGTTCACTTCATATGACCATACAAACAGCTGTTCTAATTGAAACTTTAGTTACTTTAGGAGCTAATGTCCGTTGGGCTTCTTGTAATATATTCTCAACTCAAGACCATGCAGCTGCAGCAATTGCTAAGGCAGGAGTTCCAGTTTTTGCTTGGAAAGGTGAAACATTAGAAGAATACTGGTGGTGTACTAATCAAGCTCTTTCTTTCCCTAATGGAAAAGGACCACAACTTATTGTTGATGATGGAGGAGATGCAACACTTTTAGTTCATAAAGGATATGCAGCAGAAAATGATGCTTCAATATTAGATGTTACTCCTTCTTCAACTGAAGAAGCTGAAATCTTGAAAATACTTAAGAATGTATTAAAAGAAGACTCTACAAAATGGCATAGAACATTAGAAGAGTTAAAAGGAGTTAGTGAAGAAACCACAACAGGAGTTCACCGTCTATATCAAATGATGGAAAGAGGAGAATTGCTTATACCTGCAATTAATGTTAATGACTCTGTAACAAAATCAAAGTTCGATAATCTTTATGGATGTAGAGAATCTTTGGCTGACGGAATTAAGAGAGCAACTGATGTTATGATTGCTGGTAAGGTTTGTGTTGTTTGTGGTTATGGTGATGTTGGTAAAGGATGTGCTCATTCAATGCGTAGCTATGGTGCAAGAGTAATTGTAACTGAAATTGACCCAATTTGTGCGTTGCAAGCTGCAATGGAAGGTTTTGAAGTTACAACTCTTCAAGATGCTTTAAAAGAAGGTAATATTTTTGTTACTACAACAGGTAATAGAGATGTTATTACAGCTGAAGATATGTCAAAAATGAAAGATGAAGCAATAGTTTGTAATATTGGACATTTTGACAACGAAATTCAAGTTGAAAGATTGGAAAAATGGGAAGGAATTAAGAAAGTAAATATCAAACCTCAGGTTGATAAATATATTTATGCTGATGGACATTGCATTTATCTATTAGCTGAAGGTCGTTTGGTTAATCTTGGTTGTGCAACTGGTCACCCTTCATTTGTTATGAGTAATTCATTCACCAATCAAACTCTTGCTCAAATTGATTTATGGAAAAACAATTATGAAGTTGGAGTTTATCGTCTTCCAAAACACCTTGATGAAGAAGTTGCAAGATTGCACTTAGGCAGAATAGGAGTTAAGCTAACCATTCTAACCGATGAACAGGCAAATTATATTGGAGTAGATAAGAACGGTCCATATAAAGCAGATCATTATAGATATTAGTGAAAAACATAATAAGAATATTCAGGTATCTTAAAGGCTACAAAAGAGAGGTAATACTAAATATAGTATTTAATTTACTATATGTTTTTGCCTCTTTATTTTCTTTTGTAATGGTAATCCCATTTGTGAGTGTACTATTTGGGATTATCCAGCCTCCTGAATTTTGTCCTGAGTTCTCATTCAATAAGGATGTAATTATTGATTATTTTGCATGGCAATTAAACAGCTATAGTGTAACCTATGGTGTTTTTAAATGCTTAATGATAATCAGTATTATTTATATCTTCTTTGCTTTTCTCTCTGCTTTGTTCAGATATTTGGGCATGTATTATCTTGCCCCAATTAGAAATGGAGTAATTAAAGATTTGCGAAACGATATTTATCATAAAATAACAATTCTTCCTCTTTCTTTTTTCTCAAACAAAAGGAAAGGAGATTTGCTTTCAAGAATGACATCAGATCTTTTAGATATTGAAATATCTCTAATAAGTAGCCTTCAAATGATGATAAAAGATCCTTTGATGGTTATTGTTTTTATGACAACTCTAATAATTGCCAGTCCCAAATTAGTCCTGTTTATTGTTATAATAATGCCTTTGGTTGCTTATTTAATTAAGCAAATTGGAGCAAGCCTTAATAGAAACAGTGAAAAAGGGCAAAAACAAATTGGTACAGTGCTTTCAACTGCCGAAGAAACACTTGGTGCAATTAGAGTTATCAATACATACAATGCAGAAGAAACAATTGTAAAGAAGTTTGAAGAGCAAAATAATCGCTACTCCAAACTAATGACCAAAATTCTTAGAAGAAAAGAATTGGCAGCTCCTTTAACAGAAATATTTGGCATATTTGCCTTAGTTATTATTGTTATTTTTGGAGGGCATATGGTTATAAATGGGGAAATTCATCCAAGCATTCTTATAGGATTTGTTTTGTTGTTTGCTCGTATCTTGGCTCCAATGCAAAGTGTTACTACAGCTTACTATAATCTCAAAAAAGCTTCCGCTGCAGCTCAAAGGCTCTACGAAATTTTAGATGCCAAGGAAAAGATTGTTGAAAAGCCTGATGCAATTGAAGAGATTGAGTTTAAGGACAAGATTTCTTATAAGAATGTTTTCTTTTCCTACAGAGAGGAAAATGAAGAAAACAAAATGGTTTTGGAGAATATTAACCTTGAAGCCTTACATGGTCAAACTATTGCCATTGTTGGTAAATCGGGTTCTGGTAAAAGCACCTTGATTGACCTTTTGCCTCGTTTTCATGATGTTATTGATGGAGAGATTACCATTGATGATGTTCCAATAAAAGACTTCAATATAAATTCTCTAAGAAAGATTATTGGGGTAGTTACTCAGGAAAGCATATTATTTAATGATACTATTTTTGGTAATATTGCCTTTGGAATAGATGCAACCATTGAACAAGTGCAAAATGCAGCCAAGGCAGCCAATGCTCATAATTTTATTCTCAATACTCCAAAAGGCTACTACACAAATATTGGAGACAGGGGCTTAACTCTTTCAGGAGGTGAAAGACAAAGAATTTGTATTGCAAGAGCTATATTGAAAAATCCAAAAATTCTTCTTTTAGATGAGGCAACTTCAGCCTTAGACACAGAAAGCGAAAAGCTTGTTCAAGAATCTCTTCATACTCTGATGAAAGGAAGAACAACCTTTGTTATTGCTCATCGTCTTTCAACAATTGTCAATTCTGATAAGATAATTGTAATGGATAATGGAAAGATTGTTGAAGAGGGTAATCACCAATCCTTACTTACTCAAAATGGAATTTATTCTAAGCTTATAGAACTCCAAACTCTATAGGAAATAATCGTTGTAACAATCCCTAATAAAAGCTTTAAATCAGGAGAAAAAGACATTTTTGTAATGGTTTTTATTTCCCGAACAACAATGATTCAAAATAATTTAGTATATTTGCAAATGAAAACCGCTCATTAGGTTTATTTAGTACATTTTATTCTGAATTCAATCTCAGAAAATCAAACCTCAACCCCCAAAACATATCAAAAAAAAGATGCACATCTTTT
>DHDW01000029.1:35219-61901 GCA_002399565.1 Bacteroidales bacterium UBA4866 | reverse complement strand
TTTTATAGTGAAAGATGCACATCATTTGACATGAAAGATGTGCATCTTTGGGGTAAAAACTCTTCATTTTAGAAGTTTTTTATAAGGAGTTTGTAAAAATAATCGGCGTTTAGAAAGAATTATTCCTCGTTTAATTTCAACTATACCTTATAAAAGATAATCAGGATTAATTATTGAAATTATTAGTCTTGGTTTTTAGAAATGAATTTCAAATAAAAACTTATTTAAAGAAGATAAATCAAGGGCTAATTAAAAAGAAAAGAGTCGACAAACATTTATTTATCGACTCTTAATGAAGTGGCATCGACTGGATTTGAACCAGTGACACAAGGATTTTCAGTCCTCTGCTCTACCAACTGAGCTACGACGCCTTGACTTAAGTGGGTGCAAAAGTATAATAAATTCCCAACCCCACCAAATTTTTGTCAAAATTTCTTTTTAATTATTCGTATTTTATGCTTTGAGTTTCTCCTTTAATAAGCATTAAAGCATTTAGTGCCAAAGCTCCCATTTCGTCCTCACCTGGGTAAACATGAACTGGAGCAATAAACTCTATTCTTTCTTTTAGTAGTTCAACAAATGGTTTGCTGTAAGCAATTCCTCCAGTAAGGAAAATTGCATCAACCTTTCCTTTCAAAACAGTTGACATTGCACCAACTTCCTTAGAGATTTGATAAGCCATAGCTTCTTGAATAAATTCAAATTTCTTATCGCCTTCTTTTGCCTTACATTCTACTTGATAAGCATCGTTAGTTCCAAGATAAGCAACATAACCACCAGCACCTACAACCATTTTCTTAATTTCTTGTTCTGTATATTTTCCGCTAAAGCAAATCTTAATTAATTCGTTAACAGGAAGTGTTCCTGATCTCTCTGGAGAAAAAGGACCATCACCATCAAGAGCTTGATTAACGTCAATAACTTTACCATTTTGGTGAGCAGCAACACTAATTCCTCCTCCCAAATGAACACCAATAAGGTTAAGCTCTTCATATTTCTTGTTTACTTCTTTAGCATATCTACGAGCAATTGCTTTTTGGTTAAGAGCATGAAAAACTGATTTGCGAGGCATTAAAGGATGTCCGCTAATTCGAGCAAAATCGCATAATTCATCAACCACAACAGGGTCTGCAATAACAGCCTTTGCTCCTGGAATTCCTTGAGCAATGTCATAAGCAATAAGTCCTCCAAGATTTGAAGCATGTTGTCCTTCTCTTCCTTGACGAAGGTCTTCCAGCATCATTTCATTTATCTCCAAAACTCCAGAAGAAACAGGTTTGATTAAACCTCCACGACCTATAATTACTTTAAATTCTTTTAGGTTAAAGTCTGCATCAGACACCTCTTTAAGAATAATTTTTTTTCTAAATTCATATTGATCAGCAATTTTAGCAAAAGGGGCTAATTCTTCAGCAGAGTGTTTAAGGTTTTTAAGGAATAATTGTTCTGTTCCGTTATATACTGCAATTTTTGTTGATGTTGAACCAGGATTAATTGCAAGAATTAAATTTTTCTCAGTCATTAGTTTTATAATTTCTTTAATAAATAGAATCAAATATTTAGAATGCAAAATTACACTGATTTTTGAAATTACAAAAATATCTATTGTGTTTATGTCAATAATTTATATTAAGTTTGCAACTTTAACAATAAGAAATTTATAATATTATGGCATTACATGTAACAGATGAAACTTTTGAAAATGCAGTTTTGCAATCTGACAAATTAGTTGTTTTGGATTTTTGGGCACAATGGTGTGGACCTTGTCGCCAAATTGCTCCAATCATTGATGAATTAGCAACAGAATATGAAGGAAGAGCAGTAATTGGAAAGGTTGATGTTGATTCAGCAACTGAAATAACTTCAAGATATTCTATTAGAAATATTCCTACAGTTCTTTTTATAAAGAATGGAGAAATGGTTGATAAATTAGTTGGAGCGCAGTCAAAAACAAAATTTGTTGAAATAATAGAAAAATATCTATAAGGAGAAGATGTCCGATAAGATAGAAAGTATAATCGGATATCCTTCGCTTGAGCTTGTAACAAATCAAGTTGTTGAAGGATTTATTACAGGTTTGCATAAGAGTCCCTTTCATGGATTTTCAGTAGAGTTTGCAGAGCATAGACTTTACAATAGTGGAGAGTCAACAAAGAATATAGACTGGAAACTTTACGGGAGAACAGATAAACTTTTTGTAAAAAAATATGAAGAAGAAACTAATCTACGTTGCCTTTTGGTTGTGGATAATTCTTCTTCAATGTTTTTTCCCCTTAGCAAAGAACCATCCTTTTCCAATCCTAATAAAATAACCTTTGCTGCCTATGCTTGTGGAGTTTTAATTCAGATGCTTTCTCGTCAAAGAGATGCATATGGGCTTAGTTTGATTTCTGATAAAATTGATTTAATTACGGAAATTAAATCAAACTTTGGACATAAAAAGCATGTGTTTACTCTTTTGGAAGGTCTCCTAAAACCCTATGATAAGGAAACAAAACTCCAAACCAATATATCTCCTTTGCTTCATCAGCTGGCAATGCAGGTTCATAGGCGTTCGCTAATTATTATTTTTACAGATTTACTTTCCGAAGAAAATACGGAAGATTTGATTTCTTCTTTGCAACATATGAAACATTCAAAGCACGAGGTAATCCTTTTTCATGTGAGTGATAAACAAAAGGAGATAGAATTTGATTATAATAGTCGCCCTCATCGTTTCGTGGATATGGAAACCTTAGAGGAGATTAAACTAAATCCTCAGGAAATTAGGGAAGCTTATCAAAAGGCCATTAAAGACAAAATTCAAATGGTGAAAACTTCTTGTGAAAATACGAGGATTGATTTTGTTGATGCAGACATAAATAAAGGGTTTGACCAGATCCTTCTTCCTTATATAATAAAAAGAACTAAAATGTATTAATTTCGTTTTAAATATACGATAAGTCACAAAATATTAATATTTTTGCATATTGTAAAGTTGTGGCTTTACGTTTAAATTGCCAGTAAGAATTAAATTAATGAAATAAATATTATGAGAAAAGCAGTATTAAACACTTTATTAGTAGGTCTTTTAGTTGTAGTTGCGGCTTCTTGTGGAAGCATAAAGACTATGCAAAAGAACCATAATCAAGTACGTTATCAGGTTTCTCCTAGCCCACTTGAGGCTCATGGAGACAAAGTAATAGTTACAATTAATGGAAATATTCCAGAAAACTACTTCCAAAAGAATGCAGTTGTTTATATGCAGCCGATACTTACTTGGGAAACAGGTGAGGTTATCCTTTCTCCAATGAACCTTAAGGGAGGTAAGGTTGAAGGCAATGGTAAAGCAATAGAAAAGAAAACTGGAGGAAGATTTGTTTACAAAGATACAGTCCTTTACAGAGAAGGAATGGAAAACGCCCAACTAACTCTAAACCCCGTTGCATATAAAGCAAAGGCTGTTAACGAAGCTGACGCTACCCGCTCAGAAGCATTGGAAAACAGCGGAGCAATGGAATTAGGCAACGTAAAGATTTCTCAAGGAATTAACTCAACATCAAACAGAGTTGACACAAGAGGAGACCTTGCTATGGCACCTCACAACTACTCTCCAAAGACAACAGAACTAATGTCTGCCAACATTTACTTTACGGTAAACCTTGCTGACCTTAATTGGAACAACGAACAAAATAAGAAAAACGATGCTAAAAGGGCAGTTGACAATATGAAGTCGTACATTGCCAACAATTCAGTACCACGCCAAATATTCGTAAACGCTTGGGCATCTCCAGAAGGGGAAGAATCCTTTAATATAGGCCTGTCTAAGAAAAGATCAGAAACCACAGAAAAATTGGTAAACAGCATCTTAGATGAAGCACTTACCGAAAGAGCAAAAGCAGAGAACATTAAACCAGCAGACGTTAAGAAGTACATACAAGACGCCAAGAAAGACGTGATAATACAAACCAACGCAAAAGGAGAAGACTGGGACAACTTTATAAGATTGGTCGAAGGAAGTTCATTAAGAGAAAAGAACACAGTAATAAACGTAGTTAAATCACAACCAGACAAGATTAGAAGAGAACAGGAAATCCGTAATATGTCAGTTGTATTCCGTCAAATTGAACAAGACATCCTACCTATACTTCGTAGAGGTGAGATTGCTTTCAATTTCTCAGGAGTTCAAAAAACTGATCAGGAAATTGCTAAGATGGCAGTAACAAATCCTGATGATTTAACCTTTGATGAACTTATGTACGCAGCATCTCTTACTTCCAACTATGCTAACAAACTTTCTATCTATAAATCTGCAACCGAAAGATTCGGATCTCAATGGGAAGGATGGAACAATGCTGGTGCTGTAGGCTTAACTCTTAACCAATTGGACGAATCAAGACAATACCTTGAAACAGCTGACAAACTTTCTCCAAACAATGCAACCATTAAGAATAACCTTGCACTTTTACACCTTGCCCTTAAAGACGTTCAAACAGCAGATAAATACATGCAAGAAGCAGTTGCTCTTGGCAACGAACAAGCAATGGTTAATCAAGCAATCGTTGACATTAAGAAAGGTAACTACGAAGAAGCAGCAAGAAAACTTGACGGTAGAAAGTGCGTATATAACCTTGCTCTATTGCAACTATTGACTGGTAACACAGGAAATGCCATCCGTACCCTTGACTGCTGCATGGACCAAACAGCAGAAGTTAATTACCTAAGAGCAGTTTGCTATGCAAGATTGGATGATGTACCCGGTTTGATAAAGAACCTTCGTGAAGCAACCAAACAAGAACCTGCTTACAAGTACAAAGCAAAGAATGACATTGAATTCCGTCGTTATATTTCAAACTATGAATTCCAAACGATAGTGAATAACTAAGATACTGGTTAACTAAACAGTTCGGAGGGCTCAAGATAATTTATCTTAGCCCTCTTTTTTTATGCCCAAACGAAAATAGACTAAAATTAGACGGCGTCCCATAAAAATTAGACGGCGTCTGAGCAAATTTAGCTGGAGTCCCTGCTTTTTTAAACGGCGTCTAAGCTTTTTTAAACGGCGTTAAAAAAAGATGGGATTCCGTTTAAAAAAGATAGGATGCCGTTTAATTTTTACCACCCTAACGCCCATGATAAGCAATTGGGATTTAATTGTTTATAGCCTTCAGCAAACTGTGTTCAACCTCCCTAAAACCATTAAAAAAAGCTTCTAACGTAGTAATATGCGTTTTTAAACGGCGTTAAAATAAAATTAGACGGCGTTAAAATAAATTTTAGTGGCATGGTTAAGGAGGTTAAAGTCTTTAAACTCCTTGCCAACTATTGTAAATTGGTGATTTGTAACAGTGTCTTAAGGGCTTGTGAAATGCTCTTTATGGGTGAGAAAACTATGCTTAACTTTTCTTCTGATTCCTTGAGCTGTAAGATATTAGGATAGGCTTGTGCAAATAATAGGATATTGGTAAAGGTTTCTGACTCGAAGTATGATGACCCTCTTTCGAAGGCTATGGTTGCTGTCATTCTATCCCTTTTCAATACAAGTTTCTCTATTCCCATTTCCCTTGCCTTTTGGCGTAACTTAATGGTTTCTATGAGTTCTAAGGTTTGCTTTGGCAATGCTCCAAAGCGGTCTTTTAATCCAGAAGCAAACTCCTCAAGTTCCTTATCCGTAATCAAACCATCAAGCTCCTTATACAAATTAAGCCTTTCCACCGTGCTGCTAACATAGGAGTCAGGAATAAGAACCTCAAGGTCCGTTTCAATATTACATTCCTTAGCCATAGTGCCTTCAGATAGGGTTTGAGTTTCCTCCTCCTTAAACAGTTCTTTAAATTCCGTCTGCTTAAGTTCCTCAATTGCCTCGTTAAGAATCTTATGGTACATTTCAAAACCAATCTCCGAAATAAAACCGCTCTGTTCTGCCCCCAAAATATTACCAGCTCCCCTTATATCAAGGTCACGCATAGCAATACTAAAGCCAGAGCCAATTGACGAAAAGTCTTCTATAGCTTTCAAACGCTTACGAGCCTCTTCCGTAATAAGACTTAGAGGTGGGATTAGTAGAAAGCAAAACGCCTTCTTGTTGCTCCTACCCACACGACCACGAAGTTGATGAAGGTCAGAAAGGCCAAAGTTCTGAGCTTCGTTAATTATAATTGTATTGGCATTAGGTATATCCAAACCATTCTCAACTATCGTTGTACTAACCAGAACATCAAACTCCCCTTCAATAAAGTTGTACATAACATCCTCAAGTTCCTCCCCTTTCATTTGACCATGCCCCACAACAACCTTAGCCGAAGGCACCAAACGTCTAACCATACCTGCAATTTCCTCAATGTTCTGCACCCTGTTGTGAACAAGATACACCTGACCACCACGTGAAATTTCATAATGTATAGCGTCCCTTATAATTTCCTCATCAAAAGTGTGGATTTGTGTTTGGATAGGCTGACGGTTAGGAGGTGGAGTATTAATAATGGAAAGGTCTCTTGCACCCATAAGAGAGAACTGCAAAGTACGGGGAATTGGCGTTGCGGTAAGAGTAAGCGTATCAATATTAACCCTAAGTTTCTTTAGCTTTTCCTTCATTGCCACCCCAAACTTATGCTCCTCATCAATAATAAAAAGCCCCAAGTCCTTAAATTCAATATCCTTACTCAAAAGCTTGTGAGTCCCAATCAAAATATCAATCTTTCCCTGCTTAAGATCATTAAGTATCTCCCTTGTTTCCTTAGCCGAACGAAACCTATTAACATAGTCAACCCTGCAAGGCATATTCTCCAATCTATTAGAAAAAGTCTTAAAGTGCTGATAAGCCAATATGGTTGTAGGTACAAGAACAGCCACCTGCTTACTGTCAGCCACCGCCTTAAAGGCAGCACGTATAGCTATCTCAGTCTTACCAAACCCCACATCACCACAAACCAACCTGTCCATAGGAACACGCATCTCCATATCTTTCTTAACCGCCTTTGTAGTTTTATATTGGTCAGGAGTATCTTCATAAATAAAGGAAGCCTCAAGCTCATGCTGAAGATAAGAATCCGAAGAGAAAGCATAACCCATGGAAGCCTTTCTCTTAGCATAAAGAGCAATAAGGTCTTTAGCAATATCCTTAACCTTTTGTTTGGTTTTGTTCTTCAGGTTGTTCCAAGTGTTGGAGCCAAGACGATGAAGAGTAGGAGCAGTGCCATCCTTTCCCGAATAGCGAGAGATTTTGTGAAGGGCATGAATGCTAACGTAAAGAATATCATTGTCTTTGTACACCAAACGAATGGTTTCCTGAACCCTGCCATTGTTTTCTAACTTCTCCAAACCAGCAAACTTACCCACGCCATAATCAATATGAGTTATAAAATCGCCAGGTTTCAAAAGCATAATCTCCTTCAGCGTTATGGCTTCATGATTCTGCTTCTGATCTCTAAGACGGTACTTGTGATAACGCTCAAAAAGCTCATGGTCGGTAAAAACTGCAATCTTCAAATCATTATCCACAAAGCCCTCACTAATGGAGTTAAGCAAATAATGAACATTCAAAATCTTGCTGCTGTCAGAAAACTCCTTAAGAATTTTTTCAATCCTTTCCTTTTGCTTAGGGTTCTCCACACAAAAATAATTGGTAAAAGAATTGTCGGCCTGTCTCTGTAAAGCATCAACCAAGAGCGAGAAATCTTTCTTAAAAGAAGGTTGAGCAGAAGTAGAAAAACTCACAACATTATCCTTCGAAAGCAAAGCATCAGAGCCCATTTCCACAATAGAATGATTTAAAATCCCTTTCTTAAAATCTTCCTTCCCAATAAACAATTCCTCAGCAGGAAGATGCAATTCCTTATTCTTAAGGTCAAGATATGTTCTTTGGCAAAACTCAAACTCCTTTTCAATTCTGTCTAAGCAAAAGCCCAAATGCTCAACCCAAACCACAGTATTCTTATTCAAATACTCTACCAAAGGAACCCTCTTCTGAACACTAATACTCTCATTCTGAATATTAGGAACAATAACCAAAGCATCCTTTTGTTCAATGGTAAGCTGCGAAACCACATCGAAAGTTCTTAAGCTCTCAATCTCATCGCCAAAAAACTCAATCCTATAAGGATGTTCATTCGCAAAAGAAAACACATCCACAATCCCACCACGCACAGCATACTGCCCAGCAAGAACAACCAAGTCCACCCTTTCAAAAGCATACTCCTCCAAAACATCAACCACAAAGTCAAGATTTAAAGGCTCATTCAAACTAATCTTTAGAGTATTCTTAGTAAGAACCTGTTTCGACACAACCTTTTCCAACAAAGCCTCAGGATAAGTAACTAAGATTATATTATTATTGGAGTTAAGCCTGCTAAGAGCCTCCGCCCTTAAAAGAATATTAGCATTATCTACCTCTTCAACCTGATAAGGCAATTTATAGGAAGAGGGATAGAAAAGAACATTCTTCTTCGAATAATCGAGGTCCTGTTCCGAGAAAATTTGTTCAATATCATTATAGAAATAAGCAGCCCTTTCCTTATCGGGAAGAACAATAAGATGAGTGAACTCCCTCGATGCCTCCATGCATGCAGCCACACAAAAGCTCATACTACTCCCAGCCAAAGATTGAATATTAACCCTTGAATGATTAACAGTTATTCTTCGGAGAAGGTCAACGTACTTTTGATTATGGGAATAAACCTTTAAAAGTTCTTTCACCGTGCAAAAATACAAAAGAAAACTATTCCTCCCACAAATAGACTAATTTCTATCCTTAGGAGAGTTTAATCTTTCTTAGTCTTAAGGAGTTTGAAATTACAGAAACGGAGCTAAAGCTCATTGCAACGGCAGCAATCATTGGTGAAAGCAAGATTCCAAAGAATGGGAATAAGACTCCAGCTGCCAAAGGAACACCTAAAGTATTGTAAACAAAAGCAAAGAATAGGTTTTGTTTGATATTCTTCATTGTTTCAAAGCTTAGTTTCTTCGCCTTAAGGATTCCTTCCAAGTTTCCTCTCAATAAAGTTATGTCCGAGCTTTCTATTGCCACGTCAGTTCCATTTCCCATTGCAATACCAACATCTGCCTGAGCCAAAGCAGGAGAATCGTTTATTCCATCGCCAGCCATTGCCACAATCTCTCCCTTTGCTTGCAGTTCTTTTATAATATTTAACTTATCCTCAGGCAAACATTCTGCCTTAAATTCCTTTATTCCCAATCTGTCGGCAACTGCCTTTGCTGTATTGAAATTATCTCCCGTTAGCATAAAAATCCTAATACCTTTTTCCTCCATTTTCCTAACAGCAATCACCGAGCTTTCCTTAACAGAGTCCGAAATAACAACATATCCAATAATTATTCCATCCTCAGAAACATAGGAAACAGTCTTTCCCAACCTTTGTTCCAATCCAACCCTTTCTTGCAAATCATCAGAGATATTAGCATTTAGTTCAAGCATAAGCTTATCATTTCCAAACCCAATCTCCCTATCATTTACCTTCCCAATAACACCTTTGCCCAAAATGGCTTCAAAATCTTTTGCCTTTAAAACATCAATTCCCTTTTCCAAAGCATAGTCCATCACTGCCTCTGCCAAAGGATGTTCACTATACTTATTTAAAGACGTAATCCTTTGTAAAATATCCTCTTCATTATTATCCGTTGCACAATAAACATATTCAACAGAAGGCTTCCCTTTTGTTAGAGTTCCTGTTTTGTCAACAACCAAAACACTAACCTTATTCATAGTTTCCAGAGCCTTAGCATCCTTTATTAATATGCCATTCTTAGCCCCCTTTCCCATACCAACCATAACCGACACAGGAGTAGCCAATCCCAAAGCACAAGGACAAGCAATAATTAAAACAGCAATTGCATTAACAAAAGCATAAACCAATCTTGGTTCAGGACCAAGAATTGCCCATATAATAAATGTAATTAGAGAAACACCAACAATAATAGGAACAAAATACTTAGAAACCTTATCCGTAATCTTTTGAATTGGAGCCTTAGAACTTGCAGCCTCATTCACCATCCTAATAATCTGCGAAAGCAAAGTGTCAGCTCCCACTTTTTCAGCCTCCATTACAAAAGACCTGTTGCCATTTATTGTCCCACAACTAACCTTATCCCCAACATTCTTATCAACCGGCATTGCTTCTCCAGTAATCATTGACTCATCAACACTTGAATTCCCTTCCTTAATAACACCATCAACTGCAATCTTATCACCTGGCTTTATCCTTATTAAATCTCCTACCTTAATATCTTCAATAGGAATAATAATTTCTTCTCCATTATCCAAAACCTTAACAGCTTCCGAAGGAGCTAATTTCAATAATTCTTTAATAGCACCATTTGTTTTGCTATGAGCCCTTGCCTCAAGATACTGACCAAAAAGCACCAAGGTAAGAATAACAGCCGTAGCTTCAAAATAAAGATGGACAGTCCCATTTTCTGTCTTAAACTCCTGAGGGAAAACAGAAGGCATAAGCAAACCCAAAACACTAAACCCAAAAGAAACTCCTGTACCAATACCAATTAGAGTAAACATATTAAGATTCCAGCTCTTAATAGACTTCCAAGCCCTTTGATAAAACATCCAACAAGTGTAGAACACAATAGGAAGAGTTAGAATAAACTGTATCCAATTCCCAACCTCATGACTAAACAAATGCATCAAAGGATTATTGGGAATCATTTCACTCATAGAAACAACAAAGACCACAAGAGCCAAAACAGATGAAATAACTAATTTCTTTTTCAAAGCATTATTAGGTTTATTCTCCTCTTCTTCCATAGCAGCATTCATAGGAACCAAATCCATTCCACAAACAGGACAATCTCCAAACCTATCATAAGTCTTATCCCCCTCACAGTGCATAGGACAATAGAAAACCCCTTCCTTAGGAGAATTCTTTGAAGCCTTCTTCTTTTTCTTAAGTTTCTTCCTTTCGTGATAATTAAAAATTTTGTATTCCAACCCAGCCTTTGCCAAAGCATCTTCAAACATCTCCAACCCAATTTCAGAAGACATTTCAATAGTTGCTTCCTCCAACTCCAAATCAACAATAATATTCTCAACTCCACTAACCTCTTTCAATGTCTTTTCCACAGCCTTCTTGCAGCCAAGACATCCCATTCCTTCGACTCTAAATTTTTTAATCATAGAATTTTAATTTACGTCTAAAACTATTTTGTTTAGACAATAAATTGTACAATAAATTACTCCTAAACGAGAATAAAGAGAAAGAAAATAAGAAAATAAATAGTTCTTTTCATTCTAAATAATTTTATTTCCTAACTTTGCCCATAGTAATTTTAAAAACAAATATTATGAAAAGAAATGTTTTAACCCTAATTCTTGTTGCTTTAGGTTTTAGCTCTTGTGCTCAAAAAGAAACAAACTTAGACCTTACCACCGTTAAGGAATTTGACATAAATAGATATTTAGGTAAATGGTATGAAATAGGAAGATATGACCATTCATTTGAAAGAGGTATGGTTGGAACAACAGCAATGTATAGCCTGAAGGAAGATGGAACAATTAAAGTTGTAAATAGTGGCTACAAGAATAGCTTTGAAGGCAAATATAAAGAAGTAATAGGCAAGGCAAAGTTTGCAGATAAAAATAATCCTGCCAAATTGAAGGTATCCTTTTTTCTTTGGTTTTATGGAGCTTACAATATTTTGGAATTAGACAAAGAAAACTATTCCTATGCATTAATTGGCTCTAATTCCGATAAATATTTATGGATTTTAAGTCGCACCCCAAAACTTAAAGATGAGGATAAGGAATTCTTACTTAAAAGAGCCCAGGAAAGAGGTTACGATACTTCAAAAATTATTTGGGTAGAGCAGAAATAAGTTCAGGGATTGATTGAATTAATCTAAGTTTTAATCCTTTCCAATAATTATTAGGAGTAAAAACACTGACAGTTTGATCAACAGAAAAATAAAATTTGCCTTTTTCTTTTCTTAAATGGAATATGGTTTCTTATATGTGAATTATATATTTCAAATTTTAGGGATTGAAATCTCAATATGCTTTCTATAGATAGTAAAACAGAAAAATAAATAGAGATATAAATCTAAAAAAACAAGGTATAATTTTTCCTAAACGCCGAATAAATCTACAAACTCCTTATAAAAAACTTTTTAAACGAAGAGTTTTTACCCCAAAGATGCACGTCTTTCATACCAAAAGATGTGCATCTTTCACTATAAAAGATGTGCATCTTTTTTTTATTTGTTTTGGGGGGTTGAGGTTTGATTTTCTGAAATTGAATTCAGAATAAAATGTACTAAATAAACCTAATGAATGGTTTACATCTGCAAATATACGAAATTATTTTGAATTGGGGAGTGTGTTTTTTATTAATTATTTACCAAAATATTTTATGCAAAAGAAAAGGTTATAATTCTTTTGTTTCTAATTTATCTCTTCCTCCTTTTTATGTGTTTGAGTTGTGATTAATTAGTTTATGGCTCTAAGGTGCTTTTATTTAATCCTAAATTAATAATTGTATGATTAACGTCATTGTTTTTCTTATCTTTGCGACTTCAAAAAACAATAAATTTGTATGAAACAAAAGAATAATAGCTTAATTTTTAGCTTAACAATAATTGGAATTCTTTATTTTATTTTTGGGTTTATTACTTGGCTCAACAGTGTTTTGATTCCTTTCTTAAAAGAGGCTTGTGAACTTTCGGACTCTCAGGCTTATCTGGTAACCTTTGCTTTCTATATATCCTATTTTGTGATGGCTTTGCCTTCGTCTTGGGTTTTGAAAAAGACGGGTTTTGCTAAGGGGATGGCTTTGGGACTTATTGTTATGGCCATTGGGTCTTTGGTTTTTATTCCTGCTGCCAATGAAAGGAGTTATGTTGTTTTCTTAGTGGGACTTTTCCTTCAAGGAACTGGACTTGCTCTTTTGCAAACGGCTGCTAATCCTTATGTAACTATTCTTGGTCCAATTGAATCGGCTGCAAAGAGAATGAGTATTATGGGATTATTTAATAAGATTGCTGGAATGATAGGCATTTTTTGGCTTTCTAAGGTTTTGTTTTCCGATATGAGTTCTTTGAGTGAAAGTTTGAAAATGCTAACTGGAAGTGCAAGAGAAATGGAACTTGATTTGCTTGCTCAAAGAATTGTTCCTCCATACATAGGTATTGCTGTTGGGTTGGTTTTGTTGGCTTTTATGGTTTTGATGGCAAAGTTGCCTAAGGTGGAAAATCAAGAAAGTGAGTCTGAGAAGGCACAACATCGAAGCATTTTTAGTTTCCCTTATCTTTGGCTTGGGGTTTTGGCTTTGTTCCTTTATGTTGGTGTTGAGGTAATAGCCATTGACACCTTGGGGCTTTATGCTCAAAGCAGGGGAGTGTCAAAAGAGATTGCTCCGATGTTAGGAACTTTTAGTTTGATTGCTCTAACCATTGGTTATATTCTTGGTATTATTCTTGTGCCTAAGTATATTTCTCAAAGCAGGGCTTTAACCTATTGTGCAGCTTTGGGTTTTGTTTTTGCAATTTTAGCTTTAACCACTTCAGGAATTGTTTCAATTGTATTTATTATACTTTTAAGTTTTGCTCATGCGTTAATGTGGCCAGGCATTTGGCCTTTGGCAATTGACAAACTGGGAAAACATACTGCAGTTGCTTCAGCATTTTTGATAATGGCAATTGCTGGAGGTGCAATATTGCCTTTAATTTATGGATATTGGGCAACAGTTATAGGTGATAGACATATGCCTTATTTAATACTTTTACCTTGTTATATTTATATTGCATATTATTCAATAAAAGGTCACAAGGTAGGAAAGAAAATTTAATAAAAAGAAAAAACTATATATGGCAAAGGAAAAGATTAATTGTTCGTTTTGTGGAAAGGGAGAGAAGGAAGTAGAATTTATGATTTCTTCTATGGGAGCTAATGTTTGCGATTCTTGTATTGATGAGCTCTATAAAATGAAGCAGGATGACAAGAGAATTGAAAGTAAGAAATACCTGCAAAAACTTGAAGTAAAGAAACCAAGAGAGATAAAAGAATATTTGGATCAATATGTTATTGGTCAGGATGAGGCTAAAAAGGTTCTTTCTGTTGCTGTTTACAATCACTATAAGAGATTGAACTATAATTTTGAGACCTTAGGTAATGGCAAACAGCAAGAGGTGGAAATAGATAAATCGAATATTATTATTGTAGGACAAACAGGAACTGGAAAAACTCTTTTGGCAAGAACAATAGCAAGAATGCTTAATGTACCTTTTGCTATTGCTGATGCAACTGTTTTGACTGAGGCAGGATATGTTGGAGAAGATGTTGAAACAATTCTTACTCGTTTGCTTCAGGCTGCGGACTACGATGTGGAAAAGGCAGAAAGAGGAATTGTATTTATTGACGAAATAGATAAAATTGCTCGTAAAAGTGATAACCCTTCCATAACAAGAGATGTTAGTGGAGAAGGAGTTCAACAAGCTCTTTTGAAACTTTTGGAAGGAAGCATTGTTAATGTTCCACCTCAAGGAGGAAGGAAACACCCAGAACAAAAACTTATTGCAATCAACACAAAGAATATTCTTTTTGTGGCAGCAGGAGCATTTAATAACATAGACAGAATAATTTCAAGACGTTTGAAGTCAAATGCAATTGGATATGCCGAATCAAACAAAAGAGATGAGATAGATAAGAGTAATTTGTTAAAATATATTCAACCTCAAGATGTGAGAACATTTGGTTTGATTCCTGAATTGGTTGGACGTTTCCCAATACTAACTCATCTTGATCCATTGGGAAAAGATGCTTTGAAGAGAATACTTACAGAACCTAAAAATGCAATAGTAAAACAATATAAGAAATTGTTTGAAATGGATAATGTGAAACTAAAGTTCAACGATGAGGCTCTTGATTTCTTTGTAGAAAAGTCCATAGAGTATGAATTGGGAGCAAGAGGACTTAGAGGAATGATTGAATCGGTTATGACCGACCTTATGTACGATACTCCAGAAACAGATAAGAAAGAAGTTACCATCACTAAAAAGTTTGCTATAGAACAGTTTGAAAGGTTCGGAGATAAGTTTAGTAACATAAAAAAATAAACTCTGGCATAGTTATTGCTACATTATTTGATATAACTAAAAAATAATGTTAGAGATGAAAAAGTTTGGATTAATAATATTGTTGTTCATGATTCCTTTTATAGCAAATGCTCAAGGGAAAAGGATAGTTACTTTTGCAACCATAATGGATGGAGATACAATTCCAAAAAGTTATTTGAAAGAAGTAAAAATTGAAGGATTTATTGCTCCATTAACTCAAGAAGAGATGAATAAGTATGCAAAGCTAATTCGCAATGTAAAGAAAACTTATCCTTATTCCAAACAAGCTGGAAGACTACTTGCAACATATAATTTAGCCATGAAAGACTTGGACGAAAAGGACAGGAAAAAACTTATGAAGCAAGCTGAAGAAGAAATCAATATGAAGTTTACTGCCAATCTTAAGAAACTCACCAGAAGTCAAGGCAAGGTTTTGATTAGGTTGGTTGACAGAGAAACCGGAAACGATTCCTACACCTTAGTGAAAGAGTTAAGAGGTAGTTTTAGGGCTTTCTTCTATCAATCGCTTGGAAAACTATTTGGTTATAACCTTCGTTCAAAATATAATCCTCAAGAAAATGAAGAGGACAGAATAATTGAGAAAGTAATTTACGCAATAGAAACTAATAGAATTTAATGATGCATTACGGTTTTTGTCATATAGCAATAGCACCACTAAGAAAAGAGAATAGCGAACAATCTGAACAGGTAAGTCAATTGCTTTTTGGGGATGTATTTACGGTTTTGGATAGAAATAATGGAAGAATTTTAGTTCAAACCTTCGATGATAGTTACATTGGATGGGTTGATGAAAAACAAGTTATTGCTCTAAATGCTCATGAATACGAATCCTATACTCAAACCTCAAAGCAATTTGTAAAGGAAGCCATTTCCTATGTTTTTCAAACAAATACTGTAACTGGAGAAAAGATTATCTATCCTGTTTATTTGGGTTCTCAAGTTGTTTCTCCCAAGTTTCAATTAAATAAAATTGTTTTTGAAATAGCAGAAAGCTCATTAACCAAAAACCTTAATATTAGCTCACTTCATCTAACAACCATTGCACTCAAATATCTTTCTGCTCCATATCTTTGGGGAGGTAAAAGTCTTTTTGGAATTGATTGCTCAGGACTAACACAAATGTGTTTTAAACAAATAGGAATACACTTATTGAGAGATGCTTCAGAACAAATCACTCAAGGAGAAGAAGTAGAAGACCTTGCTTCAGCCCAAAGGGCAGACTTATGTTTCTTTACAAATAATGAAGGAAAGGTTGTTCATGTTGGAATTTACTTGGGCAAAAATCAAATCATCCACTCTTCAGGACAAGTGAGGATAGACAGCATAGATGAAAAAGGAATATTTCGTACAGATACACATATCTACACCCACAATCTTTATAAAATAAAAAGATACCTGTAAGAATAGTCTTTATTGAAAGTTAAAAGAAGTTTATTGATTTAATCTTTAAATACTAATATTCGAAAGTAAATGGCTTTTTACTTTTCTTGTTAAATAACCAATAGAACTGTATTCCTATTTCCTGCTTTTTCTTTCCTTCAATCTCGTCATTGGAAGTGTGAATGGAGGTTTTATTGAAGTATTGAGTTATGCTATAACGAGCCGTCAGGAATATATTTTTGGTGAAATCATATTTTAAAATTATATAGGAGCGAATACCTTTGTCGTAAAGTTGCGATGAAGAGTAGTTTAGAGGAAGTCCCGTTTCATAAATATAAAAAGCATTATCGTAGTCATCTGTATTAAAACATGAAAAGCGGAAATTAATACTTATTGGCAAGGCATTGGGTTTTACAATAAAATCTTGCGAAACAAATCCTCCTTTCTTTTTTATTGAAGGATAGGAGAGGGTTTGAGAATATCCAATTCTGCTTTTCAGCATTAGCCATTCATTAGGGATAAGGGTATAGCGAAGTTGAATTTGTTGCAGGATATTATCTTCAGGGAAAACCACATTGTTTGTATGGGTTTCATTGTATGGGCGATTATTGTTTTTGTACAAAAGGGTTATAAGGTTTGTTTTGTTTGGGATATAGTTCAACTCTCCTTTTATCTTATATCCTCTAGTTGATTCGTTGGCTCTATAACTTTCGTCAGGGAAGAAGAAGTAGTCCATTGCTATAAAGAAATTGAAATACTTGTTTACTAACATCGAATATGCTGCATATATCCCTTTTTCATTGGCATTTCTCGATTGTGCTCCAATTGCAGAGGAGTAATAGTTTTGAAATTGATTCTGGTAGTTACGAAGGTTTATTGTCAGGTTGGTTTTGTATGCTATATTAAAATCTGCTCCCATAAGTCCAGCATATCCTTTATTTTTACTCATAGCCATTTCTGAGAAAAGTCTTATGCGTCCATAAAATAAAGGGATAGAAAAATTTATACTGTAAATATTATTCTCTTTGCCTTCAAAATAATATTTCATATAGTTTTGATTTTGATGCTTTATGGAGTCCTTGTATTCATAATGAAATATTGTTGTCCCTATTTCAAAGCCTTTTCTTTTCCATCCAATATGTGTTCCATAAACAATTTCTCTATTACTGTCCTTTTTGCTAAGTTCACTTAATGTTCTGTGAAGTCCTGTCTCAATAATACTCCCTGAATAGTCAATTTTATTATATGAGCCAAAAAGGAAAACTGAAAAATCCTTTAATTTGAGTTTGGTTGCTATCCCTCTCATATAGTTATATTCTATTACAGAACGATTGGGCTTTATTCCATTATAATTTCTCTTGCTTTTTGCATCAGATGAGAAATATCCAAAGTTAAGATTCTGATTTAAAGCTAAGCCCTCTCCAAATCCAAGACGATAATCCCCAACAGTAATTTGTTCAATAAAAGATATATCTTTAATTGTGGCTTGCATAGAGATATAATCATAACCATATTTCTGCTTTGATGTAAAAAAAGGTTCTCCTGCATCATTGTCTGCAACAAAAGAAAATGATAGTCTATCGAAGTAGTTTAGGTTATAGCGAATATTGTTTGAAAAATTATCACCTTGAAATCCCATACTATCAGTTCTTCTATATCCCCATGCATTTTCAATTATTTTTTTGCCTTGAATTCTTATATCATGAATAGATTTAGAAAAAATGGAATCTAATCTTAATGATGCTTTCCATTTTACTGGTGCAACGTATATGTAAGGAAGGATTTCTTCAAGAGATTGCTCTGAAAATCCATTAATTAGAGGGATTTCATAAATGCTTAATAGAGGATGAGTTTCTTTAATATATCTTTGAAGACAAAGAATTTGAAACTCGTTTAAGCCAATAAGTAAAAGGGTGTTCTTATCAGCAGTGTTTATGTTTACTGGATTAAGGCTTAGATAATATAAATCCTCTATTAAGGTCTGCTTTTCTCTTTCAGAGATTTCGCTTTCTTCAATAGAGGATATACGATTATTTGTTTGATTATCTACTTGACCAAAAAGACCACAAGAAATACATATAAGAATAAAAAATAGTAGTATGCATTTCTTTAAAAGCATTATTTAACTCTTTAAATAAATACTCCTAGCTGCATTTACTCCAACCGCACGATGAGCAGTTCTTACATCCGCCTGAGAATATAATTGTTTCTTGTCCACAAGAAGGACATTTCTCTCCTTGGGAAACTGTTCCATCTTGAATGTATTTCTTTAAAGCTCTTGCAACACCATTTTTCCATGTATTAATGGTATCTGAATCTAAGGTTAGCTTTGATATTAAATCAATAACATTTTGTAGAGGCATTCCATGACGTAAAATACCTGAAATTAATTTAGCGTAATTCCAATATTCTTTGTTGAACAAACGAGAAAGACCTCCAATTGTGTTTTCGTAACCATCTTTGTCTAGGTAAACGAAATCATATCTTGAACGAGAATCGGATTTCTCTTTAACCTTAACAACCCATCCTTTATTTATTCCTTCTGGAATGTATAGCCTATCATTTTCAATTTTTCCAGTAAAGATTTCATATGGACGTCCTTCATAAATTCCTACAACGGCAATCCACTTTTCTTTGTCATTTTGAAAACGTATTACATCTGCTTCAAGTTTCTTAGGACGTTTAGGAGCTTGTGTTTCTGTGAATGTTTTGCCTTTTTTATCTCCCTCTGAATTAGATACAAGTACGCCTTGTCGAGAGCCTTCTCTGTAAATAGTCATTCCCTTGCAGCCACATTCCCATGCGGTTTGATAAATTTGACTTACAACTTCCTCAGGAGTTTGTTCAGGGATATTAACTGTTACGCTGATTGAATGATCAACCCATTTCTGAACAGCACCTTGCATTTTAACCTTATTTACCCAATCAATATCATTTGCAGTAGCTCCACTATAAGGAGATTGTGCAATAAGATTATCCAATTGTTCTTGAGTATAGTTATTTTTAATTTCTTCAATATCATACCCATTAATTTCTGCCCAAGTAGCAAATTTATGGTGCAAAACATTATATTCCTCCCATTCTTGTCCTTCTTGGTCAACAAAGCTTATATTGTTTGAGTTGTCATTATGATTGACTTTACGTCTTCTCTTATATGCAACTTGGAAAGCTGGCTCAATACCTGAAGAAGTTTGAGTACATATACTTACACTTCCTGTTGGGGCAATGGTTAATAAAGCAATATTTCTTCTACCATACTTAAGCATGGATTCATATAAATCAGGACAAGACTCCTTTAAACGTAAAATAAATGGATTATCAGCTTCAAGCTTTGCATCGTAAAGAGGGAAAGCTCCTCTTTCTTTAGCCATTTCAACACTTGAAGTATATGCAGAACAAGCTAATTCTTTTTGAACCTTTGTTGCAAATTCAGTGGCTTTATCTGTGCCATATTGTAATCCCAATGCTGCCAACATATCTCCTTCAGCAGTAATTCCAAATCCAGTTCTACGACCTTCTAAGCACTTTAATTTAATATTTAACCAAAGATTCTTTTCTACACGTTTTATTTCTTCATCTTCAGGGTCTGCTTCAATCTTAGCTAATACCTTATCAATTTTTTCAAGTTCCAAATCAATCAAGTCATCCATAAGTCTTTGACCTTTTCGAGCATGTTCTCTAAACAAGGAAAAATTAAAATTAGCTTTATCGGTAAATGGGTTTTCAACATAGGAATAAAGATTGATTGCCAATAATCGACAACTATCGTAAGGACAAAGAGGAATTTCTCCACATGGATTTGTAGAAACTGTTTTAAAGCCAAAATCATCGTAGCAGTCAGGAACAGATTCTCTAATTATTGTATCCCAAAATAGAACTCCTGGTTCAGCACTTTGCCAAGCATTATGAATAATCTTATTCCAAAGCTTACGAGCATCAATCTCTCTTACAACTCTTGGAGATTGACTGTTAATGGGAAATTGTTGTTTATATGGTTTGCCAGAAGCAACGCAACGCATAAATTCATCATCTATCTTAACAGAAACGTTTGCTCCAGTAATTTTTCCTTGTTCCATTTTAGCATCAATGAAGTCTTCCACATCGGGATGTTTAACTGAAATAGAAAGCATCAAAGCTCCACGACGTCCACCTTGAGCAACTTCACGAGTAGTGTTGGAATAACGCTCCATAAATGGAACAATACCAGTTGAGGTTAAAGCGGAGTTCTTAACAGATGAAGCTTTAGGACGAATATGAGAAAGGTCATGACCAACTCCTCCTCTTCTTTTCATAAGTTGAACTTGCTCTTGGTCAACTTTTAGAATTCCTCCATAAGAGTCTGAATTATCACTATTCCCAATCACGAAACAATTGGAAAGAGAAACAATTTGAAAATTATTACCTATTCCACTCATAGGACTACCTTGAGGGATAATATATTTGAATTCTTTAATAAGCTGATAAATTTCATCTTCGCTCATTGGGTTAGAATACTGAGCTTCAATACGAGCAAATTCCTTAGCAAGACGTTTGTGCATATCGTCTGGACTTACCTCATAAATTTCACTGCCATCCCTTAAAGCATATTTATTCATCCATACATCGGCGGCCAACGAATCTCCATTAAAATATTTTGTTGCGGCATCTAAAATTTCTTCTGTCTTATAGACTTTTGGTAAGGTTTCATTCATCTTGGGTTCTATTTTAGTGTTCTGATTATCTTCTTTTTTTAGCATAGGTTCTGTATTAAGGAGATCAGAGTTCTTCTCAGAGGTGATTTCTTCTGAGTTGCTCCCTTTCTTCTCATTGTTTTGAGGCTCAAATAAAGAAAACAAATCTTGCATGATAATTATATTAAATTTAAGTTCTGCGAAATTACAAAACTATCCAATATTGTGGAGTTAAAAACTTGCTTAAAAACTAAAAGTTTTCCACACCTCTTTGTTACTAAAATTCTAAATACCTTATCTTAAGAAGTAAAGGTTGGTATATGTAATTTGAAGATAAAAAAGAGAAAGTAAAATAAATTTTTACTTTGAAAAAGGATAATCAAAGACTAATTTCTCACAACAAAAGAGTTGATAATTGGAGTTAAATAAACATTAAACAAGCTTACTATTTATAATAATAAGCTTGGGATAATTCTCAGGAGAGAATAAGTTAAACCTTTTGGATTATTGTTGAAGCAGAACTTGTTTTTCTACTGTTTCTCCAGGAATAAGTCTTACTGTAGATTTTCCATAGCGAGTGTAGTTGTTTTCATCCTTTTTCTCAACATTAATATCCAAGATAGCTTCATTGTCAAAGGTAAAATAAGCTTCTCCCTTACTATCTGTAGTGCCTTCTGCTCTAACGCTACCTTGTTCCTTAGAAATTACTATCTTTGCACCAGGGATGACAATTGAAGTATTAGTAACATCTTGCACTTTAACAGTTAGTCTGCATTTATTATCTTCTTTGCATCCTGAAAAGAAAGGAATTGCAAGTGCTAAGACAAGCATTAAAGAAAAAAATCTAACGATATTCTTTTTCATAAGGCTGAAATTTTGTAATATTGCGGTTTAATTAAAGTGCAAATCTAAGAAAAATAATTAATATGAATGCAAAATATTTATCAATTTTAGTCCTTTTTGCTGGACTTTTTACTTTTGGTTGTGCAAATAAATCAACTCAAAAGGAAACTAAACAAGCAGAAAACATAAGCAAAGAAACACAAAAACAAACCAAAAAGGAGAAACAAACTATGGTATTAATTAGTACATCAATGGGAGATATGAAGGCTGTTTTGTATAACGAAACACCTGCACATAGAGATAATTTCATCAAGCTTGCAAGGGAAGGCTATTTTAATGGATTGCTTTTCCATAGAGTTATTGACGGTTTTATGGTTCAGGGAGGAGATCCCGATTCAAAGAATGCTCCTAAGGGTAAACAATTGGGACAAGGTGGTCCAAGCTACACTATTCCTGCTGAATTTAACCAAAGTCTTATTCATAAGAAAGGAGCTTTGGCTGCAGCCAGAATGGGAGATAATGTAAATCCACAGAAGGCCTCTTCAGGTTCACAGTTTTATATTACTCAGGGAAAGAGTTATTCTGCAGCAGAACTCCAGAATATGGAAATGAGAATGGGTAAGAAACTTAATCAAACTCAAAGAGATGCTTATACAAGTGTGGGTGGTGTTCCTTTCTTGGACTTTGAATATACAGTGTTCGGAGAAGTTATTGAAGGGCTTGAAGTTATTGACAAGATAGCAAAGGCTCAAAAAGATAGATTTGACCGTCCTTTGGAGGATATAAAGATGAATGTTACTATAATAGAAGAAAAATAATATATTAGATGAAAGAAAGATTGTTAGAGGAGATAAGGAAAGTAGGGGATTTGGTTGCATCGGACTTAGCCGGTGTTGAAAATATAAGAATTGCCTACTTAGGAAAGAAAGGTTTACTTAATGATTTATTTGCAGAATTTAAAACAGTACCAGGGGAAAGCAAAAAAGAAATAGGCTTGCTCTTGAATGACTTAAAGAATACTATACAATCAAAGATAGAAGCCCTAAAGGAAGGACTTGAAGGCTCTGTAGTGGAGGCTTCTGTTAAAGATGACCTAACCAAACCTTCATCTCTTTTGGAATTAGGCTCACGTCATCCACTCTCTATTGTAAGAAATGAAATCATTGAGATATTTTCACGAATTGGCTTCACAGTGCAAGAGGGTCCCGAGATAGAAGACGATTGGCATGTCTTCTCAGCATTAAACTTCCCTCCAGAACATCCAGCAAGGGATATGCAAGACACATTCTTCGTTGAAACAAGAGAGGACGGAAACAACGCAGTTTTAAGAACCCACTCATCAAGTATTCAGGTAAGGACAATGGAAAGGGAGAAACCCCCAATTAGAATAATTGCCCCTGGAAGAGTGTTCCGTAACGAAGCAATATCAGCAAGAGCACACTGCATATTCCACCAGGTTGAAGGGACTGTACATAGACAAAGGCGTATCATTTGCAGACCTAAAACAAAACCTATTATACTTCGCTAAAGAAATGTTTGGAGAAAGCACACAGATAAGACTTCGCCCTTCCTATTTCCCATTCACCGAACCATCAGCAGAAATGGATATCTCATGTAATTTATGTGGAGGTAAAGGATGTAATATCTGCAAGGGAACAGGATGGCTTGAAATTATGGGATGCGGAATGGTTGACCCAAATGTTTTGGAGGCTTCCAACATAGACTCAAAGACCTACTCAGGATTTGCATTTGGAATGGGAATAGAAAGAATTGCCATGTTGAAATACCAAGTCAAAGACTTAAGATTATATTTCGAAAACGACCTAAGATTTCTTGAACAGTTTTCATCAGCATACTAATTCTTACAATAATATAAGTTAGTCCTATTATTATTAAACTTCGAAAAATAACACTTAATGGCTGTAGTAGAGTTAGAAAACATGAGCTTCTATGCTTTTCATGGATGCTTTGAACAAGAACAGATAATTGGAACACATTTTAGGGTTGATTTGGTGTTTGATTACGATTCCTCAGTGGCAGAGGAAAGCGACTGCATACAAGATGCCGTTAATTACTTAAGCGTATATCAAACCATAAAGGAATTATTCGCAACCCCATCGCATTTGTTGGAAAGCCTGACAAGAAGAATATTAGATACATTAATGCAAGAGTACCCCCAAATGGAATATTGCAAGGTTAAGGTAACAAAACTTAATCCCCCATTGGGAGGAAAGCTCTATGGAGTATGTGTAACCTTAGATAAAAAAAGATAGAAAGAAGTTTGAGCTTATTGCTTTGCCAATTCCTTTTCCCAAAGCCAAGCGCTATAGGTCATTTGGTCAAGCGTACGTTTAGCAACCCAACCGAGCTCTTCTTTAGCCAAAGTTGTGTCAGCCCAAATCTGAATTATATCACCCTCACGTCTTGGCCCAATAACATAAGGAAGCTTTTCACCGGTTGTTCTCTCAAAGCTTTTGATAACATCCAGAACTGAAAAACCATTTCCCGTTCCTATATTGAAATGTTCCAAAGCCTGCTTGTTCTTACCCTCAAACATACGGTCAAGAGATACCACATGAGCTTCAGCAAGGTCCATTACATGAATATAGTCCCTAATGCAAGTGCCGTCAGGTGTAGGGTAATCGTTGCCAAATACTGTTAGCTCTTTACGTTTCCCTATTGCAGTTTGGGTAATGAAAGGCATAAGGTTATTAGGTACACCGTTAGGTAATTCGCCTATCTTTGCACTTTCGTGAGCCCCAATTGGATTGAAATATCTTAAGGCTATGGCATTAATAGGCTTTACCTGAGTGGTAAAATGTAGAATGTCCTCAGCCATTTGCTTAGTGTTACCATAAGGAGATTGAGCAAACTTGGTAGGAGTGGTTTCCTTAATGGGAAGGGAGTCAGGCTCGCCATAAACAGTGCAGGATGAAGAATGAACAATATGCTTTACGCCATACTTATCCATACTCTCAAGCATATTTAATAGAATGCCAATATTGTTTTTGTAATACTCAATGGGTTTAAGGCAACTTTCCCCAACAGCCTTGTAAGCTGCAAAGTTAATAATCCCTTCTATATCATTGTTAGACTTAAACAGAGCATCACACTCCTCCATTTTACTAAGGTCAGCCTTAATGAAATCGGGCTTAATCCCCGTTATACTTTCAATTCTTTGGATTGAATCAATGGTAGAGTTCGACAGGTTGTCAGCAATCAAAACTCTGTATCCTTTTTCCTGAAGGGCAACGGTTGTGTGAGTGCCTATAAAGCCAGTCCCACCTGTTACCAGTATCTTTTTATTACTATTTGCCATAAAAACTCATCACTTTACTGATTATAAACGCAATTGTGCTAAGGTCAAGCTCTGTGTGCATTGGAAGAGAAAGAACTTCATCACAAAGTTTCTCCGCAACACTCATATCCCCACTCTGATGAGCAATCTGAAGGAAAGCTTCTTGTTTGTGAAGTGGTATTGGATAATAAACCATTGCTGGTATACCATGCTTAGCCAAAAACTCCTTCAACTCATCCCTCTTCCCATCCAAAACCTTCAAAGTGTATTGATGATAAACATGGGTTGAAAAGGTTGATTCCTTAGGCGTGATGATTCCAGATATATCCTTAAAAGCATAGGAGTACCTCTGAGCAGCTTCATACCTTAGCTTATTGAAAGTATTCAAATACTTAAGTTTCACATCCAAAATTGCAGCTTGAAGAGTGTCCAAACGAGAATTTACACCCAAAACCTCATGATGATATTTCACCGTTGAACCGTGATTGCATATCATCTTAAGTCTCTTAGCCAAAGTCTCATCGTTGGTAAACACCGCCCCACCATCACCATAGCAACCCAAATTCTTAGAAGGGAAGAATGAAGTGCAGCCAATGTGCCCTATAGTACCAAGCTTCTGCCTCTTACCACTGTCAAACACATAATCAGCACCAAGAGCCTGAGCATTATCTTCAACAACATAAAGGTCATATTTCTTAGCCAAAAGCATAATTTCCTCCATCTGAGAGGCCTGACCAAAAAGATGAACAGGAATAATGGCTTTCGTATTTACAGTAATGGCTTTCTCAATGTTCTTGGCAGTAACGTTAAAGTTGTCGTAATCAACATCCACCATAACAGGACGCAATCCCAAGAGACCAATCACCTCTGCCGAAGCAATAAAAGTAAATGAAGGAACAATAACCTCATCCCCTGTCTTAAGATTTAAAGCCATAAGAGCAACTTGCAGAGCATCAGTCCCATTGGCACAAGGCACCACGTAATTAACTCCCAAATAAGTCTTTAGATTTTCAGAAAAAGTCTCAACATGCTTGCCATTAATAAAAGCAGTGTTTTCAATAACCTCATTAATAGCAGAGTCAATCTCGGTTTTAATCCTCAAATACTGACTCTTCAAATCCACCATTTCAATTTTCTTCATCTTCTTTACCATAATTTTAGATGTGCAAAGATAAAACAAAAACTCTTTCCGACAAAAATCAGAAAGAGTTTTAGGATAATTAATTTGAGTTTCCTGTTAAGGATTTACTGGGTCGGTGCTAACAGTCTTTTCCTGATGACCCTTAGGGGTAACATCCACAAACATAAACTGATTGCTACCTTTTTGGTAAACCTTTTGAGAACTCTTGGAAGGATAGAAACGTACATTAACTTTAATTACGTTATCTGTAGTTACTTCTTCCAAAGTGTCGGATG
>DHDW01000029.1:34563-35143 GCA_002399565.1 Bacteroidales bacterium UBA4866 | reverse complement strand
ACTTCTTCCAAAGTGTCGGATGTCTTCACCTGAAGTTGAACTTGGAACAAACCAAATTCAGTCTCCACGCTCCTACCATTAGCAAAAGCCTGAGCCATTTCCATGCCCATGTTTTTGATAACGTTAGCAACATCACCCTCACTAAGGGAACTCCTGTCAGCAATGCGCTGCTCTAACTCTTTTTGACGCATATTTGGCTGACGAACCAAAGCAGGCATGTACTTATCCCCTGGATTCATACCAGTGGTAATCTTCCTGATAATTTTTGAAAGCCACATCATAATTCAATAGTTTTGGTTAATAAAATAATTATTTAGTGTTTGTTAGCAATTAAACACGGTGCAAATATATAGTAAATAAATTTAAATACAAAATTATTTTGCAAGAATTTTCAAAAAAGGCGTTTAAAGATCATAGGAAGCCTAAGGAGTTTAAGGAGATTGAGGCGTTTAAAGTTTAGGGTTTATGGTTTAATGTTTAAATGAAGTTTTATTATCATATAACTCCCTTTCCTTAAAGTCCCTAAGCTCCTTAAAGTCCTTAAACTCCTTTTGAATAAAATTAAACGGCATCTGAGCAA
>DHDW01000029.1:32150-34492 GCA_002399565.1 Bacteroidales bacterium UBA4866 | reverse complement strand
AAAATTAAACGGCATCTGAGCAAAATTAAACGGCGTCTGAGCTTTTTTAAACGGCGTCTGAGTGTTTTTAAACGGCGTTAAAAAAAGATAGGATTCCGTTTAAAAAAGATGGGACGCCGTCTAAAAAAAACCACCCTAACGCCCATGATAAGCAATTGGTATTTAGTAATATAGAGCCTTCGGAATAGTCTTCTCAAACTCCCTAAAACTCTCAAAAAATGCTTCCAACGGATTAATATGCGTTTTTAAACGGCGTTATAATAAAATTAAACGGCGTTAAAATAAATTCCCCTTGCCCCCCTCTGAAAACTCCCAATTCCTAACTCCCAACTCCTAATTCCTAACTAATTGCCAAAAACCTGTAACCTTTGGCTGAAAAATAGGAGAGGGTGTGTTTTAGTGCGAAAATCATATTGGGTTTTGATTTAATGGAGTCGTGAAATAGGATAATATCGTTGTTGGTTACCGAATTGCGGACATTTCGCCATACCCTTTGCTTTGTTAGGAGTCTGTTGTAGTCGTAACTCAACACGCTCCAGAGAATAATGCGGTAAGACTTCTTTAAATGATAGTGTTGCTTAGGGGTAATGCGTCCGTAGGGAGGGCGAAAAAGATTAGACTTAATCAGCTTGTTAGCCCTTTCTATGTCGCTATAATATTCCTCATCCTTAGTGTTCCAGCCCTTGATGTGATGATAGGTATGGTTACCCACGCTATGACCACGCTTGAGTATTTCATCAAAAAGCTCCGGATGCTTTTCAACATTCTCCCCAACGCAAAAGAAAGTCGCCTTTGCATCATACTCATCCAAAAGCTCCAAGACCTCAGGCGTAACCTCCGCAACGGGACCATCATCAAAAGTTATATATAAGTTCTTCCCTTTGGCATTAAGGCTAAACTCACATTGTTTAAAGAACGAAAACTGCAAAAGAGGGTGTATCTTAGTTAGCATAGACTTTGTTTATTTGTTCGTATTCGAAGCCTTTTGATAGTAGATAGGCAGTAGTTTTTTGTTTAATGGCGATTGGATTTTCTCCCTTAAGGCTTTCCTGTTTTTTGGTGGCGAGCTTTAGGCAAAGGGCTTCATATTCTTCCTCTGAAATCTCCTCCAATCCTTTTTGGATATTCCTTTCAGAAACTCCCATTTGGTTTAAATGATGTCGGATTTTGACTCTTCCCCACTGGTTTTGGTTAAACTTACTTTTGGAGTAAAGCTTAGCATAACGCTCCTCATTCACATAGTTTTGAGATATAAGCTCCGATAAAACAGACTCCGCCTCCTCATAGTTTAGTCCCCACTCCTTGAGTTTAAGCAGAACCTCCTTTTGATTATGCTCAGCCTTAGAGCAATAAACCTTTGCCCTGTCAAGTGCTTGCGAAGTTGTATAAACCTTTTGTTTTGTCATTTGATTATGAAAAAGATTTGCAAATCTACGAAATTAGAGTATTTTTGCAGGGAAAACCATTAAAATATTTTTAATGAAAAGGAGAATATCCATTCTTACCATCCTTTTGCTCACAGCCTTACTCCAATTTTCGTGCAACAAAAGCACCAAGGAGCAAGACTTTGGCGTGTCAATTTCAGCCCCCAAACTAATAGGCACCCCTGCCGAGAAATTTACCCTAGAAGAACTCCAAACCCTCAGAATCTCCAACTCCCTAAGCTTTCTCTTTCTCAATCAAATATATAACTCCACCGACACACTCTTTCCCTTCTCTTTTTCAACCTTGGGCGTACTCTCCTATATATATAATGTATCCGACACAAACTATATCGCCGCCCTAAAGCAGCAGTTCTCCATTAAAGATAGCTCAACCCTTATGCAGAACATCACAAGCACCCTTTCCATAATCTCAGAAATAGACTCCACAATAAAAAAGTCCACCACCTTTTCTCTAAACAAAACCTCACAAATTCCAACCCTAACCCAAGAATTGCAAATCCCCATCCCCTATGAAGGAATGCTTAAGTCCAAACAACTCACCTTTAGTCCCACAGACTCCACACAAAGGAAAATGACCTTCTACCAAATCTTCGGCACCTTCGGACTAAGTCAAAACGAAACCGCCCTTTGTTTGGACGTGCCATTAGGCAACGGCAATTACTCCCTCCTAATCATAGAGCCAAAGGACTGGGATATAAAAACCTTTGCGAGCAATTTCACCGAAACCAAATACATTGAAATTATAGAATCCCTCACCTTCCAAAACCTCAAAGTGAGCCTACCCGAACTTAGCTTAGCTTCCAGCTTTGCCCTGCCTCTTCCAAGCATTTCAGGACAAACTCCCCAATCAGTCAAATCCTTTCTCCTAACCTCCAAACTCACTCTCCAAAAGCCCAC
>DHDW01000029.1:13005-31991 GCA_002399565.1 Bacteroidales bacterium UBA4866 | reverse complement strand
AATTCCAAAACAGAGCACCACCACATAAACAAACCCTTCCTCTACATCCTCAGAGGAAAGAGCTCCAATTCCATCCTCCTTTTGGGCATTTTCACAGGGCGTTAAACCCCCATTTTAAGCCCTTTGCTTTCAATTAAACTTTTTTTCCATATTTTCAGACCTTTTTCTTTGCTACTAAGAATCAATTTTATATCTTTGCCTCCTTCTAATATGAAAAAATTATACTAATATATTAATGTTTAACTTTATAAAAACGAGATGAAAGTATATCAAACATCAGAGATTAAGAACATAGCCTTGGTTGGAGGGGCTAAAAGCGGCAAGACAACCCTTGCCGAAGCAATTGCCTTTGAAGCAGGCATAATCAACCGCTGTGGAAGTGTAGAAGAAAAGAACACCATTTCCGATTACAGAGACATAGAAATAGACCGCAGAAACTCTGTTGTTGCTACAGCTTTGTTTGCAGAATATAACACGAAGAAAATAAACATTTTAGACGTACCTGGTTATTCTGACTTTCAAGGGGAATTAGTTGCGACTTTGAATGTTGTTGAAACAGCGGTAGTTGTTATCAATTCACAGATAGGAATTGAAGTAGGAACAGAACTTGCTTTCAAGCACACCGACAAACTTCATATTCCAATTATGTTTGTCATGAATCAGCTTGACACTGAAAAAGCAGCCTTTGATGAAAAAATTAAAGAGATGAAGGATTTCTTTGGTGAAAAGATAACTATTGTTCAATATCCGGTGAATGCTGGAGTTGGCTTTGACTCCTTTGTTGATTTAGTTACCAAGAAAATGTACAAATACCCAAAAGGAGGAGGCAAACCCGAAGTTACAGAAATACCAGAGAGCGAAAAAGCAAAAGCAGACCAACTCTACCTAACCTTAGTTGAAAACGCAGCAGCAGGAGCCGACGATTTAATGGAAAAATACTTCGACCAAGGAGATTTAACCATAGAAGAAGTAAGAAGAGGCCTAAAATTAGGATTAGCATCCAGAAGCGTATTCCCAGTACTTTGCTGCTCAGCAAAAGAGAACATGGGAGTAGGAAGAATGCTCGAATTCATATCAAACAATGTTCCAAGTCCAAATGAAGCAGTTGCCATCAAAACACTAACAAACGGAGAAAAAGTATCCTACGACTCCACCAAACCAACCACACTCTTTGTTTTCAAAACCTCCAACGAACAACACTTGGGAGAAATCGCCTTTATGAAAGTAATGGCAGGCGAAATAGTAGAAGGAATGGACGTTCTAAATTCAAAGAACCAAAGCAAAGAAAGAATATCTCAAGTTTACGCAAACTCAGGTAAGACAAGAACAAAATTAGACAAAGCAGTAGCAGGAGATATCATAAGCACAATAAAACTAAAAGACGCCAAAACAAACACAACCCTTAACTCAGCAAAAAATGCTTCCGACACAGTATCACCAATCGAATTCCCACTACCAATATACACCACTGCAGTAAAAGCACACGAAAACACCGATGACGAAAAGGTAGGAGCATTAATAAATGAGTTTTGCCAACATGACCGTTCCATGAGAGTAGAACTTTCAAGAGAACTAAAACAAACCATAATCAAAGGAATGGGAGAGTTGCACATAAACACCTTAAAGTGGTATTTTGACAACCAACACAAAATAGCAATAGAATTCCTAGCACCTAAAATCCCATATCGCGAAACCATAACAAAAAGTGCAGAAGCCTCCTACCGCCATAAGAAACAATCAGGTGGAGCAGGACAATTCGGAGAAGTATATATGTTAATCGAACCTTACTTTGACGGAATGTCCAACCAAACAAAATATCCAGTAAGAGGAACAGAAACACACGAACTCCCATGGGGAGGAAAGTTAGTCTTCAATAACTGTATCGTAGGAGGAGCAATAGATGCTCGTTTTATGCCAGCCATCCTTAAAGGAATAATGGAAAAGATTGAAGAAGGACCACTAACAGGTTCTTACGCAAGAGATATAGTCGTTAACGTATTTGACGGAAAGATGCACCCAGTTGACTCCAACGAAATGGCATTTAAGTTAGCAGGAAGAAATGCATTTAGAGAAGCCTTCAAAAATGCAGGACCAAAAATCCTTGAACCAATATACGACATGGAAGTAGAAGTACCTGGCGATATGATGGGAGGAGTTATGACCGACCTACAAGGAAGAAGAGCAATAGTAATGGGAATGGACTCTGAAGGAAGAAATCAAATCATCAAAGCACAAGTTCCCCTTGCTGAAATGTATCGCTACTCAACCTCATTATCATCACTAACCTCTGGACGAGGATGGTACTCCATGAAATATAAAGAATATCAACAAGTACCAACAGATGTTCAAAACGCATTGTTGAAAGCATACGAAGAAGCAACAAAAGACGAAGAATAGTAATAATAACTTTCTATGGAAAATGATTTAACCGAAGTCCTAAATATTGGAAAGGAAACTGCTCGAAAACTAAATGAGGTTGGAATAGATTCCTATGAAACCTTAGTACATTTAGGCACCGAACAAGTATTCAAGAAGTTAAAATCAAAAGATCCAAATACCTGCATAAACCTTCTATACTCAGTAGAAGGAGCAATAGAAGGAATTAAATGGAATCAGATTTCCAAAGAAAGAAAATTAGAGCTAACTGAATTTTTTAGAAATAACAGTTGATAATCGTTACAGAAACTTTAAAGAGGCTGTATTGAAATATTATATTCAAGACAGCCTCTTCATATTATAGTACAGTAAGTTTTGATGCATAAAAAGAGATTTTAATCAGTTAGATGCTTTAATATTCTAACAAGTAAATGAGTTTTAATTTTCAATTTTTTGAAAAGATTTTTACTGATATTATTTTTTATCGTACTTTTGTCGATTGTAATTTTAAAGAAACCTAAGTTTAAATTATTATGTCAATTATTATTTACTCTGTTTTGGTGTTAGTTTTAACCGGTATAATATCTGCCGTTATTCTTTATTTTGTAGCTCAAAAATTTAGAATTGTTGAAGATCCTCGCATTGATTTGGTTGCTGAAAAACTTCCAGGGGCAAATTGTGGAGGATGTGGTTATGCAGGATGTCGTTCGTTAGCTGAAGCTATTGTCAAGGCAGGTTCCCTTGAAGGATTACGTTGCCCTGTAGGTGGAGAAAAAATAAGCAGTGAAATTGCTGAATTATTGGGCTTAGAAGCAAGTACTGCAGAGCCTCAAATTGCAGTTGTTCGTTGTAATGGAGGGAGATTAAATACTACATCCAAAGTTATGTATGAAGGAGTTCAAGATTGTTTGTATGCTCATCTTAATTTTTCTTCTGAAGGAGGTTGCCCTAATGGATGTTTAGGTTTGGGTAATTGCGTCGGAGTTTGTGCTTTTGATGCAATTAAGATGGACCCAAAAAGTGGCTTGCCAGTTGTTGATGAAGAAAAATGTGTTGCTTGTGGGCTTTGTGTTAAAACATGTCCAAGACATATAATTGAATTAAGAAACAAGGGGATTAAGAATAGAAGAGTTTTTGTTAGTTGTGTTAATACAGAAAAAGGTGCACTGGCAAAGAAAAATTGTAATGTAGCTTGCATTGGTTGTGGAAAGTGCGAAAAGGTATGTGAGTTTGACGCAATAAAAATAGAAAATAATTTAGCATATATAGATTTCAATAAATGTAAGTTATGTCGCAAATGTGTTCAGGAATGTCCTACAGGAGCAATTCTTGAAATTAATTTCCCTCCAAGAAAAGAGAAGTTGACTATTGACCAAACTCAATCAATTCAAAATTAATTTAGAAGCATAAATAACCATGAAAACATTTAATAAAGGTGGCGTTCATCCTCAAGAAAACAAATTATCTAATGATTCTGCAATAGAAGTTTTCCCTCTACCTAAACAAGCAGTTGTTTTTGTTTCTCAACATTTAGGAGCTCCCTCAACTTTAGTTGTTCAAAAAGGGGATAAGGTTAAGGCAGGACAACTTATAGCAAAGGCCGAACAATTTATCTGTGCTAATACTCATTCTCCATATTCAGGGACAATAACTAAAATTGATTTTGCCACTGATTTTACTGGATATAAGAAACCAGCAGTATACATTGATGTAGAGGGAGACGAGTGGATGGAAGATATTGATACTTCTAAAGATATTGTTAGAGAAATTAAACTTGACTCCGCTCAAATTATTGAAAAGATAAAAGAAATGGGAATTGTAGGATTAGGAGGTGCTGCTTTTCCAACACATATTAAATATATGCTTCCTCAAGGGAAAAAAGCTGACTTTTTAATAATTAATGCAGTTGAATGTGAACCCTATTTAACATCTGATTATAGGCTAATGAAAGAAAAAGCTGAAGAATGTTTGACAGGAATAGAAATATTGAAAAAGGCTTTAAATGTAGATAAGGCTCTAGTAGGGATTGAAGCAAATAAGCCTGATGCAATAGAGCATTTAACTAAAATATCAAAGAATTATAAAGGAATAAATATAGTTCCATTAAAGACAAAATATCCTCAAGGAGCAGAAAAACAACTTATATATGCACTCACAAAAAGAGAAGTTCCAAGTGGCAAACTTCCAATTGAAGTAGGTTGTGTTGTAAATAATATTGGTACTGCTCAAGCTGTTTATTATGCTATTCAAAAGAATATGCCTTTAGTTCAAAACATTCTCACTTTTACAGGAAAGAATGTAAAGCAAAAGAAGAATTTGTTGGTTAGGGTGGGAACTCCAATACAATCTGTAATTGATTATTGTGGAGGATTACCTGAAGATACAGGAAAAGTTATTAGTGGAGGTCCAATGATGGGAAAAGCTATTTCAGATCTTTCTGCTCCAACTGTGAAAACTACTTCTGCATTACTTCTTATGTCTAAAAAAGAATCCTCACGTAAAGAAGAAACTAATTGTTTGCGTTGTGGAAAATGTGTAACAGTTTGTCCAATGGGATTAGAGCCAATAAAGATAGCTCAATTAGCAGAGAATAGACTATGGGAAGATACTGAAAAATCTTATGCTATGGATTGTATAGAATGTGGCTCTTGTCTTTATACTTGTCCTGCTGGAAGACCTTTGTTAGACTTAATACGTGTTTCAAAAAATCATATTGGAGATATACGTCGTAAAAGAGCTCAAAGATAAACTTCAAATAAAAAATCAATAATGAAATCAATTAATCATATACTTTTTCTTGCTTTTCTTTTCTGTTTTGCAGGAGTATTTGCACAACAAGGAGGAAAAGAAGTATATGTTGATAAAGTCAATGATTTTATTGTGTCTTATCCTGACGAATGGGATTTGGAGAATGGACAAGATGGAGAAATAACAATCTATCCTCCCTTTGCGAAGGGAATTGAAGATGATAATTATTATGAAGAAAGTAATGTTTCAGATTTAGATGAAGAGGAATCTGAACAAGTTTTTGAAGAAAAGATACAGTTTACTCCAAGTCGTTGGGATGATGGAAGTTTGGAAGAATTTGTAGATAAAAACTTTCTCTCAGTCGATTTGACTGAGTTTTTTGAAGGTTTTACAATAGTTAAAGAAGGCAAAGAAAAAATTAATGGGAAAGAAGCAATATGGTATATAGCAAACTTTAATATTGGAGAAGAAAGTGCTACAAGCTTTTTCTACTTTATTAAAATGTTTAATAGAGTTATTTCAATAACATCATTTTGCTTGACAGAAGATTTTGAATTAAATTATAAAATTAAATACTTAGAAATTATTCGTTCAACAAAGTCTTATTTAGACTCTTAAGGAAAGAATAACAGATAAATTGTTAAATAAAACATTTTTAAAAATGGCATTACTAACTGTTTCAGGTTCACCTCATGTGCAAAGCAATCAATCCACCAAGAAGATAATGTGGACGGTAATAATTGCACTTTTTCCAGCTTTATTGGTGAGTATATATTATTTTGGCATAGATGCTTTAATGGTTACGCTTACTTCAGTTGTTTTTTGTGTAGGTTTTGAGTGGTTAATTCAAAAGTATATTTTAAAAACTAAAACTACAATTGGAGATGGTTCAGCAATCATTACTGGAGTTTTATTAGCATTTAACCTTCCTTCAAATGTTCCATTATGGATTGTTGGAATTGGAGCGTTGGTAGCAATTGGTGTTGCAAAAATGTCTTATGGAGGATTAGGGAAAAATCCTTTTAACCCAGCTTTAGTTGGTAGGGTATTTCTTTTTATTTCATTCCCTTCAAAGGTTGCAATGAGTGAGTGGCCTCTTCCTAAACCTTTATTTGACTCTTCAATTTCTGATGCTCTAACAGGTCCAACCCCATTATTAGCTTTGAAAAACGGACAAGTTGTTGATTTGTGGAATATGTTTATTGGAGCAACTGGAGGTAGTATAGGAGAAGTTTCTGCAATAGCCCTATTAATTGGAGGGTTGATTATGCTATTTAGAAAAGTTATAACTTGGCATATTCCAGTTTCGTTTTTAACAACTGCAGGTGTTTTTTCACTTATTCTTTGGTTAGTAAATCCAAGCGAATTTATTCATCCATCATATCAAATTTTAGCAGGAGGGATGCTTCTTGGAGCTATATTTATGGCAACTGATATGGTAACTTCACCTATAACTTATAAAGGTCAGCTAATTTTTGGCTGTGGTTGTGGTATTCTTACAATAATCTTCCGAAGTTTTGGACCGATGCCTGAAGGAGTTTCTTTTGCAATTCTTATTATGAATGCAGTAACACCTCTTATTGATAAAGCATCTTCTCCAAAGCGTTTTGGATATTAGTTTTAAATTAAAAAAAGAAAAATATACATATGGCAAAGTTAGATTCTTCATTAAAAAATATGGTATTATCTTTAAGCCTAATCTCTTTTGTCGCATCAGCAGTTTTGGCAGTAGGTTTCTCGCTAACTAAAGAGCCTATAATAAAAGCCCAGCAAAAAAAACAACAAGATGCGATTCATGCGGTTATGCCAATTAAAGATGCAAAGATTGGAGAGAAAGTTGAAATAAAACTTGATGGGAAACCAGATGCATTTATTATTTATCCCGCTCTAAAAGATGGAGAGTTTGCTGGAGCTGCAATTCAAACATACTCTTATGAAGGATATGCAGGAAAAATTGAAGTTATGGTAGGTTTAGATAAGGATGGAACTATTTCTAATTATACAGTTTTGGCCGCTTCCGAAACGCCAGGTTTAGGTTCAAAAATTAGTGAGTGGTTTAAGACCACAAAAGGCAATCAAGACATAAGGGGTAAGAACCCAGGAAAAGATAATTTTATAGTAAAGAAAGATGGTGGAGATTTTGATGCAATAACTGCTTCAACCATTTCATCAAGGGCTTTCCTATCTTCAATCAGATCTGCTTTTGAAGCATTTAAGAAATATAAAGAACAAAAATAATTCCCAATTGACCATGAATAGATTAAAGATATTATTTAACGGAATATTAAAGGAAAATCCAATATTTGTCCTTTTAATAGGGATGTGTCCTACACTTGCAACAACAACCTCTGCAATAAATGCTTTAGGAATGGGATTATCAACTACTTTTGTATTGATATGTTCTAATATTGTAATTGCTGCTTTAAAGAACTTTATCCCAGACAATGTTCGTATTCCTGCTTTTGTAGTTATTATTGCTTCTTTTGTAACCATTGTTCAGTTAGTAATGGAAGCTTATGTTCCTGCTCTTTATGCAAGCTTAGGTATATATATTCCACTAATTGTTGTGAATTGTTTAATTCTTGCCAGAGCTGAGGCATTTGCAAATAAGAATACAATTTTTGATTCGATGTTTGATGGAATTGGAATGGGATTAGGATTTACTTTAGCATTAACAATATTGGGTGGTGTAAGAGAAATTTTGGGGTCAGGCTCTTTGTTTAATTTGAAGTTTATTGGTGATAATGATGGAATTTTAATTTTTGTATTAGCTCCTGGAGCTTTTATAACCCTTGGATACATTATAGCACTTATAAACAGTCTAAGTAAGAAGAAAAGCTAAAAATTAGGCGCAAGAAATAGAGAAATGGATGTAGAAGTATTTATTCCATGTTGTATTGATCAGTTTACTCCGCAAACAGGAGAAAATTTAATTCTACTGCTTCAAAAACTTGGTCATAATGTTATATATAACAAAGAACAGACTTGTTGTGGACGATTGTTATATGATAATGGTAATTTGACTGAAGCAAAAGAAATAGGTGAGAAATTTATTAATAATTTTGGAATAAGAAACTATATTGTTGGTTGTTCAACTTCTTGCATAGGATATATAAAAAATAATATGAGCAAGCTCTTCTACAATACTTCAAGTCATAATATTTACAAATATATAAATGAACATATTGTTGATATTACTGAGTTTTTAGTAGATGTAACCCAAACCATAGATGTTGGAGCATATTTTCCTCATAAGGTTTCCATTCATTATAACTGTCATTCACTCAATGATTATAATTTGGTTGAAGAAACAAAGTTAATTCTTCAAAATGTAAATGGATTAGAGATAGTTAGTCCCAATACAAATAATTTTTGCTGTGGATTTGGAGGTATGTTTTCTTTATTTAACGAGTCAGTTTCAATGGCATTAGCTCAAAAAAAAGTAGAGCAGGCTCTTTCTGAAGGGGCAGATTACATTGTTAGTACAGACCAATCATGCCTATTGCATATGCAATCATATATCAATCTACATAATTTCAATCTTAAAACTATTCATATAGTAGATTTGCTTTCCAATAAAGAAGAGCTTTAATATAGTTAAGGGCTTCAATTATTATATTTTTTCAAAAAATCAAAGCATTAAAATATTATCTGTGAGAGAAGAAAATAAAGAATATTTATGGAAAAGTCCTCGACCATACAACTCCTATTCCAATTATTTTAAAACAATATTTGGGTCAAGGGTTCAAAAACTTTCCATAGATGCAGGCTTTACATGTCCAAATAGAGATGGGAAATTAAGCTTTGGAGGTTGTTCTTTTTGCGATAATGATGCTTTTAATCCATCTTACTGTCAACCCAATAAATCAATAACTCAACAAATTGATGAGGGAATAGAGTTTCATCGACAAAGATATCCAAAAGCAAACAAGTATTTAGCCTATTTTCAGCCCCACTCAAATACTTATGCCACTCTAGATGTTCTTAAAATGCTTTATTCTCAAGCCTTACAACATGAAAATGTTGTTGGTTTGGTTATTGGAACACGTCCTGACTGTGTTGATGAAGAAAAGCTTGACTATATTGCTGAGCTTTCAAAGAAATATTATATTATGTTGGAGTTTGGGATTGAAAGTTGTTATGATAAAACCCTTGAAAGAATTAATAGAGGACATAATTTTTCTCAAACCAGATGGGCAATTTCTCAAAGCGTAGAAAGAGACATAAAAACAGGGGGGCACATAATTTTTGGCTTACCTGGTGAAACAAAAATTCAAATGTTAGAAGAGTCAAATATATTATCATCACTTGGGCTTACCTCTTTAAAGTTTCATCAACTTCAATTATTCAAAAACACTGCAATCATAACCGATTACGAGCAAAACCCTCAAGACTTTCATCTCTTCCCCTTTGAAGAATATAAAGAATTTATAATTGATTTCTTAGAGCAATTAAATCCAAATATAGTAATAGAACGTTTTTCTGGAGAAGTACCTCCTCGTTATAGGGCTCATGAAGGATGGGGTAATATTCGTAATGAAGAAGTCGTTTCTCTAATAGAAAAAAGAATGATTGAAAGAAATACTTATCAAGGAAGGTTATGTAGATGAAAGATAAATTATTAGGAAAAACTTTGAAAGAATTGGAAGAAACTTGTCTTAAACTTCAGTTGCCAAAGTTTACAGCAAAGCAAATTGCAGATTGGATGTATAAAAAGGGAGTTTTGGATATAGATTCAATGACCAATCTTTCCTTAAAGGCACGTCAAGCTCTATCAGAGAGCTATGAAGTAGGAATAGTTAAACCTCTTAAGGAAGCCCTTTCGGAAGATGGAACAATAAAATACCTTTATCAATATGGAGAAAATGCCTTTGTTGAAAGCGTTCTAATTCCTGATAAAAAACGTCTTACATTATGTGTATCAACTCAAGTAGGTTGTAAGATGAATTGTAGTTTTTGTTCAACAGGTAAACAAGGATTTCTTCGTAACCTTGATGCTGGAGAAATAATAAATTTTCTCCGCAGTATTGAAGAGTTTGATGAGGTCAGCAATATTGTTTATATGGGAATGGGAGAGCCTTTTGACAACTACGATGAAATTGTTAAAAGTATTGAGATTATAACATCTTCCTGGGGATTTGCTCATAGCAGCCGCAGAATAACAGTTTCAACCTCGGGAATCATTCCTAAAATGATAAAATTTCTTAATGAAACATCATGTCATTTAGCAATTTCAATGCATAACCCTTTTCATGAGGAAAGAGTTAAAATAATGCCAATTGAAAAGAAGTATCCAATTGAACAAGTCTGCGATGAATTAAGAAAATATAATTGGTATGGCCAAAGAAGGCTTACTTTTGAATATATAGTTCTAAAAGATATTAACGATACTTACTATCATGCAAAAGAAATATCATATCTTTTGCGAGGAATTGAAGCAATGGTAAACCTAATCTACTATAATTCAACTCCTGAATTTCCATTTTCAGCACCTTCACCTAAAGAGATGGAAGAATTTCAAAAAGAATTAGAGTCTTTTAATCTTTCTACAACTATTCGTCAATCAAAAGGTCAAGATATTCTTGCAGCATGTGGACTACTCTCAACCAAACAACTATCTAAAAATAAATAGATACTTCACATTAATAATCTTTTCCTTGACAATTTTATTTAAGGGTAGAATTAATAGGTTTTAGTTTAATTATAAACCTTATTTCTTAACTATTTCTCTTTGTACCTACACTATTTTTGCTTAATGCAAGCGTAATATTTAAGTTTGAATTTAGTTTAAAAGAAGTGTAAAAAAATAAAAGAGGAGTTATTATTCTAAAATGAGGATTAATTCTCCTAAATCATTATTTAAAACTTTTAAAACAAGGAGTTTTTGACCAAAAGATGCACATCATTCACAGCAAAAGATGTGCATCTTTCATAGTTAAAGATGTGCATCTTTCATTTTAAGTTATTTTAACGGGAAATATGTGTTTTTAAGATAATAGACTTTAAATAACAAAGTCCTTCTACTTATTTTTCTCTATTTTGTCATGCAAATTTAGTAAAAATAGTTATAATAAAAAGTTTTTTTTGCACGATCTTTTTTGTCTTCCTTTTGATTATTTTGGAATGATTAAAATGTGATTTATTTTCAAAGAAAGAATATCTAACTTAATTGATTAAAGTATTGTATTAAAATAGAGTAAATATGCATAATTTGTTGGAAAATATTATTGTTCCCAGGAGTAAAAATATGCAATATAATGAATAAAATAGGGTACAGAAATATCGGATATTTAAACCATTAAGAATTTCCTTATTTATGTGTTAGTACTTTTTTTTTATTTTTTTTGGTTAGATATTAGTTATTATATTATATTTGCAAAATAGGAAATGTAGTTATTAAATTTTTATATTAAGTATTTATTTTTAAACCTATTTGGGGGTAACTCTCTAAGTAAGAGTTATTTCCAATCAAAATAATTGAAATGCTAATAATAATTATTTAATCAATTTTATGTTTAAGATTATAAATATATAGTCTATTTATAAAGAAAAATGAATCATTATGAGTAAAACAGAATTCTATCCTGATCAATAATGAGAACATATGCTCAAGAAAAAAAAGCGGCAAATGTTCTTTCCGCTTGCCAAATATAAACATTAAAAGAACAGAATATTTAATAATTAATAATCAACAAAATGAATGAGAAAATTACTTTAAAGAACAAAAGCTTCATGAAGATGTTTTCTTTCTTGGTTGTTCTTGTTATGGTTGTTTTTTGCAGTACTACTGCATTAGCACAAATTCAAGTACGATTAAATCTAACCCCAGACCGAGTGTATAATGGTTCACAGTATGGAGGATTAGAATGGAAGAATTCTACGGCAAAGCTTGTAAATGCTACTACAGGAGCAGAGATCCCAGTAGCATTATGTGATGTAACATCTTTTGATCCTCAGACTATGTCCGCATGTAGATTTAGCGACAAGAATGCAGGTAAGAACAAGACTTGTGAAGTTACAGATTTAAGTCAATTTAGTGCAGCAACACTAACCAACCCAGCGTATGTACTTGTTCCAATAACAAGCTATACTCCGGTTGGATATTCTAAATTATCTTATGATCCAGTAGGGGCAAGATTAGTTTCTAATACAGCAGAAATTAAGCATGCTTATTTAACAGCAACATATAATGCTGGAAATACTATTACAAAGACCTATAATGGAAGCGATTTACTTGATGGAAATCAAATTGAATTAGGTTCTATCAACTTATCAGGCTATGTAGCTGGTGAAACAGGATGTTATGTTAGTGAAATAACTAATGTCTATGCACCTAGTGCAAATGTAGGGTTGTACAACACTGCAGGCAACAAAGCAATTGTTAATGGAATAAGAATTGACGCTACTGTTTCAAGTATTGCATTTAACTATAAGATTCATGAGTTTGAAGTAAATGCACGAATCTTGCCAAAGATAATAACTGTAAAAGAAGATGCTATAAAGATTCTTGATCATCAATATGATGGAACTAATACTGCTACTATTGATTGGGCAACAACAACAACAGATCCAAATCTATTATTTTCTGGAGTTATTGCTGGAGACGCTATTGATTTAGATAGAACGATTGGAACAGCTACTTTTTCTGATGCATCTGTTGCTAACATGAAAAATGTTGCAATTTCAGGTTTGTCATTAAACGCTCCCGTATTACCTCCCGCAAGTAATTATAATTTAATTCCTAACACAGCATTATCACATGGTAATATCACTAAAGCAAATTTAGACCCAACTCTAACCGTAAGTGCTACACCAGTAGTTTATGGAACAAAACTTGTTGATATAGTTGGAACAACTATTACACCAGCACCAGTTGGATTTGATTATAGAATTGAATGGTTATATAATAATGTTGATTCTAACTCATACCAACCACTTGTTTCAGAAACAGGATCTCCATTAATTAAAGCAAGACTTACAAGATTAGTATCAACTTCTCCTTCAGCTGATGATGCAAACTATAATTCAATTATAGTTCCTGCTAACATCACTGTTACTCCAAAAGATATTATGATTGATTTAATTGGAGCAAACAATAAGGAATATGATGGAACTACAACTGCTGTTGTTAATACAACAAATGTTACTTATAATACCTTAGCTGATTTATTAGATGTTAAAGTTACAAGAAATGGAGTTTTAGATGACTTATCAATAGACTTTTCTCCGCTAACAGCAACTTTCTCAGATGCAAATGCTGGAAATAGTAAGACAGTTAATTTTAGTGGTACTCCATTGGAAACAGGAACAAGTTTACCAAACTATAATATTTCATATAATTCAGCAACATTAGCTAACATCACAAAAGCACCGATGCTAACAATGAAATTAAAAGATGCTGTTACATTTTCAGATATTGATTTTCCAACAAACTTTTCAGATGGAACTTCATTTAATGATTTTGATTTTGTAGGATTTATTGGCACAGATGCAACAACTTTTGGTGCAAATTTCGCAGCTGAGAATTTCAAATATGAATTAAAACAAGGAGGAGTTGCTGTTTTACCAACAAGTCCACAACCTGGAACATATGATGTTTTTGTAAATAAAGGAGGCGTTACTTTAGCTAATGAGGATTTACTTACTATGTTAGATATAAATAACCAACTAGTAATAAATAACTATGAAGGATTAAAATTCTTAAGTAGCGATAGAACTCAAAATGTTAATCCTACTCTTGTTACTATTGAATTCCCTGCACAGGATAAGACTGTATATGGATGGACATTAAAAGAAATCTTTAATGCAACAGCAGTTGGTGGAGTTCAAGTTATTGATGCAGCAGCAAACGCAGATCTTACTAAAATTCATGCAACTACAACCTCTGGTCCAATAAACGGAACATTTAAATGGGTTTATCCAGATAGTATTCCGAATGTAGCATTAGCTCCAGGAGAATATGCAGATTATATATTCCTTCCTGATGCAATTTATGGTGGTGCATATGGTGATACTATCAGAGGACTTCATCCAATACTATTAAATAAAGCAAACTTAGACCCTACTTTAAGCCTAAGTGCACTTCCAGTAGTTTATGGAACAAGACTTGTTGACATCGTTAATACAACAATAACCCCTGCTCCAGTTGGATTTGATTATAGAATTGAATGGTTATACAATAATATTGATTCTAACTCTTACCAACCACTTGTTTCAGAAACAGGATCTCCATTAATTCAAGCAAGACTTATTAAGCTTGAATCTACTTTCCCATCAAATGATGATCCAAACTACAACTCTTTAATAGTACCTGCAAATATCACAATTACACAAAAGGATATTTATGTATCTTTTATTGATGCATATAATAAAGTGTATGATGGAACAACAACTGCAGTTGCAAATGTAACAAGTCCAAGATTTAACAATTTATTTAATTTATCAGATGTAACTATTACAAGAAATGGAATAGTTGACGATTTGGCAATAGATTTTTCTACTCTATCTGTAAGTTTCCCAGATGCAAATGTAGGAAATAATAAAATTGTATCTCATACTACTACTCCAACAGCATCAGGAACAAGCCTACCAAACTACAATGTTATTTACAATTTAAATATTTTAGCTGACATAACAAAAGCTCCAATGCTTACAATGAAGTTAAAAGACGCTGTTTTATTCCCTGCAATGGATTATCCAATGAGTTTTACTTATGTACCATCATTTGGAGATTTTGATTTTACAGGATTCATAGGAACAGATGCAGCAACATTTGCTACAAATTTTGCATCTGAAAGTTTCACATATCAACTAAAAAAAGCAGGATTAGATGTTTCATCTATAACTCCACAACCAGATACTTATGATGTTTTTGTAAATAAATCAGGAGTAACTTTAGCAAATAATGATATTTTAACATTATTAAATCTAACCAACCAAGCAATTGTATCTAACTATGAAGGAATAACTTTCTTAAGTAGTGATAGAACTCAAATTGTAAATGCTACTCCAGTAACTATTATATTCCCTCCTCAAAATATTACTGAATATGGATGGACATTAAAAGAAATCTACAATTCAACAGCAGTTGGCGGAGTTCAAGTTATTGATGCAGCAGCAAATGCTGATCCTACAAAAATCCATGCAATAACAACCTCTGGTCCAATTAATGGAACATTTAAGTGGGTTTATCCAGACAGTATTCCAAATGTTTCAGCAATTCCTGGAGAATATGCAGATTATATATTTATTCCAGATGCAAGTTATGCTGGTGCTTATGGAGATACCGTTTCTAATCCTCATTATATATTATTAAATAGAGCTGACTTAGCAATAACAATAGCTCCATCAACTTCCCCAATTTATGTTGGACAAACTGTTGGAGATGCAACAATCACATCCCCTTCAGGAGCAGTTATACATAAGAACAAACTTAATGTAGTATATAATACAACAACTAATCCTACAATAGGAAATTGGTCATACCTTAATCCAACTGAAGTAATGACTGTAGCAGGTCCTTATTCAAAAGACATTCAATTTACTTTGACCGATGCTGCTTTTACAAGAAATTACAATTCTCCAGTTACATTAACTAATACTTCAGTTCAAGCACAAGCTTCTGTTTCTGTTTCTCCAGTATCTAACAATGTTAATCCTGATGGAGTAAGATTTGAATTTGTTTATGGAACTACAATAGGAACTGCAGCAGCATCACCAATTATAGATCCTATAACATTTATTCTCCCTGGAAAAGCAGGAGCTGCTCCTGGAACTTTTACATTTGTTACAGACGGAACTGGTACAACTCCAATAAATCCAACCGATATACCATATAGATCTTTAGCTGCAGATACAACTCTTTGGGTTGTTTATACTCCAGCAGATGGTAGTTATGCTCCAGATGTATTCCTTGCAAGAGTTCAGATAAATCCTAAAGTATTAACTTATGATTTAACTTACACTAAGGTATATGATGGAAAAGCTAATTTTAGAGTTAATACTTCAAATACAGACTTAATTCCAGCTGGTCAATTAATTAACCGTGGATTAGGAGATGATGATGTTACATTTGATTCAATTATTTTTGATTTAAATACTAAGAATGCAGGAAATTATAATCAAACAAATATCCTTCCTGCAACAGTTTTAGGTCAACTAACAGGGCCAGATGCACATAACTATGTTTTAGCTCCAATGCCAACTTTAGCTGCTATCTCAATTACTCCTGCAGCTTTAACAGTTAACGTGTCAAGTGATACTATCTCAATTAGAGAAGAATTACCTACATTTAATGTTAATTGGACAGGTTTTGTAAATAATGAAGATTTTTCAACAGCAATTACAGACAATGGACAACCACTATTTGTAGCTTATGGCTTGAATCATCTAACAACAGGCGATTATGCTACATCAATAGGTTCTAAATGGATTCAAATTCCAGCTGGAAAATATACTGCAGTTGATAATAATTATATTATTTCTAATCAAGATTATTCTTTGCCTATTCTTGGAACAGAACTAACCGATGTTTTAACTGTTTTACCAGCACAAATAAAAATTATTGCACAAGATCGTCAAAGAGTTTATGGAGAAGTAACTAATCAACCATATTTCATAGATGAAGTAAATGAAGAACCAAATCCTCTTTATTACGATTTTGATGTTTATGAATATAGATCTTCTACAGATTCAGTATTAATTTCTGAATCAGAAAAACAAACAATGTTCCTTCAAAACCCAACAATGTCTTGCGATTCTAATCAATATCGTCTTCAAGTTGGAACTTATGTAATTAGATTAGCTACAAATACACAATTAAAAAATAATAATGTATATGAAATTATTGACCATGTTAATGGAATTTTAACTGTTAATAAAGCTACTCCAAGAATAAACGCTCTACCTACAACTTTAGCTACAGCATTTGGAACTAAACTTTCTAATATTACATTTGTTGGAGGCGCAGCAGTTCATCCTGATTTTGCTTCTGCTTTATCAACAGCTGGACATTTTGAATGGGATGTAGTAGATCCTAATATTGTTCCAATTGCAGGACAAGCAACTTATAAAGTAAAATATGTAGTTGATGACAGTCATAATTACAATAATGCAATTATCAATAACCAATATAATGATAGTATTAATGGATATTATAACTGGACTCCAGTTGCAAATGATCCATTAGCTGGAGCAAACTTTGAAGTTAATGTAACAATTAATCAAGTTCAACCAGTTATTATTTGGCCAACTGCATCAATATTACATTATGGACAAACATTAGCAACTGCAACATTAACTAATGGTTCTACTTATAATCCAGTTGATGTTAACCCAACATTTACTTGGACAATTGCTGACCCAACAACAGTATACCCAGTTGCAGGAATGACAATGTATGAAGTATTATATACTCCTTCAAATCCTAACTATATAGGATTAGCAAGTGGAATTCCAGTTTACACAAATAAAACAACACCTACATTAACAGGTGCAGCTATTGTTGCTAACTATTCTTATGGACAAACATTATCTGCAAATACAATTACAGCTTCATTTAAAAATACATATAATGATGCAATTGTAGCTGGAACTATCGATTGGGTAAATGGAACATTGACTCCAGTAGATGGAATGACATATGTTGCAAGATTTACTCCAACAGACGCAGCTAACTACAACACAAAACTAATTAACATTCAAGTTCAGGTAACTCCAGTAACTCCTACCATCACTTCTTGGCCAACAGCTTCAAGCTTGGTTTATGGTCAAAAAATTGAAGATGCTACTATTTCAGGAGGTTTAGCTGTTAATCCTAACAATGTTTCAACTTCAATTAATGGAACATTTGTATGGGTAGCACCAACAACCCTTGCAATAACTGGAGCTAATGGATATGCAATGCAATTTATTCCTTCTGATGCAAGTAAATATTTACCTGTAACAGGAAATGTAAATATCTATACTCAAAAAGCAACACCAGTTGTAGAAGTTGCTCCTATAGCATCTGAAGTTTATGGATATACACTATCACAAAGACCATTAACTATTAATTCAGCTGAAAATAACGTATCTCATATTAATGGAACAGAAGTTCTTTCAGTTGCTGGTACAATTAATTGGAATACTCCAGCTGCAACACCAACAGTAAATCAAGATACATATTTAGCTACATTTACTCCAGCACAAACAGCAAACTACAATTCAGTTGTAATTCCAATTAGTGTAATAACAACTCAAGCAACTCCAGTAATGAATCCTTACACTGTTAATCCTTATAGTAATGGACAAAAACTAAATGCAAATTCAATTAATCTTTCTGCTATCCCTGCTTATAATGCAGTTAATAATGCATCAGTAGGTGGAGCTATTTCTTGGAACTCTCCAGAAACTACTCCAATTAACGGAAATAGCTACATTGCAACATTTAGACCTAATGATGTAATAAATTATACTCCTACAGTAGTTTCTATTCCAGTTGTAGTTAATGCAGCTTCTCCAGTAGTTTCATGGCCAGCAGTTTCACACTTAACTTATGGACAAGAAATTAATGATGTAATTCTAACAGGAGGTTCTGCAGTTAATCCAAATGATAATAGAATGGCAGTTGCAGGTAACTTTGTTTGGCAAACACCAAATGCAGTACCAGTTGTTGGAACAGCTTCATATACATTGAGCTTCATCCCAACAGATATAACAATGTTAACTGTTTCAACTTCAATTCAAATTACAACTATTAAAGCAACACCACAAGTTACTTTAAACCAAGTAGCAACTGATACTTATGGAAAAACATTAGCAAACAGACCATTGTCCTACAATACTGCAAACAATGTTATCTCTCACAGAGCATCTGTAGAAAC
>DHDW01000029.1:0-12895 GCA_002399565.1 Bacteroidales bacterium UBA4866 | reverse complement strand
GTAGCAGGAACAATAGCATGGAACAACAATGCAATAATTCCAACAGTAGCAAATAATGAGTACAAAGCAACCTTTACTCCAACAGATATTGCGAATTTCAATACTGTATCACTAACTGTAAATGTACCAACAACCAAAGCTACGCCAATAGTTGCAGCAACAGTTGCACCATATAGCTATGGACAAGCATTACCTATCAATACCCCAACATTAACATCAGCAGTTAACCCAGTAAACAATACCCTTGTATTAGCAGGTGGACAAATTGTATGGAACTCAATTGATGAATTACCATTAACAGGAAATTACGATGCAACATATTATCCATTAGATAATGATAATTATGACCCTGCACAAGTATCAATTTCTGTAACAGTAAATGCATCAGCACCAGTAGTTACATGGCCATCAGTTTCAAACTTAGTTTACGGACAAACTTTAGCAGATGCAGATTTAACCAATGGTTCTGCAAAGAATGTTAATAATGAAGGTATAGTAGTAGCTGGACAATTTGTATGGGTAACACCAACAACCACACCAGTAGCAGGTATAACACCAAATGTACTACAATTTATTCCATCAAATTCAAATCTATACACTACAATTACAAATAATAATGTAAATGTATACACAGCAAAAGCAACCCCACAAGTTACATTAAATGCAGTAGCAACTGACACTTATGGAAAAACTTTAGCAAATAGACCATTGTCCTATAATACTGCAAACAATGTTATTTCTCACAGAGCATCTGTAGAAACACTTCCAGTAGCAGGAACAGTAGCATGGAATAACTTAACAACAATACCAACCGTTGCAAATAATCAGTACACAGCAACCTTTACTCCAACAGATATTGCGAATTTCAATACTGTAGTATTCAATGTTAACGTACCAACAGACAAAGCAACACCAGTAATTAACGGAGCAGCAGTTGCAGCTTATAGTTACGGACAAGCTTTACCAGCAAATACAATTTCTGTAACAAGTGTAGTTAATCCAAATGACCCTGCTCTTGTATTAACAGGAGGAACAATAAACTGGAATTCAATTGATGTATTACCAGCAACAGGAACAAGAACATATAAGGCAACTTATATACCATCTGTTTCAAATGTTGCAAATTACAACCCAGTTGAATTTAATGTAGATGTAACTGTTAATAAAGCAGCTCCACAAGTAACTTGGCCTTCAACATCCGAAATTACTTACGGACAAACTTTATCACAAGTTTACTTAATAGGTTCACCATTTGCAGTAAATACAAATAATAACTTAGATGTACCAGGAACATTTGTTTGGGAAAGTCCAACAACTGTAACTCCAGCTAACCCAGCAACATCTTACAAATTAAGATTTATACCTACAGACTTAGTTAACTACTATACTGACAGTACAATGATTAATTTAGTTATTAATAAAGCAAATCCTATTGTAAATTGGGGAGACTTCTCTACAATAACTTATGGAGAAGCACTATCTGACATATCAATTACTAACCAATCAGCAGTTAACCCTATCACAGGACTAACAGTAAGTGGTAGTTATGCATGGACAGATTCATCAATTGAACCTAATGTAAATAACTCTGGTTTTGTTAGAACATTTGTTCCAGTTGACGGTAACAACTACTTAACAGTAGTATCTCAACAACTACCAGTAGTAGTTAATAAAGCTACCCCAGTATTAACACAAACATCTAGCCCATACGTAATCACTTACGGACAATCATTGCCAGCAGTTACTGCAACAGCAGTTAACCCTAACAATAATGCTTCAGTAAATGGTAACTATGAATGGGATTATCCAGAAACACATCAACCACAATCAGGAACTGCATTATACCAAGTACATTTCATTCCAACAGGAATTGATGCTGAAAACTATAATATAGCACACAAAGCATTTAATGTACAAGTAAATAAAGCTAAACCTATTTTAGTTGCACCAACAGCTTCTTCATTAATTTATGAACAAACATTAGCTGAATCTTTACTTACTGGAGGATCTGCAATGAATGCAAATAATAATGACGCAGTAGCAGGAACATTCCAATGGTCAACACCAACAACAATACCAGATGCTGGCAACAACGCTTATCCAGTTGTATTTATCCCACAAGATAAAACCAACTATGACAACTCTGACCCAATTAATGTTGTGGTTGAAGTAGCTAAAAAGCATATTGATATTGAAATTTACGACTTAGTACATATCTATGATGGCAAGCAAAAAGAAGCTTCATTCAGAGATGCAGAAGGTAATGTAGATTTAACTGGAATTGTAGATGCTAAATACTTCACAGGAAATACAAACGTTGCAATTAGCACAGTAGCTCCTATAAATGAAGGATCTTATAAAGTTGTTGCTACAATTGTTCCAACTTCAAACTATGAAGGAACAGCAACAGCAATGTTAGTTATTAATAAGAATGTTGCAAGTATGACTGACCCAGCAGAACAAGTAGAAGTAGTTAATGCTATTGTTCCTGGAATGAATCAATATTTCAAGATTCGTGATTATGAACAAATGATGCCAATTAAGGTTAGAATGGTTAACGCTAATGGAAATCAAGTTTATCAATCAGATAACTATAAAAACAACTTCGATATGAGTAATCTTCCAATTGGTACTTATTTCTACGCAATAACATTTACTATAAATGGTACTGAGTACAATAAGACTGGTAGAGTAGAAGTAGTAGGAAAATAAATAATCTAATCATTTTATCTGTGAGTAGCTCCTTTGAGTTACTCACAGTAAGATGAAAGATTTAAAATTAATAATACGGACTAAATAAAAAAAATAGAGATGAAAAAAATTAATTTATTTATATTTCTAATAGTATCTTGTACCGCTGGACTATTTGCTCAGAGTGATTTTCAATACGCTCAAGTAGTAAATAATTTAGGTTGGGTCAATCCATCTTATTATGGAATGAGTAGAGATATTACTGGAACGTTCATTTATGCAAATCGTTTAAATGGACAAATGAGCTCAGAAGCATTTGATGTTCACGGAGGACTTCCATATCAAAATTTAGGATTTGGGATACAAGGTGATTTCAATAATTTTGGCTTAAGAAAACAATCAATTTTAGGTGTTGATGCAAATGTTGATTTAAAAGTATCATGTAATTCATACTTATTATTTGGTTTATTTGTAGGATATGACTTATGGAGATATTCTGGAGACGCAATCACAGACGTAGGTTTTGAAACAACAAACCCAAATGTATATATGCCAAATTATAATTCAACCAATTTGATGACATCATTTGGAGCAACATACGTTTATAAAGGTTTACGTTTAGGATCTTCATTCAGATGGAATCTTCGTAATAGAGAAAGCATAGACAACAAAAACCTATTAACCTATTACGGACATATTGATTATGAATTCTTAGTTGATAAATTTGCAATACGCCCATTAGGAATTTATATGTGGAACCAAGAGTCAGGTTCAAACACAGACTTAGGAGTAATGGTAGGATACAACAAAATTGCAAATCTTGGAGTATTATACAGAGGAACAAATAAACTAAGTCCTAAATCATTTGCAGTTTTAGCTGACCTTACAATAGCTAAATCAGCAACATTATTCTTTGACTATGAATTTGGATTATCTACATATTCAAACATCAGAACATCATGGGAACTTGGATTACGTTTCAATCTTAACAAAGCATTAAATAGAGAATCATTTGATAAGAGAGAAACGATGAGAAATTTTGCATGGTAATTTTATAACATTAAATACATAATAATATGAAAAAATATATTTTAATGGTATTTATGCTTGCTTTAGGATTGTCTTCAATCTCTGCTGAAGCTCAAAAGAGACTACCAGCAAAGAAGAGACAAGCCATCGAGCAAACCATGTATCAAATGGATTATCCAAAAGCTTTGGAAGCTGTAAATGCAGAGCTTCAAACATACCCTGAAGACTACGATTTGAATCTTTTCAAAGCAATTTGTAATTCTGCAATAAAAGACAATAATCAAGACGCAGTAGCTTCTTACGAAAAAGCAATTTCAGTTGCAAAAACAACTTGCCAAAAGAATGAAGCAAGATACTACTTAGCTAAACATTATTGCGAATTGGGACAAAAGGAAAAAAGCCTAGAAGTTGCAAACACAATAAAAAACGAAGGAAGACTTGATGACTGTTCTTTAGAAATGGTTGAGAAATTAGCAAAATCTGCTTGTATGACAAATTGCGATGAAGCAACAACACAAGCACAAATTGAAAAGCTTAAAAAAGAAGCTCAAGAAAAAGAAGAAGCTAATAAAAAGAAGATAAGTGAACTTAATAACAAAGTATCCGATTTAGAGCAAAAAGTTAAAGAAGCTCAAGCTGTAAAAGTAGATACCACTAAAAAGATTGCAGACCCTTCTAAGCCAATCTCTGCTGATGAAATCTATAAATTGCATTTTGCATTTAACAAATCAGTCTTAGACGCAGAATCAAAAGAAATATTAGATCGCTTTATTGTTTACCTAAAAGCAAACCCTGACATGAAAGTTAAATGTATTGGTCACGCTGATATGATAGGAACAGAAGAAGCTAACTATCTTATTTCACAAGAAAGAGCAATGAGTGCTAAGAACTATTTAACTTCAAGAGGAATTGCAAACAATAGAATTCAAGTTTCTTATGAAGGTAATAGTAAACCAGAAGTAATTGATGAATTCTTAGTTAAGAAACATAATGAATTTAAAGTGGGTGATAGCCTAACCAACAATTTCATTAAAGGACTTACTGGAAAAATGAAAGCAAAAGCAAATTATCTAAATAGAAGAGTTGAGTTAATAGCTTTCAAATAGGCCGTAAACTTAATATCTTTTTAACCAAAAGTCGCTTCAATCAATTTGAGGCGACTTTTTTTTGTCCCAATCAAAACAAATCAGAGTCATCACTCGCTCCCTCTTCCATAATCCTTTTCTTCTAAAAAATTTCAAACCATCTTATCTTCTTTAAACCAAATATATATCTCCAAAGTTGGAGATTAGAAATAATTAAATAAGGCTTTCATCTCCAAACAATACCATTGTTATTTCAAAACAATGCGGTTGTTTCCATAAAACAATGCCATTGTTTTGAGTTCTAAAGGAAGGTTAGTGAGATTGAAAGCTCCTGAAAAAAGTTTGTAAGCTTAATTGCCTATATATATGCTTGATTAAATGATATTTATATTTATTGTATTTTTCCTCCACTAAGAAGATTTAAAGATAATATTTTCGTATTTATTTTATCCTTCAACATTCAATTTTCATAAAGTTTATTTCTCGTTAAATCAGATAAATAACTCTCAATGTTATGTCTTAAACTTTTTATCCTTTACTTCCATTTCAGTATAATGCCATTATATTCTCGGTTTAATGGCATTATATTGATTGTTTAATGGCATTATACCGAGAATATAATGGCATTAAATGAGATTAAAACAAAGTTTAAGAATTTTTTTATAAGACTTTTAGACTTTTATTCAAAATAGAATGAGATTTTTGCTTGAATATTTTGTGTATAAATGTAGATAAAAGCCCCTTAGAGATTAAGTCTAACTTATGATTCTTAATTAATAATAGCTTATTTTAACTCTCTAACTGCTTGTTAGTTATTGGAATATATTTTCTAAATGATTTTATGTATTTATTTGCCTTTTTTTGCATACAATTAATGAAATTTATTTATTATCTTTGCCAATTAAATAACAATTGAGCTTTTGTAGGTTCACAATATACCTCTTTAGTTATTAATAAACTACTATGAACTCGACAAATACACTACCTAAATTTCTTAACAAAATACATATTTAACCCATAAGCTTTTAAATCAATTTATTAAATTGGTTAGGAAGTGAGTGTTTATTTTTTATGCAGATATTGGAAACAATAAATTATATGACAGCTATTTTAGACTAAATGAAATCATTCAAATGTATATTGATACTAATCTTTATTCCTGTGGCAATGTTTTCTAAAGACAAAGTTTATTTAAATAAGAGTGATATTGATCATTAGGGAACTTCTAATAATATATATTATTTATTTTTTAAAGGACAGAAGTTCCCTTTTTAAGTCCCTTAAGAAACATGCGCCAAATATACAATCTTTTTTTATTCTAAAGTGAAGATTTGGGAATTATTTTTTATTAAATATTTACTGCTTTATATCTTTACTTGTTTGTCTGTAATATACAACAATAATTAATTTTTAATTGATAATAGATTTAATCTTATAATTTGCTCATATCTACACATATTATAAACTAAATTGACTAATCCGATTATTCCTTTAGCTTTTCTTAATCCTATTGAACGAATTTTAAAATCATTCATACTATTTGTTACAAATCCAAATGCATGCTCTACTCGACAACGAGTTTTTGATTTAATGCGGTTGTTTTCTTTTTGTTTATTTGTTAGTGGATTGTCTCTAAATGCTCGTTCTATTATTTGTGGTATGATATTTTCCTCCTTTAGTTTCTTATCTAATAATTTCCCAATATATGCACTATCTGCATAGAGTTCTTGATTGCTATCTTTTTCATCAGCTAAATCATCTAATACTTGACTGTCATGAATATCTGCACTCGTAACTAAATATTTTTCTATTAGTTTGCTGCCAGAATCTATCTTTATGTGGTTTTTATATCCATAATGTCTTTCTCCTGCTTTTCTTGTCCAACGTGCATCAATATCTTTTTGTCGCTTCTTATAAGGCTTATCATTCCATAATTCATTTCCTTCTCCATTTTTAATTTTTGCATTCTCTTGTCTGTTATTTCTCTGACGTGGTACTTCTACAAAACTTGCATCTACTATTTTCCCTGAATTAACTAATAATCCTAAGTCATTTAAATAACTATTAAATTGTAAAAACAATTTCTCATCTAACTCTACCTTAATCATTCTATCTTGAAAAAGCCATATACTGCGAGCATCAGGAATATTATCTCCACTTGATAATCCTAAAAAATCTTTGAAACTTAATCGGTCATTTATTTGATATTCTGTTTGCTCATCACTCAAATTGTAAAAACGTTTAAGTAGAATAATCTTAAACATCATAACTACATCGTATGGTTTACAACCAGCTGTACTTTTCTTATTTGTATTAAGCATGTTTTCCTCTAATTCTTTACGGAACATCTCAAAATCTATAACACCATTTAGTTTTTCTAATGGATTACCTAAAGAAGATAGTTTCTCTGATATCGCTTCTTGGTCAAACAAACCTATATTTCCTGTTGTTTTATACTTATATTTTGACATAGTTATATATTTTACACAAAGATACAACTATTTATTTGATTGTCAAAGTGGTAATTATTAGAAGTGCCCATTAATTGTCTAAAAAACAAAAAGAATAGTTTTCTTATTGTAATTTTGCATTAAATTATTTGTTTTGGGTATTAATTAAATCAGATTTTAATTTATGAACAAGGAAAAATTGACTCAATATACTGCAAGCGAAGAAGATTTCTCTTCATTATTATATCAAAAAAGACATTCTTGGGAAGTTAAGGTTGGCAATATTGCAATTGGTGGCAATAATCCAATCCGAATTCAATCCATGACCAATACCAACACAATGAATACAATGGATACTGTCAATCAAACTTTAAGTTTGGTTGATGCTGGTTGTGAGTTGGTCAGAATTACTGCACAAGATGTTAAGGCTGCTCAAAACTTATATGAGATAAGAAATGAACTTGAGAAAAGAAATTGCTTTGTGCCTCTTATTGCAGATATTCATTTCAATCCAAAAGCTGCTGAAGTTGCAGCAACCATTGTTCATAAGGTTAGAATCAATCCAGGCAATTATTTTGAAAGAAACTCCAGCAATTCCTCTTTAACCGATAAGGAATATTCTGATGAGTTGGAAAAGATAAAAGAAAGATTATTCCCTCTTATTGAAATTTGCAAAAAGCATAATACTGCAATAAGAGTTGGAACAAATCATGGTTCTCTTTCCCAAAGAATAGTTATGAAATATGGCAACACTCCTTTTGCTATGGCAGTTTCAGCATTAGAATTTGCAAGAATAATACATTCAATGGATTTTGATTCATTAGTTTTATCTCAAAAAGCATCTAATGTAAAGGTAATGGTTTCTTCTGTTCGTTTAATGAAAGAGATGTTGGACAAAGAAGGACTTCTTTATCCAATTCATCTTGGAGTAACGGAAGCAGGTAGTGGAGAAGATGGAAAGATTAAATCGGCAGTTGGAATTGGTACTTTATTGTCTTTGGGAATAGGAGATACAATAAGAGTTTCCCTAACAGAAAAACCTGAGGCAGAAATTCCAGTTGCAAAAGATATTCTTCAAGCCTCTGGCGATAGAATCTACAAGGCAGAATTTGTTTCTTGTCCAACTTGTGGAAGAACAAGCTATGATTTGGAATCTGTATTGAGTAAGGTTAAAGAAAGATGCAGTCATTTGGTTGGAGTTAGAATAGGGGTAATGGGTTGCATTGTTAATGGACCAGGAGAAATGGCGGATGCAGATTATGGTTATGTTGGTTCAGGAAATAAGAAAGTAAATCTATATAGAGGAAAAGACTTAGCCTTTCAAAACATTGATGAAGAAGCCGCAATTGAAAAGCTAATAGATATGATTAAAGAAGACGGTCGTTGGATTGAAAGATAGTTCTCTTTAATCAAGTATCTTTGAATTCTTGATAATTATCTCTTTGTAGTTTATTCTTCTTCTCTAAGGAGTTTTGCTCTATCCATGTCTGTTGGTCCAAGTTCTTGACCGAAGAGCATTAGTACATTATTTACTTTATCCATTCTAAGGGTTTGCTTTCCTTGTTCCAATTCTCTTATAAATCGTAGTCCAACTCCTGATTTCTCAGATAGTTCTATTTGTGTTAAACCTGCTTCTTTCCTCTTTTGTTTAACGAATTCTTGTAATGATTGTTTCTTCATATTATACCTTTTAGGGTATAAACTAATAATAAATCAATGCTTTTATACCCTATCGGGTGCAAATATATAAATAATAATTCTAATTATACCTTATTGGGTATAATTTTTTATTTCTTATTGCCTTAATAGATAGATGTTTTTTTATTGTCATTATCTAATAATATAGTAATTTTGCTTTTTATGAAAAGAAGCAAGTTTATTTTCTTTTGGACTTTAATTTTTCTATTAACTATTGAGAATGTTTTTTCTCAAGACTTAAAATCTATTCTTACAATCAATAACTCAATTCCTTCTTATAAATTAAAAAAGGAAATAAACGTGGAAGTTGTAGATCATAAATACTTTAAATTGGGTTATTCTGAAAAACATGAAGTGGCTGGATGGGTAGCTTATTTACTTACTAAGGATATGGTTATTAATCAAAAATCTGGAAGAAAGAATAGGTTTAAGGAAGATAAGAAGGTTTCCACTGGTTCAGCTTCAGTTAGTGATTATAAGTATTCAGGCTATGATAAAGGACATATTTGTCCAAATGCAGATATGAGTTTTTCGCAAGAAGCTCAAAACTTAACCTTTCTAATGAGTAATATGGCACCTCAAATACATTCTTTTAATGCAGGGAAATGGAAGGAGTTGGAAACAAAGGTAAGAGAGTGGGCAATAGAAAACGATAGCATAATAATTATTTCAGGAGCTTTGTTTGATTCAATAATAACCACAATTGGAAAGAAAAATAAAGTATCCGTTCCATATAGATTTTATAAAGTAATTATTGATATTTCCTATCCAACATATAAAGCTATTGGTTTTGTTTTGGAAAACGAAAAGCTAAATGAAGACTTATATAATTATAGTATGAGTTTAAGCGATTTGGAAACTTTTACAGGAATGATATTCTTTTCTGACTTCAACCAAAAAGAGTCAATAAAGAACTTAAAATATAATTGCAGTATTTGGGATTGGGAACGAAAAAGCCTAAAGCAAAAGAATAAATTGAAACATGAAAACTAAGATTAATAAAGCATTCAAGCATCTTAAAGAGGGATTTAAGGGAGATTTACTTTTTGATGAACTATCTAAGATTGTTTATTCAACTGATGCCTCTGCCTATAGAGAGATTCCTCTTGGAGTTGCATTGCCCAAAGATAAGGAAGATATTAGGGAATTAGTTGCTTTTGCAAATCAGAACAAAATAAGCTTAATCCCAAGAGGAGCCGGAACTTCTCTTGCTGGGCAGGTTGTTGGAAATGGTCTTGTGGTTGATGTTTCAAGGTATATGAAACAGGTTCTTGAGCTCAATGTTGAAGAAAGATGGGTTAGGGTTGAGCCAGGTGTTGTTTTGGATGAATTGAATAATATATTAAAACCTTATAATCTTTTCTTTGCTCCCGAAACTTCAACTTCCAATCGATGTACTATTGGGGGAATGGTCGGGAATAATAGTTGTGGCTCTCATTCTTTGGTTTATGGTTCAACTCGTGATCATCTTTTGGAATCAAAGGTTATTCTTGCTAATACCAAGGAAGTAACGTTTAAGAAGCTTAGCAAAGAAGAATTTGAAGAAAAAACTCTTCTTCCAAATCTTGAGGGAGATATATATAATCACCTTAAAGAAAGGTATTCTGATAAAGAAATTCAAAACAAGATTGTTGAAGCATTCCCTGAAAAGGAAATCCGAAGAAGAAATAATGGTTATGCCTTAGATGAGATATTTGATAATAATGTCTTTAATCCAGAGAGCGATAAAGAATTTAATCTATCCAAACTCTTTGCCGCTTCGGAAGGTACTTTAGGTTTTGGAGTTGAGTTTAAGCTTAATCTTATGCCTCTTCCTCCAAAGAATAAGGCTTTAATCTGTGCTCATTTTGCTTCTTTAGAAGATAGTTTTGATGGAAATCTCATTGCTTTAGAACATAGTCCTGTTGCCATTGAGTTAATGGATAATAATATTTTAACTTCTGCAAGTAGGAACATTGAGCAAAGAAAGAATATGTTCTTTGTGGAAGGAAATCCTGAAGCAATTCTTATAATTGAGCTTGCTGAAGAAACTGAAGAGGAATTGGAAGCAAAAACAAATAGAATAATTGAAGCTCTAAAAAAGGAGAATAAGGGTTATGCTTTTGCTGTTGTTAAGGGAAAAGATATGGCTAAGGTTTGGGCTTTGCGAAAGGCTGGGCTTGGACTTTTAACTAATATCCCCGGTAGTTCAAAACCAGTTTCAGTTATTGAAGATACTTCTGTTTCTCCTTCAAAACTTAGTCAATACATAAAGGAGTTTAAGCAAGTGCTTCAAAAATATAATCTATCTTGTGTTTATCATGCTCATATTGCAACTGGAGAACTTCATCTTCGTCCTGTTTTAGACCTGAAAAACAAGGATGATGTTGCCCTTTTCAGAAAAGTGAGTGTTGATGTTGCTAATTTGGTTAAGAAGTATAGAGGCTCCCTTAGTGGAGAACATGGAGATGGAAGACTAAGAGGAGAGTTTATACCACTTATGTATGGAGAGGAGATTTATTCTTTGATGAAGGAAATAAAACAAGTTTGGGATAAGGATAATATCTTTAATAAAGGAAAGATAATTGACACTCCTCCAATGGATACTTCTTTAAGATATTCTCAATCTCTTGAAGAAAATAAGAAGAAAAGTATAGACTTAAATAATATCCCAACCTATTATGATTTCTCTGAGCAGAAAGGATTGCTTTCGGCAGTTGAGCAATGCAATGGAAGTGCAGATTGCAGAAAGGGTGTCGAATTCTTAGATACAATGTGTCCTTCCTATCGTGCAACAAACGATGAACGCTTTACTCCAAGAGCCAGAGCAAACGCTTTAAGGGAATACTACACCAATCCAAAGAATAATAATCCTTTTGACAATAAAGAACTATATTGGATATTAGATAACTGCCTTAGCTGTAAGGGTTGTAAGAATGAATGCCCTTCAAATGTTGATATAGCAAAACTAAAATCGGAATTTCTTCAACACTACTACGATGTTAATGGATTGCCTTTAAGAATTTTGCTTATCAATTACCTTACTTCATTCCAAAGAATAGGGTCAGTATTCCCAAGTCTTTATAATTGGGTAATAACTAATAAATGGACTTCTTCAAGAATTAAATATATATTGAAATTCTCCCAAAAACGTTCCTTGCCAACCCTTAATGAAAGAACATTGAGGCAATTGATTAAAAGAGAAGAAGAGGTTGAAGTAACAAACCCTCCAAAAACCAAGAAAAAGGTTTATTTCTTTGCTGATGAATTTACCAACTATCAAGACTCGCATATAGGTTTTGCAGCAATCAAACTACTAAGGTCTTTGGGTTATGAAATAGAAATTGCTCCAATTAGAGAAAGTGGAAGGATACCCATGTCAAAGGGAATGGTAAAGAGAGCAAAGCGTTTGGCTAATAAAAATCTTAAAGCTCTTAGAGGAATTATAAATGATAATACTCCACTAATAGGGATAGAGCCTTCAACTGTTTTAAGTTTTAGAGATGAATATCCAAGCTTGATTAAGCCTAAGTTAAAAACTGAAGAAACAAATCAAGTGATAAAAAATACATTCCTTTTTGATGAGTTTTTAGCTCATGAGATAGACAGTGGAAACATCACTTCGGAAGATTTCACAACTCAACCTCGCAACATTCTTCTTCATGGACACTGTCAGCAAAAGGCATTAATAGGGACTGAAAATATGGAAAAGGTACTATCTCTACCTAAGAACTATAAAGTTGAGGTTATTCCAAGTGGTTGCTGTGGAATGGCTGGAAGTTTTGGATATGAAGCAAAGCATTATGATATGTCAATAAACATTGGAAATCAAATTCTATTTCCAGCAATTCTAAAAGCAAATAATGAAACAATCATTTCAGCACCAGGAACAAGTTGCAGGGAACATATCAAACACTCAACCGATAGAAATGTTCTTCATCCAATTGAAGTATTGTGGAGAGC
>DHDW01000016.1:18475-18633 GCA_002399565.1 Bacteroidales bacterium UBA4866 | reverse complement strand
TCTTTTCTGTTTAAAAACAAAACTATAAATGAAAGTGGGATTATCCAAAGAGTACGGGTTAGTTTTACTGTGGTTGCAACCTCTAAGGCTTCTTTCCCATAGGCTGCTCCTGCCCCAACTACACTTGAAGTATCATGAATTGCTATTGCTGACCAATA
>DHDW01000016.1:15213-18298 GCA_002399565.1 Bacteroidales bacterium UBA4866 | reverse complement strand
TGTTAGGGCAAAGGTAATTTGGTTGTTTTTGGCATCAATTATTGGAGAAACGGCTGCTATTGCACTTCCTCCACAAATGGCAGTTCCAGATGCAATAAGCATTGTGGTATTTCTTTCTACTTTATATAAGTAACCTAACCCCAATCCAAAGAAGAAAGTTAAGATTACTGAAGCAGCTGTTAATAAAACTCCTGTTTGTGAGGTTTCAATAACTTTTTCGAGGCTCATTCCAAAGCCCATCAACACAATTGACCATTGAAGTATTTTGGAAGTGTATTTCTTAATTTCGTATGGTTTTTCTAATTTAAATATTGTTAATAGAATTCCAGAGGCTAATGCTATTGGTGCTGTAAAGAATGGCATCAAACAAAGGAAAGGTATAACATAATAAAGAATTGATAGTTTTTTCATTTTGTTATATTTTATAGTTTAATGACTGCAAAATTACTACTTATTTATGACTTCTTATAATCTCCTGGAGTTATTCCGGTTTGGTGCTTGAAATACTTGCAAAAGAAAGATTGTGATGCAAAGTTCAAATAATCAGCTATTTCTTTTATTGTCATATCAGAGTATTTTAGGAGTGTTTGTGCTTCCAAAACCACATACTGATCTATCCACTCTGCTGCTGATTTGGCTGAGATTTCTTTAATAAGTTTAGAAAGATATTTTGGGGTAATATTTAGTTTATCTGCATAAAATCCAACTGAACGCTCTGTTTGATGATAATCATTTAAAATAGTCATAAATTGTTCAAAAAGCAGAGTTTGTCTCATATTTTGATTAATACTTAGCCTTGTGTCTATTGTGTTTGATTTATGAAGTCCATCCATTAGTGCATAACAAACTGATGAAATTAATCCTTGAACAACTTCCAATTTATGAGTAATGTTTGGCGACTGAATTATTTGCTTAGTGAGATTAAAAAAATTGTTGTAAAGTTGTATATATTCTCTGTCAAGTGCTTGACATGATTGATTATGTACTTGCATATAGAGTGGAAGTATGTTTTTTATATCAATATGAATGCTTTTCATAAATTGAGTGGAAGCAACAATTACTTTTGCGTTAAAATTATTGGTATAATCTATTTGAATTATATTGCTTGGAGTATAAAGTGCTAACATCCCTTCAGTTATTTCATATTCTTTTAGATTAATTTTTATCTTCATTTTACCCTTAGTACATAGAGCCGCCAACATAATATCAATTCGGCAAGGGTAATTGAACAATTGCAAATCATAGAAAGATTCATCAAGTAAAAATACTTCATCTTCCACTCCTATTACTTGATTTAAAATTACTTTTTCCTTTAGCTGAGATAACGAAAAGTTATTTACTCCCTGATTATTCATTTCTGCTTTATTTTTTTCTTTGTTTGTAAATGAAATCTTAGAATTTTGGTCAAAAGTATAAATAATATTATTAATAATTGTCATTTTATATCTTTTTTCGACCTTTAGAACATTTTTTATGAAAAGTAGAACGCTGTTTGTAGCTTTATTATGTTCAATTTTGCAAAAAATTTTAAAGTTGATAATTATGAGCAAGAAAGAGTTAATTTCATTAATTGCTATTTTATTGGTTGGCAGTTTGTTTATTGGTTGTTCTAAGTTTGAATCCAAAGATGAAGAAAGAGTTATTTTGGTTAAAGTCACTACTGTATCTCCTTCCAATAATATTATTGGCAATAGTTATGTTGGTTTAGTTGAAGAAGAGTTATCCACTTCTTTAAGTTTTCAATCTATTGGAAATATTGAAAATATTTATGTTGGAGAAGGTCAAAGGGTTAGTAAAGGTCAGTTGTTGGCAACTCTAAATAAATCTAATTTAAAATCTGCTCACGACATGGCACTTGCAACCTTAAATAGAGCTAAAGATGGTTATGAGAGATTGAAGCTTTTGCATGATAATGGTAGTTTGCCTGAAATTAAGTGGGTTGAAATGCAAACTAATCTTCAACAAGCAATAAGTTCGGAAGAAATTGCAAGAAAAGGACTTCAAAATGCAGAGCTTAGAGCTCCTTACTCTGGAATTATTTCAAAAAAGAATGCTGAAGTTGGAGCTAATGTAGTTATGGGTATGAGTGTTTTTACTTTAGTTAAGACCGATAATGTAAAAATAAAAATATCTATCCCTGAAAATGAAATTTCAAAAATTAAAATTGGAGATCCTGTTTCAATAAATGTTTCTGCTCTTGGAGATAAAGCATTTAATGCAAATATTTCTGAAAAAGGTGTTGCTGGAGATATGCTTTCTCATACTTATGATGTTAGAATTAAAATAAATAATAGCAGAAATGAACTTCTCCCTGGTATGGTTTGTAATGTTTCTATTCTTAAGAAAGGAGAAACTCAAAATATTGTTTTACCAAATAGTTGTATTCAAATAGATAATAATGACAAAAAGTTTGTTTGGATTGACAAAAATGGCGTTGCTGAAAAAAGAATTATCTCTACTGGTGGGTTTGTTGGTGATGGAGTTATAGTTAGTGGAGGGTTGAGTGATGGTGATAAAGTTATTATTGAAGGAAATAATAAGGTTAGTCAGGGAATGAAAATTAGAGTGAAATGAAAAAGAAAATAGGAATAATTGAATGGGCGATGAAGTATCGCCAGATAATAATACTTTTTGTTTCATTATTGGTTCTATTTGGGGTTTATTCTCTTGTTGTTATGCCAAAACAAGAGTTTCCAGTATTTACTATTCGTCAAGGTTTGGTTGTTGGAGTTTATCCAGGTGCTACATCTGAAGAAATTGAAGAACAATTGACTAAACCTTTGGAAGAGTTTATTTTTAGTTTTAAAGACGTAAATAAAGCGAAGACTGTTTCTCAAAGTCGTGATGGAATGGTTTTTATTATGGTTGAATTGAATGACGATGTAAAAAACAAAGAGGAGTTTTGGGCTAAATTTAAACTTCGATTATCTGAGTTTAAGGCTTCTTTGCCTTCTGGAGTTTTGGCAGTAATTGCTAAAGATGATTTTGGAGACACTTCTTCCATTCTTGTAACCTTAGAGTCAGAAGATAAAAGCTATAGAGAACTTGAAGAATATTTAAAGGATTTAAAGGCTAAGCTAAGAAC
>DHDW01000016.1:0-15054 GCA_002399565.1 Bacteroidales bacterium UBA4866 | reverse complement strand
AGTGTTTATATAAATCAAGATAAGTTAGCTCTTTACGCAATCAACAACTCAACCCTTGCAGCAAATCTCTTTTCACAAGGATTTACAACGGTGAGCGGATCAATAAAAAATCCTAAATACATTGCTCCTATTCATATTAAGAGTGCATATAATTGCGAACATGATATTTCTGAGCAAGTTGTTTACTCTGACCCTATGGGAAACAATATTAAACTAAAAGATATTGCTCGAATTGTTAGAGAATATCCTGATGGCAATAATCATATAACTAATAACGGCAAGAACTGTATTTTGCTTTCAATGGAAATGAGAGAAGGTTATAATATTGTTCAAATGGGAAAGGATGTAAATAAGATTCTAAAAGAATTTGAAAAAACTTTGCCCGACGATGTTGTTTTGTATAAGATTACCGATCAATCGCAAGTTGTTGGAGATAGTGTTTCTACTTTTTTAAAAGAATTGCTTATTGCTATTTTGGCTGTAATTCTTGTAGTAATTCTCCTTATGCCTCTTAGAGTTGCTTCTGTTGCAGCTTCAACAATTCCTATTTCTATTTTTATTGCTTTAGGAATTTTCTTTGCTTGTGGATTTGAGCTGAACACTGTTACTCTGGCTGCACTAATTGCAACATTGGGAATGATTGTGGATAACTCAATTGTAATTATTGACTGCTATATGGAAAAACTTGATAAGGGTGAAGACCGTTGGCATGCTTCAATTCATAGTGCTAAGGAGTTTTTCCCTTCCATTTTCTCTGCAACTCTTGCTATTTCCATTACCTTCTTCCCTTTCCTTATTACCACAAGTGGTACAATTAATGACTTCTTAGTTTCCTTTCCTTGGGCTATCACTATTATATTAGCCATTTCTCTTTTGGTTGCTCTTTTACTTATTCCTTATATGCAATTTTTCTTTATCAAAACAGGATTTAAGGGCAATAGACTAAAATTTAAAGACAACGAAAAGGCTAAAAGGAAAAACTTTCTTGATTACATTCAAAAGTATTACGATGTTTTGATTGAGAAATGTTTTAAGAATCCAAAGAAAGTTATAATTATAGGTGTAAGCTCTGTTATTCTTGGAGCCATTATGATGTTTGGTATTTTACCTATGCGTATTTTACCTTATGCTCAAAGAAACCAATTTGCTGTTGAAATCTATTTGCCTAAAGGTTCTTCTATTGACCAAACTGAACAAGTTGCTGATAGTGTTGAAACCATTTTGAAGAAAGACAAAAGAGTAGTTTCTGTAACTGCATTTATTGGAGAAGGCTCTCCTCGTTTTCATGCTTTATATGCTCCCCAGCTTCCAGGGAATAATTATGCTCAATTTATTGTAAACACTAAGAGCAATGATGATACTGAGGATATGCTTGATGAGTACACAGATAAGTATTTGAATCATTTCCCTAATGCAAAAGTTCGTCTCAAACAGTTAGAGTATTCTGTTGCAACTTATCCAATTGAAATAAGACTTAAGGGAGATAATAAAAAAGACCTAAAGACTGCTTCTGAAGAGATTAAAAAAGCTATGGAAAAAGTTGATGCATTAACCTTAGTTCAAAGTAATAATGAAGAACAGCTTTCTGGGGTTTCAATTAGTTTGAATGAGGATGAAATTAGTCGTTTGGGTATAAATAGAACATCTGTTGCTTTGAATATGGCTATGAAATATAGTAGCGGTATTCCTATTACAACCATTTGGGATAAAGACTATCCTATGAGTGTTGTTTTGAAAAGTGACAGAAATCACTCAACTAATTTCAATGATATTTCTAATGAATATATTTCTGCTTGGGGTGGTGCCTCTGCTGTGGCTCTTAGACAAATTGCTGAAGTAAAACCCGATTGGAATGAAGGTAATATTGTTCATAGGAATGGTATTAATTCTATTTCTCTTCAGTCTGACATAAAAAGAGGAACAGTTGCTTCTGAGGTTACAAAAGATGTTATTAAAGAGATTGATAAAGTAAAACTTCCAAAGGGGATTACCTATGAAGTGGGTGGAGCTGCAGAGGCTGATTCTGAATTTCTTATTCAGATTATTTATGGACTTATTATTGCTATTCTAATTATATTCTTCATTCTTCTTTTCCATTTCAAGAAAATCAATTTAGCCTTACTTATTCTCCTTTCAGTAACTCTATGTTTGTTTGGAGCTGCCTTTGGAATTTGGGTTATGGGATTGGAACTTAGCGTTACTGCTATTTTGGGAATTGTTAGTTTGATGGGTATTGTGGTTAGGAATGGAATAATTATGCTTGACTATGCTGAGGAATTAAGAAAAGAAGGGATGAATGTTTATGATGCTGCTTTAAATTCTGCTAAAAGAAGAATGCGTCCAATCTTCTTAACCTCTGCTGCTGCTTCCATGGGAGTTATTCCAATGATTCTTGGAGGTAGTGTTTTATGGTCTCCTATGGGTTCTGTAATTTTCTTTGGAACAATAATTTCTATGCTATTAATTATTACTGTTCTTCCTGTTTCATATTGGCTTATATTTGTTAGAGCTGATAAAATTAAAGAAAGAAAACTAATGAGAGAGAAAAACAAACTTCAAACACAACAAATTGATTAGTTTATGAAAAAGATATTTTTATTTATAATTATTTCTCTGTCTTTTTATATGACAGGGGTTTCTCAAAGCATTTACTCTCTTGAAGAGTGTAAGAAACTTGCTCTTGAGAATAATACAAAGATTAAAAATAGTATTCTTGATGTTGAAATGTCCAAGCAAACACAAAAGGAAGTTTTCACTAAACTATTCCCTAATGTTTCAGCAATGGGCTTTATAGCCAAATCGAATGAAGGTATGCTTCAAAAACAAATTCACATGCCTCCTATTCTTTCATCATTTTTAGATCCTATTAACCTTGAATTTTTCAAAGAGGGAAAGACAGCAAACATTTCTGCAGTACAACCTTTGTTTGCAGGAGGACAAATTGTTAATGGAAATAAATTAGCTCGCATTGGTGTTGAGGTTAATGAACTTAAGGTTAAGATGACTGAAAACGAAGTTAACCAACTAACTGAAAAATACTTTTGGCAAATTGTATCTTTAAAAGAAAAAACTAAAACTATTGATGCTATAGAAGCTCAACTTAATGAAATTCACAAAACAGTTACGGTTGCTGTTCAAGCTGGAATTGCAACAAATAATGATCTTTTGAAAGTTGAACTAAAACAACAAAGTGTTGAGAGTGCAAGACTAAAGGTTGAAAATGGGATTAAAGTTAGTAAAATACTTTTAAAACAACATATAGGAGTAAGTGATTCTTTGTTTGATATTTCTTTTAGTGAATTTCCTCAAATTCTTTCTCCTGTACAATTTTACTCATCTCCAAATAGTGCTGTTTTGAATAGGACAGAAAGTCAATTGTTGGATAAGAGTGTGGAAGCTGCCATTATTCAAAAAGATATGGCAATTGGAAAAAATTATCCAATACTTGCTGTAGGTGCAAGCTATATTTATCATGACTTATTGAATAATAATACAGATTTTGGAATGGTGTTTGCAACTGTTTCTGTCCCTATTTCATCTTGGTGGGGAGGTGCTCATGCAATTAAAAGAGAAGAATTAAAACTTCAACAAACTCAAAACACAAGCCAAAATGCTAAGGAAATGATGCATGTGGAAATTCAAGCTAAATGGAATGAATTGGAGGAAGCCTACAAACAAGTTCTTATCAGCGAAAAAAGTATTATTTCTGCACAAGAAAATCTTAGAATAAGTAAAGACTATTATAATGCTGGTATTAGTTCTTTAAGTGATTTGCTTGAAGCTCAAACTGCCTTACAAAACACTTTAGACCAACGAACTGAAGCAAAAACCAATTATCAAACAAAGTTAAGTTTATATCTTCAAGCAATTGGAAAATAGACTTTTTCCTTTAGTAATTTAGACTAAACTTAATCTCTTTCTGATTTTTTGTTTGTAAGTAGTAGAAGAAAACTCTTTATATTACATAAGATTATGTATTTTTTACTTATTTATAGGCCAAATGAGTTTTTCTTTCTATCTTTGTAGCTCCAATTTCAAGACTTTTATTGCGATTTGATTTATTGCAATTTGATTTTGGCTAAATTTGATTTTATTATATAATTGATTGATATGAAAGAAAGTAAATTAGGATTAGATTTTAAAAAGATTGAATATGCTAAAAATATAGCTAAAAATATTTCCAATGACGTTCAAACTTTTGTTGATAGCTATTCAACTGTTGCTGTTGAAAGAACATTGTGCAGATTAATGGGAATTGATGGCGTTGATAGCAATGATGTACCACTTCCAAATGTTTTGGTTGATTTTATTAAAGATAAAGGAATGCTTGGTCATGGTGTTTTGTACCTTTTGGGAAATGCAATTCTTTCCACATCTTTAACTCCTCAACAAATTGCTGAAAAAACTTCAAATAACGAACTTGACATAACAACTATTCCTTTGGGTGATGAAGAAAAAGCTCATAAAGCTCTTGAACCTTATGTGAATGCAAGCATTGAAAGAATTAAGAATAATCGTAAACGTAGAGAAAACTATATTGCAACAATTGGAGAAGGTTCAAAACCTTATCTTTATGTTATTGTTGCAACTGGTAATATTTATGAAGATGTTGTTCAAGCTCAAGCAGCAGCTCGTCAAGGAGCTGATATTATTGCTGTAATTAGAACAACTGGACAATCCCTATTAGATTATGTTCCTTTTGGAGCAACAACTGAAGGTTTTGGAGGTACTTTTGCAACTCAGGAAAACTTCCGCATAATGAGAACAGCTTTGGATGAAGTTGGAGAAGAAGTTGGAAGATATATCCGTTTATGTAACTATTGCTCTGGATTATGTATGCCAGAAATAGCTGTTATGGGTGCTTTGGAAGGTTTGGATGTTATGCTTAATGATGCTCTTTATGGAATTTTGTTCCGTGACATCAACATGCAAAGAACTCTTGTTGACCAATATTTTTCAAGAGTAATTAATGGTTTTGCAGGAGTGATTATTAATACTGGTGAAGATAACTATTTAACAACTGCTGATGCTTTTGAACAAGCTCACACTGTTTTAGCTTCAGACCTTATTAATGAACAATTAGCTTTTGCTGCTGGGCTTCCTTCAAGTCAAATGGGACTTGGACATGCTTTTGAAATGAATCCTGATTTGGAAAATGGTTTCCTTTACGAACTTTCTCAAGCTCAAATGACTCGTGAAATATTCCCTGAAGCTCCTTTAAAATATATGCCTCCTACAAAGTTTATGACAGGAAATGTATTTAAAGGACAAATTCAAAATGCTCTATTTAATGCTATCAGCATCTGGACTAATCAAGGCTTGCAACTTTTGGGAATGATAACAGAAGCAATCCACACTCCTTTTATGAGTGATAGATACTTAGCTATTGAGAATGCTAAATATGTTTTCAACAACATGAAAAGTATTGGAGAGGAAGTTGAATATAAAAAAAATGGTATTATTCAAAAGAGAGCTCAAACAGTTTTAGATGATGCTATCAACTTGCTTGAAAAAATTGATCATGAAAGTTTGTTTGATGCTTTGGAAAAAGGAATTTTTGGAGATGTTAAACGACCTAAAAATGGAGGTAAGGGCTTGGCTGGAGTATTTGAAAAAGACTCACACTACTATAACCCATTTATTAAACTAATGAAAGGAGAATAAATATTTATATAATGAGATTACTTAGTTTCTTATTAATAATTTTATGTTTTTCTTGCTCAAATAAAGAAGAAAAATACTACGAAGTTGTTAAAGAAAAACTAAATGGTAATGTTCAAAGTATAAAACATGAAGAATATTCTACAAATTTTACTGGACAACTGTTAGATACATTACCTAACACAGGATTTTTTGTAAAATATGATAAAAATGGAAGGTTAAGTGAAAATTCATATTATATTCATAGCGATGAAAAACCTAATAAAGAGACATACAAATATGATGAAAAAGGGAATATAATTGAATTTACTTATTATTATTCAACTGGAGAATTAGCTTGGAGACAAAATTATAAATATGATAAGAAAGGAAATTTAATTGAAGAAAATAGATATAATTATTTTGGAACTCGAGAAGAGCGATATAATTATGAATATGAATTTGATAAAAAAGGAAATTGGATTAATAAAACAGTTTACAGGCAAGATTTAGAAGATACAAAAAAAGAAATATACAAAAAAATTAACAGAGAAATAAAATATTATTAGATATATGAGCGGCGGATTATATTCAATGGATAAAAAAGAATTTAGTACAGAACTAAATCTTAAAGAAGTAAAACCTTATGGTGATACTATGAACGATGGTAAAACTCAAATGAGCTTTACCCTACCCTTACCTTGTGGTGATGAAGCAATTGAGGCAGCAAAACAATTAATGAAGAAAATGGGATTTGAAAACCCTCAAGTTGTATTTTATAAAGAACTTACAAAAGGGTTCACTTTCTTCAATTGCTACGGTTCTTGCACTCATACTATTGATTACACAACAATTTCAGTTCCAAAGGTTGAAACAAACACAATGGATATGCATGAGGTAGATAATTTTATTAAAGAAAACATTGGAAGACCTCTTGTTGTTATTGGAGCAAGCACTGGTACAGATGCTCACACTGTAGGTATTGATGCAATCATGAATATGAAAGGCTATGCAGGGCATTATGGTTTGGAAAGATATGAAATGATTGAAGCTTTAAATATGGGTTCTCAAGTTACAAACGAAGACTTTATTGCAAAAGCTATTGAACTTAAGGCTGATGCTCTTTTGGTTTCTCAAACAGTTACTCAAAAGGATGTTCATATTAAGAATTTGGTTGAATTGGTTGAAATGTTGGAAGCTGAAGGATTAAGAGATAAGGTTATTCTTTGTTGTGGTGGTCCAAGACTTTCTCACGAATTGGCAAAAGAACTTGGATATGATGCTGGGTTTGGAATGAATACTTATGCTGACGATGTAGCTTCTTACATTGCTCAAGAGATGCAAAAAAGATTGAAATAATAATAAGATTAAATATTATGGATAAAAATGAGATAAGAGAGGTTATTGCAAAACGTGCTGCCCTCGAACTAAAAGATGGATATATTGTAAATTTAGGAATTGGTCTTCCAACCCTAATACCAAATTATTTGAAACCAGATGTTAAAGTTTTACTTCAATCTGAAAATGGAATTATTGGCATGGGGGCTAATCCAAAAGAAGGAGAAGAAAACAAAGAAATTGTAAATGCTGGCGGTTCTTACACATCTATTATTGATGGAGGAGCAAGTTTTGATAGTGCAACTTCTTTTGCAATTATTAGAGGTGGTCATGTTGATGCTTCAATTTTAGGAGCTATGCAGGTTGATGAAAAAGGTAATTTGGCAAACTGGATGATTCCTGGAAAGAAAGTTCCTGGAATGGGTGGAGCTATGGATTTGGTTGTTGGTGCAAAGCATGTTATTTTAGCAATGGAGCATACTGCAAAAGGTAGCCATAAAATACTAAAAGAATGTACTCTCCCACTCACTGCAAAAGAACAAGTTAATTTAATTATTACTGAAATGGGTGTTATGGAAATTACTCCAGAAGGAATTGTTTTAAAAGAAATTCACCCAGAATTTACTGTTGAACAAGTTCAAGAGGCTACTGAGGCAACTTTAATTATTGCAGATGATTTAAAACCTATGCAATTATCATAGTAACAAAAATATGTCCTAACTAAAAAAGACTTGATATATTAAAAAATATGTCCGATATATTTCAAAATATATCTGATATATTTTAAAAAACTCGGCACTTATTTTCAATTATAATTGACTTTTTTTGAACAAAACAATTAAAAGAAATAATAATAAATAAACATAAGCAATATGGAAAAGGTATTTATTGTAGCAGCAAAAAGAACTGCAATTGGAAAATTTTTAGGTTCATTATCAACTGTCCCTGTTTCAGAATTTGGAGCTACTGTAGTTGAATCAATTTTAAGTGAAACAAAAGTTAAAGCTTCTGATGTTGACGAAGTTATTGTTGGTAATGTGTTGATGGCTGGTCAGTTTCAAGGTGTTGCTCGTCAAATTTCTGTTAATGCTGGAATACCTTACGAAGTTCCTGCTTATGGTATAAATATGATTTGTGGTAGTGGGATGAAAGCTGTTATGAATGGTTTTGATTCCATTAAAGTTGGAAATGCCGATATTATTATTGCTGGAGGAGCAGAAAGTATGTCTGGTGCTGGATTTATTATTCCTGCAACAATAAGAAATGGTACTAAAATGGCGGATTTCAACGTTAAAGACCATATGATTACTGATGCTTTGACTGATGCATTTTCAAATCTTCATATGGGTATAACTGCAGAAAATATTGCTAAAGATTTGGAGATTGATAGAGAAGATCAAGATGCCTTTTCTATTCAATCTCAAGAAAGAGCAATTAATGCAATTGATAATGGAAAGTTTAAAGATGAAATAGTCCCTGTTGAGGTTAAATTCAAAAAGTTTTCAAAGATGTTTGAAGAAGATGAATTCCCTAACAGAGAAACAACTTTAGAAAAGCTTTCTTTCTTAAGACCTGCATTCCAAAATCCAGGAACTGTAACTGCAGGAAATGCTTCTGGGATTAATGATGGAGCTGCATTTGTTATGTTGGCTTCTGAATCTGCTGTTAAGAAATATAACCTAAACCCTTTAGTAGAAATTGTTGCTGTTGGACAAGGTGGAGTGAACCCTGCTAAGATGGGATTAGGTCCTGTTCCAGCAATCAAATCTGCTCTTTCAAGAACTGATTTAAAATTAAAAGATATAGAACTATTTGAACTAAACGAAGCATTTGCAGCTCAAGCTCTTGGAGTTCGCCAATTACTTTGTCAACAACATAATGTTACACCAGAATGGATAAATGAAAGATGTAATGTTAATGGTGGGGCAATTGCACTTGGACACCCTGTTGGAGCTTCTGGCTGCAGAATCATTGTAACTCTAATTCACGAAATGTTAAGAACTAAAAAAGAATTAGGTCTTGCATCTCTATGTATTGGAGGGGGAATGGGAACTGCTATAATTGTGAAAAATACAAACCTAAATATTTGATGTAATATGACAAAAATAAAAGTAGGCGAAACTTACACGCAAGAGGTTAGATATACTCAAGCAAATGTTGATATGTTTGCTAAAATATCTGGCGATAACAACCCCATTCACATTGATGCAGATTATGCATCAAAAACTCCTTTTGGGAAACCTATTGTTCATGGTTTTTTTGCTGGAGCAATCTTTTCAAAGGTATTTGGTACTCAGTGGCCAGGAGAAGGAACAATATATATGTTCCAAGATATGGCTTTCTTAGCTCCTGTTTTTGTTGAAAATGACTACATTGCTAAATTTGAAGTAATAGAGATTAACGAAGAAAAACATCGTGGAGTTATTAAATGTACTTTAGAAGACCATCAAGGAAAAATAATTATTACCGGTCAAGCTAAATTAATGCATAAAGAAAAATTTTAATTTCAAGTAAAATGAAAAGATTAGAAAATAAAATAGCCATCATTACAGGAGGAGCTTCTGGAATTGGCAAAGCAACAGCAGAAAAATTTGTTCAAGAAGGAGCAAAAGTAATTATTTGGGACTTGGACGAAAAAAGAGGAAATGAATTAGCGATTGCCCTAGGAGCAAAATTTGCTAAGGTTAACACTTCCAACTATCAAGAAATTGAACAAGCTGCAAAAGCAGTTAATGACGAATTTGGCAGAATTGATATTCTTATTAATAATGCTGGGATCACTCGTGATAGCACTGTTAAGAAAATGACTGTTGAGCAATGGCAACAAGTTATTGATGTAAACCTATCTGGGGTTTTCTATTGTTCAAAAATCATTAGTGAATATATGGTTGCTAATGGCTGGGGAAGAATAATCAATGCTTCTTCTGTTGTTGGTCTATATGGAAACTTTGGTCAAGCAAACTATGTTGCAACAAAGTCTGGTTTAATTGGAATGACAAAAACATTTGCAAGAGAATTTGGAAGAAAGGGAGTTACTGTTAATGCAATTGCTCCTGGATTTATTTCAACAGAAATGGTTGCTGCAATGCCTGAGGAAGTTTTAGCTGGAATGAAAGCTAAGGTTCCAATTGGAAGATTGGGAGAACCAAAAGAAATTGCAAATGCGTATTGTTTCTTAGCCTCCGATGAAGCATCATACATAAATGGACACACTCTAAGTGTTGATGGTGGAATGACTGTATAGTTTCTAAAGAACTCTAAAAGATTTAAAACAAATTTAGGGCGAGTTATTTTTTTCTCGCCTTTTAATTAATTAATAACTATGGACTTTAATATATCAAAACAAGAAGAACTCTTTTTACAGATGATAAGAGAGTTTACTGAAAACGAAATTAAACCAATTGCAGCTGAAATTGACGAGCAGGAAAGATTTCCTGTTGAAACAGTTGAAAAAATGGGCAAATTAGGAATTATGGGTATTCCTATTCCTGTTGAGTACGGAGGACAAGGAAGCACCAATCAAATCTATTCAATGGCTGTTGAAGAAATATCACGTGTTTGTGGTACTACTGGAGTTGTTGTTTCTGCTCACACTTCACTTTGTGCTGACCCAATTATGAACTTTGGAACAGAAGAGCAAAAACAAAAATACTTACCAAAACTTGCCTCAGGAGAATGGGTTGGAGCATTTGGACTAACAGAACCTAATGCTGGAACAGATGCAGCTCTGCAACAAACTACTGCAGAAGATGCTGGAGATAAATGGATTTTGAATGGTTCAAAAATCTTTATAACCAATGCAGAGTATGCTCATGTTTATGTTATAATTGCAATGACTGATAAATCTCAAGGGACAAAAGGAATTTCAGCTTTCATAGTTGAAAAAGGAACACCAGGATTTACAATCGGTAAGAAAGAAAAGAAATTAGGTATTCGTGGTTCATCCACTTGTGAACTAATATTTGAAAACTGTCAAATACCAAAAGAAAACCTATTAGGTAAAATAGGAAAAGGTTTTTCTTTAGCAATGAAAACATTGGATGGAGGAAGAATTGGAATTGCTGCTCAAGCTTTAGGTTTGGCTCAAGGAGCAATGGATGAAACCATAAAATATACTAAAGAAAGAAAACAATTTGGAAAAGCTATTTCAAAATTCCAGAATACTCAATTCCAATTAGCAGACATGGAAACAAAAGTTCAAGCTTCTCGCCTATTTGTTCGTAATGCTGCTTTCAAAAAAGATCAAAAATTACCTTATTCTGTTGATGCTGCAATGGCAAAACTTTATGCTTCTGAAACAGCAATGGAAGTAACAACCAAAGCTATTCAATTCCATGGAGGATATGGATACACAAGGGAATATCCTGTGGAAAGAATGTTTAGAGATGCAAAAATCACTGAAATTTATGAAGGAACTTCAGAAGTTCAAAGAATGGTTATTGCAGGTAATTTATTAAAGTAAAAACAAATCAAAAATGAAAATAGTAGTTTGTATAAAGCAAGTTCCTGACACAACTGAGGTAAAACTTGACCCAGTTACAGGAACATTAATTAGAGATGGAGTTCCAAGTATAATTAACCCTGATGATAAAGGTGGTTTGGAATTAGCACTTGAACTAAAAGATAAATTTAATGCTGAGGTTACTGTTATTACAATGGGACCGATGCAAGCAGAAGCAGTTTTGAGAGAAGCTTTTGCAATGGGTGTTGATAAAGCAATACTCCTTTCAGACAGAAAATTTGCTGGAGCTGATACTCTTGCAACATCAAATGCATTAGCTGGAGCTATTCGCACTTTAGATTATGATTTGGTTATCACTGGTCGTCAAGCAATTGATGGAGATACAGCTCAGGTTGGTCCTCAAATTGCAGAACATTTGGATATTCCTCAAGTTAGCTATCTTCAAAGTTTGGAATATGATGGTAAAAACACTTTCACTATTAAAAAACAAACCGAAGACGGATACCAAATTGTTGAAGTTGATGGTCCTTGTTTAGTAACTGTTCTTTCCACTGCCAACAAAGCAAGATATATGACTGTTAAGGGAATTATGGAAGCTTTTGATAAGGAAGTAGAAATTTGGTCAGCAGATAAAATTGATGTTGATGAAGCTAAACTTGGTCTTAAAGGCTCTCCTACTAAAGTTAAAAAGGCATTTACTAAAGGAGTTAAATCAGCAGGACAAGTTTACGAAGTTGATACTGAAGAAGCAATAGGCATAATATTAAGTAAGTTAAAAGAAAAATTTATAATCTAATAATAAGGAGTAACTAAAATGAATAAATCAGAATATAAAAACGTATTTGTTTTTGCAGAACAAAGAGAAGGTAAGATTCAAGGAGTTGCTATTGAATTATTAGGTAAAGCTCGTAATCTTGCTGACGACCTTCAAGAAGAGGTTTATGCTATCTTGTTAGGAGGAAAAGATATTGAATCTAAAGCTCAAACTCTAATTTCTTATGGAGCAGATAAAGTTATTGTTGCTTCATGTGAAGAATTAGAAAACTATACAACAGAAAGCTACACTCAAGCAATAACTCAAATATCACATGAATTTAAGCCTTCAATAATTCTTTTTGGAGCAACTACCATTGGTAGAGACCTTGGTCCAAGACTTTCTGCTCGTCTTACAACTGGGCTTACAGCCGATTGTACTAAACTTGAAATATCAGAAGAAAAAGAATTACTAATGACTCGTCCAGCATTTGGAGGTAATCTTATGGCAACAATTATTTGCTCTGAGCATCGTCCTCAAATGTCAACTGTTCGTCCAGGTGTTATGAAAGCTCTTGAAAAGGATGAAAATAGAAAGGGAGAAATTATCAAAACATCCATCAACTTCAATAAAGAAAAGTTTAGAGTAAGAATTAAAGAAACTGTTAAAGAGAAAAGCAGCATGATTGATATCTCTGAAGCTAAAGTTTTGGTTTCTGGAGGACGTGGAATTGGGAATGAAGCAGGATTAAAGATGCTTAAAGAACTTTCAACAATCTTAGATGCTGAAGTTGCAGCTTCAAGAGCAATGGTTGATGCAGGACTTGTGGAACATAAACGTCAAGTTGGACAAACAGGTCAAACTGTTAGACCTGATCTTTATTTTGCTTTTGGAATTTCAGGAGCAATTCAACACGTTGCAGGAATGGAAGAAAGTGATTTCATTATTGCTGTTAACAAAGACCGCTACGCTCCTATTATGCAAATTGCAGATTTAGGTATTGTTGGAGATTGCAAAAGTATTATTCCAGCTTTAATTGAAAGACTTAGCAATAAGATTAAAGATTAAAAATAGATTAATAATACAATCATTAAGAGCAGTAGTTATATTTTTTAGCTACTGCTTTTTTTATTAATTGTTTTCTTTATCTTTGCAATGATTTAAGTTTTTATTGTCTTTTATTCTATTGGAAATGTCTGTTACTTGGAATTTATGGCATGGTTGTCAAAAGATTAGTCAGGGATGTAAGAATTGCTATGTTTATCGACAGGATGAAAAACATGGAAAAGATAGCAGTGTGGTTACAAAAACAGCCAATTTTAATCTTCCAATAAAAAGAAAAAGAGATAAATCATATAAGATTCTATCAGGAGAAATTGTTTACACTTGTTTTACCTCCGATTTCTTTGTTGAAGGTGCAGACAAATGGAGAAAAGAAGCATGGGAAATGATTAAAATTCGTAGCGACCTAATCTTTTTTATTATTACTAAACGAATTGACAGGTTTATGGTTGAATTGCCTGAGGATTGGAATGAGGGATATGATAATGTTGTGATTGCTTCAACGGTTGAAAACCAAGAAATGGTGGATTATAGAATTCCTATTCTTAAGAAACTGCCAATTAAACATAAACTAATAACTTGTGCTCCTTTGTTAGAAGATATAAATCTTAGTCCTTATCTTGACAATAAAATTGAAGAAGTATCGGTTGGAGGAGAATCGGGTAATGAAGCAAGAGAATGTAATTACGATTGGATATTAAATATTCGAAATCAATGTATTGAAAAAGACATTCCTTTTTGGTTTCATCAAACTGGAGCAAAACTAAGAAAAGACGGTAAACTATACAGAATCAAACGCCCCTATCAACATTCCCAAGCCAGAAAAGCAAATATCAATTATAAAAAGCATATATTTGCAGAAATTTAAAAGAAATAAACATGAAGAAGATTTTATTAACACTGATCATTTCATTATTTTGCTTTAACCTTTATTCTCAAAGTGCAAATGAACTATTTAATCAATCAATAAAGTATGCTAACGCAAATGACTTGAAGAAAGCAGAAAAAATCACAAAAGAATTAATTAAGAATTATCCAAATGATGAGGATATTCATTTATATTGGAATAATTTAGGAGCTTTTCAATCAAATCAGGGAAATAATAAGGAAGCACTTAAATCATTCTCTAAGTCTTTCGAATTAAATGATAAATATGGCGTTGCATTATTAAACAGGGCTAAAACATATAGAGATCTTGAACAATTTGATAATGCAATTATTGATTATAAAAATGTTATTAAATTAGATACTAATAATGAAGAAGCTCTTTTTGATTTAGCAATGCTTTTAAGTAAAAGAGAAGATTATGCAAATGCACAAGTATATTATGAAAAGCTTATTGCATCAAATCCTGAAGAGAACTATCCTGCTGCAATAAACTTAGTTATTGTTAAGAAAAGACAGGGAGATCTTGATGGTGCATTGTCTGATATGAATAAATTAATTGAAAAAATTCCTTCTAATGAATTTCTTTATGAAAACAGAGCAAATGTTTATAATAATAGAGCTGATATTTTAATGAATATGAAACGTTATGATGAAGCTTTTGTTGATATTGAAAAATCATTAGCTCTTGAACCTGATTATGTAACTGCAATTATTACAAAGGGTGAAATATATTATTTTCAAGGAGATTATGGAAATGCTTGTATTTTCTTCAAAATAGCTCAAAGTAAAGGAGCTCCAAGAGAAAAATTAGAGAAGTACTTGAAAAACTGCAAGTAAATAATCAAAAAATAACTCTTCGTTTTATTTTATTGAAATCAAGGAATAATTTATTAAAGTCAAGGAATAATTT
>DHDW01000038.1:27757-41051 GCA_002399565.1 Bacteroidales bacterium UBA4866 | reverse complement strand
CACCTTTCCTTCACAGTACTTGTACACTATCGGTCTCTCAGTAGTATTTAGCCTTAGCAGATGGTGCTGCCAGATTCAAACAGGATTTCTCCAGTCCCGCTTTACTCAGGATACTGATATGATTAATACAAATTTCCTATACAGGACTATCACCTCCTTCGGTTAACCTTTCCAGGTTATTCTAGTATTTGTATATTCTCAATGTCTCAGTCCTACAACCCCTACATTGCCGTAACAATATAGGTTTAGGCTCTTCCGCGTTCGCTCGCCACTACTTGCGGAATCATTAGTTATTTTCTACTCCTATGGGTACTTAGATGTTTCAGTTCCCCACGTTCGCCCCATCTTAAATGGTAATACATCTTCAATGTATTGGGTTGCCCCATTCGGATATCTACGGATCTATTCGTATTTGCCAATCCCCGTAGCTTGTCGCAGCTTGTCACGTCCTTCTTCGCCTCTGAGAGCCACAGGCATCCCCCGTACGCTCTTATTCTCTTTCTCTCGTTTCTTCTCTTATATGCCCTTAATGTCAAAGATCTTTTTGCTTACTTTAAAAGTAAACCTTGCTGACTTATTGATAAAAACAATAAGTCATATCATTTAAAAATTATTGTTATGCTATTGGATTTACAGATACGTATGATCTGTTATTTCTACGTTTTCTAAATTCAACAACTCCATCAACTAATGCAAATAAAGTATGATCTTTTCCAATTCCTACATTATTTCCTGGATTGTGAACGGTTCCTCTTTGGCGTACTATTATGTTTCCTGCAATGCAAGATTGACCTCCAAATATTTTAACACCTAAACGTTTGCTTTGTGATTCACGTCCGTTATTTGAACTTCCGACACCTTTCTTGTGAGCCATAATATTTTGTTTATTATCTTATGTAATTAATTAATAAAAATACTTTATTACAAAATTTCAGTTACTTGAATCTGTGATAAATATTGACGATGACCATTCATCTTTTGGTAACCTTTTCTTCTCTTTTTCTTAAAGACAAGAACCTTATCTCCTTTTAAGTGTTTTAGAACGGTTGCCTTAACTGAAGAACCTTCAATTGTTGGAGCTCCAATGATTATTGAACCATCAGCCTCTTTAAGCATCACGGCGTCAAATGAAATTTCTGTTCCCTCTTCCGCTTGAAGACGATGAACAAAAAGCCTTTGATCTTTTTGAACCTTGAATTGCTGTCCTGCGATTTCTACTATTGCGTACATTATTCGTATTTTTATGTTTTTCCCTCTTTATTGGGGGTGCAAAGATACAAATGTTTTATTTACTACCAAAAAAACTTGAGAAAATCTTTATTTTTTATTTAAAGAATTCTTCTTTTAAGAGCTATATATACCTTATGACAATACAATAAATCAAAAAAGATTTTTATCAAAATCAGTTTTTTACACATAGTCTCTTTCTCTATTTTTAGAGTAGTTTATTTGCATGAAAAAAGAATGAATTATTATAATCCCAAAAAAAGAAATTTTTACTATTAAGGAGAAACATTATAGAAAATCATACACTTTTTATGTGTGATTTCAACAAACTAATAATATATTTATTATTTTTGCTGAAAATAAATTATTGAGGTGAAGATAAAGACTACGTATACATCAAATAGGAAGTTATTATATGGAATAGCCTTAATGATTATTTTATTTTCCATATTAAATATTATTGACATTGAAAATCACTATACTAAATCTATAACACAAAAAATACAAATCAAAGTTAGTGAAGAATTTAATAGACTTAATGCTGAAGGAGAGAGATTTGTATATTATAAAGGGAGCCTTATTTCTTGGACTGACAATAATATTACATTACCTAAAGATTTTTCTCCAATTATTAAAAGTAATTTTATTAAGTTGCCAAATGGATATTATATTCTTAAACAAGAAAAGAAAAATGATTCAATAATATTATATGTATCTCTCATTAAAAAGGAATATCCTATAAATAATAGCTATTTAAGAAACGAATTTAATCCAAAATTTGATATAGAACACAATTCTGATATTGATATTGCTTTCAAAAAAAACAATTATCCAATTAAATTAAATGGAGAAGAAATATTCTATTTGGACTTTTCAAACTTCGATCATAATTCAAACTCTTTCCTAAGTTATATTCTTTCTTTTCTTTATTTATTTATTGTTTTCTTAATTTCTAAATTAATATTGTCCATAGTTAATCCTTATAGAAAATATACAAAATGGATATCCATTATTTTGGCATATATTATTCTTTTTGTTGTTCTTAAAATATTTGATATATATTCTATTATCTGCAATGTTGAGTTCTCGAAACTCTTAGTTGTTATTAATAATTTTGAGTTTAGTGTTATAGAAATATTTACCATACAAATTCTAATCTATTTTATTTTATCAAACCTTGATTTTAAATTTAAAAGCTACAAGTCTAAACTTTTTAACCAGACACTTTTAATTCCAATTACATGGACATATTTCTATTTAATTAAAATTTTACTTGAAGGCTTTAATAAACCTATTTCATTAGCCGATATAATAAATTTTGATGGACAAGTTATTATTTTGCTTCTCCAAATAATGTTAGGCTCCTATACATTATATATTGTGGCAAAGAATATTCTTATTCAATTTGATAATACTTCCAAATTTAGCAAATGGACTTCTTCTACATTAATTCTATATTCCATACTATCAATAATTTTTTTAATAAATAAACTCCCATTCATATCAATACTTGCAATTCTTATTTCACTATTTATTTTGTTATTATCTATTTCGAAAGAAAAGATAGCCAAGAAAAAACTATCTCCTATACTATACTATGTTCTAATTCTAATCTTGTTTTCTATAATTAATGGAGTATTCATCTATTCGTATAATACTCAAAAAGAAATGGTTTTTCTAAAAACTGCCTTAAACAAGATTTCTAAAAGTGAGGATAAAGAAGTTGAGGCAATATTATTGAAAATTGAAAAAAAGATATACTCTGATAACCAAATAAATTCCGTTGAAAGTAATAAAAACAACAAAGAACTTGAAACCTATATTCTAAATAATTATTTGCAGGATTTGAATAAAATTTATAGTACAGATATTATAATCTGCTATTCCGATGAGGCTTTGTTTATTCCTCCTATAGGTAAACATATTAATAGTAAGGAATATTTCAAAACAAGACTGCAAGACTCAAGGTTAGTTATTAATAGTAAGTCAATATACAGAGAAAGTACAGATTTAACTGAAAAAGCATATATTGGTTACTTTGAATTGAATCATAAAAATCGAACAAGGTTAATATTTATTGATTGCATTGAAAAAAAGGCATCGAAAGAAATGGGATATCCTGATTTGCTTATAAATCAAGAAGCAAAGGAGAAATATTCACAGATGGAATTGGATTATTACGGAGTATATCAACATAATAACTTAGTTCTGCAGTTTGGAAATTATAATTATTCAACTAACTTAAAATATAGCACTAATAACTGGTATAAGGAAAATGGGTACCTACATTATGTTATAAATAATTTGAGGAATAATACTGTTTGGGTGGGAAGCATAAAAGAACAAAACCTTTTCGATAAACTATCAATACCTTCCTATCTTTTTTTATTCTCATCCATTACGTTATTAATAATTATATTAATTTCAAATCCGCGAAGAATATTTTCAATTGAAGGTATAACCCTAAGTAATAGTTTGCAGATAACATTAATCAGCATTTTCTTAATATCGTTTATTGTTTTTGGAAGTATTGCAATTAAATATTTTAACCAACTTAATGACAAAACGAATAAAGATATTCTTATTGAAAAAACACAATCAATAAATTATGAGATAAAGGATATTTTTGAAAACCCTAAATTGAGTAATGAGGATATATATTATGAATTGGTTAATCTCTCCAACACATTTCTAACAGATATTAATCTTTATGACAATGAAGGTTTTCTTCTCAACACATCTCGTCCAACAATTTTCTCTCAAGGAATAATTAGTAAATATATTAATAGTGACGCGCTTAAGCAGTTAAAAGAAAGCACAAGTCCCCTAATTTATCAAAAAGAAAGAATTGGTAATAGAGATTATTATGCTTCTTATATGAGAATTGTTAATAAAGACCAACAAGAGATTGGTTATCTTCACATACCTTATATAATAAAGCAAAAGAACTTGGAAGATAAAATACTGGAATTCATTTCTGCCTTCATCAATATATATATTCTATGGATAACCCTTGTCTTAATTGTTTCGATACTTCTTTCCAACTTTATTACTCGGCCACTTAGACAATTACAAGAAAAACTTCATTTGGTACAATTGGATAAACAAAACGAAAAGATTAAATGGAAAAGAAAAGATGAACTTGGCAATTTAATTCTTTCCTATAATTCTATGATTGAAAAATTGGACGAGAGTGCAAAGCTATTGCTAAAGAAAGAAAGAGAAGGAGCTTGGAGAGAAATGGCAAAGCAAGTGGCTCATGATATTAAAAACCCTCTAACCCCAATGAAACTTTCTATTCAACAACTGCAAAGACTTCAATCAACTGATATAGTTAAGTTCCATGAGCTATTTCAAGAAGTTACCCCTGCACTTATTGAACAGATAAATACACTTTCGGAAATAGCTTCAGAGTTTTCCGATTATGCAAAAGATAAGATTAACCTTAGTGAAATCACTAATATTGACCAATGCTTAAGATCAACAATTAATATTTATGAAAATCAAGATAATATAAAGATAAATTATTCTAATCCTTTTGCAAATACAATCCAAGTTATTGGAGACAAGCAGCAATACATAAGAATCTTCAACAATCTAATTAAGAATTCTGTTCAAGCATTACATAATAAGGAAGACGGCTTAATAGAAATATTTGTTGAGAAAGAAGATGACCATTGCAAGATTTCAATCAAAGATAATGGAAGCGGAATAAACCCTGAGAATATAGACAAAGTTTTTTCAACTCAGTTTACAACAAAAACAGATGGAAGTGGACTTGGACTTTCAATAGTAAAAAGCATAATTGAGATGATTGGAGGAGAGATAGATTTTGTATCACAAGAGAATAAAGGCACTACATTTAACGTTTACCTGCCTATTTGGAAACAATAACTGAATTAAAACGTAATTAATAATTAGGAATATACAAAAAAAATTGTATTTTTGTAGATTGATAATAAATAGAAGATAAATAATTGTAGATATATGAAGTTCAAGAATGTTTTTATTGTTTTAACGCTAATTTGTTTAAGTTTTGGAGCTTTTGCTCAAAAACAGAGTTTAACCGAAAAAGCTGATGAAGCTTTCTTTGCAAAACAATACACAATTGCTGCTGACCTATATAAAGAAGCCTATGCAGATGTTAAGCTCAACCGCCAAGAAAGAGACAGAATATTATTTCAACAGGCAGAATGTTATCGTTATATGGACGATAAGGTTCAAGCTATAAAAACATATCAGCGTCTTGTTAAAGCTCAATACTACAAAACTCAACCCAAAATCTTTCTTCACATGGCTGACTTCCAACGCTTCAGAGGAGAATGGGATGATGCAGAATATAACTATAAAGAATATTTGAAATTGATTCCAAATGATGAATTGGCAAAAAGAAGACTTTCTTCAATTGCATTAGCAAAAGAATGGATGCAAAACCCAACCAAACATCAAATAAAAAACCAAAAAGATATAAATACTGAGTGGAACGATTGGGCTCCAAAATTTGTTCTTCCAGATAAAATAGATGAAATAATGTTTACTTCTTCTCGTCCATTGGATGCAATGTCTCCAAAAGATGCTTGGACTGGAGAATATTTATCAAACATATACACAGCTCTGAAACTCAAATCAGGAGATTTGGGAGAAGCAACTTTTTTCACAGAAATTGATGTAAATTCCGATGAGGCAAATGAAGGGGAATTAGTAATTATTAGTAGGGGTAAAACAAAAAATTACTATTTCTCAAGATGTAAAATAATGGAAAACAAAGACCTTAATTGTGCCATTTATAGTAAACCTATTGAACCAGCAAAAGGAAAAGGCAAAAAAGGTGGTGCTCCAACAAAGAAAATGCCTCAAAAAGGAACAGGTGGTGTTTCTGCCAACAATCAAACAACAAACCAATTAGAAGAAGAATCATCATTCGTTAAGCTTGACTTGGGAGACACATCTTATAACTATTTACACCCAGCAATAACATCCGATGAACTAACAATATACTTCTCTTCTAACCGTCCAGGAGGGCAAGGAGATTATGATATTTGGAAAGCATCAAGAGAAAACATTAACGAACCATTCTCCAACATAACAAATTTAGGCAAACATATTAACTCTGAAGGAAAAGAACAATTCCCATTCCTACGCACAGATAAACGTATGTATTATTCTTCTGATGGATTAGCTGGTTTAGGAGGATATGATATATTCTACACTGAATATGAAAATGACCAATGGACAGACCCAGTTAATCTAAAATATCCTATCAACACTCAATATGATGAAATTGGAATAATATACAATCCAAACGAAGACGAATCAGATGCAGCAGAAGAATCAGGATTTTTCTCATCTAACCGTCAAGGAGGAGTTGGAGGAGATGATATTTACTCTTTCTATAGAGCACCAATGCTTTACACTCTTAAAGGAAAAGTTAGAGATGATAAATCAATGCAATTGATTGAAGGAGCAAAAGTAAAAATAATTGGTTCTGACAAAACAACACAAGAAGCCAGAACAGACCGCAATGGAGAATACGAGTTTACCAATAAACAAATAAAATATAATGTAAAATACACCATTCAAGTATCACAAGTGGATTACATGAATGAAGAAGCAACCGAAACAACCATTGGATTAACTACAAGCAAAGACTTAGTACGTGACTTTGTTCTTAAACCAATTGCAAAAGATCCAGTTGTACTTCCAGAAATTCGTTACGATTTAGGAAAATGGGATTTAAAAGACCAATATTTAGATTCTCTTTCTGACTTATTAGTTGTTTTGGTAAATAACCCATCTTACGTTATTGAGCTACGTTCTCACACCGACATAAGACCTTTCCCACAATTAACCAACGACACCCTTTCTCAAAGAAGAGCAGAATCAGTTGTAGATTTCTTATTTGCAAGAGGAATTGATCGTGACAGATTAATACCAAAAGGATATGGCGATAGAATACCAAGAACATTAACAGCAGATACAAAATCCGAATTTAACGGCAAAACATATCTGTTCCCTAAGGGAATAACCCTTACTGAAAGTTATATAAACAACTTAAAAACCTATGGAGAAAGAGAAGCAGCTCACCAACTAAATCGTCGTTCAGAATTTAGAGTGGTAAGAACAGACTACGTTCCTTCCGAATACTTAGATTCAATTGAAGACCTTGCTCAAAAGAAACCAATTGTTGATATGGTAAAAGGGAATAAACCACTTCCGATAACAACCGTTCCAATAATATACACCGACAATAATATAAAGTTAACAATGATTGACGGAGATAAATCAATGCTATACATTATACTTAACGGAGCAAATGTACCAGCCATTTACAACGAAAAATATAAAGATGCAGCCGTATTGGATTGGGATGTTGCAATGAACTTCTTGCTAACTGGCAGAATTACTAAAGACGACTTCAAAGATAAAGATAAAGCCTTTGATGCTCAAGGTAATATTTTGGATGAATCAGTGCTAATCTTCAAAACAGCTTACATAGGTAAACATTATGCCGATAAATACGAAGTTTTGGTTAAGAAAGGTATGACTGACAAAATGATAGTTAATAAAAATGGAATAGCAAACTTTGGACGCTTTAAATTAGACAAAGCCAAAGGCGAACTAATATTTGATTAGAACAAGCTTTTTCTAAATACATAAAAGGCAATACTAAATTTGGTATTGCCTTTTTTCTTCCCATCTAATTACTTAATTGCTGAAATTTATAACCTATTGTTAACATATTTGAATAAGGTTTTATATATTTGCATACATGAATAAAGATTATTTTATGAATTTGATTAAAAGATTCTTCAAACACGATTACAAAGCTATACAGTCTAACTTTGAGATATTCAAATATATTGGACCTGGTTTACTTGTAACTGTTGGTTTTATTGATCCAGGCAATTGGGCTTCAAATATTGCAGCAGGAAGTATATATGGTTACTCTTTACTTTGGGTTATTACCTTATCTACCATTATGCTAATTATTTTACAACATAATGCAGCCCATTTGGGTATTGTTACTGGAAAATGCTTGAGTGAAGCAGCCACAGAATATTTACCAAAAAAAGTACATAGACCTATATTAGTTTCTGCAATGGTTGCCTCTGCTTCAACTTCTCTTGCAGAAATTTTGGGAGGAGCCATTGCATTAAAAATGTTATTTAATATCCCAGTAGTATTTGGTGCAGTAATTATATTTTTTACTTCATTATTACTTCTATTCACAAACTCATACTCAAAAATTGAAAAATGGATAATTGCCTTTGTTTCAATTATTGGATTAAGTTTCTTATATGAATTATCTCTGGTTAATGTAGAATGGCCAGAAGCAATAAAATCATGGATAGTTCCTTCAATACCTGATGGTTCTATGCTTTTTATAATGAGCATTCTTGGAGCTGTTGTTATGCCACATAACTTATTTCTTCACTCCGAAGTAATTCAAAGTAGACAATGGAATCTTCAAGATGAGAAGGTTATTAAACGACAATTAAAATTTGAATTTATAGAAACTCTATTTTCAATGGGTATTGGTTGGGCTATAAATAGTGCAATGATAATACTTGCTGCTACTGTATTCTATAAAAATCATATCTCAGTTACTGAACTTGAACAAGCTAAAGATATGCTTATACCTCTTCTTGGGAATTCTGCATCAAATATATTTGCAGTAGCATTATTATTTGCATCTGTTTCATCAACAATTACATCTGCAATTGCAGGAGGCTCAATATATGCTGGAATATTTAATGAATCATATAATATTAAAGACCCTCACACCAAAGTAGGAGTTTTAATATCATTCCTTTCTGCCTTATTAGTAATATTCTTTATCAAAAATCCTTTTATGGGGCTAATATATTCTCAAACTCTTCTTAGCATTCAACTTCCAATCACAATAATTTTGCTTATTTCCCTAACTTCATCAAAGAAAATAATGGGTAAATATGCAAATACCAAGTTTCAGAAAATTTTATTATGGACAATTGCAACAATAATTATTGCCCTAAATATTATTCTATTTAGTGGAATACAAATTTAGCAATTCATAATCTTTCCTTTCTAAATAAAGTTGGTTTAATAAAACCTCGTCTCAACAAATTAAAACTTCGTTTGCAGTAAATTAAAACGAAGAAAGAAAAAATTATTACTTGATTTCAGTAAATTAAAACAAGGTTTCAGTAAAATAGAATAAGGAGTTAGAAAAAAAGTCAATCATAATGAAAAATAAGTCCTTTATAAATAAAAATATAAAGGACATATTCAGAAATATAAGGGACTTATTTCAAAATATAAGGGACATATTTTCAATTATGATTGATGTTTTTTTGGATACAAGTATTTTATCCTATAAAAGAGATTGAAAAGCTATACTTTTTGACTTTTCGTCGAGAGGGATTTTAGCTATTTGTGTGTTTCGATTACTTATATCATCAACTCCAAATTTGATACACTACCATTACCTTTCCTTAATTATACAAAAATAATACTTTATGAGTATCTTTATCAATACAAACGACACATTTTTTAGAATTATCTTCTATGGATTGCAATAAAAAGTAAAGATTTTTCTCTGGATTACTATATCCAATTAGTTGAGTAGAATTTTCATAAGCAATAATTTTAAAATTAGATTCATTGCTCAAAAATCCAAAAAAGGTTATTTCCTGATCTATAGACCTAATTAGATTTGCATTATAATAATCATTGACAATCCACTTTTTTATTTCTTTTATTTTTATCAAATTCATAATACAAATAGGAAAAGCTGTCTTTGATCCACTTACAAAAGTATTATTCCCTATCATATAAGGTAAACTTACAATAGTATAACAAAAGAATATTCTAATAATAAAATACAAAGAAATTACTATAATAATTATTGAAGGCACTTTACTTTTCATATCTAAAAATTTGTGTCGTGCGGAATATGTTATCACGCACGTCTTTATTATTAGGATTTGTAATTCGATACTTATTCATTATTAACTCTTTTATTTACTTCTATATCAACTTCCAATCTAATACATTACCTTAACTTTCAAATAATAAATACAAAAACATAAGTAATAAGTATTATTACAATTCCAGTAATAATTCCTATTATATAGTTTTCAAAATCGTATGATTTACCCCATGTCCCCTTAAAATTACCTTCAATTTCATCTTTTAATTTTGTTTTGCATCCTTTGAATAACCATCGAATGAAAGCTCCTATAAACATTGTTGTTTCAGGCATTTGTTATTTCATTATTAATTGTATTTCCCACTCTTCCCACATTCTCCCTTATGAATGATATGTACTCCCGCACTGCTATATTATTAGTATTCGGAATACCACTATTCTTATTCATTATCATTCATTTTATTGGCAAATGTACAAATTTATTTTTATTAATATAGTGAGGGATTTCAAATCACTGAAGTCGAAAGTTGCCAAAAACTATACTTATGGGCTTTGTTTTCTTTTTACAACTCCAAATATGGGAGTAGTTTATTGTAGGTTTCTTGGTCTAAAAGGTGAATTTGCTTAATTTCTTCAATTGATTTGAATGATTTTAAATCTGAGCGAAGTTTTACTATGGCTTTTGCTAAGTAAAAATCAATATATGGATGAGAACTTAGTTGCTTTATGGTTGAATTATTCAAATTAACCTTTTTGGGATTGGGATTATTTATTTTTAGGTATGGAATTATGGCCTCGTAGAGGGTGTCTGTCATGCCATATACCTCTTTTAATTGTTCAATTCTAACATAACCCCCAAGTTTTTGCCCATATTTGAATATTCTTCTGGAATACGATGCTCCTATTCCTCTTAAAGCTTGAAGATCTATTGTGTCTGCTTGGTTAAGGTCAAATATTAGTTGCTCTTTGGAGGTAAATTTGTTTGGAGAATATGTATTTGAATTTGAAGAGTAGCTTTTTGGCGATACGGTCTCAATTAATACATAGGGAGAGATTTGATTGTACAAATCTTCTGTCATACAATATAATTTCTTTAGGTCTTGTTTTGTTCTAAATCTCCCTCCTGCATTTGTATAGTTTACAAAGTTGCTGGCTTGTTTTTGACTTAATCCAAAAGATAATAATTCTTCTTTAGTAATTGTGTTTGGATTAAAAGGTTTAAAATGGTATGTATTTCTTTCCCCTTTTGATACTTCACTTTTATTTTTCTCAAAAACTATTTTTTCTTTTTTAGCTCTTAGAATTTCTTTTTCAGATATTGGAATTGGAGTTCTACTATTTTCAAATATTAGAATAACTAACATTATGATTACTCCCAATCCTATTCCCAATAAAAGAAAAATCCCCTGCTTAGACTTTTTTAGCATAAGAGGGGACTTTGGTTTCATATCTTTTTAATCTATTTTATTTGGAGAAGTAATCTTCCAAAAATTTATCTAATTCTGCTCCATGAAGATTTTTAGCAAGTATATTTCCTTCTGAGTCTGCAATTAAATTATATGGTATGTATTGGAAGTCATAGCGTTTAGTAAAAACATTTCCATCTCCATAAAGAGAAAGCCATGCAACTGGATTGGAAGAGATGTAATTTCTCCATTCTCTTTCAGTTCTATCTATAGATATTCCAATCATAGTTAGACCTTGAGATTTATATTTGTCATTTATTTGTTTCAAATGTGGCATTTCTTCTTTGCAAGGACGACACCATGAAGCCCAAAAGTCAACAATTATTAATTTACCCTTAATATCTCTTTCTGTATAGCTTTTGCCATTTAAGTCTACTGCTTGAAAAACTAATTTCTTTGAAGTTTCTTGTGCCAACTTTTTCTCTCCAATCAAAGTACAGAAAACTTCTTTCCAACGATTATCCTTAGGGCTTGAACAAATGGTGTTGCAATAGTCCAAAAGAGGATTTGTTTTGTCAAACTGCATATTATTTACTTGTGAAATCAAAAGCATATAAGGGAAACCTGATTGTGGATGTTTATCAATATATGTTTTGTAGGTTGGAACAAAATTCTTGTAACCTTCATTAATCTTTTCTACTGGAAGTTTGGAAAACTCTAACAATTGGTCTTGAATTTTATCCCAAAAAATTGTAAAGTCTTCTGCATGTTTTGTTCCTTTATAGCTTAATTTTATTTTTTCTCCTTTTTTGTATCCTTCAACATTGGTGAACTTAACATCAATCGTTTTTCCTCTCTCCACAGGAAGGGGAACGTTTACAAAAAATGATTCATCATTGCTTGTAACCAAAAGAGCACAGTCAATAAAATCTTTTTCAAACTTAATACTATCAAGGTTTATTTCAATCTTGGAGTCTTTAAAACTTTCACTATAAATTATAGAAGGGCTAGTGTTTGACACTTGATCTGGATTAGCAAAAACAATTGAAATCTTTCCTTCATTCATTTCAGGAATTTCAATATTTACCTTAGTAGAATTTTTGGAGCAAGAAGATAGCCCTAACGCCAAAAACAAATAAAAAAATATTCTTTTCATCTTTTTCATTTAAATTATTGTATTGCAAAGGTAGTAAAAACAATATTTACACCAAAACTAAAAACTTATTTTTGAAGAATTTATTTTATGAAAATTTTAATTGAGCGAGAAAACTTCTTCTGCATTATTAGTAGTTACTAAAGCCACTTCTTCAATACCAATATTTTTTATTTCTGAAATTTTCTGAGCAATAATTGGAATATAACTGCTTTCATTTCTCATTCCTCTATATGGAACTGGAGATAAATAAGGGGCATCTGTTTCCAAAACTATATCCTTTAAGTCAATCTCACTTACAATTTGAGCTAAGGAAGCATTTTTAAATGTTACAACTCCTCCAATTCCAATCTTAAATCCCATTTCAATGGCTTTGCGTGCTTGATTTCTATCTCCAGAAAAACAATGAAAGACTCCTGAGAATTTTCTATTAGAAGATTTGAGATTATGTTTTAGTTTAGAAAGTGATTCAAAAGTTTGTTCAAAACCTTTTCTAACATGAATTATTAAAGGAAGGTCAAGGTCAATTGCCCACTGAACTTGAGTTTCAAAAGTATAAATCTGTTCGTTAACAAAAGTTTTATCCCAATATAAATC
>DHDW01000038.1:27472-27687 GCA_002399565.1 Bacteroidales bacterium UBA4866 | reverse complement strand
AAAGTTTTATCCCAATATAAATCTATTCCAATTTCTCCAATTGCATAAATCTTCAACTTTTCAAGGTAAGATTCAATAGTTTTAAGTTGAGAACGATAATTTGAATCAACAGAAGTTGGATGTAAGCCAAGAGTTGGATAAAAACAATTGTCTTTTTTACAAAGACTTATCATTGGCTCAATTGAATCAACATCAATATTTGGAAGGATTATCTT
>DHDW01000038.1:27029-27335 GCA_002399565.1 Bacteroidales bacterium UBA4866 | reverse complement strand
AAGTATTACCTCATCAATATCTTTAAGAAACTCTTCTGAGTATTGATGAGAGTGAGTGTCTATGTAATTCATAATGGGGTTTAAACAAAAAAAGCCCAACCTAAAAGGAAGGGCTTCTTCAATCAATTAAATATATTATAAACTTGCAATCCTTTTCATACATTTTGACTTAAGGTTTGAAGCCTTATTCTTGTGTATGATAGAACGTTTCGCCAATTTATCAATAGATGACAATAACTTAGGAAGTTTTTCCTCAGCAGTTGTTTTATCTTCTAAAGCACGGAAATCTCTTAAAGCATTACGCAT
>DHDW01000038.1:26549-26767 GCA_002399565.1 Bacteroidales bacterium UBA4866 | reverse complement strand
CAACTAGACGAACGGGGCGTCTTATTGTTTTTCGCCGTGCAAAGGTACAATCTTTTTAATTACTACCAAATTTTATGACGAAAAAATATTTTTATTTATTCTCTCTAATCTTTATCTTGCTTAAATTCAAAGCCTAAACGTTTTCCTGTAATTTGTTTTTTTGTTGATAGATTTGATTGAATTTCCCCCACTGTAGTAATTTTAACCTCATCAAAAGG
>DHDW01000038.1:25744-26403 GCA_002399565.1 Bacteroidales bacterium UBA4866 | reverse complement strand
GTAATTTTAACCTCATCAAAAGGTGGTGTTAGAAGGTCAAAATTGTTTACATACTCCATTGAAGAAACAATAATATTATAGATAGAATCTTTTTCAATAACTGCTTTATGAAAGCTTGTGTACATCAACCCAACCTCTCTTTTACCTTCAATAAAATAATGATTTTCCTTATTAATAAAGACTCTTCCAATTAAATAACCAAAATCCAAATCACGATGATAATCAAAAGAATCGGAAAGGAAATTATATATATTAATCATTCCACAATATGATCGCTTAACATCTTCCTTAATGTAAGGCAACTTCATTACTTCGTGTAAACGAGGAAATTCAAAGATATTTGTGTGAAGAATAAAAACCAAAGTATCGGAGCCAAAACTAAGTTTAAACTCAAAATCGCCTTTGTTCTCAAATCTGCAATTAATGATTGGAAAGTTTTTATTCAGTTCTGCAACAATCTCTTTTGATACTTCTTTAAAAGTATTGAATGCTTGATGAGTATTTTCACTCACTAAATTATTTAACTCTGCCTTTTGTTGAATTAAAATCCCAAGTTCATTGCAATCCATAATCAATAAAATTTAATCTTAAAAATATAACTTTTATAAAAAAGCCCTGAAGAAGAAATTTCATCAGGGCTCTATCTTAATCAATCCGAT
>DHDW01000038.1:15023-25618 GCA_002399565.1 Bacteroidales bacterium UBA4866 | reverse complement strand
TGTAGGACATACATCCGCACAAGTACCACAATCAGTACAAGTAGCTGGGTCTATTTTGTAAATATCTCCTTCAGAGATAGCTCCTACTGGACATTCATCTACGCATGTTCCACATGCAGCACAGTCTTCAGAAATTTTATAAGCCATGACTTTAAATATTTTTGGTTTGTATTAAGGTGCAAATGTACGAATTATTTCTTAAATTTGCCCCGTAATTGAATTAAAACAACACGTAATTATGACAAAAAAACACCTAATGCACTCTATTTCAAAGGTTATTGCTCTATTTTTATTAGTATTAATTTTCACCTCCTGCTCCAGAAATAATAAAGAAGTCATCTCTTATTATGAGAATGGGAATCCAAAATTAGTTTATTACACTAAAATGGATAAAAATATTAAGTATAAGATTGCAGAAAAGATGTATTATGAAAATGGCAAACTTCAATATGAAGGAAATTTTAATAATAATGAAAGAATCGGCAAATGGACATACTATTTTGAAAATGGAGTTGTCTTTTCTAAATGCGATTTCACCAACTCAAAGAGTGGATTTGACTGGGAAGTGTATAGAATGGATAAAACAAAAATAGTTGATAAGAAAGACAAAATAAATCAAGTAAGTTTCTATCCTGATGGAGCATTGGCAGCGATTAAGATTCAAAGAAATGGGCAAGAAAAAGAATATAAATTCTTTGCCACATACAGAGTTTTGGAAGAAAGAGAATACAAAGGGAATATATTAAATGGACAAACTATTTCTTTTTATGAAAATGGGAATATAAACTCCAAAAACTATTTCAAAGATGGAATGCAAGATAGCGTTTACCTACTATATTATGAAAATGGCACAACTCAAATCAAAGGTAATTACAAATTAGACTCTAAGGTTGGGAAATGGGAATATTTTAAAGCAGATGGCACTCCTGATGGAGAAGAAATATATGGAGAAGAAGGCTCATTATTAAAACCAAGAGACACTGGACTAAAATACTACGACAAAAACGGTAATGAAATAAAATTTTAGACAATAAGATTATGAATAAAATCATACCAATATTATTTGTGCTTATGATGAGTTTTACAAATGTATTCTCACAAGCATTCAACAGAATACCTGTAGAAAGGAAAGGCTCTGAAGCTACATTCAAATTAGACAAAGATTTATATAAGGCGCATTTTGGAATAACAAGTGAGTCAAGAAGACCAAAAATCAACTTTACTTGTAAAACGAGCTTTACTTACAATTCAATTTATCAAGACGCTAAATTGGAATTTGAGGTATTTTCCTACCCAAAATCAAAAGTTAGTTTTCTATTGATAAATAATTACTACGATTTTTCCTTAGGAGCAGATTTATATGTTATTGAAAATGGGCAGTTCAACTTTGTTGGCACTTTAAGTGTTGGAGCATATAATAGCATTGGAGGAGGAAACATGAATTATAATTCAATTTTACCATATATTTCAATTGTAAACACAACCGAAAAGACTTATTTCTCATTTGAAATTCCATTGGTTGTGCTTAACCCAGGAGGACAAGACGAAAGAATAATTGAAGGGAATAAAATACACTACACACTCTCAAAAAATAAACTACAACAAAACATAACACAATAGAATGAAATTTGAAGATATTGAAATAATGTCACCCGTTGGATCCTACGAATCGCTAATGGGTGCAATACAAGGTGGAGCAAATTCTGTATATTTTGGAGTTGGAGAACTAAATATGCGTTCTCGAAGTGCCAATAATTTTACAATTGACGACCTTAGAAATATTGTTGCAATTGCGCAAGAAAACAATCTAAGAACATATCTAACCCTCAACACTATTATATATAATGAAGAATTAGATTATATGCGAAAGGTTGTTGATGCTGCAAAGGAAAGCAACATTACAGCAATCATTGCTTCCGATATGGCAGTAATTGCTTATGCAAGAGAAAAGAAAGTTGAAGTTCATCTTTCAACTCAATGCAACGTAACAAACACTGAAGCAGTGAAATTCTATTCTCAATTTGCAGATGTTATTGTTACAGCAAGAGAGGTTTCTCTTGAGAAAGTTAAGCAAATAACAACCTATATAAAAGAGAATAATATTACAGGACCTTCTGGACGTTTGGTTCAAATAGAATGTTTTGTTCATGGAGCTTTATGTATGGCCGTTTCTGGCAAATGCTACTTATCATTAGACAATGCCAACAAGAGTGCTAATAAAGGAGCTTGTCTTCAATATTGTCGCCGTCCATATAAGGTTACTGACATTGACGGAGGAACAGAACTTGTTGTTGACAACCAATATATAATGTCTCCTAAGGATTTGAAAACAATAGATTTCTTAGATAAAGTTTTAGATGCTGGTGTTAGAGTTTTGAAAATTGAAGGAAGAGGTCGTTCTGCTGAATATGTAAAAACTGTTACCAAAACATATAAAGAAGCAGTGAAAGCTTATTTTGATGGAGAATTTACTCAAGAGAATAAAGACAAATGGAATAAAGAACTAAGCAAGGTTTATAATAGAGGCTTTTGGGATGGCTACTACTTGGGACAAACTATTGGTGAGTGGACTGAAAAATATGGTTCAAGAGCAACCAAGGTTAAAGAATTTATTGGAACAGTAACTAACTATTTCAAAGATATTAACGTTGCTGAAGTTAGACTTGAAACAGGAGAACTAACTATTGGGGACGATATTATTATTCTTGGAAAAACAACTGGAGTTTATGAAGACACAATTAAAGAAATTAGAGTTGACTTACTCTCAGTTGAAAAAGCTGTAAAGGGAGATATGTTTTCTATACCAACACACGAAATAATTAGAAGAGGCGATAAACTATATAAAATTAAAGATGCTGAAATTTAACTATCATAGTCATTCCACTTATTGCGATGGGAAGAATACCCTTGAAGAAATGGTTATTTCGGCTATTGATAAGGGATTGAAATATTTTGGATTCTCTGCTCACTCTCCTGTGCCTTTTGAAAATGACTTTGGACTTCAACAAGAAGAAATATCAAACTACTTGAATGAGACCAAGCGTCTAAAAGCAAAATATGAGGATAAGATTAAACTATTTACCTCAATGGAATTTGATTATATTCCTACAATGTCTGAAGACATAAGAGAAAGAGCAATTAAATACCAATTAGATTATATTATTTCTTCTGTTCATCTGGTATATTCTCCAAATGGATTATGGTTTATTGATGGCTCCAAACAAGAAAGCTATGATAATGGGTTAAAAAATTGCTTTGATGGAGATATTAAAAAAGCTGTTGGAGCCTTCTATAGTCAAACAATTGAAATGATACAAGGGGCAAAGCCAGATATTGTTGGACATTTCGATAAGGTAAAGATGCATAACAAAGATAGATTCTTCAAAGAAGATGAACCGTGGTATAGAGATTTGGTTATGCAGACCATTGAAACAATGAAAGAAAATGATTCAATTTGCGAAATAAATACAAGAGGACTTTATAAAGGACGTTCAAATGATTATTTCCCTCAAACCAATTGGATAAAGGCTCTTGCCAAAGAGAATGTGCGAGTTACAATTTCAACTGATTGTCATAAGGCTGAAGAGGTTGACAACCTTTTTGTGGAGTGTAGCAATCACTTAAAGGATTGTGGACATAAAGAAATTTGGTACTTTGATGAAATTTGGAAATCAACTCCTCTTTAATGGAAAAGATTGATAGCCACATAGAAATTCTTATAACCGAAGATGGTTCTTCAAGTCTTAGAAGAAAAGATTTGCAGGAAAGCTATCATTCCACGCATGGAGCAATTGCAGAAAGCAACCATATATTTATTAATGCAGGACTGAGAAACATTGAGAGAAAACCTCAAATAAATATTTTAGAAATTGGATTTGGCACTGGTCTTAATGCTCTTTTAACTTGTGAATTTGCAAAAAAAGAAAAGCAAAATATCTTTTATCAAACAATAGAAAAATATCCTCTTTCCAAAGAAATAACATCTAAACTCAATTATGGGAAAATTCTGAATATGGAAGAAGAATTTGAGATGTTACACTCTATAAATTGGGAAGAAAATAATAACCTTAATACCTATTTTGAGATAAGAAAGACAGCCCAAGCAGCAGAAGAAATCTCCTACAAGGAAAACTTCTTTGACTTAATTTACTTTGATGCCTTTGCTCCTCAATTTGAAGAAAAACTTTGGCAAAAGGAAGTCTTTGATAAACTTTTTCTATCGATGAAAGACAATGCTTGCCTTGTAACCTATTGCTGTAAAGGTGAGGTTAAAAGAACTCTTAAGAGCTCTGGCTTCCAAATTGAAAAACTTCCTGGTCCTAAAGGTAAAAGAGAAATTCTTAGAGCCAAGAAACTTGCCTGTGGCATTAAACATTTTCTCGTACTTCTTGTTTTAATTTTCCCTATGCTTGCCTTTTCTCAAGAAAACATTGTTGAGAACTCTCAAACAGAGAAAGAAACAAAAAACAAAACTAAGGTTTCTAAATTCCATCATACCATTGGGTTTAATCTGACTCCAATTATGTTAGGAGGGTATAAGTCATTTGAATTAGACGTGTTTGGAGAAGGAGATAATTTTAGACGAGTTAAATTTGGGGGCTTGCATTATTTGAATTTCTTGCCCTACTATCAGTTAGATTATAACAAAAAAATATATCTAACAACCTACTATCGTTACAACCATGTTGGATTAGGTAATTACGCCCAAATGTGCAATCTCACCTTCAGCTACAACTTTCATAAAAAAGAGTCTAAATCAACTGTCCTCTTAGGTGCTGGTGCTATGTACTATAAAACAAATTCCGAAGGAGGAATTGGCCCCGTTTTATATTTTTCTTATAATCAAAAAATCAGCGAACATTTTGGTGCGGGTGTAACTATGGACATTTTCTATCTTCCCCACTTCTTTGCAAACTTATCTTACACTTTCTAAAATAATCAAGAAAATATTATAGATTAAGAATGACTAAGTCTAATTTATTTTTTACTCAGTTAAAATTAATTTAGACTCAGTTAAAAAACGCATTTGACTTAGTTAAACTGATGTTTTGGGGGTTTTGGGTGGCTTTTCAACACCCTGAGTAAGTCTGCAAATAACTATATACTAACTCCTTATCATAGGACAAAGGGGGCTTTTTCTATGACTTAGTCTGAGCGTTTTTTTATGGAATTTGGTCTTTTTTAGACTAAGTTAAAAAACAGGCAGACTTAGTCTAATTTCACTCAGACTTAGTCTAATTTTGCTTAGACTTAGTCTTTTTTTAGCCTTATTTTACTGCTGGGTTTTGGGAGTTTGTTCCAAAACTTCAAGGCTTACATTGTATTGATTTTTCCCCGATTGTGCTTTTATTTCTTCCAATGGAAGGCTAAGGACTTTAATCTTGGTTGAATCAACTTTCAAGACCTGCGTAAAATGCTCTACTATCTTATTGTTTCTTTCTTGCATAAAAGTAAGCATCTGCTTTTCTGCTTCTTGAGAGAAAAGTGTTAGTGCCATTTCTGTAATGGAATTTTGATTGCTTATGCCTTTTTGCTCAAGTAGAGTCTTTGCAAATGCTATAAATGACTCATCCTTTTCGCTTATCTCCTTTACCTGTGCAATATCAATTAGTTCAAGGGTTTTTGGAGAAGTGGAAGTTTTATTATAGTAAGCTATTTTCAGATTTAAAACAGAGAGGTCTTCAATTGACTTGCTGTAGTTGACTTGCTGACTGAGTGTTAAAATCAATTCAGGCTTTGCTATGGATATTTCCGAAAGTTGCTTGAATTTCTCAAACTGTTCTGATGAAAATTCTCTTTCCAAAGGGTCAATTGGGATATTGCTTAGTGCCTCTGGGTCAAATCCCAATTGCTCAGCAACAAGACTTATCGGAGAGGTTGCAACCTTAACCAAAAGATTAATTAAGGTTTTAAATATTAGTTTCTTGTATGAAAATTCTGGAGAGTTTACATTTCCCTTCACAGGCAAGTCAAGAACAATTTTGTCTTTTCTATCCTTAAGCACATAAAGTCCAAGCTTTAGAGGAACACTTGCGTATTCAGCCTTTACTTTTTTGTCTTTATCCCCTACCTCACATTTGTAAATATCAATTTTGTTCGTTCCGTTGAGGTTGAAATTGGTAATAATATTTTGCGATATAAATGAAAGATTTCCCTTTGTAAGTGGTCTTGCAAAGTATTCAAGGCTGTAAGGAGTGAAGTCTTGTAAGCTAAGATTATTAATAACAAGCATTAGGTTATGATTAGCAATTCCATCGGCATAGCCTTTCCATTTAATATTTACTTTACCTGTTTTGGCAAGAGAAGCAGACATTTCCAGTTGGTTTTCCTTGTCTAAGGTGAAGTCATTTGATTTAATGTATATGTTTTCAATTGGATAAGAAAGAGGGACTTGAATGGATTGGTCGTTGAAAATTAAAGAAGAATTGTCAACAATAAGTTCCTTGATTATAAAATCCATCTTTGGCTGAGGAGATTTTTTTGTTGTGTCGGTTTGGGTTTGATTTTCTTGAGGTTTCTCAGGCTTCATCAAAAATGTGAAGTTATTGGTAGAGTCTTTATAAAGGTCAAACTGAGTTTTAAAAGCATCTATTTTTACCTTGCTTATATGATATTTGTTCTTACTCAAACTTACCTCATCAATCTTAGTTTGGAAATCCTTAATAGAAACCACATTTCTGTTCTTATTATCTATCAAAGAAAAGTTCTTGGCACCAACATTCCCTTTTAAAACAAAATCCATAACATGATTAACATCCCCATTAACATTAAGATTGGTGGATAGCAAACCAGAAACTTCACTAACATTCATTGACTGCTGCAAGTATGGCAATAAATTATTTAAGGCAAAGTTTTGAAGATTTATATTTAAGTTATAATTGGTTGTTTGCATATTATATTTTGCATCCAAAGCCAATGAGCCTCCATTTTTGAACTTAAGATTAATTCCAATGTCAGAACTTTTATTATCAAAGAACATTGAAGGAATATTAAGAGCAAAATCTTCAAGAGCCCAAGTAGAATTTAGCTCCAAGTCTTTGTAAGTAATATTTGTTTGTTTGATTGCAATATTATTAAGAGCTATTTCCCATTTTGAAGCCGTAGTGTCTTTGGGCTGTGGAGTAGTGTCATTTGAGGCAAACTTCTTAATAATATCGTCAAAATTAAACTCTGAACCTTTTTGATTTATCTTAATGTCTGCTCCTGCAAGAAGTATTTGCTGAACAACAACCTTTTGAGCCAAAAGAGGATAAATCTTCATATTAAATTTAAAGGTATCAACACTAATAAACTTCGTTTTGTTGTCCTTCTCCAATATATTCAATTTCTCAATCCTCAAACTACCATTAAATATATTAAGTTTAAACTTATCAATTGTAATTTCTCTTCCCAATAGCTCCTTATCATTTTTCTCAATATAGCTTTTTGCAATTGGAGAGATTAATATAGCTACCAATAATATTAATGCTATAATTGAAGCTAATACTATTACTAATACTTTAATCCACTTTTTCATAAAAAAATCTTTACCTAAACCAAATCCATTCTTGAGGCATCTTGACGAATAAAAATAAACAATAATAGAGTAAATGCCATTAGAGAAGAGCCTCCATAACTTATAAATGGCAATGGAATTCCAATAACAGGCAATAGCCCAATTGTCATCCCAATATTAACAGTAAAGTGAGCAAAGAGAATTGATGTTACACAATAACCATAAACTCTTGAGAACTTGGAACGCTGTCTTTCCGCCATTTTAATAAGTTTTATCATTAAGGATAAATATAAACCTATCACAAATACAGAACCCACAAAGCCCCACTCCTCCCCAATGGTGCAAAAGATAAAATCGGTATCCTGCTCTGGAACAAAATTATACTTTGTTTGAGTTCCCTTAAGGAATCCCTTTCCAAACAATCCTCCAGAACCAATAGCAATCTTAGACTGGTTAACATTATATTCCACTCCTTTAGGGTCTGATTTTTGACCCAAAAGAACTTCAATTCTGTCTTTTTGATGCGATTCTAAAGCATTATCATAAACATATTCAACAGACAAAACAACACCTGCTGCGAAAACAAACAAACCCAAACATAGCCAAATTGATAGTTTTCTTTTTCTATTGAGCCACCAAATAACAATTGCTATAATAAAGAGAATACTAATCAATACATATGGATTTAGAACAAGTGAAAGCACAAAGAGAATTGCCATTGCAGCTCCAAAAATCAAAACAGAAAGAGATAGTCCTTCTCTAAAAAGAACTAAAACAAAAACTAAGAAAACCAAAGCAGAGCCAGTGTCGTTTTGCAACAAAACCAATAACATAGGTATTGCCACAATGGTAATTGCAGCAAATTTAGTTTTAAGATTTTTCATATCAACGTCAATCCCCGACAGAATTTTGGCTAATGCCAATGCCGTTGTAGCTTTAGCAAACTCTGAAGGCTGTATCCCAAAATCTCCAACACCAAACCAACTCTTAGCTCCTTTTGTTTCGGAGCCAACTGCCAGGACTGCCAGAAGCATAACAATAAAGACGCCATACCAGAGATAGGATGTTTGAGAAAAGAATTTGGGGTCAATAACTAATATAAAAAGAGCAATTAGTAAAGATACCCCAATCCAAACAAGTTGCTTTCCATAACGAGCATCTAAATCAAATATACTTTTATGAGCTTCGTCATAAACTGCAGAATAAATGCTTATCCAACCAATAATAACCAATGCCAAATAGGTTAGAATGGTTGTCCAATCAATGTTTTCTAATAATCCTCTTTCTCTTCTTTCCATTAAATTGTAAACTGTTTAAGCATTATTAATCGGATTCTGAATTTTGAACTCTTCTTAGCGGAAGACTTTGACAAGGAGCTGCATTAATGTAGGTTTCTTCCATTTCTTTTCTCAAAACCTCACCTCTTATATATTTTTCAACAAGCAAGCTTGCAATTGGGGCAGCCCATGTTCCTCCTCCTCCAGCAGCGTTTTCAACATAAACAGAAATAGCAATTTTTGGATTATCCTTTGGAGCAAAACATATAAAAACTGAGTGGTCTGCTCCAATATTTTGAGCTGTTCCTGTCTTTCCACAAACAGCAATATCATCTATTCTTGCTCTTCGTGCTGTTCCTCCTGCCTCATGAACAACTCCCCACATTCCTTCCACTGCAATATCCCAATATTCTCGAGGAATCATTGATAAGTTCTTCTTAACATATTGAGTATTTCTCTTTTTTAAATTCTCATCTCCATAATATCTAACCAAGTGAGGAGTAATATACCATCCCCTATTTGCAACAATTGCAGCAAAATTGGCCATCTGCAAAGGAATAACTCCAACCTCTCCTTGACCAATGGAGTTAGAATAAATTGTGAAGAAGTTCCATCCTCCTCCTTTATAGTATCTATTGTAGTAACTTGTGTCTGGAATAAATCCTGACTTTGAGTCTGGAAGGTCAATTCCTAATTTCTTTCCAAATCCCATCTTATACATTGCTTCATCCCAAATAGATAATCCATACTTGCTTTCAACCTTTTGAGTGATTGGGTCTTTTTGTTGAATAATTTTCTGGTATACTCTATAGAAATAAGGATTGCAAGACATTTTTATTGCATCTCTAACATTTGAAGCCATTGGGTGATTATGGCAACCAACCAAAGACTTGTCGCAAGGGAAACCTGTTTGGGGATCAATTACTCCCATATCCAAAGCAATCATGGCTTGAGCAACTTTGAAAATTGAGCCTGGAGGATATTCTGCCATAAGAGCTCTATTGAATAGTGGTTTGGAAATATCGTGTAGGAGTTTCATATAATTATTGCCCCTAACTCTACCAACCAACATATTTGGGTCATAGAAAGGAGCCGAAACAAAACATAATATTTCTCCCGTTGAAGGCTCAATGGCAACAATAGAACCTCTTTTGTTTGCCATTATTTTTTCAGCATAGAGCTGCAACTGCAAATCAATTGAAGAATAAAGGTTACTTCCTGCAATGGATGCAGTGTCATATTTTCCGTTTTGGAAACTTCCTTTTTCTCTGTTGTGAACATCAACCAAAGTTATCTTACTTCCTTTTGTTCCTCTAAGAATTTCTTCATAATATTTCTCCATACCACTCATTCCAATATAGTCACCCTTTTTGTAGTATGGATTTTTCTTAATCATGTTTTCATTTACTTCCCCAACATATCCTAAAACGTGAGAAGCAACAGCATGAGGATAATATCGCAAGGTACGACTCTGAGCATAGAATCCAGGAAACATATAGAGTTTCTCCTGAATTGGTCCAAAGTCTTCTTTAGATATTTGCTTTTCAAATGACGATGGAGCATAGGATGAATAAGTTACTGCCTTTTTCATTCTTGTTAAGAACTGTTCTTTGTCAATTCCTACCAACTCACATAAAAGAGCTGTGTCTATGTTCTTAACCTGACGAGGAATAACCATAAGGTCGTAAACCAACTCATTATAAACCAAAAGTTCTCCCTTACGGTCATAAATTAATCCTCGAGCTGGGTACTGGGTAACAAATCGTAGAGCATTCCTATTTGCCAATTGAGCATAGGAATCATCAAAAACCTGAAGGAATAAA
>DHDW01000038.1:356-14931 GCA_002399565.1 Bacteroidales bacterium UBA4866 | reverse complement strand
AAGGAATAAAAGTCTAATAATATATATTATCCCCACAGTGATAAAAATTCCCATTAAAATAAAACGCCGTGAGGAAAGTGTATTTTTCATATCTTTGCAATATCGGTTGCAAATTTACAACAAAAACCTTTAATAAAATATACTTAGGAATGGAAGAATTAATAAATAGAATTTTTAATATTAAAAACTCAAACGAATTTGAAGCCTTAGCTCGTGAAGTTTTTAAATTCCAGTTCGAAAACAATAAGGTTTATGGCTCTTGGTGTAGATTGATGGGTAAAAATCCAGATAATGTTTTTAACATAAATTCAATCCCTTTTCTCCCAATTTCTTTTTTCAAAACGCATAAAGTAGTTAGCTTTTCAAATGCTCCTGTTCATTTTTTCAAAAGCAGTGGCACAACTGGCAATGAAACAAGCAAACACTTTATTTATGACCTTTCAATTTATGAAAGAAGTTTTACTTCCTGCTTTGAACAATTTTTCTCCAAGGTTGAAGATTATTGTTTTATTGCTCTTTTACCAAACTATTTACAACAAGGCAACTCTTCTTTGGTTTATATGATTGATAATTTTATAAAGAAAAGCAAATACAAAGAAAGTAATTTCTATAATGGTTCTTTGGAAGATGTTATCCTCACTATTAAAGAATGCGAGAAAGAAAACCGTAAGACAATACTTTTTGGAGTTACCTACGCTCTTTTAGATTTGATTGAAATTGAAAAACTCAACCTCAACAACACCATAGTTTTTGAAACAGGAGGGATGAAAGGCAGAAGAAAAGAATTAATTAGAGAAGAACTACACAAAACTCTTTGCCAGGGATTTGGTATTAATGCAGTTGCATCGGAATATGGTATGTGTGAACTCTTTTCTCAAGCCTATTCAAAAGGAGAAGGAAGATTCTTCTGCCCAAATCAAATGAAGATTTTGATAAGAGACACTTATGACCCATTAACCTATATTTCTGAAAACAAAACAGGAGGAATAAATGTTATTGACCTTGCAAATATTTACTCTTGCTCTTTTATTGAGACCCAAGATTTAGGGAAAATACATTCCGATAACAGTTTTGAACTCTTAGGAAGAATAGATAATACAACAATTAGAGGTTGTAATTTAATGTATGAGTTTTAAAAAAGATATATTTAACAATAATGTCTATTGTTCAATATATAATATTACTGTATCTCTTGGGTTTTCTACTTTAAAATCATAATTTTTATAATGATTATTATAATAACAATGACCCCAACCCTCATCAGCTGCTACTCTAAAAAGCTCATATCTCATTGAATCATTAATATCTTTTGAGTAGAGAAACTTGTCTTCATATCTTGGAAATTCATAAGTGCTAGTAATTCCTCCTAAATCCCAAATAGCTTCTTTTGGCATAATAACTTTTAAATAACCATAACTTATAGCTCTAATATCTGCTCTCACTCCAACTGAATCAAATGGTTTCCCAACCCATCCATTTCCTACACAAAATAATCCTTTTGCAAATTGATATCCAGTAATATTGTTAGGTATGGAATAAACATGATCGAATTTTACATCTTTATTTCTAATTGGGATACGTATTCTATAATATCCTCTTGAATCAGTCTTTGCTACTCCATAATAAGTTTCTCCTTCGTTTGATCCACCCATTCCATAAACCCATTTTATACAAGCTAAATCAAAAGTTACATTGGCAAGTGGTTTCCCAGTGTGATAATCAGTAACGTATCCATATAAAGCATAAGGATAAAATTCTAGTTCTTCATAATCTTCCTCTTGTTCGCAAGAAAAGAATAATGGAATAACAAGTACGGTTAATAATAAAACTATTTTCTTTAGACTTAAAAACTTCATTACCATTTTGATAAATTTATTCGTTAATAGATAAATCAAATTATTTAAGACAACAAATATATAACTTTATTTTTAACTTGCATAAAAAAAATATTTCTGTTTTTATTGCCCTTTTCTCTATTAATATATTCGCTCATAATAACTTCTATTTACTTTCCAAAAAACATAGAATTTACGCAAAAAAATCTAAGATAAATATACTTGAAATTAAACAAGCTTTACAACCTGAAAAACAAGACTATAAACTAAAAAGATAGGCTTTCAATCTCACTAAACCTTGATTTAATCTCAGTATAATGCCATTATATTCTCCATTTAATGCCATTAAACCAAAACTATAATGCCATTAAACCATAAGTATAATGGCATTATACTGACATTATAATGCCATTATATTAAATCAACTCCTTATTTAATTATTTCTAATCCTTATTTAGTTAGTTCTAAACTTGATTTACAAAGAAAAAGAGTTGATTTATTAGGTTTTTTGAAAGACAATAAACTAAGGATATTTGGTCTTGAAATAGATATTAAAAAATTTAGTATAAAATAATTTCCAGTTAATTTGCTTTTATTAATCATTTGTTATAAATTTGCCGAAAATTATAAGCCTTATGATTGCTTTTATTTATAATTACCTTTACTATAACCCAACAAGTAAAGAAGTAAATATAAGTTCGGAGTTTATATAATTGGAGTAAATACTGAGAAAGGATATGTTAGAAAGAAATTGATTAAGGATTAAAAGAAATAAACTATGAAAAAACCAATTATTTTAGTTGCACTTTTATTTATAAGTATTGCAACTATCGCCCAAACTACCTACGGAGTGAGAGCAGGGATGACTTTATCAACTTATTATTCTGCTCAATCAATCTATCAATTCAAACCAGGCATTCATATTGGAGCGAATTGCAGATATTCCAATTGGTTCTTCAGAGTTTTCCTTTGTTACTGGATTGTATTTTGCAGACAAAGGAACAAAAGCAGAAGGTTATTTTCCTCCTGAGAATGTAGATTTCGCTCTTCCAGTTGACCAATATTTTTTTGAGGGAGTACATTACAACTATCAATTAGAATTTCCTTTGCTTTTCTCTTACAAGATTGCAATAAATGATAAATTTAGCTTAAAACCACAGATAGGTGCTTATGTTTCCTATACTATGTTTGCAAGAACAAATGAGAAAAGAGATTATACAAGTAATATTTTAATAAACACTCCTCCAAAATTTCCAATTGATTATTATTTTTATGATGATTTTTATTTAGGTTTTGGTGGCAATGTAGGTTTATCTGCTTTCTTTAACAAATATTCCTTTACTCTTTCTTGTGATTTTGGCTATAATAATCACCCTAAAAATACTACAGAAAATTTCTATTTTGATTATGACTATCCCGATATTTGTATGTACTTCTCTTTAGGATATAACTTTTAGAGGGAAAGAAACTGTATATATAATGTAAAAGCAAGGAGAGGGTTATTCTCTTTGCTTTTTGTTTTTTGGGAAGGTGCTTAACTATGGATTTATGCCTTTGAGATAGATATTACAATACTTTAAGAATAGGTTATAAGGATTAGAGGGTTGAAATTTCCTTGTTTTATTCGAATTAATGAAAATAATTTTCTAAATTTGCCCTTCGTTAGAGATAGAAAAATGTTTATGAAAAGAATAATAATATTAGTCACTATACTTTTTAGCTTTAATTTTAGCTCCTTTGCTTCTGGCAGTGAAAACAAGCCTTTTGACCCAGGTGAAATGATTTTAGGACATATTGTTGATGATCATTCTTGGCATATTTTAACCTATAAGGATAAAGATGTAGCAATTCCTTTGCCTGTTATTCTAATTAATGAAGGAAGACTTGATGTGTTTATGTCAAGTAAGTTTGAACATGGTCATGCTACTTACAAGGGTTATCGTTTGGGAAATGTTGAAAGAGATGGAGAAAAAGCAAAAGGAAAGATTATTTGTGTTGATGAAAATGGTAAATGGAATGGAAAGACACCACTTGATTTTTCAATAACCAAAAACGTGATGATGCTTATTATTGTTGCCATAATTATGATTGTGGTTGTGTTTAGAGCGAAGAAGGTTGCATTCAAACAACAAGGCAAAGCTCCAAAAGGGGTTCAAAACTTAGTGGAGATTCTTATTTTATTTATTCGTGATGATATTGCAATTCCTTCCATTGGAAAGAAACGTTACAAGAAATTTATGCCTTATCTTCTTACTGCCTTTTGTTTTATTTTCCTTTCAAACATAATGGGATTAATTCCTTTCTTCCCTGGTGGTGCTAACCTTACTGGGAATATTGCTGTAACTATGGTTTTAGCTTTGTTTACATTCTTCATCACTCAGTTCACTGCCAACAAAAACTACTTCAAACATATTATAAATATGCCTGGTGTTCCTTGGTGGCTTAAGTTCCCTCTTCCAATTATGCCAATTGTTGAAATACTAAGTATGTTTACAAAACCTTTTGCTCTTATGATTCGTTTGTTTGCAAACATAACAGCAGGACATATAATTATTTTAGGCTTCCTTTCAATAATCTTTATCTTTGGTGCTAAAAGTGTGGCAATAGGTTATGGAGTTTCAATTGTTCCTTTCCTTTTTGCAATCTTTATGACTCTTTTGGAAGTTCTTGTTGCATACATCCAAGCTTATGTTTTCACTCTACTTTCTGCAATTTATTTCGGAATGTCTCACGAAGAACATACAGAAGTAGAACATGGAGAAATTGTAAATAAATAATCTTCTTCTATTTCCAATCTATCGGCAACTGTCCTTGAGCAATTAGATAATTATTTGCTTGAGAGAAATGATGATTCCCGAAGAAACCTCTATGAGCTGAAAGTGGTGAAGGGTGAACAGATTTTAAGACTAAATGCTTGGTTTGGTCAATAAACTCACCTTTTTTTTGTGCATAAGAACCCCAAAGCAAGAATACCAATCCTGATTTTCTATTTGCCAAATTAAATATTACCCTATCAGTAAACTCTTCCCATCCCTTGCCTTGATGAGAGCCTGCCTTATGAGCCTCAACTGTTAGTGTTGCATTGAGCAAAAGAACACCTTGTGAAGCCCATCTTGTTAAATCTCCACTTTCAAGAGGTGTAATTCCTAAATCAAGGTTAATTTCTTTAAATATATTCTTTAATGATGGTGGTGCTGGTGTTGGATCTAAAACAGAGAAGCAAAGACCATGAGCTTGATTTGGCTCATGATAGGGGTCTTGACCAAGAATTACAACCTTTATCTTATCGAAAGGACATAAATTAAAAGCATTAGAAATGTTTGAAGCCTTTGGATATATTGTTTTCCCCTTATACTCTTGACGTACAAAAGAAGTAAGGTTAACAAAATAATCCTTTTCAAACTCCTCTTTCAAAACCTCTTTCCAACTCTCTTCAATCTTTACTTCCATAGTATATTTATCTTTTGGGTTACTTATTTATTATGTCTTATTTAAATAATTTATTTGTTAATCTATCTTCCACCTCCTGGGGAACCACCTCCTACTCTATCGTCAAAACTTTCTACACTTGGTTTGGATACTTGTTTGTTTTTGTAGTATTTTCCAAAGCGATAGCGTAGAGAAAGAGCAACTTGTGGTCCTTGATAGGAGCTCCAATTCTTTGTTATTGTGTTGCGATAGACTGTTTCTCTATACATTTTATTGATGTTTACGAAGTCATCAATGCTTAGAGTTAAGCCCAGTTTTTCTTCGAAAAAGCTCTTGGATATGTTTATGGAAAGGTCTTGATAGGAGCTGCTTGTGCTTAGTCCATACATTGAACTTGAACGGAAATAATAGTAGAATCCTAAACGCCATTTCTTAGGAAGTGTGAAGTCAGAACTTAAACTTGCATTATAGCTCCAGCTCTCACGGTTTATGTCTAACTCATTGGGAGAGGATAGGATTTGTGAGTAATTGGCTCCAGTGGAAGCTCTAAAACTCCACCACTTAAAGAACTCTTTATTGAAGCTAATATTGAAGTTGAGATTGTGAGAAGAACCAAAATTAACTGATGAAGACATTAATGCCAAGGGGTTATATCCCAAATTAGTGTCCAGTGGTGTGCGAATCCAGTTTATATCATCTTTGGTATGGGAATAGGAAACGTTGGTAAAGAGCATGTATTTCCAAGAATGTGATAGGGATATGGAGTTAGAATATTGTGGATTAAGATAGGGATTTCCTGTTGAATAGGAGTACTCTGAACTCTTTTGCATGAAAGGATTTAAGCTCCCTGACCAAGGTCTTGATATTCGATAGGAGTAGGATAGGGTTAGTTGATTGTCATCTTTAAACTTGTAATTTAGCCTTAGGTTGGGGAAGATATCGAAGTAACTCCTTTTGTCTATGCTGTCTAAAACGTATTGATGTCCCTTTGTGTTGGTTTGCTCAAGACGTATTCCCAATCTTACATTAAGCTTTTTCTTAAAGGTATTGGAGAATGATGCATAGAGGGAATTGATGTTTTCAAAGTATTTAAAGCGGTTTGTTTCCATTGGAACATTAACATAATTGCCTGTTAGGGGGTCTAATTGTTCACTCCTATTGTCGTTATCGCTAAATGAAATATAGGTTTTCAACCCTGTTTCAAGCTTCATTGTTTTGGTGAAAGGCTTGTAGTAGTCGGCTCTAAAACTTAAATCATTATCGGGTGAAAGGTCTTGTCTTCTAAAGCCTTCTTCTCTGTCAAGTATGGTGTTTAGGTCGCCTATGAAGTACTTATTCCAACTTTCGGAATTGCTTATATCGGAATTATGACTGTAGGAAAGGTCTAACATAAACTTGCTGTCTAATGTGTCAAGCTTCTTTACATAGTCTATTCCAAAACCTAAACTACGGCGTTTGGTTATTGAAGATCTTCCTGAAAGGTATGATGAATCGACTATATTGTAATTAGGATAGGAAGATATTAAATAGGGATTTTCATTATATATCTCTGGATTTCCTCCAAAGGAGCCATAGAGATTAAAGCCTATGGTGCGGGTGGTATCGATGAGATAGGAGGCGTTTAGGTATATATTATTGTTGAGCCATTGCCAATTGTCTTCACTCTCTGTTTTGAAAAGGACTGTGTCGCCTTCTGCTTTTGCTGTGTATCTTTCATCTCTTGATGTACCCCTTGAGCCCCATTTCATGGGTGAAAATCCTAAGGATGTGGTCCATTTATCGTCAACATAGCTTAAGCTCATGGAGCCATAGTAGTTAAGCATTGTTTGATAGGATGCCCTGCCCCAGACCGATCCATTGATGCCATAGTTTTGATTTTTCTTTATCTTAATGTTGATTATGCCTGCCGTTCCTTCTGCATCATATCTTACTCCTGGGTTGGATAAGACCTCAAAACTCTCCACTTGGTCGGGGGTCATACTCTTTAATAAGTCAACCACACTCTTGTACTGCATACGCAAATCTCTTCCATTATACTGAAACAAAACTCCACTTTTGCCATTGAGAGTCAGGTTATCATCCTTATCTATAAAGACGCCTGGAACCCTCTTCAACAGGTCAAATGCACTTGTTACTGTGGCTGCTAACTGCTCGTCAACGTTCATTGTTAGCTTATCATCATCAACAATTATCCTCTCTATTTTGGCCGTTATTTCCACTCCTGCAAGTTCTCCAGAGAGTTCCATAAACAAGTTTCCCAAGTCCAAAATCTTCTCTTTGTCAAATTCCCCTAATCCTATCTCCTTGCGAAAAGGCTTGTAGCCCACAAAACTAACCTTCAAAATCATATCCCTCTTCCTTACATTCTTAATCTCAAAATCTCCATTGGTATCGGCTATTATTCCCTTGTAAATGCCAAGCGTATCGGTTTTGTAGTGAAGTGAAATGGAGCTGTAGGGAAGCTTATCCTTTGAAATTGCATCGAGGATTTTTCCTTTTATGGTATAGCGTTGAGCTGTTGCAATGCTTGAGAAAACAAGGATTGCAATGATAAGAGAAAGGGTTTTTTTCATATAAATTCTTTAAAGGTTAATTAATAGCAAGCAGTATTATTCAGTTTGAAGACTGCAAATTTATATAATAATACGATAAAATCAAATATATATTGCAGGAAAATAAATCATAATAAACTTCTTTTAGCAAATACCATTCGGAGGGTTGATTATTAGCAAATTGGGGATAGCTTAAAGATGAATCTTCGTTTATGAAAAAGCATATCGCCGATATGGTAAAAGTAAAACGCCCAATTTAGGTGTTGTAAATCGCCCAATTTAGGGTGTGCATATTGCCCAATTTGCATAGTGTATATTGGGCGATTTGCATAGTGCATATTGGGCGTTTTACTTTTACCATATCGCCGATATGCTAAATTCAAAACGGCGATTCACTTTTGGTAAATCGCCGTTTTAATGGTTTTATATCTTCTTTTAGAAGCCCATACCTCCTTGTTGCTCTCTTTTTCCAGAGGCTCTTTGGTCAAATTCATCTTTTTGTTTTGACCTGTCTATATTGAGGTTTTGACCAAAGTTAAACCTTAATCCAACACTTAGCATTGTATGTTGTGCCTCGTGTTTTAGCTCAAATTTGGCATTGCCCATCTCCATTCCTCCTCCCTGCACTCTGGCTGAGAAAAGGTTTTGAACTCCAAGACTTACTGTTAGCATTTCTTTGAAAAAGTTCTTGTTGAAATTAAGATTGACGCCATAGAAACCGTCGAATCTATACACTCCCCATACCCCTGGAGAGACATAAACTCCTGAGACTTCTGCCTTGTATTTCTTTGGAAGGGTGAAGCTTTGAGCGGTGTATCCAACAAAGGAAAATGCCTCTTGGCTTATGCTCAAATCTGTTTCTGGGCTTTTGTTATTGGTGTAGTTGCCACTCAAATAAAGTACACTTGTCCACCATTTTGTTAGAGGAATGGAGGTTGAAACACTTAGATTGAGGTTGTGGGAAGAGGAGATATTTTGAGGCATATAGTAAACAATTGGGCTGTTAGGAAGGGCAACTGGCATTTGTGAAACGACGTCTTTGGTGTAGGAATAGGTCAGTGAAGTGAATATCATATAGAGGAAAGTGTTTTGCAAAGAGAAGTTATGAGTGTATTGAGGACGAAGATCTGGGTTACCTGTTTGGTAGGAATAGTCATCTGTTTTTGAAAGGAATGGGTTTAGATTATCGTAGGTTGGACGTGATATACGCATCGAATAGGTGAAGGTGGATTGGTATTTTGGGGAGAATTGATGTGAGAGAGATAGGTTAGGGAAAAGGTTGGTGTAGGATTGTGTAAAGGAGATACTGTCAATCTGTTGCTCTCCTTTAAGGTTTGCATTTTCCATTCTTAAGCCCAAGCGAAGGGAGGTTTTCTCACCAAAAGACTTATTAAGTGAGCCATATAAAGCGTTGATATTCTCGTTGTAAATGAAATGATTTGTTTTAGTTAAATCGTTAGTATCATTAAGCATAGCCTTGAAATTATTATCCACTTTTGTTATACTTACCTTGCCTCCAAGTTCCATTTTGAGGGTTTTTCCCAAAGGTTTAGTGTAGTCCACTCTAAAGACATAGGAGTTGTAGGAGCTTGAAGTTTCGTTGTTTAAATCTTCAATTTTAAAAGCAGTATTAGGTAAAATATTTTGGAAGAAATATCGAGTATTGGAAGCAGAAAGGCTGCTTTGGGAGTTGTGAATAAAGTCAAAATCGGTTGAGAACTTACCTCCAAGAGTATCTAATTTTCTTTGATAGTTGAGGTTAACAATGTAGTTATTCATATCCGAAGAAGAGGCTTGAGTGTTGTCATATCTTAGAGAATCTGTTCTCACTCCTCCAAAAAGAGTAGTGTATAATGTTTGGTTTGGATTCTCTGTAAGAGGGCTTTTGCTTTTGGAATAAGTAAGATTTAGAGCAATTGAATTGCGTTTATTGATTTGGTATTCTGAGCCTGCATTGATGGTATAATCTTGAGCATTATATAAGTTTTTGCCCGTTTGCTTAATGAAAATACTGTCATTTCCAAACCCCAATTCCCTGCTTAGGGTTTGCTCCATTCTTTGTTTCCAGTTAGTTGTAGAGAAAGAAAGAGTGTTGGTAAACTTCTTTGAAACATGGCTAAAATTCAAGTCTCCCATATATGAAAGCTCATTGGAATAGTAGGCATTTGTTCCAACAGAAAGACTTATACCTTCGTTTTTGTCCTGCTTAAAAATTAGATTTACAATACCAGCAACCCCTTCAGCATCATACTTGGAAGAAGGATTTGCCATAATTTCAATCTTATCTATAAGGGTTGCAGGCGTAGCTTTAAGGATTTGAACAAGACTTTTCCAAGGGAGTTTCATGTCCCTTCCCTGAAACTGAAACAATACTCCACTCTTACCATTTAGCTTAAGATTATCCTCATTATCTATTGCAATTCCAGGAGTTTTCTTCAAAAGTTCGAAAGCATTAGTAACACTTTGAGCAGTTGTTTGGTCAATATTTACAGTCATCTTATCGGCATCCAACTTCACCCTATCCTTCATTGCCACAATCTCAATTTCGCCAAGACCCTCACCCGCAATCTTCATTTTCACCTCTTTCAAATCAAGAACATTGCCCTTAAACATTGAGCTATTGATTGGGATAATCATCTTTTCATATCCAATAAAACTAAGAACTAAATTGTAATTTTCTTTCTTAACATCCTTCAAAACAAAGACTCCATTTGTATCGGAAGCCGTTCCTTTAATTTGTTTGAGGCTGTCTTTTTGATTGAAAATTACACAATTCACATACATTAAAGCCTCCTTAGAGCTCTCATCTATAATCTTTCCCTTAATGCTAAAGCCCTGAGCCATTGCACCAAAACTAAGAATTAATACTAAACAAAAAGAAATTATCCTTTTTGTAAATCTAACTTTTTCAAGTGTTTTATTCACTAATTTCATCTTCAGTGATTTCATATTTTTCTATTGTTATTGTTGAACTATTATAATTAATATCTTTTTTTGGAGATTGTTGATAGAGCTTATGATTGGTTTTAATCCTATAAATGGAAACGCCTATAAACGTAATCATCACAACTGCAACCCCAATTATAAATAGCTTTGTGCTTAATCTTATTTTCATTTTACTTATTTATTATTATCTATTTTTGTTAAATTGGAAACCCCAGACATATCAGTCTTTATGTATTTAGGCTCCCCTTTATATCTTAATTCACTTGCTCCAGAAAGCTCAACATCTAAAGAGTTCTGAACAGTTATTTCAACATTACTTGAACCCGAACCTTCAATCTTAAGACTATCTACCTCTAAGTCCAAAGCCTTAATATCGCACGCTCCAGAAAGTTCAATATTGCAATTCTTTACCTTTCCTCTTAATTTTGAATCAGAAGAACCAGAGGATTCAAAGTCTAAAACATTACATTCAAAACTTCCAATTAAATCACAAGCACCGGATAAAGACAATTTAAACATGTCCGTTTTCAAATCATTAATGGTTACATCACAAGCTCCAGAGGATTCAAGTTCTAAGATTGAAGGAGTTGTTATTGTAACTAAAATCTTATTATTCTTAAAATTATAAAACCCAATAATGTCCTTATTGTAAATCCTTAATTCTCTATCCTTAACCTCAGTAACTACATAAGGCATAATAGCAGAATCAGCTTCAATCACAACTTCACTCTTGTTTCCAATATTAACAATCACATCAATTGCTCCACTAACATCAACTTTATCAAAAGCCGAAACTTCTTTTGTTGATACCTTTGTTACTCCTGATAGCTTAACGTTTTTCTCATTAAATCCAACACAGGAAGATGTTAGCACTGCCAATATATATGCAATTGCTATTCCTATTTTTACACTTGTTTTCATTTTATCTTTGATTTTTTGGTTTTATATTCTTCAAATTTAAGGCTTATTTCTTCAATATCTATATCTAAAGAAAGCATGGTTTTGAAAACAAAAGGCAAGGTATTATTACAAAAATCTTCCTTTCTTACCTCTGTTATAATCTCAATTGCCTTAGGCGAAACAAAGTATCCCATACCTCTTTTATTAAAGATTATTTCCTTTTGCTGCAGCCAGTCAAATGCTCTCATGGCTGTATTTGGGTTCACTTCATTGAGAGTTGCTAGCTCCCTAACTGAAGGTATTCTCCCCTGAGTCTCATATTTTCCAGATAGAATACCATCGCATATCCTATCGGCAAGCTTGAGATAAATGGGTGTTAAATCTTGTGTTATCATAATCTAAACTTGTTCTTCTGTTACTCTTAAATAGGAAATCCAAAGCAAGAAAATTGAAGCTACAACACCAATAACTCTTTCAAATGGAAGAGAAATATCGGTAAGGTAGTTCATATTAAAGATAAATTCATTTAATGGCAATATTCTCTTAATGATAATAAAAAAGATGAATGCTATCATAGTAATAGCTGAAATAAGTAGTGTTACTTTAAGACCTGCATTTTTCTTATAGAATATTGAGCCAAAGAAAAGTAAAGTGTAAAGAAAAGGAGTCAACAAAAATGATTCTACTCCTTCTTTAACAATCTCCACATAGAACTTTGGCAAAAGAGTAAAGTCAAACCCAACTCCAATTCCTGAATACAGAACTCCAATCATAAAACTTCCTAAAATCATAAACACTGAAAGAACAATTGGATAATATATAAACGCTCTTACAAATACACTTAAGAATCTTTCCAAGTTGGAAACAGGGAGCATTAGAATATTTGTTTTGGAAGTTTTCTTATGGTATTCTTTAAAGATTGCAAATCCCAACAGGATAAGAAATAAGAAAGCAAAAACTCCCGAATTTGAAGGATTACTCACTAAAAAGAACCCTGAAATTATGCCCATCACACTTAGCATAAATATATCTGTTCTTAGGTTTAATTTGAAGTCTCTCTTGCATAAACTCCAAAATCTTATTAAATTAAATTCCATTATTTGTTTCTCCTTAATTTTTATTATTACGATATTTATTGATTTGAACTGTGTCAACAATAATCCCAACATCTATTAGCTGTATTTTAGTTGTTTTTGGATGGTAACCCCAGCTCATCATTTCCATAGTTCCAATCTGTGTATATTTTAGGTTCTCTCTGTTTTGTTCTATTTTATCCTTATTATTAGCATAGTAAGTATTATCTATTGTAACTAAGATAATCATTAGTGCGATTGAAAACATTATTAATAGTTTAATGCTCTTTTGTATCTTTATTTTTTTCATTTCTCGTTAATTTTAATTTAGACTTCTCTTTCTGTATATCTTAGGTAAGTAATGTATTGGAAGAAAAGAAATATTATTATTCCTATTATAGTTGCCCAAAGGTAAAAACCACTTGTTCCATAATATGGCATAAAGTTATCAATCTTATCTCCATAATTGGCTTTTCCTATTAACCTATCTATGTATCCCCATAAATTAGTAAATATTGTGATTATTATAACTGCTAACATAGGGATAAATCTATTTTTGAATTGAGAGCTGAAGTGCAAGAGAGAAATAAAAGGCAGAGCATAAAAATAAGCATAAAATAATGATTCAAAAACAAAGCCTAAAGATAATTCATTGCTAATAAATACAAAAGTACTCCCAAATGCATATTTTGTTAATAGAAAAAACAATATAATTCCAATAAAGGATAATATAGGCGTGAAAATAATTACTCGAAAAAATGATACTAAATACTTCTCGAAAATGGAGCTTGGAAGAATAATCTCATTTATCATTAGAGATTTATATTTCATTGATTGGTACATAAATCCACTTAAAATAATAGCAAACCAGAGAAGGTAATTTGAGTTAAATCCTGAATGATATGAAGGGTCTATCTTTGCAATATTTGAGTGCCATTCAAGATCTTCTAAGAATATAAATCCTGCCACAAAAAATCCAAATATGATATAAAGATAAGATTTCTTATTTAAAATCACTTCTCTTTTCAGAAGGTTCCAAAATCTTGTTAAATTGAATTCCATATCTTTATATCTTATTTATTAGAGTTTGGAAATATGTTTTTTATTCTTTCTTTGTTTTGGAAAACAGAATTAAAGAGTAGCTCAATGTCTATATTTGACTCTAAGTTTTCTTTGTTTTCCTTAACAAAAACCTTTCCACTAATTGATTCTTCGGAATAAAGAATACCATCTTGATTTTCTTCTTCCTTTTGAACTCCAAAATAGAGTTTTGATGTAATTTCTTGGTTAGAGGCATTTAATAATATATTTCCATTATCTAAAATAATAATGCTGTCAATCAAATTATGCAAATCCCTAACTTGGTGAGTTGAAATAATTATTGAAGTTTCCTCATTCATTGCCTTTAGAATAATTTTTCTGAACTGACTCTTTGAAGGAATATCCAAACCATTTGTTGGTTCGTCCAAAATCATAAGTTTTGCATGTGTTGCCAATCCAAAAGCAATAATCACTTTTTTTCTTGTTCCAAAAGAAAGAGAAGTTAGTTTTTCTTTCTTGTTATATATCTCAAATTCGTTTAAAAAATCATCAAAATCATCCATTGAAAAATTAGGATAAAAAGGAGCATGTGTTTTAACATAATCTTCAATACTCATTTTGTATACTTCAAATTCTTCTGGTAAGAAAAACACATTAGACAAGAACCCAACTTGACGTTTTTGTGGATTAAAGCCCATAACTTCAATTTTGCCACTATCTGGGAATAATAATCCAGCAATAAGCTTCAAAAGTGTTGTTTTTCCTGTACCATTTTTACCCAAAAGACCATGAATATAGC
>DHDW01000038.1:0-146 GCA_002399565.1 Bacteroidales bacterium UBA4866 | reverse complement strand
TTAGTTTATTAATACACTGCAAAAGTACAACACGAAACTTATTTGTCAAGTGTTTTAACATTATTTAACTCTATTTGTCCCTAAATTAAGAATTAGAGTTTGCAATTATAGCTTAGCTTTAGGCGGGAAAAGTGAAATAGTTTCTA
>DHDW01000033.1:6066-34453 GCA_002399565.1 Bacteroidales bacterium UBA4866 | reverse complement strand
CATTTATATCTCTACCTTTCCACACTTCACCATTTAATCCAATTACATAGTGATAACCAATCCCATTATACCCTTTTTCCCTATGCCACTTATCAATATCTCTAACAGAGACAGCTCTTCCTTCAGGAGTAGCCGAGCAATGAATGATTATTGTATATATTTTCCTCATTTTAAGCTATCTTTTTAATATTAATACAAGAGAATCCAAGATATTTATTTAAATTGGTTATAAACTTAAATAATAATTTACCATCTGTTACAATGTAATCTTGCTCTGTCGACCAAGTAGTGTTATTAAATACATCTACATTTGGCAACAAGAAATTCGAGTCATTAATTGATAAATTCCCTGAGGTGTCTAAAACTCCCCAATTACTTCCTGATGAACCAACACTCGATAATATTTTAATTCTATAAGTACCATTAGGTACATTAATACCATAATAACAATTCCTTAAGGCTTGATAAGCTCCAGCATATCTGTAATTTCTATAAGGAGTACCTGTAAATACACTTGCACTATCTACCTGACCCCAATTGTCCCCAAGAGAGCCGAAAGCAGCTGTTTTTTCAGAGGTATTCATAATTAACCAAGATAATGCTAATCCAGTGTTAGTGTCATATAAAATCCTTGATTGAGAACCATTATCATTACCTGGTGTATTACAAGCCTGATATGTTTTGCCTTCATAAACTTCCTTAAAACCTACAAAAGCATCTACCCCTATTATATTGACTTCTGGGTAAGTTTGCACAACTTCATTAATAGTAATATTATGAGTATCACTAATAGCTCCATTAATAGTTGATGTAGCTGTAATTACAACAGCACCCTCTGCAATTGCCGTAACCAATCCATTTGAATTGACTGTAGCTTTTGTTTCATCAGAAGAACTCCACGTTACTCCTTGTTGAGTTGTATTTGACGGTGTATAATTTATTCCAAGTTGTAAAGTGTTTCCACTATTTACACTTGTGTTTCCTGTTATCTCTAACCCTGTTATTGCTATTACTTGTGCATTAACAATAACTTCTTTATTACCAAGTACAATTGGTCTATTTATAGACGAAGCAGTAATCGTCGCATTACCAACTCCTACTGCAGTAACCAAACCATTAGAATCAACTGTTGCAACAGAATTATTAGAAGAAGTCCAGACAATTCCTCTTTCGGTTGTGTTCGTTGGATTATATACAACAGTAAATTGGGCATTACTTCCTACTTCGAGCGGAGTTTTTCCGTTTACTGTAATACTAATTATAGGCACTGCTTCTGCCATAATACTAATTTTATGCTCATCAAAAATACTTTCTAAGAAAGCAGAGGTAGCTCTTATGTCTACAACTCCTTCAGCCTTAAGTGATACTAACCCTTCTTGATTAACATCAGCAAGTGAATTATCAGAAGTGCTCCAAATAATGTCTGTTTGAGTTGTATTTGAAGGAGTAAGTACAGTTAATAATTGAATCGTATCATTGACAACTCCATTTACATTTCCAGTAATAGTAATTCCAGTAATAGGTCTTGACGACACACACGTAATCTTTTTTGTTATTGATATTTCCACATTATCTACTGAAGATAATGTAATTGTAGCCTCTCCTGCACCAATACAAGTAACTAATCCATTAGAATTAACTGTGGCAATTCCTTCATCATCAGATTCCCATTTAACATTTCTTTGACCTGTATTTGAAGGAGTAAATACAGCTGTCAATTGAGTAGTTTCCCCAATAAGTAAATCAGCAACATCTCCTCCACTGATTGCTAATGAGTCTAATGGCACATTCTCAACGGCATTAATCCTTGCAACAAATGAAGATTTCAAATCTGCTCTTAGCTGATTTGCGAAGTATAAAGCGTCTTGTTTATCTATCGCCAATTGATTAGCTTCAAATCTTGCTGTGTATTTTTCAGCTAAAGTAACTAAATTGGCGTCTAAATTAATATTAAACATATTAGTCTGATTGAATGAAAATCCTTTAATTTTATCGTGAATATTGCTAACCTCACTGATATTTTGATTAGTAACAAAAGTTAGTTCAGGGTAATAAAAATATTGACCCTTGGGTATATAAACATCAAAATTAGCAGTATTGCCTGTAACACTCTTTATTATTTTTGAATATTTACGCATATACCAATACTCGTAGACTTCATCTAAATGTGTTAACCAAAGAACATCAGTACCATCTTTACCATAAGTATCATTTAAATAGACTATAAAATTTACATAATCTTGTTGAGTGTTATGTGTGGCGAAATTTAATAAAGCTCTATCTTCTTTAGGTTTTGCCATTTCTGCAGCTACTGCGTTATAGTAATTTTGAACGTTATCGCTAAATGTTCTTGTCACCAACATTTTATACATATTATCGGTAACATAAGGTTTATACGGCGTATGTGTATAACCATCTTTATTAGTTTCAACAGCCATACATAGATGTTCCGGAAACTCTAAAGAAGCAAAAACATAATTAGAATTACCATCTGGACGAGTGGTTGTTTTAAATCCTCTCCCAACGTGAGTTAACGCTAAATCTCGAAAAACTTTATATGATTCAACAATTTCATCTACAGTACCATTCGGTTCTGGAGCATTGTGAACTTGAATCGCATTCCCATATTCTACTACATCCTTAAGCTCATCCCAAGTTAACTTAGGATGCATAAATCTATATTGACTTGTAGATGTCCCATCTCTTAGCATATCTAATTCACCATCCCAAATCGCATAACCGAGCTTCATTCTTCGCTCATTACCACATCCATCTGTATAACCAATTGTTTTATTAAGTCTTACTAAATGTTCTTCTGGTGGCAAATTATTAGCATAGTAAAGATTAGCCCCATAAAATCCCCATACAGTTGAAGGTTGATTATACATTATTGGTCTATTGTTTACTGCGGCAAAACCTACGCAATAATACGACATTGCATTGTCGTCAAATGAATAACCAATAATATTTTCTTTATTATGCTTAAGTGGAGGAATTGATAATTCAAGACTATTAGCCTCATCCTCATCTGCACATTCAATACTAAATGATACTTTTTCTCCGAAATATTTAATATAAGAAAGTTTTATTTTTGCAGTGAAATTATTAGTATTTGCTATTAAACAGGTACATTTTATTTTAGGTAGAGAAGTCGCAGTTTCTCTGATAATATCAAATTTATAATGGTCATTGTTAATCGAACTAAATACATCTATTCCTCCAGAGATTGTGATATTATCTATAACCAAATAGAGATTATTCCCTATTGGTTCATCGGCAATATCATAAATTTTTTCTTCATTTTCAGTTTCTGGCAATTCTTTTAGTTCAAGCATTTTAGAATAAATATCTTGAAGAATTACTCCATTCTCCCCAATATACTCTAAAGTACCATTCTTATACTCCTTAACAAAAGAAACTCTTGTGCCAGCTGAATTAACCCCTTCAATAGCCGTATTAATAGCTTGCTGGGTTTCAGCTTGAGAAAACACAGAACTTGGTAATGAGTCTAATTTTGCAATCTTAGTATCTTCAATTAAGCTCTTCCCCGCTTCTTTAGCAACATAGGTATTAGCTAAATTGCTAATTGCCGTATTAAAAGCAGTAGATGTAACATACGCAGAAAGTGCAGTAGCTAATTGTCCTGAGGTTATATAGTTCGAAAGGTCTATATCCGAGCCAAATGAGCCTATTAACTCTGGAGCTCCATTAACGAATAAATATTCATTGTAAAAGTTACTATCAACTCTATCAACTGGCAACAAGTATATATAACCTGCCTCTTTAACTTCATTTATCGAAGCAATTAATTTAGGCTCGAGTTTATTAACCGAACTAACTAAAGAATTTATCTCAGTCTTGTTATAAGTCTCAGATTTTAAGTAATAATTTGCAATAAGATTAGTAATGTATTGCACAGTTGCATAACCAGCAGAATTAAGGGAATTAACACCATTAATTGCTTGATTTATTTTTTCTCTTACGCTGCTTGCAGCCTCTCCATTTATTACATTATTAATTGCCATATAAATATCTTTTAAACATTAAAATCATTCATTCCATATTGCAGCATCATTCCAATAAGCTGCATCATTCCAATAACCACTCTCTAATAACCACTGGACATCTAATGGGGTATCATCTATAATCCCTGTAGCAAAAACAACCTTTTCTTGCTTAAAAACCTTAGCAACATTATTCATATCATCAGGAATAGACAAAGTTGTATTCTTTTCAAAAGTTGCCGTCAGAGGAATAGCATTAGTCCTGGCAATATCCCAAGCAAATGAAATATCCCCACAATAAAGTAATGATATATCCAAAATACTCTGTCCAGGTAATGCAACAATCTTTCTCATACTAATTACCTATTGCAACAGGTTCTGTTTGCACTTTTTGATATTCATATATTCTTTTAAGGATTGGGTATGTAGAACTATTGTTTAACGCAGAAAACCTCCAAGCCAAATCAACCAAATTTTGATTGAAAGACACATAGCCTTTCCACTCTAAGTGTGCGTTTTTTGTCTTGCTCAAATCCTTATCATACACAGGAGAAGGAGGAGCAATTGTAGCTTCAGGATTGAGTGCGAGCACTAAATTATTAGCTTCTTCAGCAGCATTAATTGAAAATTCTACAGCATCCACAGAATACAAGTTCCCATTATACAAAACCACTCCAGCACTAATCTTACAGGTTCTTGGTAATCCTGGCTTATAAGTTGTATCAACTTTTAATCCACTAAGTATAACAGCATCACTCTCCAAATAACCACTCATTAACAATATGGCTCCACCCAAAGCTTTTATAATTCCAAAATCTGCCTCACTAAGAAAGCTCAAATCTTTAGGCTGAATCTGCCTTGTTCCAACATCAACAATTTGTTTCATATATTTTTAAAATTAATTCTTTATAAATCCACAACAGAAAAACCAACACCTGCAAAGGCATATCTTTTAATAAATACTCTTATAATGTCTTTATCCACATACATTGGAACTTTCACAATAAAATCCTGTCCAACGCTTGTGTCTTCGTCATTTATCCCAAAAAAAACATTCTCATTCTCTCCAGCAATTACCCTGTAATCAATATCTTCATCACCATTGCTGCATATAGATACATTCCCATCAGTTCCATCCTCAATTTCAATTGTTCTACTTACTGGATCAAACTTATCAGGCAGAAGTTGAACCATAGCTTGAACCTGAGAAGTATATTTTAAATCTATTATCAGATTTTGAACCCAAGTAAAATCACTATCAAACTTGCTCCTGGTAACTTTTGTCAAAGCTAACAAGAATGCAATCAATAGCTTTGCAGCCCTCAATCTTATAGGCAATAATAATTTAATTAGAGAGTCCCAATTCATACCTACTCAACTTTATATATTAAACCATAGCCCGTAACCTTAACATACCCAGCATTAGGAGTTAACTTTCGTGTCTGCCAACCACTGCCAGCATTTAACTTCAAATTGTGGACATCAACAACACCTTTTACTGACTGTATGACATCTACCATTTTGCTTACATATATATCTCCACCAAAAATAATTGAAGAAAGATACTCATCAATTACCCTTTTGACTTCAACATCAACACCAGCAACACTAACCTCTCCATCATAATAAATATCAGCAGCTATAGTAACATTATCAGCATTATAAGAATAAGCAATAACTCTTACACCCAAAGGCTTCACATCATTCAGATATGATTGAAATCTTGCTAATTCCTCAGCAGTCAATGAGAATAAATTACCTGCACTTCCACAAGCAACTCTTAGGTACAATGTTCTTCCTTCCTCTCTAACGGCACAGTAAGTAATCTTTCTTTTAGTCTCATCAATAGTAGCATAACTAACACCACCATCAATTACCGAAGTTATGTCCCCATCCTGCCAAGCAAGAGCAATCTTATGCCACCATTCCTTAGTACCATAACGAGTAGCTAATGCAGTAGCGTCAACATCACTTCTCCAACTCTCCAATGCTGTTTCACGAAGCCAAACAATATAAGCAACAATATAAAAGATAATATTAGCAATACTGGCAGGACGAAATTTATCATCAAAATTATCTCCAGCAACAAAACCATATTTTTGTTGGACAGTTTCGTTAGCCATCCACTCATCAGTCAGTTGTTTCTTTATTTCAGCTAAACTTGCCATTTTCTTTAATCCTTTAGTTTAATTTGAAATCCCTCATCAGTCATTTCTATACTGTCATATTCAACACCATTCCTTTGTAAATCTTCAATTAAAGCCACTTTAAAGGCATTACCAGAACTTGTATTTCCACCCAAAACAGTAATTAATCCGCAACCACTCTGAGGTGACATCTTAAATTCACCCTTATTTGCAACTGCAATTCTTTCAACCAAATCCAGTCTTCCATCACCAATCCTAAAATCGCCATTCTCCACAGCTAAATCACCATCTACAATTAAAAAATCATTCATTGCAATTAATGTATTACTGTTATATCTTCGTAATCATCTTTATTCATTTCTTTTGGTGGTTCTAAGGGAGCAGGAATAGTAATTGCTCCTGTAGCTGGCACTCCATTAATGGTTCCTGAAAACGTAGCGTTTGTATGGGTGTGGTTTTTGCACCAATCCACCAGCTCATTAATTTTATCGGTTAGTTCCTGTATTTTAACCAAACCTCCATTTTCACCACCATTAAAAACAATTTGTTTAGCCTTTGAACATTGAAGCATAAAAGCAACAGTCTTAGAAAAGAAAATAACCAACACTTGAGCTCCAACCTCGGGAATAACAACAATACCACCACCTTTTGCATCAGAATTGTAATCGCCACAAAATAATCTCACATCTTGAACAGGTGATTTCCCTTCAATTTCTAAATCACAAAGGAAAGAACCCTCAGCAAGCTTAGTTACTGTTCCAAAATCACAAACCAAAGGCAAACTTCCTTTTACTATCTCTCTTATTAATTCTGATATATCTTTCATTTACAAATTCTTAATCCAATTCTCTAATGTAATTTTTTGCTTATAACCATCCTGACCAAAAGCAACTATAACTTCTTTTACCTGGTAAGTGGCAGGCGTAACCCCTTCCACTTCCAAGTCAATTACCTCCATCTTTCTTACAACAGGCTGACCATAAGTTGTAAAATCACCCCTTAAGCCATCAAATTTTAACTTCTTAATCCAATTCTTTACAAATACTTTCAATTCAGCAAGGGTTAAACCATAAGCATTAACCTCTCTTGTTTCTCCACCACTATCACCCTCTTCGTAAGTTATCCTTTTATTATTGGTTAGAATTGACGTTCCTTTAATTCTAACCAAAACATCATCCTTTCTCCTATATTCAAGATTATTCTCAATAATCATTTCGTGGTCAAAAAGACCAGCATTACTCCTTTGTTCAGGAAATACAGTATATACATATAATACAGGCTTTTCATCAACCAATTCAAAAAAAGAACGAATACCATAATTACTCTTTAGTTCCTTTAGCTCTCCAGCCACTGTTGTCGCAGTAGTTCTATACTCACCAATACTTATATCACCACTTAACACATACTTAACATCACCAGGCAAAATATCCTTGAGTAAAGCAGACAACTTGCAATTTTTATATACTTTTCTCTTAACATTAACTTGCCTGAGCTTAAACATCCAGTCCTCAACCGTAATGGTAGTAGGTGTCTTAGCAGAAACCACCGAAACAAAGCCTTCAAACCTCTTAGTTAATTTACCATTATATCCCAAAAACACAACCACCTTATCACCTCTTCTAATTGGTATTTCCTTATAACCAACCCACTCTGTATTTTTTGGCAAAATAATCTTGCAAGTATCCGCTAATGTATCAGAATCCATAGTTATATCAATGTTATTCACATGCTCGACAACCCATTCCGAATTGCCAACATTCCATTCTCTACTAATACTTATCTTGCAACCTGGTTCAAGCATATTATTTAGTTATTTTTTCTTCAATTTTATATGTCATATCCGACAATAAACTAATCTTAACCTCCTGCACGGAGCTCCAAGTAGTAGGAGTAAAAGAATAACCCTCAACCACCACACGAGTAACTCCCAACACATCATTAAGAATTTTACTATATATTATTATGTTTTTATTTTCATCCAAAATAGACTGCAATGCCTTCAATTCATCAAGTGGATAAATATCACTCAAGCCACCCAATACAACATTCATATTAATAATTAAATCTCCATCAGCAATATACTCTTTGATCGTTCCTTTAACACCATTAATTGCAGTCTTTACAATGTTTTTTGATTGAGAAATATCTAAGGCAGCCATAAGCTTAACCTCTTTTGTTTTGGCAATATTAATTAAAGTGATATTAGTGTCAATATCCACAAATGAATCTCCATTTCCTTTAAACCTATATTCAACATTCCTACTAACATCAGCAGGAGCCATACTGAAAGCCGCAATATTAGAAGCCTTTCTTAATACTTCCACACCGAGCTCTGATAAAACACGTTGAGCATATAATTGTTTGAATCTATCCATACCTAATCAATATTTACCAAATCGTTAGTTGCACCAACCAATATTTCACTTAAAATTCTCTTAACTTCGGCAGCACCTTCTTTTAAATTAGTGGTGTGAATCTCAACCTTACCAACCAAATTTTGAATATTTGTAGTAATATTCCTTGTTCCACCAGAACCACCACTCCCAACAGTTCTTCCAGAACTTCCAGAACCACCATTTCCATTTTGTCCTCCTCCATTTAAAACTAATCCACTCTCAGGAACAATAGCATTGGGTGCAGCAGCCTTTCCCTTAGCATCTTTTTTAGCTTTTTCCTTAGCAGACTCTGTCATCTCCTTATCATAAGCATCATTAAATGCTTTACCTACGCTCGAACCAAAATCACTAAAGGTATTTTTCATTCCACTTAAAGCAGCTTTAATACCTTTATAATCTAATGAAAATGCAGCCTTTATTAAATCACCTATGCCTGCAAACACTCCCTTTGCTAAATCCCATATACCCTTAAAAGTAGCCACAAACGCAGCACCCAAACCTTTAAGCGTAGCTCTAAATTGAGCAGATGTATTCCAAAAGTAAACTCCCACAGCAATCAAGGCAGCAATAATTGCAGCAATCCAACCTATAATGGGAATACTTGCAATAGCAGCAGAAACAGTTCTACAAGCAGACACAGCAGCAAAAGCAAAGCCACCCCATGTAAATGTCCCATAAGTCAAAACACTCCCAAGCAACACAATACCTTTCCAAGCAGCACTTACAAGAGGGATAATTTGAGACAATGGAACTAATGTAGCAACAATTGTTGTAAACCACATGCTCCAGCCATCAGTTAAATTAAAAATTGAAATCTTAACATTGTCAATTTGAGCCTGCATTCTTTTCTGCTTTTCATAATAACCAGCCATAACAATGTTAGCCTGGTCTACTGCTGTATTAGTTCCTTGAATAGCTACTGTATATTGCTCCATTAAAGGAATGCCACTCATCAAGGCAAGAGCAGCATTATTATTTTCTTTCCCAAATAATTTAGTAACCAAAGCCTGGTCATTCATAATTGGACTTAAATTCTTAAGCCTCTCAGCCAAACTCTTACTTTTATCTGTAAGAACATTAACATCAACACCAGCAGCTTTTAATTCCTCTCTCACATCTTTTGGTAAAAATCGACCTTGAGATAATGTTGCAAGAACATTTCTTAAAGCAACACCTCCTTCAGCACCTTTCTTCCCAGCCTTATCCAAAACCTGAATAGCTGCATTGGTTTCTGCAAACGAAACATTAGCCATTTTAGCTGCCATTCCACTTTGAGATAAAGCATCCTTAATCGCAGGTAGTTCTGCCGAACCTTCCTTAGCAGCAGCAGCCATAACATTCATCATTGATGCCATTTCTTTAGATGCTGCAATCGGATCTACAGTTGACACCTGGAATTGATTCATAGCAGTGGTTAATACTTCAGCAGCTGCTGTGACATTACCTTCCATTGTCTTGCTTAAAATCTGGACATTATCTCCCATAGCTTTAAGAGCTGTTGGAGTTTTAGCAAGTTCAGGAGTAAGTTGAGAAAGTAACAATTTATATGCTTCCACACTTTGTGCAGCTGGACCGCCAAAAGTCTTAGCTGCTTCCCTGGCATAACCCTCAATTTCTTGCAGCCCCTCACCAACAACATCTGTAATTGCAGACAAATCAGCCAAAGAAGCATTTAAATCAGCACCAGGTTTAATTGTTTCTCCTAATAAATTAGAGAAATTTTGAATACCTTGAGTTGCTTGATTAAAAATAGCAATCTTAGCAGGCAAAGTATCAAAAACATTAATAGTTTTCTTTACTCCAACCTGCAAACTTTCAATATTTTGCGTAAGCTGAGCAATAACTTTATTTGCATCACCCTGCACATTTATTGTAAAATTTATTGTATTATTTGCCATTTTGTATTATCTTTGTGCCATTAAACACCTTACTTATGAAAGTCTTATCTATAATATTAGGAGTTATTATAATAGCAGCAGCACTGCTAATGGTAATTGGTTTTATCTCTGAAAGCATTAAATTCTTTAAGGATTAATCCTCCTTATCTCCACCAAACAACTTCGCTAAGTTTTCGATTCTCCAAGTTTCTAACCAAAGAGCTTGAGCTGTTAATGAAGCAAAATCATCTTCATTTAATTTGTCAGGATTAACATGGAAATTAGCCCTTATAAGAGCAGCACACTTTATTAAATCATCCTCACCATCCCTACGCGATAAAGTATACTGCCCTATAAGTTTTTTATATCAACAACACAACTACTTATGAGTGAATTCAACTGACCAATTACAGCTAATTTAAGAGCAGCATCATTTTTAATGACATCAGCACCTCCCAGCCAACAATTTTCAAAAAGTATCTCAGCTGCTTTCATCTCATCAACCTTTCCAACTTTTGCAACTGCAGACATTGTCTCCATATCTGGACGAGCAACATAACAAATAAAGGTTTCTCCCTCATCTGTTAACTCTATTGCCTTAACAATTCTATGTTTGTTCTTCCACAACTTAATTTGGTCATCAGTTGCTAAACCTATAATTTCTTTTTTTGCCATTTTAAAAAGTCTTTAAATAGTGATTAATTATCTTTTTTTGCCCCAGTCGATATCCATAATCATAAGGTCTAATTCAACCTCAATTTTTGTATCTCCTCCTTTAGGCTTACGATTGTTATTGATAAACTTACAGCCTTTAAGAATATGATGAACAATCTTCCCGTTCTCAGGCAAATAAGAAACATTTATATCAAAGAGAGGAAGATCTTGCAACCTCCCTGTTGGAGATGCTTTTTGCCATGCCTCAACTTCTTCTTTATATGCTGTGATTTTGCCCGAACAGTCAATTCTTCCTTTACCATATCCAAACGGAAGTCTGCCTGTTGCATAGGCTTTTTGAATATCTTGTTTGTCTTCATAATCAATAGCTGTAACTCCAATGGTTGGAGTTCCGGCTATTGCAGCCTTAACACAACTCCAGTCATACATAACACCGTTAATATTCGGCATTCCGTTATTTGAACCTTCCATATCTATCCAATTTTATTTGTAAAACCAATTGTTAACTTGATTGTTCTCATCACTCCAACAGGAACCTGCTTAACAACAATCTCCAAATTTGAGGTAGCAAGAACATTTTGATCAGGATTAATATATGCAACATACCCAGAAAGCTCTCCTGCTTTTGCCATTGCTTCCAAATGTTGATTAGCAACATTCTCAAGAATAGCAATAGTATCAGCTCCTAACTTACCAGTATCTGCATCTATATATAATGGACTTCCAAGATATGGCAAAAGGTATGTTCTTATACCTCTACAAGCCTTGTCCATAGTTCTAACTCTTTCTATATAATTATAGTCAGAAGTCAACAAATCCATAGTGTGAGAGCCATTCAAGTAAGAACCAGCCAATCCACCATAAGTGGTCAAGAATATAAATCTTTTATCGTCCAAAGAATCCACAACAGCAGAATCAATGTTCTTTAATAATTTACCATCCACAAAGCCAGGTGTACTTATCCCAGAAGGGAATTTTTGAACCCATGAAATAGCTTCATGAACAGCAGCTAACGAAACACAGCCTAAAACCAACCCTAATATACCAACAGCATATTTATTAGTTGTATTCAAAGCATTTAAATAAATAGCTGAACCAGTTCCATCACCATCTTGTCCAATTAATACAGAAACATTCTTTTGACCTGTAATAGCATAAGAGCTATTAATAGCACTAATATCTGCAACCTTAGGTTGGTATAAAATACTTAATGGAGTATCTTTAGCATCCATTAATGTAGCAATTGCCTGAAGAGATGTTATTTCATTTGCCGATAAAGCTTTGTCTCCAGCCCAAACACCAATTTGGCGTAATTTACCACCAGCAAACGTTTGCATAGTCTTTATTTCAGTAAAGTCATATAAAGTAGGAGTAGTGAAAATACCAACATATAATGTTATTCCTGGATTGATTCTTAAAGCCTCAGAAATATGATACCATAAAACCTTAACCGACCATTTTGCAGCATCATATTTAATACCCAAACTTTCAGCAGTTTCAATACTCGAAATAGGAATAATTCTATTAGTAGTAGAGAAACCTGTAACTCCAGCATTAGCACTTGGAATATCAGCATCAGCCATATACATCAATAACCCTGAAATATGGTCTTCACCAGCCAAAGTAGCTGGAATACCACCATTACCTCTTATTGTTTGAATTCCTTGCATCTTTTTATTTTTTTAATTTGAAAAAAAGGGAGTCCTCGCATTCCATCATTTGAGTTTTTTGAGTCTCCCTTTTAGCATTCAATTGTTTTCTTTATTCTTATCCCTCAAGCTCTTTTGCTCTTTTTTCAGCATCTTCAGCAGCTTTTTTTGCTGCCTCAGCCTCAGCCTTAGCCTCAGCAGTTGCATCTGCTTGAAGTTTTTTCAACTCCTTTTTCTTAATCAAAATAGGTTCTTCCTGTTTGTTTATCGTTTTTTGATATTGACAGGCGTTGTGTTGGTCGTTATAACCAACACCGTCAGAACACATCCAAACTTCTTCCAAACCCTTATTATCAGAAAAAAGGACTTTTGCTTTTTCTATTAATTCTGTTTTTTTCATTTTAAGTCAATTACAGATTATTCACTTGGAGCTTGGTGTATTAACACAACTCCCTTTTTATCGTATCTTCTTGGAGAGCCACCAGCTCTAACTAAGAAAGAAATAACATCTCCATAATAAGTTGGATCATCAACATTGTCGAAGAATTTTACTAAGCCCAAAGCTCTTGACACAGAACCTCTATGCCAAGCAATACCAGCAGCACAATCTGTAGCAACATTTGCAGCAGACCATTCTTTTTTAGCTCCAGCAGCGTCAGTTTTCAAAACACGTGAACGCATCCAGAAGGTAAATCCTAAGAAAGTTCCTATATTACCAGTCTTAGCGTCAAATGTTTGTTGCATTGAAGCCTTTTGAGCATCATTCATAGAGTCGTACAATTGACCATACATTTCACTGTCAAGCAAAATATTTCTTCCATCTTGAGGAATATCTTGACCATTGAATATTTGTTGAATAGCCTTTACGTCAGCAACTGTAAATGCTTTTCTATTTCCAGTCGCATCTGGAATATGAGCAGCAACAGCACTTCCCGATGTAGCTCTTTTAAATGGAGTTGCAGGAACCCAGTTAAAAGGCAACGATTCATAAACCGTATCGTTTAATTTACCTTTAGCCCCTGCCATAACTGAATTTCTTTTGCTGTAAGTTAATTCAGTTTTTTCAATATTAGAAACATGAACAGGATCACAAGTGTATTCGTCAATTGAATACTCAAGATCATTATCTGTTCTTGTTGTAACATCAGCACCACCCTGTTTGAATGGTCTGTTTTTTACCACATTTGGTGGTGTTCCTGCGTTAGGAATATGTACAGTTTTATTACTTACATATTCACTATCGTCTTCCGATTGAGAAGCAAAACTATTGTCAGGAAATAAATTTCCAACAACATCTTTTCTCCATACTTCTTGATTTAAACCCATCTTCTTTTCCTCCTTATTTTAGTGATTTCAACTCTTTGTAATCCACTCCGAACTCTTCCTTATATTTCAATTTGAATAGTTCAAAATTCTTTTCTTTCAACTCAACAAGCTTTTCTTGCCTATCAAGTTCATCCCATGACATGTCAGCTAATTTTACACCAACATCACCAGTCTTTTCTTCAACTGGTTTCTTACCTCCAATAATTTCAGCAGGTCGCACAGCTGGTTGCATAGCTCCAAAAGTTGCTTCCAAAGCTTCAATACCACTGTTTTTCCCTATTGAAAGGAAAATCTCCTTTTTGTCAGCAGTAATTTTTTCTTCTTTAACCGCTTGGTCAACCAAAGAAACAATACGAGCATTTTTTTCATTAGCTATTTGCGTAGCCAATTCATCGGCTGTTTGAGCCTTTAAATTAAGTTCCTCCAACTTAGCCAATGCCTCAGCTTCTGTTGCAGTTTCGGGTAAACCCAATTTTAACAATAATTCTTTCATTTTTAATTCGTCTTTATTAATACTTACATCATCTTTTAATAGAGATATTTTGCAATCTCCATTAGCCGATAATTCTATAATTTCATTGTTCTCATACAATCTTAAAGCTTCATCGTTTGAGCCGATGTCAACAACAGATACCTCTCTAAGCTTTGATTTTTTAATAGTAAATCTTGTTTGTCCTGGTAATAAATAAGCTGGGTCATCGGACAATTCAACAATATCCAAACCAGCAGAAACCATGTTTAAGAATCCATTCTCAAACTTTTTTTGAATTTTAACTGCATACTCATCATTTTCATCAAAAATGATTTCTCCTAAAAGCTTATCATCTTCAACTCTTAAGTTCTGCATTTTACCTATTGGCAAATACTCATCTGTTGTACCTCTCCAAGGTCTATTGTGCATAAATAGCACAATTGGATTCTTTTTATACTGCTTGAAATTTATTCCTGCAGTAAGAACCCTACTCCCATAAGAGTTAACTGCTGATGTACTAATTACAACTTCTGCCATTAGAATTGCTTAATTTCGTTTTTTAATGCAAAACACCAGGCTCTTTTCGATGCTCCTTTTTTTCTCATAATATCATATCCGTTACCATTATTGTAGATAACCGCATTCCCTCTTTTAATTGCTCTTCTAATACTTTGCATAAGCTTAATTTTTTAATTTCATAAAATCAATTTTGCCCATTCGTTTGAGTTGCAATAATACTATCACAAAAAAATAAAAATCGGAAAAGTGCCAGCCGCTGATATAAAACTACCAGCCACCAGCACTTTTCACCAAAAAAAAGCTCTCCAAAACTACATTTGCATAATATTTATAATAATGTATATGAGTAAGGATTTGCAAAACAAGAAAGACATTGCTCGTCAACTTTTCGTTAAAGGAGATTTCACGCAAATAGAAATCGCAGAAAAAGTAGGTGTTTCTAAGACCACTATAAATAAGTGGATTAAAGGAGAGAATTGGAATAAGGAAAAAGTCTCACTTGCAGCAACACGCCAGGAACAGCTTAATAAGATTTACAAGCAATTAGCTGCAATCAATGAAGCAATTGAGAAGAGACCCGAAGGAGAACGTTACGCAACTCCAGCAGAAGCCGATACCATTGGCAAGCTATCCAAATCAATTGAAAAGTTTGAAAAAGAAACATCTCTCAGCGACACAATCACTGTAATAACTGAAATACTTGAATGGTTGCGACCTCAAGACCTTAAAAAGTCTCAAGAATATTCCAAAGTCTTTGATTTATATATAAAAAGTAAGTTAGTATAATGAAAACTGCTGACAAGAAAGCTTATTTGTATTGGGAGAAATATAGAAAGAATCTCCTCTCAGACTGTTATGTGGAGTTTCGGGATCCTGTAGAAATTCAAAAACACAGAGAATATCTTGAAGCTCGTCCAGCTGAATGGTGTAAGTTCTTTTTTCCAAAATTTGCAAAAGCAGATTTTGCACCATTTCATATTAAATTTTTAAACCGAGTACTAAATAATCCTGAATGGTATGAGGTTTTGTCGTGGTCGAGAGAATTAGCAAAATCAACACTTGTAATGTTTGCTGTCCTATATCTTGTATTAATAGGAAAAAAACGCAACATCATTTTAACTTCAAATTCATTAGATAATGCAGCAAGACTACTTGAGCCTTACCGTGCAAACTTAGATTCCAATCCAAGAATTAAAGCCTATTATGGCGAACAAAAGAACCTTGGAGCTTGGGAAAGTGGAGAATTTACAACATTAAGCGGAGCATCATTTAGAGCAGTTGGAGCTGGGCAATCACCTCGTGGTACAAGGAATGATGAAATTAGACCAGATGTTATCATCCCCGACGACTTCGATACTGATGAAGCAACCCGAAATCCCGAAACAGTCAAAAAGAATTGGGATTGGTTTGAACAAGCTCTGTATCCTACACGTTCAATTTCTGAACCACTACTTATCATTTGTTGTGGAAATATAATTGCAAAAGATTGTTTTATTACAAGAGCAGGTAAAGTTGCTGACCATTGGGACATAGTCAACATTAGAGATAAAGACGGTAAAACAACATGGGCTGCAAAAAATACCGAAGCCCATATAGATAGAGTACTCTCCAAAATCTCCCTACGTTCAGCTCAACAGGAATACTTTAACAATCCAGTTGTTGAAGGTACTATATTCAAAGAAATAACCTGGGGCAAAGTTCCTAAACTTAAAGAGCTTGATTTTGCAGTTATATATGCTGACCCTTCAACATCGAATAAGGACAAGGCGACAAAAACAAAAGGAGTTTCCTACAAGTCATGTTTCTTACTTGGTAATAAAAATGGTAAATTTTATATCTATACAGGTTTTCTTGACCAAACTTCAAACTCCAAATTCATTAATTGGTTTTATGTCCTTAACGACAAATGCAAAGGCAAAACTCAAGTATACAATTATATTGAAAACAATACACTTCAAGACCCATTTTTTGAGCAGGTATTCAGACCTTTATTTGATGAAGTAGGAGAAAAGGAAGGTTACCTTTCAATTATTGGTGATGACAGAAAAAAACCTGAGAAGTTTGTCCGTATTGAAGGAAACTTAGAACCACTTAATAGAAATGGTCAATTAATCTTCAATATTGAAGAAGAAGATAACCCCAACATGCAAAGGTTAGCAGATCAATTTTTAGGTGTTAATCCTCAACTTTCATACCCTGCCGACGGACCCGATTGTATAGAAGGTGGCGTATGGAAAATCAATGAAAAAATAAAACAATTAAGCTTTCAACCAATAACAGGCAAGCGAAAAATTAAAAATGAATGGTAATATGTTTATAGAAGTAACAGATTTTAGTTCAATTGTTGACACAAAATCATTAGATGTAATCATGCAAAGTGAAGAAACCAATCTTGACAAAGCAATTACTCAAGCAATAGAAGAGGCGTCAGGCTATCTTCGTTCACGATATGATGTTGAAGCAACATTTGCCGCAACAGGTACTGCAAGAAATTCCAAATTAGTACTAATTATAGCAGATATAGCACTGTATAATCTTATAGCATGGTTGCCTGCAAAATTAGCTTCTGAGATAAGAACTTTGAGGTATGAATATGCCATTAACTGGCTTAAAGATGTTCAAAAAGGAATAATTCAACCTAACCTACCACTTGCAGGCAGTGCATCAGGAACAGAAGAAGAACATCAAGCAATTCAATGGGGTTCAAGCGAAAAAAATAATAACGAATGGTAATGAATATAAAAGAAAAAATAAGCCAAATATTTGGTCGTGAGTCTCAAGAACTAAGACAAATCCTTTTAGCCGATAAAGTAACTGCAGAAACAATCGAAAAGGCGAGAAGTCTAATTATCCAATTAGAGCAGTCATCTAAAGATCTTACAAAAAAAGATATTGGAGCCTGGCGAGATGCACATAAAGCTGCACTTCAATTAGAAAACCCAAACAGAAGAAAGTTATATGATATATATGACTTTACAACCTATCTTGACTCCCATGTTGAGGGTGTTGCTCTTCGCATAAGAACTAACTTAAAACAAAAGAAATTTCGTTTAGTAGCTAAGAAAACCAACGAGGAAAACAAAGAACTCACAGAACACTTCGAGCAAATATGGTTTAAAGATTTATTGGACTTAATAACTGAAACAAAGTTTTATGGTCATTCCTTAGTCCAATTTGGCAGCATCATAAATGTTGATGGAGTTATGCAGTTTGAGAATATTGAACTCGTACCTCGCCGACACGTTATTCCTGAATATGGTGTAATAATAAAAGAGCAAAGTGATGAACCTGCACAAGGATTTGATTACCGAAAAGGTTCAATATCCGATTGGTCTTTGGAAATAGGCAGAAAAGATAATTTAGGTTGTTTTCTTAAAGCATCACCAAAAGCAATCTCTAAAAAATACGTAGAGATATTCTGGGATAACTTTGCCGAAAAATTTGGTGTTCCAATCCTTTATGCAAATTCTGAAAGCCGTAATGAAGAAGATAATAAAAGTATAAAAAAAATGCTTTCTTCCATGGGTTCATCAGCCTGGGGGCTTTTCCCTGCAGGCACCAAGTTGGAAATGATTGAAACTTCCAAAGGCGATGCCTATATGGTATTCGACAAACGTATTGAACGTTGCGATCAGCAAATTTCTAAGTGCATGGCAGGTCAAACAATGGCATTTGACGATGGTGCTTCAAGAAGCCAGGGCGAAACTCACCTTGTAGGATTTGACGAAATTATGGCTTCTTATTCAGATGATGCAAGAGACTTCATTAACAACAAACTACTACCATTTATGGTTCGTCATGGGTTTGCTCTTGAAGGTTATCGCTTCGACTGGGATGATACTTATGAATTCACTCCAAAGGAAATACAAACAACAGAAGCAATGCTTCTACAATACTATGACATTAACCCTGAATACTTCATTAAGCGTTATAACATAGATATCATTGGCAAAAAAGAAAATCCGAGTCCAAATGTCAAATTAACTTCTCAACCATATCCTGACAATTTTTTCGAATAGGGGGTAACTTGGAGTTGACAGACAAGTTTGAGACGCCCCCTAACAAGCTGGAAGAACTTTTTGAAATAGCAATAAAATATATTCACAAAAAGAAAGGATATAAAGTAGAATACCTAAAAGAAAAGGACATAAAAGCTTTAATAGAGGAAACCAATAACATTTTCAACAAAGCCATTGATTTCGGGATTAAAGACAACGAAATACCTGAAGAAATGCTAACTGCATTAAGGAATAATACATTTCAATTCTCAGCCTTTAAAACACACCAGCAAATGAAAGAGGTTGGTAAATTGCTCCTGGATGAAAACGACAAAGTAAAACCTTTCACAAAGTTCAAGAATGATGTAGCCCAAATAAATGATGACTATAACAAAAACTACCTTGAAGCAGAATACCAATTCGCAATTGGCTCATCTCAACAAGCAGCACGTTGGAGCGAATATTCAGACGACACTGAAAGATATATGTTGCAATACAGAACAGCAGACGACGATAAAGTAAGAGCATCACACCAGGCGTTGCATGAAATAACCCTTCCTAAAAACGACCCTTTTTGGGCAGCATATTACCCCCCTAATGGCTGGCGTTGTCGCTGTTCAGTCGTAGAGGTTCTTGCAAGGAAATACACAAAATCCGATTCAGAGGAAGCAATCAAAAGTGGAGTTATTGCAACGACAAAACTTAACAATAGCGGGAAGAACACAATGGAAATGTTCAGATTTAATCCTGGACAAAAAAACATTGTATTTCCCGAAAAACACCCTTATTATAAGGATAAGAAAGAAGTTCAATCAGTAATTAATAAACTTCAAAATGGCAAATAAAAAGGATTTTAAAGAGGTATTAAAGGAGACTTTAAACGATATTAAAGTAGAGATTAAAGATGAGTTTGACAAGAACTTTGAACGCAAAGCTTTTTTTGACGACAAGTGGAAACCTCGTAAGAACATAAAGGCACACGGTTCTTTAATGATTGTTTCAGCAAGGTTAAGAAGAGGAATTAAAGCAACAGTAATTAATAACTCAGTTGAATTTACCAGCGACACTCCTTATGCTGCTGTTCACAACGAAGGCTTGCGAGCTGGAAGAGGAAAAGGATTCACAATGCCAAAACGTCAATTTATAGGAGATAGCCCCAAAGTGCAGGAAATCTGCAAAGAGATAATAGAACATAATATTAATGACTATTTAAACAACCTATTATAATGAGAAAGCAATTATACAAAGAAATTGAAACAGCATTATTATCAATTCTTGATGATAACGACTTCCAATTAATCCAATACGTTGATTTATGGAACAATCAAGTTGATGATGCAGAAGAAAGTGAAGCATTCGACACACCAGCCGTATTTATAGAATTTAAAAATATAAGATGGCGTACACTTGGAAATAAGACACAAGAAGGCAACATAAACCTAACATTACATATTATAACCAAAAAGAATGCCAGCACTTCAAATGAAAGTAAATTTCAAGATGAAGAATTAGATGCGTTAGATTTACCAGATAAAATATTTACCGAACTCCAAAACTTCAAGCCATCCAATGCCTCATATATGGTAAGAACCGAAACTGATTTTGAAAACAACAACAAAGAACTTCAAGACACAAAAGAAACGTATGAGTTTACAATTCTAAACACCTTAGCATCGCCAAAAACAACCCAATTAGAAATAACTCTTAACACAAAAAGAGAGTAAGTATTTTGTCATTAAAAAAATACTTTATATATTTGCAGTGACCGAGTAGCTCAGCTGGATAGAGCGACTCCCTGCTAAGGAGTAGGTCGTGGGTTCGAATCCCACCTTGAAAATTATTGATATTATAATAAAAAAAGCGAGGTTTTTGCCTCGCTTTTCTCATTATAATAACCTACCATACAAATGCCATTGTTTATCATCTTTTTTCCGCAATGAATAACTTATGCGTTTATCTTTTACTTGTATAATCTTAGAATTTATTTTATTTGTATTATTAGCTACTTCATCAATATTAGCCATTGGATCAATATACGATTTCCAAAAAGGGAAAACATCTAAAAACGTTCCAATCATTTCACTAAAAATATAATATTCCTCTCCTTCAATTTCCAAATCTTTATTACCTCCTATATTGCCTCCTAAATCAAACCACATATATAGTTCAAAATGAAAACTTGAGTCTTTAGGAGCATCCCTATATATCATAACTGTTTTTTTTGAACCAGTATTTATAAAATAAAATTTTCTTTTTGCAATTGAAGCAATAGAATCAGATTTACTCCTTAACTCTTGTAAATTTGAACAATATAGCCAATCTTGTCTATAATCATAATATTGCATATTCTTAATGTTTTCATCAACTTGTGCTTTGTATTCTTTTTGATAACATTCCAAACAAATTTGAGAATAAGCTTTTTCTAAATTTTTAGTGAACCTTGACAAATCTTTCTCGGCTTTTAACTCTCTAATTATACTATCTACCTCAACAAGATTTACTTTGTTCTTATCTCTTGCTCCGTATTGTAACTTTGAATAATTATCATCTAAACCACTTTCTATTTTTGTAATCAAATAAAAACCTCTGCTCCAATTAGAGATAATTTCTCTATACATTGTATTATCTATACTTCTTAATCTAAACTTGTTTTCCTTTTGAGAAAAACCGCTGAATGCGATTAAGAATAATACTGTAAATAATGTTATCTTTTTCATATTCTATATTTTTAATTCTGCAAATATAATAATTTATTCTTTCTGACCTTTTTTTTCTTCCTGTTCTTCTAACTCTGCAATTCGAGCATTTAATGATGGTTCTTCAAGTATATGTCTGAATTGGCTATATGACATTGGATATATAGGATAAATATGTTTAAAGAACACTCTAACTAAAATACTCTCTCCAGGCTCGTAATGCTCTTTTGTCAAGTCTTGTATTTTCTTGTAATATCTCAACTTGTGAAGCTGTCTGCAAGGACGATTGACCCTTTTTTTGTTATTTTTTTTGTTATTCATATATCCCACCAAATAAATTATATGTATATTTGCAAGTGTTCTACTTCTTTGCTCCATACGATCTATTCGGTGGGGCTTTTTTTATAATGCTAAGTCAGTTATCATATTCTCTTCCTTTTGGATAGTTCTTATTCCTTCATCCAATTTACAAAATAAATCCCAAACAAGAGCTGAATTAGCTCCATCTATCTTTTTTTGCTCCAATAAGGATACATAATAAGGATATAACACGCTATATAGGTTAAAACTCACACATGCCGTTACATGTTTTGATTTACTTGTTTTTGGCAACTTCTTAATCAACTTTTGATAATCTTCGTTTACTAAATTAAACATAACATACACAAAAGGTCTTTCACGCTCTTTAATCGAATCCATACATTGCTTAGTGAATAAGCACAAGTACTTATAATCACGAACACTTAATTTAACTTTAATATTTTTCATTTCTTTTTAGATTTAATAACTGGCATCTCCTGAACAGTAAAAACCCCTTCACGTCCATCCTTACGCAATGATGAAGAGCATATATTAGTGCTGCAAGCTCCAGGGAACCTATCAAACCAGCAATGTCTGCAAGTATTTTTTGTAACCTTATTAACAGGCTTAAAAGTCGCTGTAATTCCACCATAACTAACAGTGTTCTGATCATCTGAAATAACCAATTCTTTAATGTCCTTAACCTCCTTAGAGTCCTTAATCTCCTTATTTAGTTGTTCCATAGCTCAGCATTAAGATAAGTTTCTGCATATTTTTTTCGAGTACCTGCAGGAATAGAGGCAAAATACTTGCCAATAAAATAGAAAGCCTTAGTTCTTTCGTCAACAGGCATCTTCTCCCATTTTGCCTGAGTCTTCTTCCTGGATGAATTAAGCTTATCGTCGTAGCGGTTCCAAAACATCTCAAAATCGACAACCAATTTTTCAAACTTACTATCCGAATTAGGACCGTTAAAATGCTCCATCATCGCAGGAATACCCTGTTGCATCATACTAAGAACAAATTTTTGTTGACCAACAGTTACGTTTGATTCAGTAAAGTTAGCCTGTAGGTTATTGCCATCCTTAGTAACAATAACCTTTCCCATAAAGGCTTCTGAAATTAAAATATATTGTTCCATAACATCCTCCTTACGCTTCAGTCATTCCGAGAGGAACATTAACCCATTCACCGTTATCCAACTTCTTTTCAGCTCTCACAAATTGTTTTGAAAATATAGGCTTGTAAGCCTCTTTAATTATTCTAACGCCATCTTTGAATAGTTCGCTATCAGATTTGTCTGCAATGTTAGAAAGAGCCACAACTTTACCTGGCTTAATATTTCCTTTCTTATCCTTAGCCAATAACTGCAATATGGCATCTACCAACTGCTCTGTTTTCTCATCTTGCGACAAAGATTTAATATATTGCCTTACCTTTTCTACGCCTTCATTAACTGTATCGTCATAATTATCAATAACAGAATAGCCAACACAAATTCTCCTATCTCCCTTAGCATTGGTAAACGTATGAGTGTTCTGACTATCCTTTGTATCATATAACTCTTTTTTCATAGCGATAGCGGTTGTAAAGCTATCGTATACTCTTTTTTTGCCTCCACCCAAGCTATGGGCTAAATTCTCAAGCATAGGGAATAACTCATCAACCATAGAGCTAACCATATTCTTATAATTTTCTCTCTCTTCCAATTGCTTTTGTTTAGCTGCAATAGCTGCTTTTTCTTGTTGCATCTTTTGGAGTTCTGCATACTCATCAGCAGACATTTCCACACTAATTTTTTTTGTATCCATTTTTTTTCTTTTAAATATGTTATTAATTATGTTTTTCATCTTTATCAATTATGTCTGACTTCTTTTTAAAAACTACAATTCGCTTATCTTTGCGTTCATAAGACCTACAAGGAATATCATCACAATACTGCAAAACATGCTTTAATTGACAATCTTGACAAAATCGACATTCGGATATTGCAGCCTCATAAGTATTACTATCAATTGTGATTGTATTTTGATCATCTGATATTTTCATCTCTTATTTTATATATTCAATTTGTTTTAGTCCTTTACAAGGATAGCTCCAACCTATTCCATTTTCTTTGTGTTGCAATGTTATGTGAATATCGTCGCCATCTTCTACATAACCTTTATATATGCCAGCAATTCTTTTTTTATTATAAACCAAAGTCAAAATTTGTCCTTTTTGAAATTTTGCTAAATACTCTTTATGCTCTTCTTGTGTCATGTTGTATTGTTTTTTATTTCTCCTTTCCTTCGTACCAAAAATCTATAGGAAGTTTTTTAAACTCTATTATCTCAACATTCAAATCTATGCATTCTGGATTCGAATTAGAAAAGTGCCCCAAAACTTGATTTCTTAAATCTTCCTTTTTTTCAGGAATTGCCATTTTTTTCTTACCTGATTTATAAAGACCTGTTAAAAATAAAGGCTTTATCCTAACATTAGGAAGCGTTGATTTTGCTGTTAATTTTACTTTTGCTGTGTACATACTATTTAATTTTAAATTGTTGTTTGTAAATTATACTGAAATTCGTCTCTAAGAGTAGCGACTTGTTTAATCACAGGTGTATCACTATTGATTAACACCTCTCTATTTCGTGCGTTGACGATATAGCCTTTCTTCCCAAGGAAGATATGAAGCCTATACCTTTTTTGATGTTGTTTTTTGGTTAACATTGTATTGAATTTGATTGTTCATTCAAATCCTCATACCTAACCACCAACCCCAAACGACAAGCAAAATCTCGTTCAATTCTTGCTCCTGGTGAGTCAGCCCATCCGTCAAGCATATATATCTCATCACAATGATTAAGAGAAATCAAACAACAAATCATTGCCTTGCCCCAACTAAGGTTCCCACCAAATTCCTTAACAAATTCATCTGTCGTATCAAATGGATTAACAACTTCATAACCTTTGTCTTCTAATTCCTTTTGAACTTTCTTAAATCGTTCTCGTGTGGCTTGTTCATCCAATCCTGTAATCTTACCACTTATATATATACTTTTCTTCATAAGGCAATTGATTTACCAAGTTCAACAACACTATTCTTATAAGAAGGAGCGAACATCCCACAGGTATAAGATATAACCACATCTTGTTTAAAGTCCTTAGAGTCCTTAAGCTCGTTAATCTCCTTAACAATCTCCAATCCTTTGCCCACTATATATATAGCAAGGCAATTAACAGGCTTTTTAGGATTAACCATTTCGGACTTAGTCCTTAATTGGAACTCTAAGTTCTTTGGATGCCTTCCATAACTTATATAAGTCAAATAAACATCCTCTTTTATCTTCGCAGAGAAGCCTTCCATTTCCTCCATAGCCAAATCAAAATCTCTATATACTACCATTTTCTAATTAGTTTTTAAAATGTTTTCCGTTAATTCTCTAACCTGAACCATAGCTTTCTTGTAATGGTTAAAAGCGTTATAAACAGCTCTTAATTTCTCCATAGGAATATCATTAAAGTTCCTACATTTACTTGCCCTGCAAGCTAAAGCTTTAATGTTTTCAGGATTTTCAGCATACCCCATTTCTCTAAGGTATGCTCCAATAGATGCCATTACTCTTTTGCGTAATCTATCAATTTCAGCCAATTGAGGATTCACCATCTTTTCCAAAGCAGTACAGGCTTCTAATAATTCCACAACTGTTAAGTCCTTAGAAGAAGTAGCGTTAAAATACGTATTCAGCATACTCCTTTTATCAAACTCATCCATTCCTGCCTTTGTAAGCAAGGTGTGGAACCTTTTAATTAATTGTGCTTTTGTTGTTTTAATCGTTGTTGTCATTTTGTATTAATTATTAATTGTTGTTATCATTTTCGTTTTCTTGCCAATATCTCGATGCCCCCTCTTCCCATATTGTTAATTGCCCTTTAGAACCTATATATCTACCCTTAGAAAAGGCTTTAAAACCTTCAACCCATATCTTAAGTGTCGCATCATACATTACAGATTTTGCACTTCGTCCAGCAGGTTGTTTTCCATCGGCATGAGAAATAAAGATTATCAATTTATTATGGTGCTTTTCCTTAAATGCTATATATTGTTTGTAACTAATCTGTGCATATTGGAAGCTATCAATTATTATTACATTAGAACTCCTTTGTTTTTCCAGCCTTTGATTAAGTTTTTCGAGAGATTCAGAAACAAGCAACATCTTTTTCTTAACCTCACTCATTCCAACCTCTTCAAAAGCCTTTCTAATAGTATGGGAAGAGCCCTCTTCGAGAGAGTTGTAAAGCACCTTACCAAAATTAGTAAGATACTTAGCCAACTGCATAGTAAAGCGTGTTTTCCCATTGCCACTATTCCCCCAAATAAACCAAACACCACAACGTTCAGGCTTAGAAAAAGCCTCTTCCCATTCATTCTTAAAGTCAAAGAGCTTATATTTTTTGTTAAGTATATCATTAATAGTAAATGCTCGTTCCATAGTGTCTATTTAGTCAATTGAGTCCCTTGAGTCAATTAATAGTTAAATCCATTTATCTTCATAACCAATTCATAAGAAAGCGGCTCTGCCAAGCGTTCAGCCTCACGTTTGGCAGGTTCCAAAACATCATGCAGCTCTCCATAATTCTCACAATTTCCACGAAGCCACTTACTCAACTCTCTATCTTCAATATCAGCAAGAAATTCATTATATCTCTTATCAATATTGGGAATGTACTTAATACCAAATTTAATTCGCCTGTACAGTTGAGGAATGCCAGTCTTATTCTTATTCTTTAACCTGTCGTAATTCCTAAGTATCTGCTCAGTTCCGACCATCACAATTCCACATACTCCATTTAACATATCATACATAGACTTAATGGCACATAAAGCCACATGACTCATATATTCAGCCTCATCAAAAATAACCAGAGGCTTCAAGTTTCTATATTTCATCATCAATAAAGCATAAGAAACTTCTTTTAATTTCGCACTCCTGGACATTGTACCAAGTTTTAAACCAATTACATCAGCCAACTTATCAACTATATCTCCAATATTATCAAGACTTCCAATAACAATCTTATAACAGGCAACTGGATTTTTCTTCATAAACAACTCTTCAATAGTAAAAGACTTCCCACAACCAGTTTCTCCAACAATAGTAATTGTTCTGCCGTCTTCCTTAGCTTCCTCCAATGCTGCCAAAATAGCCACCATCTGAGGGGTTTGTTTAATCTCCCAATACTTTTTATCAACTTCAATTCCTAACAGAACAGCAATCTTTTTCCAGTACATATCCGAAATTGTACTTTTACCTACTTTGTCCTCGCCATTAACAATGGCAGAAATATAAGCAGCATTAATACCTAACTTCTTAGCCACTTCATTTTGTGACATTACAAAACTTTCAGATACTGATTGAGTGTAAGCAACTAAAGCTTCTCTAATCTTGTTTTTTTGTTCTACTTTCATTTTAATATGTTTTTAAATGATTATTATTCTGCGTTTAAATAGCTGTTAATATCTACTTTGTCCTTCAAGTAAGCTAAATGTTCCTCTTCTTGAGTTCTCAAACTTTCTCTTTCTTCCTTCTCAACCTGTTTAGCCAACAACCTTTGAGATTTGCCAAGACGTATGGCATTCCTATTGTCTTTATGTTGACCGTGATTATCGGTTAAGATTAATTTTTGAAGGGTATCATTTAGCTCAGGGGCTCTTTCCAACATCTCATCAATCACATTTGCATCTTCCACAAACACATCCAAAGCATTTTGCTTAATAGCCCTGTTAAATTCACGAGTAGCCGTAAGTTGCTTAGTGTCCTCTTCTGATCTATCTCTAAGTGCCATAGGTTGGATATACTTTTCTTTAAGAATAAACCTCAAACTTCCATCACTATTTACCGCCATTACTCTCTCTCTATCTGCTGGATCAAACATTATCTTCCAATCCACATGACCATTTTTTCTAAATGCAGGCTCAAAGCTATCGTAAACTCTTTTATCATTATCAATTTGTAAAACCAAACCTTCATGTGATAATCTGTTAGTTCTACCTGTAGTTTCGCAAAGGTTAAGGAAGTATTCTTGTTCTGTTAATATCAATCTTTCTTCTTGTGGCAACTCTTGGTAAGCTGCTCTATATGCTTCAACCTTCTTATTTCTTTCTATTTGTATAATGCGTTCTATTTGCTTAATTACACCTTCTCTGGTAGGAATTGAGTGCCTATTTTGATTTAACCACTGAGCATTAGGTTGTGATTCTTTTCTTGAAGTAACCCCAAATCCTGACCAGTTAGGCAATAACTGACAATATGTTTTATTTATGTATTTATTATAAGGCTCA
>DHDW01000033.1:2733-5978 GCA_002399565.1 Bacteroidales bacterium UBA4866 | reverse complement strand
TATTTATTATAAGGCTCAACTGTCTTTGCTTTTGCATTTCCAATCTTAGCAGGAGTAAACTTACCAGATAAAGCTTCATAGAAAGGGGTTAAACCACCACGACCGTAATTATCGGTCTGTAACTGTCCAACTTTATGCATCACGCCAAACAATTCTTTAGTATGTTTTACAGCATTACGAAAAGCCTCACGAATTAAACCACCACATTCTTGTTCTCCAATAGCATAACCAATAGGGTATTTTCCACAAGCATCTAAAACAAAAACGCAAGTCAACCTGTTATGATAAGTAGTTGTAGTTCTACCATTCTTATCAGTAGTAGTTTTTTGATATAAAAGCTCAACGTCCCAGCCGTCAGCACTCCAGTAAACAAGTGGAAGAACAGGAGCCGACCTCTTTACCATCATGCTCTTAGTATTATCAAATGTAGAAGTGCCTTTTCTGAAGGCTATAGTGTCTAACTCAAACTTAGTCCTGTAGTTCCCAACAGTAGAAGGAGAGATACTTTCCCAGCCCATTTTTTCACCAAAGAAATTATATAAGTCAGCAATCTGTACATTATCAAAATTATTATGCTTTCTAAGCAATTCACGAATAGTAGCTTCCTGCTCAATATCCACAACCTTAGCACTATTCTTATTAAGAAACTTGCCACTAATCAAACACTCAAACCCTTTTTCCTGGTACTCCTTAACTTTTAATCTCAAACGACGTTCATTCTTAGGCAAATCATGTCCCAATTCGAATGTCAAATCGCTGCAAGAACTGCAAACATTCGCCCATAAATTCTTATTATTACCGCCCAAAGCCTTGACAAATGCCTTGCTGTCATTAGTAATCTTAATCAAAGCGTCCAACACTTCAGCATTACGAGAGTATTTTTCTTGAATATCAAAAGGGAGAAAACGTCCATCAGCTAAAACATAATGAGCAAAGAACTCACGAGCCTTATAGTTGGTCCCAACAGCTTGCTTAAAGACCTCCTTGCAATAATCAACCCTTCCACACACTTCATCAACAGTCTTGCGAATTTCAAAAGGCAACGAATTATAATCAATCTGAGCCTCACGACCGTTCCCACCAGTTGCAACCTTTCTGATTTTACCCCTATGCACCATAATATCATAATTAGGCTTAGTCAATATCCCAGAGCCAACAAGCTCGGAATAACTAACACAGGTAATATTGTTTATAACTTTAGGCATTTTTTAATTGTTTTTATTTGTGCCCTTCCAGGACTCGAACCTGGACCGCCCCCAACCACAAATGGACAGCGTAAACCTACAAGAGCAGCACCTTGTCGGGCTAATTTCTAATAATTATCAATCCAAGCTTTAGCTTCTTCAATTGTTTCGAGTGTAATATCATAATGTCTAATTTTTTTCGACCTCTCAAGTTTTTCTGGTGTGTACAAATCCCAGGCTTCTTCTCCCGAGTTCCACTGAAGCAACCAACCTTTATATTTAACTCTTTTCATAATTCTCAACATTTATAGTTACATCTTCACCCTTAAGGTTAAACATATAATGACCGTAGCGAGTTAAATCGCTCATATTTCCTAATGTTGTACCCTCCAAAAACTGATCAATAATTCTAAGAGCTTCCAATTCATTCTCTGATCCTCCAAATCTTATATAATTAGTTCCAGAATGCTCTTGATTGATTAATTTGAATGATAAACTCAAAGCTGCTTTTTCATTGCCTTGTTTTACTAATTTAAAGAATGCTAATTGAAGCAATTCTTTTCTGCTTACTTCTTTTGTTTTTGGTTGTGTTGCCATATTTCTTTAATTTATTTGGTTAATTATTTCAGTTCTGCACCACCAAGTTCAAGAGCGATGGCACGTATTAATTTATATTCGTTTTGTTTTGATTTTTTAGGAATTGCACCGCTTAAAGCTCTACGGATAGTAGGGCGAGACGCTGGACATTGTAAAATCATTAACTTATCTTCAATCACTTGCATTTTTCCGTAAGGAACAATAATTTTGCTTGCCATATTTTTACTTTTTTTTGCTTTTATTTGGTTTTTACTATCTCTGGTCGTATCTTTGTCGCCCTTTCAGGTTGGAAAGACACGGCAAAGATAGTAAATATATTTTCGATTATGCAAATAAATAGTAAATTAATTTTCGATGATTAAGGATAGAATTTTGAAAATATCTGATTATAGCGGACTTACGAAGGAGCTTTTTTTCTCAAAAATAGGTATGACAACTGCTAATTTTAGAGGAAAAGCAAAAGAAACGCCCATTAATTCTACTGCAATCGAAAATATATTATCGGTTTTTCCTGAAATTAATCCAGAATGGCTATTAACAGGGAAAGGATCCATGCTTAAAGGCACGTCCGTTGAGTCCATTAAGTCCATAAAAAAAGACAACCAAGAAAATATCATCCCAGCCAAACCCACCTCTCCATCTGATCCAAAAGGAATACCATTAATACCCACCTATGCAATGGCTGGAGCCTTCACAGGAGACTTGCAAGTTTTAGAATGCGACTGCGAACACTTTATAATACCAACCTTTAAAGGAGCTGACTTCCTGATTCCAGTCAAAGGTGCTTCAATGGAGCCTAAATACAGCTCTGGCGACCTTGTAGCCTGCAAAAAAATGGCTATAGACACATTCTTTCAATGGAACAAAGTATATGTATTAGACACCGAACAAGGACCGCTAATAAAAAGAATAAATGAAGGATCCAAAAAAGACACATTATTAATATGTAGTGAAAACCCCCAATATCCACCATTCGAATTAAAACGCTCCCTAATAAACAACATAGCCTTAGTAGTAGGTGTAATCCGCTTAGAATAAATAAATATAATGTTCTATATTTAATAATTTGATTAATTTTGCACCGTCTAATGGTTATAGATTATAAGAAAAGTAAAGAAAACAAATGCTATATGGCATATGTAAACAATCCAAGTGATAGGAAAAATATTAGGGATTTCACCAAACACTTTCCTGAACCAAACCTTAAAAAAAACGCAATAGAAATACATCAAAGAATAACATCCAGTGCGACAATTGAAAGCTATAATGCTATATATGGCAAAACAGAAAATAGAATTGAAATTTGCAAAGGTATTGCTGATAAAAACCCTTTGATTTTTAGAGTTAAAATAAACAATGCTTGGAGAAAATTCTTTTATGGATGCTTACAAGAACAACATATATTAAAAAAAGAATGGACAGGTCAATTTTGTGATATATGCAAAATAACTGTTTTAGAAATCA
>DHDW01000033.1:716-2668 GCA_002399565.1 Bacteroidales bacterium UBA4866 | reverse complement strand
AAATAACTGTTTTAGAAATCAATAATCACGACTATACGTTAGTTAAATAAAATGGAAACGCAAATCAACACAAAACCAGAGGTATTTAACCCTTCTAAATTATTAACTCCAATTGGTAGTGAACTTGACTTTATATTTAAAAGCCATAATAAAGACATATCAGAGCTTAATGTTAGTAATTTAAAACAGAAAGAGAGACTTTCAAAGAAACAAATTGTTAGAGCAAAGGATTTGCTTGGACTGGAAGATTCTTTTGTTAGTATTATGATGAATTTTCAAGATAATTATCATATTCAAAAGCAAAAAGCAGAATATAACCATAAGCAAGCTCTTTCACTATTTAAAAAGCTCAAATATGTACTAACTCTAATAAGAGAAGAAGAGAAAACAGGATTTGACGATTTAGACAATATAGTTTTATTCTATGGTTGCGAAAATGAAGAAGAAGTTTTAAATCATATAGAAGTTACAAAAACTTTCTTCAGAAAACAAAATCAATCTGATATAAATGAGATTAATCTTACTGCAATTATAAGAAGAGGAGAAATAGACTTGTCTAAATGCTACGATTTAGCTCAATACGACAAAGGAAAGTTGATTGCTTGGATTGAAAATAGAGAGTGGATAAATAAAATAAGCAGTACAAATTACTTTAAAGAACTACCATTAATATTTAAAGAGTTTGGAATATGCCTTTTATTATATCCTTATGTTCCAAAAACTATACATGGTTGTGTTAAATGGATAGACAAAACTCCGCTTATCATTATTAGTGATAGAGGACAGGACATAGCATCTTCTTGGTTTACGCTTTTTCATGAAATTGGACATGTAGTTTTACATGAGAATCAATCTATATACGATATTGATTTGAAAGATTCTGATAAAAGGAAAATTGAAACTGAGGCTAATAAATTTGCAAATAAGTATTTATTTGGAGGGAATAGTTTGCAAAAAAAGGTTTTTGCAATTCAAAAAGAAGGGGAAAATACAACTAAAGAAGCACTCGCACATGAGTTTAATACTCACCCTCTTTTAGCTAAATATTGGATGAGAAAAGCTAAATTGATTCCTCAAAACTACATAGATAAAATAAAATTTGAATTGTAACTAATCATCCTACTATTATTTTCAGTCACAAATCTTACTTATTAACTTAATAACTTTTTTATAGTTTGTCTGTAAACGATCGGACATCCTCATGCTTGCCCCATTTTTCAAGTTCCAATAACTTTTCTACTAATCTGACTTTGTCCTTAATACTAACTCTGTTCTATTCAGCTGCAAAAATATATCACACACGCACAAAAAACAACCCTATTTAATAACAAACAACTACATATCAGCACTATAATACATTTTTATAGTGCTTTTTTAATGTATTATAGGGTACAACTCAAGCAAAAAACACATCAAAAACCCCTTTTTTCTGTATCTAACCCCCAAAACTCGAGCAATAAAATTTGTTAAAAGTGTATGCCCAACTTTTCGTTTTGTGTAAGTCCAACTGTAAGCCCAACTGTAAGCCCAACCCAAAATAAAGCCGAAAATCCAACAAGTCCATCGTGTCCATTAAGTCTATTTTGTCCATCAACAATTGAAAAAAATAGGGCTTACAGGTAAAACTACCCATAAGCCCACATAATGCCATAAAACCAAATAAAACAAGGCAATTACGCCGCTTTAAACAATAATTAAACCCCCATTAAATCATAATTAAACCCATATTAAACCAAACCCTCCAGAACAGGCAAAAAAATTAAACCAAAATTAAACCAAATTAAACCATCTGCACATTTCGTTTTAAAACCCCCAACCCCAAAAAAGAGAAAAAACAACCCCATAACTCCTTAACCCACAAAAATATAAAACAGGCAAAAATATAAAACAGGCAAAAATATAATTAACACATTTCGTTCTCCCCCTTATACAACCTCCAATCCTTAGAATAT
>DHDW01000033.1:0-551 GCA_002399565.1 Bacteroidales bacterium UBA4866 | reverse complement strand
TGCACATCTTTTGGTATGAAAGATGTACATCTTTAGGGTAAAAAGTCTTCGTTTAAAAAGTTTTTTATAAGGAGTTAGTAGATTTATTCGCCATTTACGAAGAATTATCCCCTATATAATTTAAAAATAATAGGGATTATTTTCAAAGAAAAGACTTATTAATTTTCAAGCACGAAAATCATATCCCATTAATGAAATCAAAAAGAAAAAATAAAATAGAAGAGAATTAACAACACATTAAAATATTTCCCTAACTTTGAACTTTGGAAACAAATAAAAAGTTAATAATAAATAAATATCGGATTGAAAATCCTAATAATAAAGACGTGCGGGAGTACAAATCCCGCACGACGGAAAGCCTTCGTAATCATACTGATTTCCGAACATTCTATTTGCTCAATTTTTGCATCTATTTCTTTTTTAAGTTGGATAGTAAATGGAATCATAATTCTGCACTTTTATTATTTACCAAAGGCATCACTAAATTTCATTTACAGCTTTATTATTATGCCTGCATTCAAGACAAAACCGTCTAATGGCGCATAAATATC
>DHDW01000054.1:2879-12245 GCA_002399565.1 Bacteroidales bacterium UBA4866 | reverse complement strand
ATTTAAACCTTATCTTATTCAATATTTATAAGGTTTTAGTTAAGAATATTAAGGAGTTAGAAAAGAATAATTAGGAGTTAGAAAATAGAAACAAAGAGGTAGGAAAATAATAAAGGCAATCCAAAATTTGAATTGCCTTTACGCTGTATTAAAATACTAAATATGATTAGTTTTCTTTGTGTGTCATTATCTCAAGTATCATTTGGTCGATTTCATCCATTCCATAGCGACCAATTTTTCCAAGATTCTTTATGGAGCGTTCAATATCTTTTTCACTTATTCCATCTGTTTCATCAACAACTATATTACTTAGTGCAAGGGTTGAAGAATCAAATGCTGCATTTAGTCCTGCTGAAATTTTTAATGCACAAGATGGTTTTGCTCCATCGCAAATCATTCCAGTTATTGTGTTTATCATATTCTTAATGGAGTAACAAACCTGCTCATAAGTCCCTCCTTGAAGATAGACTAAGGCTGCGGATACTCCAATGGAAGCATTAACAATTCCACAAAGGGCTGAAAGTCTTCCTATATATTGCTTAATGTAGATTGACATAAGGTGAGAGAGTACTAAAGCCCTAATTATTTCTTCATTTGTCTTATTTGTCTGCACTCCATACTCATAAACGGGCATTGTGCAAGTGATTCCTTGATTTCCAGAGCCAGAATTGGAGTAGACTGGTAAAGAAACGCCATCCATTCTTGCATCAGAAGCAGCACAAGTTTTGGCTATAACACTTTCTTTAATGTTTATATTGAAATTGGAATGTATTAGCTTACCTATTTTTAGTCCATAATCACCCTTTAAACCTTCTTCGGAAGTTACCTTAATAACTCTTGCCACATCCATAACCCATTCCAATTCTTCCAAATTGGTTTTGGTTGCATAATTAAAAACATCATTAGCTGTTATAATTACATTTTCATTGGTGTTTGTTTGTTCTTGAGGCTGCTCTTCTTTATGAAAAATTACTTCTTCGTTATTTTGAATATGGGTAAAGTTTTGATGAGTTTTGCAAATAATGACTTTAGAAAACTCTTCATTGAAATAGGCTCTGCATTCAATGTAAAGTTTATCCACATCCTTTGCATGAATAACTTCTAACTTGTTTTCCTTTAGCCATTGTTTTGCTTTGTCAAGATGAGTTTTTGCTTCATTCAAAACATCTAAACCCTTAGAGGAATCTCCTCCCACAACTCCAATTGCAACTGCTATTGGAAGTCCTTTCATGTTTGTTCCAGGAATACCAACGCCCATTGCATTCTTAATAATGTTAGGACTTAGGTGAAGTTCTATTCTTTGAGGTTCTTTACCAAGAGTTTCTTTGGCTTTGGCAACGCATAAAGCAACAGCTACTGGCTCAGTGCATCCAGTAGCTAATATTATATTTTCTTTAAGAAGCTGTTTAATGATTTCGTTTTTAAGCATCACGAGTTTTAGATAGAAGTTGTTGATTTTTATCTGTTAGTTATTTTCTTTTTTTAGCCTTTTTGTCTATTTCTTTCATTAAATCGGGCTTAATTTGTGTTTCGTAAATCTTACGAAACTCTTCAAAGCTATATTTTGATTCATATTTTCCTCCTAAGAAAACAACCATAGGTTCAAAATCCTTTGCAGGATAGTATCCAGGAATAACAGTTGCAATGGTTAAATCGGGATTTAGAATTGAGTAAGAAGGATAAGATAATCTATTTCCCAAGAGCATTCTTGCCAAATCGTGTGTTGCACCTCTTCTTCCATTTGGAGTTGGATTAACATAGGTTTTGCCTCCAAAGGTTACTTCTTCTTTTGATTCAGCATCATATTTTACACTATAGAAGAAATGATTCATAAGTTTTGCAATTGTTGTGTCGGAGAAAGTATCTTTATCCATTCTCTTACACCAACCACACCAATCAGTGTAGCAGTCAATAAAAACACGTTTAGCATCATTTCCATCTGCTTTTATTTGATTTTCTACTTCAGTAATCTTTAACCAAGAAATTTGAGTTTGAGCATTTGATGTTCCAATAAAGAGTGTCATCATCAATGCTATAAGAACTATTTTTTTCATATTATTTGTTTTAGTTTTTTATTTATTCGTATTTATTATTGTTTCTTCGTCCAAACGTTTAATTATTGCTCCTGTGAAATAATGTTCAATCACTTGCCAATATTCATAACCTTGATTACACATATTTATTGCTCCCTCCTGGCTAAGTCCAACTCCATGTCCATAACCCCTACCCTTGAGTTTCACTTCTGAACCCCATTCTTGACAATCAAAGAAAGTGGAGCGAAGACCAAAGTTTTTTCTTATCTGCACCAAAGAAACACCAAGCATTTCTTTCTTTCGTCCATCCTTTTGAGAGAAATTAAGCAATTCTTTTTCAATGGAATCATTTTTTATATTAACGCCCTTTTCCTTAAAATAGCGTTTCCAATCTCTAATTTTTATATATTTTTCCCATTGATAAGCTTTAGAGCCAATAGAGAAAGTATCTATCTTACCAACCAAATGACTAAAAGGCTTTCCCCATACATCTTCCGAATTAACGGTTTGTCCTCCCGAATTGGAATGAAAGACTGTTTCAATTATGTTTCCTAATGAATCAACAATAACCTCTCCCTTGCTATTATAAGCTCCTTGAATAACCTCAACTTGATTGGCTCTACCCTTATAGGCTTGACAATGTACTCCATCACATAAATGAAATCCATCAGCTTTGTGTTTATTCAGGTTTTTTATAAGATAGTTTCTAACACATATAGCTTGGAGTTTAAAAAAGTCTACATTGGTAGTTGCCCCCCATGTTTCGGCTTGAACAACTCCTGCAATATAGCTCTCGGTTTCAAGATTATTAATTAGAAATAAATCATTATTCTTAACACTCACAAATAAATCATCGTCATACCTTCTATCCTTTATAAGGGTTGTATCTTTCCCTCTAAGCAAAAAGAAACTCATTAATCCTTCTGAAGTAAACTTTAACTTTTTAAAAGTCCCTATTATGGAATCATTAATTGAAAGAGAAAGTTTATCTGCTTGGGTTTTAATCTTAACGACATCAGTCTTTTGGAGCAATTGTTTTTTATCCCCTATTTCAATTGAATATTTGCCAAATGAAGGGATAAAAGATATTTCATTTAATTTAGTATCTGCAAAAATTCTAATATTTATCCTTTGAGCCTTAAGCCCAAAGGATAACATTAACATAAAGATAAATAGTATTTGTATTTTAAGTCCTAATTTCATTTTTCCTTCTCTCTCCTACTTACTAATAATTTCATACATCCTTTTAGCAATCTTCTTACTTGCTCCAGCTGAACCCAATATTGTTTGTAGATTAGAATAATTCATTTCCATTTCTGTTCTGTATCTTTTGTCGTAAGCAATCTTTCTAAATTCCTTTTCCAAGCTTTGCTCATTCCAATCTTTTTGTAATAGCTCCACAACAACCTTTCTATTTAAAATTATGTTTACAAGCGAAATGAATTTCAAATTAACCAACATCTTACCTATTGCAAAAGAAATTGGATTTGCCTTATAGCAAACAACTTCAGGCACATTAAACAAAGCTGTTTCTAAGGTTGCAGTCCCTGAGCATACAACGGCACAATAGGAAACATTTAAAAGGGAATAGATTTTGTTAAATACAATCTTTGCATCAGTATCATGCATATATTTTCTGTAGAAAGCTTCATTATAGGTGTCAAGACCTGCAATTACAAAATCAAAATCAGGAAATTTCTCAACCAAACTCATCTGAATAGAAAGTATATTCTTTATTTCCTGGACTCTACTACCAGGCAGAAGTGCCACAATAGGTTTATCTCCCAATGAGTTTTCTTTTAGGAATATTTCCTTGTCTTGAGTTTTTCTATAATCTTGAATTTCGTCTAAAAGAGGGTTGCCATAATATTCTACATCAAAATTATATTTTTGGAAAAACTCTTTTTCAAATGGGAAAATCACAAAAAGCTTAGTTAAAACCTTCTTCATTATAGAAATTCTTCCCTTTTTCCATGCCCAAACCTTAGGAGAGATATAGTAAAAGGTTTTAAATCCCTTCAGATGACAAAAAGAAGCAATACGAAGATTGAATCCAGGATAATCAACAAAGATTACACAATCAGGATTATAGGCCATAATATCTTTTTTACATTCTCTTAGGTTATTTAGAATGGCTTTTAGGTTTGCTAACACTTCAACAAAACCCATAAAGTTCATATCCTTTATATGTTTTACTATAGTTGCACCCTCTTTTTGCATTCTATCACCTCCCCAAGCTCTAAACTCTGCTGCTTCATCCCAAAACTTGATTTCTTTCATTAAGTAAGAAGCATGCAAATCTCCTGAAACTTCACCAGCAATAATATAATATTTCATATCTTCCTTATAGTTTTGTGGTTGTTAACAAACCTATACTATACAAATAAGTAAACAAAGAAACCAATCCCAAAATAATAACTATCAAAACTCCTCTTGCTGATTTTATGTTCTCTATCTTGAAATACCAACGCATTAAGAAAATTGGAGCTATAAAAGAGAACAAAAACAACTTGGGGTTATCATTAAAAGTCATTGAGAAAAGGAATAAACCTGTCAATAAAACAATTGCTGAAGCAATTGTTGAAGCTAACCCAACAGTGAATCCAAATAAAAAATTATCCTTTCTAAATTTGTCAATCATTATTCAAAACGGATTTTATAATCTTCAATAACTTTATATGCTGTTAAATCAACTTGCATTGGAGTAATGGCACAATATCTATCTTTCATAGCCAAATGGTCTGCCCTATTGTTTTCATCCAAACAATTATATTGTCCAGTTAACCAATAATAAGAAAATCCCATTGGGTCTTTTCTTTCCAAAAAACTTTCATTCCAATAAGCTTTTGCTTGATGACAAACCTTAATTCCTTTAATTTCATCTTCTGGAAAGTTTACATTCAAACATATATTCTTATCTAAACCTTTTTCCAAAACATCATTAGTTATCTTTTCTATAAAAGAACTGCAATGAGAGAAATCTGCCTCAACATCATGATTGTCTACAGAAAATCCAATACTTGGAATACCTTCAGCACATCCTTCAAAAACAGCAGCCATAGTTCCACTATAAATTGTGTTTATTGAAGCGTTAGAACCATGATTGATTCCAGCAACAACCAAATCGGGTTTTCTATCTTTAAAAACTACACTAAATGCCATCTTCACGCTATCAACAGGAGTCCCATTACAAGTGTAACCAATAAAGCCTTCTCTTTCTTCCATTTTCTTTAATCGCAAGGGTCTAATTGTTGTTATGGCATGGCTTTTCCCACTTTGTTGAGTTAGCGGTGCAACAACCACAACATCACCTATATTACTCATAAGTTTAATCAAAAGTTGAATCCCCTTAGCCCAATAACTATCATCATTTGTAATAAATATCAATGGTCTTTTCATAAATATATAGTTAATTCAGAGTTAAAATATTTCAAAAATAATTTACAAAGATAAGTATAAAAATATTACTTTTGCCTTTTAAATTAAAAATATGCTTCAGAAAATTTTACATTTCCCAATAACTCTAATCTGGAAGATAGAAAATAAACTTATTAGATTTCTTTTTGTAGGTGCACTCAATACTGCTGTTGGTTATTTTTTGTTCCTTTTCTTTATTTGGATTGGGTTGCATTACTCTCTATCTTTGCTATTCTCCCAAATTATTGGAGTACTTTTTAATTATAAAACTACTGGCTATATTGTATTTGAAAACAAAAGCAATAAACTTCTTTTCCATTTCTTTGTAGTTTATGGATTTGTTTATTTAGTTAATGTTTTGGAGCTTTATCTTTTAGGACATTCAGGTCTTTATGAATGGATCCTTTCATCAGAAAGTCTTCAATTTATTCTTTCTCTCCCAATCAATCAAGATAAACTTTCCGATGCAATTGGTCAAGCAATAGTAATCCTCCCTAACTCTCTTTTAGTTTTCTATCTAAATAAGAAATTTGTCTTTCAAAAAAAAGAAAACAAAAAAGGGTAAAAGTTAAACTTCTACCCTCTAATTACTATTTAATCTTTTAAAATTATCTTTTCCTTTCAATCTTCTTTTCTCTTGAACTTGAAGTTTTAGAACTTGATGATGTTTTGTTTGATTCAGAAGATTTTTTGCTTGGAGTTGATTCTCTAACTGAGCTACTGCGAGGTTGAGGATTAGATTTATTATTGTTAATTGTTCTTTTGGAGTTATTATTTTCTTGAGTCTTTCTTTCTATAGTTTTTCTTTCTTGTTGAACGTTTCTTTCTGGAGTAAATGTTTTTGAATCTTTATCTTTATTCTCCCTACTTTCAATTCTTCTGTTCGGTGTTTGGTTAGTGTTTTCATATTTTCTAGTTTCCATTACAGGAGTATTGTTTTCTCTTACTCTATTTTCATTTTTAGAGTTATCTATTACATTTCCCTTATTCACCTCTTTTGTTCTATTAACCTCATTTATACGCTTTGGCTCTTGCAATTTGATTTGTGTTCTTGATGCTTCAGGAGTGCTTTGTTTAAATTCTTGTGCTCTTGTGCGGTTAGAATTTATTAGTTTACTATTACTTCTTAAGCTATTATCATTGAATGTAACTCCCTTATTATCTTTTTTGAAGGTTTCTTCCATTGAAGTTTCTGCAGGAAGTTCTTTCAAGAGACTCAATTCTTCATTGTCGAAATAAGATTCAGTATTTATATTCTTAAAGTTTCCTCCACTATTTAAATGTCCATATCTATTTCCTCCATTATCATTATTAGGTTTGTTTGGATCAAATGCTCCTGTTCTTCCGTTTCTTCCACTTGCATCGTTATAGGTATTTGGTCTGTTGGAGTTGTAGTTTGAGTTGTTGCCATGATTGTTATGATGTGTATTATAGTAAGTATTGTAATAGTTATTGTAGTTTCCATAGTGGTATCCAGGATTTCCAGAATAATATGGGTTATAACCATAGTAGCGACTCCATCCATAGTTATTATAGTAGAAATAATCCCAGTAGTCATCGCAACCATCAATTACTCTTAAAGCATAATCTCTTGCTTTTAGAGAGTAATGAATTGCTCTACGAAAGTTTCTGCGATTGTATTGGTGTTCTGCGTAATCATTATAATAAACTGCACGAGAAAGATTACTTCCTGTCCAATATCCATAATAATCGGCAATAGAATAAGCTTCTTCAATTATATATGCAGTTTTGTTAATTGTTTTTCTTGCTTTATTTCTATTATATCCATAATAAGAAGCATCTGCATTGAAGCTTACTGTAAGAAATGCAACAACTATAGCTATCATTCCTACAAATTTTCCGAGATTTTTTGATTGAGCTTTCATGATATTTAATTTTTTAATTTGTTTCTACTTTTAGAGAAACAAATAGCGTGCCAAAGTAAGAAAAGAGATTTTATTTAGTTCTATTTCTAATAGCAAATTGAATGGAAATCACAATATTCACAATCATTTTTATTCTGACTGTAAGTGGAACTATTATCCAATAAAAGAATATCCTTTAAACAAGAAATTAAATTATCTTCAAAGTATTGGTATATTTCATCAAAATCATCAACAAGTCTTCTCCCTTTATCGTCATTTAAAAGATAAATATCACTAATTTGATTTTCTATCGTTGATGTTTTTATATAAAGAATTTCAGGTTTAATTTTATAAGAATTTATTTTAGGAATTAGCTCTTGCAATTTTTGGTTATTAGTAATTAACCATGAATAGAAAAAAGCTTGAAAGAAATAGTCATTTCGTTTTTTAGTCTCATCATTAAAGAAAATTTGATCCAAACGTACTTCTTTCTTTGCATAGTTATTAGTTTTATAATCCAGAACTCTAACAATGGCATCACCATCTGCATTAAACTTTAAATCAATCCTATCAATATATCCTCCAAGTTTAATTTCCTTTCCATCAATTTCCAATGTTTTATCAAAACCTTCCTCCATTGCAATAATATTAAATGGAGCATAATTCTTATCAATCTCAATTAGTTTACGGAGATATTTTATTAGAATTTCTTTTTTAATATTTTGAATTTGGTTGTATTCAATCTTTGGACTTTTTCTTTGTTTAATCTTCAAATATTCTATTTCAAAGTTCTCATCAACAATCCTTTTTATATTCTTTGAATGAAATTCTATATCCTTTTTAGTTATTTCTTTTGTATTGGTTTTTTCTTTTATCTCATTATAGAACTGTGTTGCACAAGCATGAAATATTGTTCCAAAAACATTATCCTGCATTTCTTCGTCAAACTCTTGCGAGATAGTTAATCCAATAATTTGTTTAAAGAAGAATTTGAGCTGACAATTCAAATAGTCATTAATATAGGTTGGTGAGAGGAATTTTGATTCGGATTTCTTTAATATCTTATCTACATGCTGTTGTTCTCTATTAAAAGAAAGTATTTTCTCTTTTGGAGAATTTATTCCACAAGAAATGGATGTATAATCAAACTTCTTATCTGTTTCTATTCTTAATTGTTGAATAAAACGAGACATTTCCTTTGGCTTTGTGTCGCTTGAAGTTGAATTATAAAGAAAATGAATTGACTCACTATGCTGTAAAAGTCTATAGAAATAGTAAGCGAATACTGCAATTTTCCTTTCAATTGTTGTTAAGTTATATGCTTTTCTTATTGTAAAAGGGATAAATGAAGAATCAATACTAATATTAGGCAAGAAATCATCATTTGCAGACAGGAAAAGAATATGCTTAAAGTCCAAGCTCCTACTTTCCAAAAGTCCCATTATTTGAATACCATTAATTGGGTCACCTTCAAAAGGAACAATTATACTATTTAGTGCACTTCTAATTGTATTATAAAGCAAACTTCCTTTTAAGTCAATCTTTTCTTCCTTAAATAAGTCTTCAAGATTATTCAATACATTAGAAAATCTATACAAAGACTCAGCCAAAACTTCTTCAACTGCTTGATGAGAACTTGCAATTTCTTCATTAGTATTCTTATCAGCAACAATTTTTGTAATATCCTTTAATGCTGAAATCAGCTCTAAAGGTTTTGATTTTAAATTAAGAAGTGAAGAAATATCATTAAAAGAATTTATTTCACTATCACTTAAATATATTGCATTATTATTGATTAATTCTTTTGTAGCAATGGAATACTCTCCTTTAAAATAGTTGTGCTCAACAAAAGGAAGAAGGTTTTTTAGTTTAGGAGATGAATGCTTTGATAAAGAATTTTGATAGTTTAAATAGCTATCAATTAAAGTAAACAATGAAGTTAATTGGAATTTATATCCCATTGTTATGTTTACTTTAGTTGTTTCATTTCCAATTTTTGGAGGTAAAGCATTTAAAACAGAAGGGAGTAAATCTTCATTACAAAGTAAAAA
>DHDW01000054.1:0-2805 GCA_002399565.1 Bacteroidales bacterium UBA4866 | reverse complement strand
CTTCATTACAAAGTAAAATGGCAATATCTTTTTGTTCTAAATCCTTATTTTCAAAACTTAGCTTTTCTAACCATTGACTAATATATCCAGTTTGTGAGTTTTCATTTGGGCATGAAATAATCTCTAAAGATAAATTATTGGTAAGAATATTATTAGTATTTATTTCAAAATCATTTGGCATTGGGAAGTTTTTAATATTTTCCCTTAAAAACAATCCTGCTTCCTGCTTTTGATTATTTACATAGTAATTATCAAAATCCCAATAGAAACGAGTTTCATAAGTATTTCTTAGCCATGAAAAGATTTCTTTTTCAACATTATTCAAAACATTGAAGCCAACAAAACAATAAACCCTATCCTCTTTTTGCTCTAACTCACTTAAATTTTCAACCAAATCTCTATAAAGCATACCAGAGTATCCAATACCCTTTTCTCTTAACTTCTTTTTAAAGAGGGAATAAATTTCAAACAAACAATTCCAAACATTTATAAACCTCTCCTTAATTTCAGAAGAAGAGTCAAAACGAAAAGATGAATTAAAAAATTCCTTAAGTAATTCCTTTTGTTCTACAGAAAGAAAATCAAAACTATTCTCTATTTCTTTATAATCTTCAATATTCTTAAAAACATTTTCAGCATTAGCAAGGTTTTTGTCAATATCATCGAAGTCTTTCAAAAGCATAATTCCCCAATAGTAAAACTCTTCAAAGGTTTCCTTAACCATTGAAGGTTTATCTCTATAAAAAACTTCTGAATAAACCTCATAAAGATAATAAGTCAAAACTACCTCTTCAGCCTCAACTAAAGAAGAATACTTACTTACAAAATCATTAATGGTATAATATTGTGGAGAGAAAAAAGGTTTTTGCAAGTGATTATACAAAGCTTCATTAAAGAAAACCTTTGCTCTTTGGTTGGTGAAAATTATATTAAGATTTGTGAAATCACCCTTATATTTTTCAGCCAAATTAATAGCAACTTGAGATAGAAAAGCATCTTTAATCATTTATCTCATTACTTCAATAGAGCCGTTAAATTCTAAAACCTTATCATGGCGTTTTCCATAGAAACGATAGAAATAAGTACCATCAGAAGAACTTGTCGCCTTAGGATCCCATAAATCTGACTTAGTTTTTATATTCTTGACCTTATACACAACTCTCCCTTGTCGATTATATATAATTAATTCATTTTCAGGAAAAGCATTTTGCTTAATCAAATTATGAATATCAAAAATATCGTTTACTCCATCTCCATTAGGAGTTACCGCATTAGGAAATAAAACATTATCAACCTGCAAATCCAAGTAAATTATACTATCACAACCTAAATAAGTTTGAAGTTTTTGTTCATAAATTCCAGTTTCTCTTTCATTAAACCCAAACTTATTATATACATTTCCTTTATAAATATTACCCTTAATTGTATCAGTAAAAGTTGGATTAACTTGCAAATGCAAAACTAAAATACTATCGCATCCAAATTGAGTATTTAGATTTTGAATATAATTGCCTGTTGAATCAGCGTTAAAACCATATTCGTAAATATCTCCTTTGCAAATTGTATCATAAATTGTATCGTAATAAGGCTCATATACCAATAAAGATAGATTTACAACACTATCACAGCCATATTGACTTAGGAAAGAATGAGTATAAAACCCTTGCTCTATTTCATTAAATCCAAATTGATTATATATTTCTCCTTTGCAAATATCTGCAAAGATTGTATCATTATACTTTTCTCCAACAATCAAATTAAGATTAACAATACTATCACATCCCATAATAGTTTGCAAATTTTGAGTATAAAAACCCGTTACTCGCTCATTAAAACCATAACTACTGTAAACCTCTCCTTCGCAAATTGTATCGTAAATTGTGAAATTGTAAACTGGATTAAAAGTAACGATTAAATAAAAAACACTGTCAATATCTGTTCCATCAGGCATTATTGTGCAAATTAGTAGTTTATCAATTCCGCTTATTGCATGATTAGTTGCTGAATCGCGAACTACAATCATTGAATCTACTGTAACTCTATCAAAACGGTCGTTGGTAAAGGACTCATTTTCGCACATTGTAACGAAAGTAGAATCAACAAAATAAGAACTTTGACCATTAACATTTAATGATAAAAAAAACAAAAACAGTACTAATATTATCTTCCCAAAAATCTTCATCAATAACTCCTATTATTTCATGTACAAAATTACAATATTTATTTTACTTCAACTATCTCAAGAAAAAATTCTTGCAAACAAATAATCAACGTTTATCTTCTTGGCTTTATTTTACTTCAACAATTTCAGAAGATATTTGAGATTCATTGAAGTTTACAAACCATAGGTAGGATTGTATTTTATTAAAACCTATTTGTTTTATTAATTGCTCGTAGGTCTTTATTTGAGATGAATATTGATTTATGTTTTTCTTTGTTTTGGCAAATTTATAATCAACTAAGATTATTTCATTGTCTTTTGTTATCATTAGCCTATCGGGACGTTTGGTTGTTATTTGTCCTTCCTCTTTTACAATAATATCTATTTCATTCAAAATCTTATTTTCTAAAGAGAACCAAACGGATGCTTGCTCTGTGGAAAGCATTTGTTCAACAATACTCTTATAATAGTCTTTTTCGGGTTTTACTATCTCTCCTTTTTGAGCTGAGGTTTCAATGGTTTTTTCTATATCTTGTTTTGTATTTATTTTTGAAAGGAGATTATGAAGGATAATTCCTTTTTGTCGTGGTGAGGATTCTTCCTTTTCATCGTTTTTAAGTGCACTAATAAATTCTTTGGCTTGT
>DHDW01000052.1:11966-16893 GCA_002399565.1 Bacteroidales bacterium UBA4866 | reverse complement strand
TGCGGGAGTCGGAAATCCCGCACGACGGAACTTCAATAGTACTTTAAATAAAAAAGACAATAGAAATAGAAGATATTATAAATATTAATGCAACTACCATACATCCTGTTCCTGCATTGGTCGTCTGTTTAATAATCTCAATATCCTCTTTTTTCAGCATTTTACTTAGTACATTTAAATAATCATGAGCTACGCCTTCTAATATAGATATTGAAGATTGTGAACCATATGCATTAGATACTTTAATTTTAATCTTAGTTTTATTCTCTGAAATTTCTTCCAAACTAATATCAGCAATTGAAGGATTAATATTATTTGATATTGGGAAATGATATGTATAAAAGACATCATTAATATCATTCTCTCTAAGTATATATTTGTTAGGAAAATGCTTAAACATACTCAATATAGATTCATGTACTTCCTTTTTTGAGAAATCAATAATTACTTCCTTTTCGCTAAATTGTAATGTGTTTGAATTCATATTAAATTAAATTAAATGTATTGTTTTACAACCAAATTCATTATTTTTGAACACTGCAAACTTACAATAATAAATGGAATAAAGAAATAAATTGTCAAAAAATTTAAAAAATAACATACACTTATCATTATTCTTTGTAATTTAGCGACATTAAATATATTTATATTATGGAAGAAGAAAAAGAGTCTTATTGTCCTCTATTTATACCTTTAAAAAATGAACAAGAGAAAGATATTATTAATATATGGAATGATAGTTTAAACGAAGAAATTTATTATAGAAAGAAATTGATTCTTGAATATTGTACTGAAAATGAGTGTGATTTTTTAACGGCTATATGTGATATTAAAGAAACTATAGTTGACTGTATTATTGTAGAAACTTTAGAAGGTGAAAGTAAAGGTTTAAAAAAATATATTTCTTATAACAACTTTTTTTTCGAAAGTATTGAAATGTTTCTTGAAAAAAGAATGATAAAGTTTTTAAATTTTGGCAATCCTATTACTGATGAACAGAAAGAAATTATCGATGAAATGGTAGATATTATTATCGATACACTACATCAAACATTAGGAATTACCAAAAATGAATTAGAAAAAAAAGAAAATGAAAATAAATTGAATTCTTTTCTTAAAAGTATATTTATAGATATTGACTTCAAAAAAATTGAGTGGGAGACAAAACAATTAAATGAACAAATAGAAATATTATGTAAAGAACGAAAAAAAAATCCTGATAATTATATTAATGATAAATTAATTGGAAAAGTAGATGATAAGGAATTTGAAATAAATACTACATATATAGGTCATACAAAAGAGATGTATTATCCTGTTTCTAAAATAGAGACAGATATTAAAGATTCCAAGGAAGAGAAAACTATTAAAGAAACAAGAGAAATATTAAAAACTAAATTTTCAGAAACAGAATTAATAAGAATTTTCAATGAGTTAGTTAAGAATAAATATATCTCATGTGATTTAGATTTATTCCTTTCGTGTTTTGGTTATAGGGATGAGATAGAAGATAAAATAATATGGAAATCGACATATGTACAATTTGAAATCTTTATTTCTGAGATTGTTCAAAAGGAAGAAAATTCACTCAATGATACTCTGTGCTTCCCAAGAAAGAAAATAAATTGTTGGTTTGTTGATGTAAGAAAAAAACCTATTAAACCTACGCCCAAAAGTAAAATAAGTTGTGGGAATGAATCATATCAAATATACAAAATAATCCACCCTTAGGACTTCCTTTGTATTTATTACAACTTAGCATAAAATCCACCCTTTCCCCACCCTTTGTAAGAGTGGGTTTTTTGTTGTCAATTTATTGATATACATCCTATCTGTGGCTATATCTTTGCCGTGTCAAACATCAAGAAAAGTTCTTGTTTTGAATTTGGCTCTTTGAAAAAGGAAAGAGGGTAAGAAGTAGCTACTCTTATCTAAGTTAGTTGAAAAAGCAAGATGTACATAGCTTTTTGATTAATGGAGATAAAACCCTCTTCCTTGATTGGAGATTTATTTATTAATTTTAAAATGGCAGTTTTATGCAAAATAGAAATAAAAGACAAAGCTACCTACTAAAAGAAAGTGCTTTGCAAAATGGAAAATATGGTTGGGTTAATGAAATTAACAATGAATGGGAGATTGAGCCTATCTACGACTATTACTATGCTCTTAGCTTCGACTTTGAAGCTTACTTGAAGGAAATGAAGAAGTTAAAGCAAATAGCTATCAAAAGGGCTTTCAAGAGCAAGAGATTTAAGAAAAATCTTCGTAGTTCTTACAATGCTAATATAGCTTCAATTCAATCTTATTTTGGAGTGAGTTTAATTAAACATGCTTGCGACAATTACGATGAAGAGTATTGTTTTAACAGTACCAACTTACAATGTATTAAATGTGAGTATAGATTTAATAATTTTGAGAAATTTGAAGAAAAAGGAGGTTATAATGAATAAGAATTCACAAAATATGGAAACAAATGAAAACGCTAATCCACAATTAGCAAGTGAAAACAATCAAAAAGGTAATAATGGGGAGTATAAGCTCCCTAAGGTTACTTTCGACGATAAGTTTGTTGAAGAGATTGAAATGGAAAGGGCTTTGGAGAAAGAGGCTCAAAAGCAAAAAAATCTTGAAAGGCTCAAAAATGCTAATGCCCTTTATGGGAATAGGCAAAAGGGGTATGATGATATTCAAAAGGAGTTTGAAAGGATGCAGAAAGAGGCTGAAAGCTCTGAGCTTGAAAAAACAGATACGAATGCTGAATTTGGGGCTAAAATATCATCTGTAACTGAGCTTATTAATTCTCCTTTTGAGCCTATTCAATATGTTTTGGATAAATTTTTCCCAAAAGGTGAGCTATCTTTGATATATGGTGATTCCTCGTGCGGTAAATCCACGTTCATTAGATGTTTAGCTTTTGCAATTGCTTACGGAATGGAAGAATATCTTGGATTTAAAATTGGATTAGAGGATGATGAAAGAAGTGTTACATTTGCAATTACAGAAGATAATGAACGTCATACTAAGACTCTTCTACAAAAACAAAACGTATTCTTTGAGCCTTTTAGAACTATTGAAAATCCTGTCTTTGATGTAATTTCTTGTTGTGATAATGGTGTTGTTGATGCATTAAACAAACTAATGCCAAGCAAGAAATATAATGTTATCTTTATTGACACTCCTCAAGATGATATTTTGGGCTCAATGAATGATAATAATGTTGTTAGAGAGTACTTAAATAAGCTTTCGTTGATTGCTGCAAAGTATGATTGTGCTATTGTATGTATTCATCATAAACGTAAGTACACACTCGACAAAGCACCCTCAAAGGAGGATTTGAGTGGAACACGTGCTTTCTGTGATAAGCCAAGAGCTGTTGTTGAAATGCGTTGGCATGTTGATGAGCCTAATGCTGTTTGGTTTACTCCAATTAAGGCTAACTATGAAAGTCAAGAATTTTTGAAAGAGGCTTATTTGTTGAGGATGGATACTGAAACTCTTACCTTTACTCATAACGGAGAAAAAGCACCAAGTAATACTATTCATATGTCTGTCCATAAGAAAGATATGACAGAGGCAATAAAAGAAAAGATTATAGCCTATAGGTTCTCCAATCCTACCATAAGGCAAACAGAAATTGCGGAGTTGCTAAGAGAAGATTTCCCAGATAGGAAATTTAGTCAATCACAAGTTTCTTACCTTATTAAAGAAATTAATAATAGTAATAAAAACTAAGGTTGAAAATATGTAATATTCCCCTACTCTTGTAGGGGTAATATTCATAGATTATTATTATCTAATCAATATATATAGTAATAGATATTTAGATATTAGATATTTTAGAATTAAAAGCTTATAAATCATGGAATTATACAATATAGAAGATAAAAATAAATATGAGGTCTTTATTCCTTCAGGTATAGGGGAATTTTACACTCAATGTCCTGCTTGCTCGCATAAAAGGAAGCCAATTAATCAAAAGAAACGTTGCTTTTCATGGAATAGGACAAAAGAAGTTGGTCATTGTTATCATTGTGGGAGTAGTTTTGTGGAGTTTAAAGAAAGTGAAAAACTCAACACCTCAACACCTAAACCCCTCAACCCCTCAACACCTAAACCAATAAACTATATCAACCCAAAATACCTAAAACTTTCTCTTGGGTTAGCCTCTAACTTTGGTACATTCCTAAAATCTATCTTTGATGAAGAAGAATTAAAGCAGATATTAGAAGATTATCAATTAGGAATGACAAAGGATAATAGTGTAATTTATTGGTATATAGATAAAGAGAATAGAATTAGAAGTGGTAAGATAATGCAATATAATCCAAAAACAGGTAAGAGAGTTAAAAGTGGAGTTTCTTGGGTGCATTCTCAGTTGAAAAAGCAAGGAATGATTAGTGAAGATTGGAAATTTACTCGTTGTTTGTTTGGCGAACACCTATTAACAAAATATCCTAATAGGAATGTATTTTTGGTTGAAGGAGAAAAGACCGCAATTATTTGTTCAATCTATTTTCCTGACTCCATTTGGTTAGCAACAGGAGGCTCTGAAATGCTTTCAGAAAATGTTTGCCATTCTCTAAGAGGTAGAAAAGTATTAGTTATTGCCGATAGTGATAAAATAGTAGAATGGGAAGGAAAAATAAAAGATATAAACCAAAATTTAAACTTAAATCTAAAACCTTATGAAAAATTTAATATGCTACTAAGTAAAGAACAAAAAGAAAAGGGTTGGGATTTGGCAGACTACTTTTTAAGGGTTAATTAATCAGAATCAGGATTTGAGGATTTGCTTGATTAGTCTCTTGATTGGTCTCTTTATTGAAAATCCTATCAATCCCTTAATCTTATAAATCCTGATTCAGACAAACCCCTAAACCCTAAACCCTAAACAACCATCAATCATAATGAAAAATATAAAGGACAT
>DHDW01000052.1:386-11751 GCA_002399565.1 Bacteroidales bacterium UBA4866 | reverse complement strand
TAAAAATATAAAGGACATATTTTTAATTATGATTGGGTTTTTTCTAAAAGGCAATATTTAACATTATTTAACTAAAAAATACTGCAAAAAAATACACTTAAAGTATTATATATCAAAAAGATTTTGTATCTTTGTAAGGTGAGATTGAGGAAAATATTATTCCAAAAATCCACAATTATGTAAAACTTAAAAACCTCGTCGATGATATTAAGGTTAATCGCAGAATGTTTATGATGAATTGGACTTCCATTAAGAAGAAAATTGCTGTGGGGACTAACCCAGGTGAAAAATTTGTTGCTGTTATCTCACGCAATGGGATTATGTCTGAAGAGCAATTGATTGAGAGAATTGCTGGAGCTTCTTCATTGGCTGAGAATGATATTCTTTCAGCCCTTAGAGCTTTGCAAATGGTTATCACTGAAGAAACCATGAATGGCACAACCGTTCAATTGGATCAGCTTGGTAACTTCACTCCTTATCTTAAGGCTAAGGCTATGGATACTGCTGAAGAAGTTGATGCTTCAACCATTAGAGGGATTAAAGTGAATTTCAAACCAAATGTTCGCTTTAAGAACAAGTTAAAAGCAGCTTATTACGAGTATCGTAACCCAATGCCAAAGGGTTTGGTATTGCCTGCTGAAGAAGTTGTAGCTCCGTAAGCAAAGGTAGTCTTTTTGTCAGAATCAGGATTTTTTGTCAGAATCAGGATTTGCAGGATTAAGGGATTTACTTGATTTTTTAATTAATTCTTAGTTTGAAATCCTACTAATCCTAAAATCTTGTAAATCCTGATTCTTACAAGAATGTGAAAAGTATGGGCAATCCTTAATTGGGTTGCCTTTCTTTTTTGTCTTATCTTTTTTAGCAATAAATGTAAAAGAAAAAATGTAAATTTTTAAACTAAAAAGGTATTGATTTTTTTATTTTCTTTATCGAATATTTTTTTCTTTCAAATTAATATTATACTTTTGTCATCTGAAAACTAATTGAATAATGCTCTTTCAATGCTATTTTTTATTCCTCCTTTACCTGCTTTATCTCTTTTATTTATTAGTGTAGGATGTATATTAGTCATGTAATTTTGAGATATGAAAAAGTATGGAATTGACTTAGATTTTTTAAGGGAGAAGGTTATCAACTCTGCAATTTTATCTATATCTATTCTTATCCTCCCAATTGTAATATTCTCCACAATTAGGTTATTTGACTATGGATGGGAGAATTATTATACGATTTATTTAGTTGAGTTATTTATTATTTTATTCCTTTTCTTCTCAAGAAAGAAATTCTCTTTAAAGTTTAAGGCTCATTCAGTTGCTGTTGTTTCGGTTGCCTTTGGATTGATTGGAACTTCTATCTTTAGTCTTTCAGGGGGTAATATTCAAAGCATTATAGGTATTTTAATAATAACTATTCTTTATGGATGGAGAACAGGTATTTATTATGCTATTGCTTCAATCCTTGGTTATTCGATTATGGGTGTATTGCTTCTTAATGGAATTATTGAAAGGAGTTTTGACTTTAATATTTTCAATTATAGCTTATATCCTTGGCTAAATGCAATTTCTCTATATTCTGTTATTGGCTTATTGATAATTTATTCCATTGGTTTATTCTATAAATATATATTAGGTTCACTAAGGGAGGTTACAGAAACTAAAGAGAAATTGACGCTGTTAAATCACGAACTTTCGGAGCATAAGATTAACCTTGAGAGCAAAAATATTATTCTTAACAAGTTAAATAAGGAGTATTTAGAGAATCAAATTAAATTCAAAGCAATATTTGATATTGTTGAGGTGGGTATTTCAATAACTGACAATAGGGGCAATATTATTGATTGCAATGAGGCTTCGGATAAAATTTTGGGGATTACTAAAGAAGAGCATTTGCAAATGGATTTGAGTGTTACGGATTGGGAAGTTGTTGATTCTAACAATACTCCAATGAAAAATGAGGATTTGCCTGGAGTTTGGGCTTTGGAGAATAAGAAGCCTGTTTCAAATGTTGTAATGGGGTTTGCCAGAAAAGGTAAAGAGGTTATATGGTTAAATGTTGATGTTATCCCTTTGAATATTGAAGGTTATGGGGTTGTTATAACCTATTCTGATATAACTGAAAGGAAGAAGGCTGAGGAGAAATTGATTAAATATTCTAAGGAATTAAATATTATGAATTCCGATAAGGATAAGTTCATCAGTATTCTGGCTCACGACCTTAAGAGTCCATTTACTTCCCTGATTGGCTTTTCGTCCTTTTTGCTTGAAAATATTAATGATTTTGATATTGACACAATAAAAGAGCATTTAGGGGTTATTAATGATACCTCAAACAAAACTTATGAGATGTTGGAGGATATATTGCTATGGCTCAAATCGCAAAGTGGTCAGATTGTTTTCTCTCCTAAGGAAGTAAATTTTAATGAAATTTGTTATGAGGTTATCCATGCTTCTAATATAATTGCTAAGGATAAGAATATTAAGCTTGTTTGTCATAGTTTTGAGGATGATAGGAAATTATTTGTAGACCCTAATATAACTAAAACAATTCTAAGAAATTTAATCTCCAATGCCATTAAATTCTCTAAGCCAAATACGGAAGTGAATATTTATAAAAATATGCTTGAGGATGATATAATAATCACTGTTTCCGATAAGGGGATTGGAATTTCTCAGGAGAATCTTAATTCAATTTGGAATCCGTTGCAGTCATTCAAAACCATAGGTACTAATGGAGAAAAAGGCACAGGAATAGGACTTTCCATTTGCAAAGAGCTTGTGGAAAAACAAGGAGGCAGAATATGGATTGAGAGTAAGTTGGGAGAGGGTAGTGATTTCAAATTCTCTATCCCTTTGTCAAAAGTGGGTTAAAACACACTAAACTTCAAATAGCGTTTTGGATTTTGTTTAATATCTTCAATTAAGGCATCTAATTTTTTAGTTGAACTTTCCAAGTTCTTATAGAGTTTGTCGTCCTTAAGTAATAAACCTGCATTTCCTTCTCCTTTTTCAATAGAACGCATCACCTTAGAAAGAGATGTTAAGCTTTCGTTGGTTTCCCTAATGGTCTTACCCAAATTGGCTTTTGCTATAGTGTCGCTAATATTGCTGAAATTATTAATGGCATTAGTTAGCTTATCATTATTTTGCTTGAAGTTATTGGTTATGCTTTCTGCATTGGTTAGTATTGCATCAATCTTATTCTTTTCCTTATCCATTAAACCATCCACTTTAACTGTAATATTTTCAATATTTTGAGTTAGTTGCTTAATGTTCTCAAGACTTGCCTTAACATCTTGCTGAGCTTTATGGTCTAAGATATTATTTACCCCAACAATCAATGTGTCTAAATTGGTAATAACGCTGTTTAGTTTCACAACAATTGGAGTTATGTTGTCAGCCAACTGGTCAATCATCCCTGTTTCCTTTGCTGAGGCAATTGTGTCCCTTCTTTTAAATACATCGTCCCTAATACCCATATTTATCTTCAGGGCTTTGGAACCGAGCAAATCGGAGGAGAAAATCATTACCTTTGAGTCTTTAGGAATTTTTATATCACTATTAACTGCTATCCAAACAACAAACTTGCTTGCCTTAGTGTCAATGCTCTTAATGTCTTTAATGTAGCCAACCTTCATACCATTAAGATATATATAATTGGATTTATAAAGCCCTGAAACATCATCAAAAACTGCGTAATAGTTTGTTTCTACATTAAACAGGTCTTGTCCTTTAAGGAATAAAACACCAAAATATAGCACTAAAATAGATACTAAACCTATTATACCTATTTTATACTCTGTTTTTATTTTCACGATATTTATTTATTAAATTGTTCTTCTAATTCTTTTGCTTTCTCAAGTGATATTCTTTTGTTCTTATGGAATATTACTACAAAGGCATCTTTATATCCTTTATCCTTAAGAATGTTTCTATATTGATTAGCTTGATTGAAGTTGTTAAAGTAACCAGAGGTATATTTCCACATCTTATTATCATTATATATCCAAACCTCTTCCAATTCCTTTAGTCTTGAGTCCTCTTTAGATAGCTTTTCTTTATCCACAAAAACCTGAACTCTATATACCACTCCATTGGTTCCTTCTTTACTTTCAATTGAGTCCGTTTCTTTTGCCTCTTTTTCTTTCTGTTGAGCCGCTATTTCCTTTTGTTTCTCAAGAGCAATTCTATCTTGCTCCTCTTTAATTTTTCTTTCCTCTTCTTCTTTCTTAATCCTTTCTTGTTCATCTCTTATAACCTTTTGAGGAATTAGTTCAGCAATTGATGGAGTGGTAATCTTTCTCCCCTCCATTTTGGCTTTGTAGTTTAAAATTGCTTGAAAGATTGAAGCAGCTATTTCATATTGTCCTTTTTCTGTGTTGAGATATTTCTCCTCCCTTTCGTTTGAAATAAATCCTATTTCAGTAAGTACTGCCGGAACGGAAGTTTTGTAGAGAACCAAATAGGGAGCTTGTTTAACTCCTCTGTCAAAAAGTTTTGTATTGGAAGTGTAGTGCTTCTGCATTTTGTCGGCAAGGGAAAGGCTTTGTTCTAAGTAGGAATTTTGATAAAGAGCAAAAAATATGTTTGATTCGGGAGAGTTGGGGTCAAAGCCATCGTAGTTTTCAGCATAGTTGGCTTCCGTTAAGATATCAGCATTTTCTTTCTTTGCAGCTTCAATATTAGCTTGTGATTTTGCAAGCCCCATAACAAAGGTTTCAGTTCCGCAAGCAGAAGGGTTTTTGGCAGCATTGCAGTGAATGGAAATAAAAATATCTGCCTTTTCTCTGTTTGCAAGTTGAGAGCGTTTAATTAAATCAACATCAACATCCTTTGTTCTTGTATATACAACCTTAACCTCTGGAAGATGATTCTTTATTAGCTCCCCCAATTTCAAGCTTACAGCAAGATTAATATCTTTTTCCAAACTTCTTTTGCCTTTTGCTCCAGGTTTGTCGCCACCATGTCCAGGGTCAATAACAACTTTTGATAGCCTCGATGAACTTGTTTCTTGAGCAAAACTATATGGTAAAATAATAATTGAAAGTAGTAGTATAATTAATAGTCTTCTCATCTTTTGAATATCAAATTTATTTTAGTTTTCTCTTTATTCTTCAACTATGGGAATAAAACATTATTTTTGCAAATTCGTTTACAAAGATAGATAAATTAGAAGAAATAGCAACTTGAAAAAACATTTTTACATAATTAATCCACTAAATTTTATTTATGTGCTAATGTTATTATGCATTTTCCCATTTTGCTGCTATTCACAAAATCAAACAGATACAATACCCAATAATATTCTTTCCTCAAGCATTGATTCTTTAGTTTCAATTGGTGATTCCACATTATTAAAAAATGACTCAATAAAAACTAAAAAGCGAAAGAAAACCTTCGATGAAAGAGTAAACTATTCTGCACAAGACTCAATAGCAATTGATTTAGACTCCAAAAAAGTTTTCCTTTACAATAATTCAAAAATAGTGATGGGTAAAACAGAATTGGAGGCAGGAGAGATAACCATTGGTTTTAAAACAAAAGAGTTGCATGCTCAAGGAACAGAAGACTCATTGAAGAATATGACTCAACATCCAAAATTTAAGGATAATGGTGCAGAATATAATGCAAAGGTAATTGACTATAATATTGAAACAAAGAAAGGATTGATTAGTGGAGTTTTTACCAAAGAGGGAGAGGGTTATTTGCATGGCACTCAAGTTAAGAAAGTTGATGATAAGATAATGTTTATTAAGGGAGGACAGTTTACAACCTGCGATTTGGAACATCCTCATTTTGCAATAAACTTCAATAAAGCAAAAGTAGTAACTCAAGATAAAATTGTTACTGGTCCTGCTTGGTTTACAATTATGGATATACCACTTCCTTTGGCAATTCCCTTTGGATACTTCCCTTTCACAAGTCAAAAGAAATCAGGTTTTCTAATGCCTACCTATGGATATGCTCAAAATAGGGGATACTACCTTAGAAATATTGGATGGTATTTTGCAATTAGCGATTATGTTGATTTATCTCTTCAAGCCGATGTTTACACCAATATGAGTTGGGCAGGAAACCTTAAAACAAGCTATGCCAAGAGATATAAATATAGAGGAGGATTTGAATTGCGTTATGAAGTAAACAAAACAGGTATTAGCAACACTCCAAGCTATAATGAACAAACTGACTTCCGTTTTCGTTGGACACATAATCAAGATTCTAAATCGCATCCTTATAGAAATTTCTCAGCCAATGTTAACTTGGTAAGTAGCACTTTCAATCAGTATGCAGTTAGCACAAGCGATTATTTCAACAACACAACAACATCAAGTATTGCCTATTCCACTCGTTTTGGAGAAAAGGTCTCCTTCACTGCCAATTTTGGAGAGGTTTATAATGCCAATACAAAAGCAATTAGCTTGGATTTACCTTCAATCTCTCTTTCCACATCGCAATTCTACCCTTTGAGAAGGAAGAAAATGAAAGGAAAAACAAGATGGTATGAAGATATTTCAGTTTCATATCGTACAAGTCTAACAAATAACATCAACACCTACGACTCGCTTTTACTTTCTAAAGATATTGTAAAGTATATGAAGAATGGAATGCAACACTCCATCCCAATCCAAAGCAATATTAAAGTTTTAAAACATCTTAACTGGACAAACTCAATCAACTACACCGAAAGATGGTATCTTAACTATATCACTAAAAAACTTGACCCTATGGACACTAATCAAGTTGCTGTTTTGAAAGATACTATTATGGGCTTTTTTGCCAACAGGGATGCAAACTTTTCTTCCAATCTTAACACTCGCATTTATGGAATGTTTACCTTCAAGAAGGGATACCTGAAAGCAATTAGACACGTTATAAACCCTGCCATTAGTTTTACCTTTACGCCCGATTTTTCCAATCCATCACTTGGTTTCTACGATTTCTATTTAGATAAGAATAATAATAAGGTTTACTATTCAAAGACAGAGGATGGAATGTTTGGCTCTCCACCCAATGGGCAGTCGGGAGTTGTTGGTTTTTCAATAGGTAATAATTTAGAAATTAAAGTTAAATCATCCAAAGACACTGTTGAAGGAGCAACTAAAATAACTCTTTTGGAAAGCCTAAACCTATCCACAGGCTACGACCTTGCAAAAGACTCAGTTAATTGGCAGCCTTTACGCTTAAATGCAAGAACAACCTTGTTTAAGAAGTTAATAATTAATTTCTCTGCCTCCTTCACTCCTTATGCAATGGATTCATTAGGACGTTTGACCAATCAATTGCTAATAAATACAGAAAATCGTTTGTTTAAACGTCAAAACTCTCAATGGGATTTAAATCTTTCATGGCAATTAACTGGCAAAGGAAACAAGCCAAGTACAAATAATAATGAGAAAAGCAAAGATTTTGTTTCTCCAAGTCAAATGAGCTATTCTCCTTTTGTTAACCCTAATGAAGTTTTAGGTCATGAAGTTGATTTTACCATTCCTTGGACATTAAATCTTGGACTAACATATAGTCAGTTAAGTTCTTTTGTGATGGCAATTGCAGGATATGAAACTAATAAATCAGCTGTTTTCACTCTTAAGGGCGATATAAACCTTACTCCTAAATGGAAGATTGGCTTAACCTCAGGATACGACTTTATCAATAAAGACTACACCTATACTTCAATAGACTTTTATAGAGATTTGCATTGCTGGGAAATGAGAATGAACTGGGTGCCTTTTGGTTTCCGTCAAGGATGGAACTTCACCATTGCAGTTAAAGCCTCAATGCTGCAAGACCTAAAATATGAATTAAGAGACGACTTTAGAAATAGAGTTCAATACTAAGGGGATTGTTTAGGTGTTTCTTTCTTTGTCTGAATCAGGATTCTTTGCAAGCAAAGCGGCAAGCCGATAATTCAGGATTAGAGGATTTATAGGATATTAAGAAAAGAATTAATTAAGAAAATCAAGTCAATCCCAAAATCTTGTAAATCCTGATTCAGATAATTAACCATTAATTGATATACCCAAAATAAGGAATAGCTTTTTGCAAGTCATCATCAAGCTTAAGGAATATTGAATAATAGTATTTATCTTCGTAAAGTGATTGAGCAATATAGGCTTTCATCAAAAGCATAATTTCAGCCTTTTCCTTACCCTTTGGAATTTCTTCTTTTACTCCATTCTTAATTGCATATTCAATCATCGATTCATATAGTCCTTGCTCTACATTAAAGTTTTGCATATAGTCATCTCCATCGCTATATTTCTTAAATATATTACGATGTTTGTCAACATAGTCAAAACAATACTTATAGAGAAGTCCTTTTCTTAAAACTTGAGTGTAGAATTCTGATTTCTTATAATTATAGTATGGTAATTCAATATCTGGTTCAATACCGCCACCTCCATAAACAAATCTTCCTTTCTTTGTTTTGAATTTCAAACTGTCTGGATGTGCAATTGTGTCTTTGTCGCCCTTGCTCATTGTGGCATAACGATTAATAAAGTCTTCAAAGTATTGGTCAGGGTTTCCAGAAATATATGGTCTTTGTATGCTTCTTCCTGAAGGAGTATGATATCGTGAAACAGTTATCCTCACTGCAGAGCCATCGGGTAATAGTTTTTGTTCTTGAACTAATCCTTTACCAAATGTTCTTCTTCCAATTATCATTGCTCTATCGTTGTCTTGCATTGCCCCACTTACAATTTCACTTGCAGAGGCAGAAAGCTCATCAATCAATATTATCAATTTGCCCTTTTCAAACATTCCTCCACGAGTTGCAAAAAAATCATTTCTATCTCTTTTTCTTCCTTGAGTATATACAATTAAGTCTCCAGCAGGAAGGAATTCGTCAGCAACCTTATAGGCTTGTTCCAAATATCCTCCTCCATTTCCTCTTAAATCAAATACCAATTGTTTCATCCCTCTTCTAAGTAAATCGTTTAATGCTCTATTTACTTCTTCGGATGTTGTTTGAGAAAATTGACTAAGACGAATATATCCTGTTTTGCTATCTATCATCCCAAAATAATCCACGCTATAAGTAGGGATAATATCTCTTCTGACTTCAAAAGCAATAAGTTTTCCTATGCCTTGACGTTTAATCCCCAGCTTAACTTTGCTCCCTTTTTTGCCTTTAAGAAGTTGCATAACATCATTATTGTCTATCTTCTTTCCTGCCCAAAGGGTGTCGTTGATAGTTACAATTCTATCTCCAGCCATTATTCCTGCCTTTTGAGAAGGACCACCCTTAACGGGTTGTATAACTGCAATTGTGTCGTCAATTATTCTGTACTGAACTCCAATTCCTTCAAAGCCTCCATCAAGTGATTCCTGCTCTGTTTTAAATTGGCTTGTTGTCAAATATGTTGAGTGAGGGTCTAACTGTTGAAGGAATGAAAGTATGAAATTGTCAGAAATTGAATCAAAATCAATCTCATCTACATAATCATCCTCAATCAAGTCCATTATATAGGCAAATTTTTGAGCAAGGGCAGTTTTGGAGGAAGAAACAAATGTAGCCTTAGACTCCTTACTTGGTATTATATAATATCCTAAAACTATTCCAATAATTAAAGAAATAGCAATAATTAAAGGAGTCCTTGCTCTATTATTCATTTGTTTTGAGTTTTATCTTTGTTTGTTTTTATTGATTTTCCTCTACTTGCTTTTCTGGTTTCATTTGAGGGAAGAAAAGAACATCTTGAATTGAAGGTGTATTTGTCATAAACATAGTTAAACGGTCAATACCTATTCCCATTCCTGATGTTGGTGGCATTCCATATTCTAAAGCTCTAACAAAGTCATAGTCTATAAACATAGCCTCATCATCTCCTCTTTCTTGAAGTTGAAGTTGTTGTTGGAAACGGTCAAGTTGGTCAATTGGGTCATTTAGTTCTGAATAAGCATTTGCTAATTCTTTTCCGTTAATAAATAGTTCAAAACGTTCAGTTAGGTCTTTATTCTCACGATGCTCTTTTGTTAGTGGAGACATTTCTTTAGGGTAATCGTAGATAAATGTTGGTTGAATATAGTGATGTTCACATTTTTCTCCAAAGATTTCATCTATTAGTTTTCCTTTACCCATTGTGCTATCTACCTCAATATTCATCTTCTTACAAGCTGCGAATAAATCCTCTTCACTCATAGTTGTAATATCATAACCTGTGTGTTCCAAAATGGCTTCACTCATCTTCACTCTTCTGTATGGGCGTTTAAAGTCTATTTCTTTGTCTCCTAAATCAACCTTTGTTTTTCCATTAATTGCTATTGCAACTCTTTCAATCATTTCTTCGGTAAAATCCATCATCCAGAAATAATCCTTAAAGGCAACATATATTTCCATACAAGTGAATTCAGGGTTATGTGTTCTATCCATTCCTTCATTTCGGAAATTACGAGAAAACTCATAAACCCCTTCAAACCCTCCAACAATTAGACGTTTTAAATATAATTCGTTTGCAATTCTTAGGTAAAGAGGAATGTCGAGTGCATTATGATGTGTTATAAATGGTCTTGCTGCTGCACCTCCAGGTATGTTTTGAAGAACAGGTGTTTCTACTTCAAGATATCCTTTCTCATTGAAGAAATCACGCATTGTGTTTATTATCTTTGTTCTTTTAAGAAACACTTCTCTTACAGAAGGATTAACAATTAAGTCTAAATAGCGTTGACGATATCTTTGTTCTGGATTGGTGAAAGCATCATAAACAACTCCATCCTTTTCCTTAACAATTGGAAGTGGACGAATTGATTTTGAAAGAACGGTTAATTCTTTAACATGAATTGATGTTTCTCCCATTTGAGTTACAAAAACATAACCCTTAACTCCAATAATATCTCCAATATCCAAAAGTTTCTTGAAAACAGTATTGTACATTGTTTTGTCTTCCTCTGGACAAATTTCATCTCGTTTAATGTAAAGCTGAATCTTTCCAATGCTATCTTGAATAACAACAAATGAAGCAGCCCCCATAATTCTACGAGACATAATTCTTCCCGCAATACTTACTTCTTGAAATAGTGAATTGTCTTGAGGGAATTTTTCTAAAATCTCTGTGGTTTTAGCATTTACTTCATAAAGTGGGGCAGGATAGGGGTTAATACCTAATTTACGCATCTCTTCAGTCGCTTGACGGCGTAATATCTCTTGTTCAGAAAGTTCTGTACTCATACTATTAAAATTGTAAAATAAAGTGCAAAAATACGTGAATTATTGTATTGTATCTAATTTTTAGATTAAAAATTAGTGTGAAGTTATATAAAAAAGAATAGGGACAACCCGAAAGCTGTCCCATTCTCAACAATTATAATTAACCTTTGTTGCGGGGGTAGGACTCGAACCTACGGCCTTCGGGTTATGAGCCCGACGA
>DHDW01000052.1:0-223 GCA_002399565.1 Bacteroidales bacterium UBA4866 | reverse complement strand
TACCAAATAATCTAACCTGAAAAGTGACAATAAAATATTTGTATGCTCGTTTTCAGCGATTTAAAATTAAGATGAATTTACTGTCTTCCCACCCAAAATGGCTCAAAAAACTATATATTTTTAGAGGGAAAATATGTTTTTGATTAAGAAAAGAGTTTTTTGCGGATAATGTTTGCTATTGAAAAATAAAACCTTGTTTGGATAAATTAAAACGAAGAAAGAA
>DHDW01000045.1:28422-34804 GCA_002399565.1 Bacteroidales bacterium UBA4866 | reverse complement strand
TTTTTTACCGGACAACAATGAATTTTTACTTTAATTATCCAACTTCTTATTTCATTTTACTAACTCCTTATTTTAATTTACTGAAACGCTGTTTTAATTTTTTCTTTCTTCGTTTTATTTTACTGAAACGAAGTTTTAATTTGCTGAAATAAGGTTTTATTTTTCTATCTCCTTATTGTAAGAAAATAGGATTTATAGAGAAAAATACTAAAAGAAATTTGAAAATTTTTTGTTTAGGGTTTATCTTCTAAACTTATAGGTTATTGTTCCTTTTTGCTCCTCTGGTGCTCCTGGAGATGCTGAAAACTTAGAGTTTCTTGCTGCTGTTTCGCAATGACGCCACAAAGAACGGTTGTCAATTGTTGTTCCTCTTGCTCCTGAAACTGCTCTTACAACTTCTCCTTGTTGATTTACCCAAATTGTTACAACTATTGAACCTACTTCATCTGTTTTGGAAGGCGGAAGGCCTAAACTTTTGGAACCTCTTCCTGCTAATGAGAATGTATGACCTGATCCAGTGCCGTCACTCCCTATTCCTCCTCCTCCATTACTACCGTCTCCTTTTCCATCTCCCTTTCCGGAGCCTTCTCCTGAGCCAGTATTCTTTACTTTCCCTTTTTGGAATAGAGCATTAGGGTTAATGGTTTCTTCTTTTGTGGGTTGTGTTGTTTCTTTTGTTGAGGCTTTATTGTTGGGCTTTGTTGTTGGTTTGGCTGATAGGGCTACATCATCTGTATTTTGTGCAACATAGTTTTCGCTTCCTTCCGATATTTCATTGATAGGATTTGAGGCATCACTTCCTCCTGGTTCTCCAATCATTGCATTGCCAACATCTTCAAGACTTCCCAAATCCATAACAACGCCTGTTTCAGGTGGAGGTGGATCAGGATATTTGAATCCCATAACAACTAAAAGCAATAAAAGTAATGAGTGAAATAACACTGTTGCCACTACACTTATTATTGTCCTTTTATTGTCTTTTTCTTTAATATCCATCTATTTTTCTGATTGGGTTGCTAGAATAACTTTATGTTTTTGTCCTGTAGATGCGTTTATTTTATTTACAGCATCAATAACTGTAACTACGTATTGAACAGGAACGGTTTTGTCAGTATGTAACTTAATGGTTGCATCTTGAATGTTTGCTATGTAGTTTGCTATTGTTGGCGTTAGCTCTGCTTCTGGTGTTGGTTGATTTTCTACAAAGAATTGGTAGTTGGTATCAATAGATACAGTTACATTTTGCTTTGCCATGGTTTGTCCTGATGTGCTTTTGGGTAGAAGAACTTTTATTGCATTTGGACTTATTAGGGTTGAAGTCAGCATAAAGAAAATAAGTAACAAGAAAACCAAGTCACTCATTGATGCTGAATTAAAATTAGGGTCTATCTTATTTCTTGTTTGAATCATGGCAATAAGGGATTAAGCAGGTTCGTGCAATAAGTCCATAAATTCCATTGTTCTTGCTTCCAAAAGGAAAACTATTTTATTTATCTTACTAACTAAAATACTATATAAGAAATTGCATATAATACCTACAATTAAACCTCCAACAGTTGTTACCATTGCTTCATATATTCCACTTGAAAGAATTTGAATATCTATGTTATTTCCTGCAGCTGCCATATCAAAAAAGGCTTTAACCATTCCTGTTACTGTTCCTAAGAAACCTAAACTTGGCCCTAAGGCTGCGACTGTTCCAACCATCGATACGCCATTTTCTAATCTGGCGATTTCCAATTTGCCAACGTTTTCAACTGCTTGATTAATGTCATTTAATGGTCTTCCTATTCTAGAAAGTCCCTTATCTAACATTCTTCCTATTGGAGTATTATTACTTTTAGTTAGAGATCTTGCTCCTTCAAGATCACCCTTATGAATAAATGATTTAATATTGTTAATGAAATTTTTATCCTCTTTGGCAGCTTTATTAAGAGCTAAGTATCTTTCAACGAAAATATATACTGCAATTACTGAAAGGATTGCTAAAACAATCATTATCCATCCTCCCTTAACAGCAAGATCTATAATATTCAATGTTTTTTCTGTTTGAACTACTTCGGAAGCTGTTTGAACTGCAGCTGGTGCTCCTTCTTGGACTTGTAAAATAATGTTTGCAAACATGTATTAGTTGTTTTTGTTAATTTAAAATTATCTTTTCAATCTGAACCTTGTCTTCTTTATAGATTTTAACCAAATATAAGCCTTTTAAATAATGTTCTAAGGTTAGAGTTTCTGGCAAATAATCAGACTTATATATCAATTCTCCCAATGAAGACCATATTTCAATTTTTGACACATCTTCTTTTTTCTCATCTTTAAAGTATATAGTTCCATTTGTAGGATTAGGGAATATTTCTACTTTAGAAATAGCATCTTGAACATCATCTAAACCTTGTCGCAAAGTAATAAATGAATAAGCCTCTGACCAATCACTATCGTATAATCCACAAAGTGCTCTAACTTGCACCTTATATTCGGTAAATGGAGTAAGACCAATTAATACAAACAATGGGTCTCCCTCAACAATTGCTCCACTATTTGGAAGTGGCTGTGAGAACAAACCAAAACGAACTTCCCATCTATTTTGAGTTGCTGATCCAGGCATCCATGTAACCTTAGCTGAAGAATGAGTATAATTGGAACCACTTAAATTATAAATAGGAGCGCATAAAGGAGGAAGGGTTGTAAAAGTTTTTATTTCTGTCCACTGGCTAAAAGAATTTGCACAGATAGCTCTAACAAAGACTGAATAATTTGTTCCTCCTGTCAAACCAACCAAAAGAACAGTATCATTCGTAGCTATTACTGACGTTCCAGTACCTGGAGTGTGTCCAGCAAAATCATATTCTATCTCCCATTGAGTTTGATAAGGTGCAGGAACAAAACTAACTCTTGCTGTGGTTATATCAATTGAATCAACCTTTACATCTGCAGGTAAAACTTGACATGCATCATGAGTTCTGAAGTTAATTGGATCGGTGTATAGAGTATCATTTGTAGTTTTATTTTTATATTTATATACCAAAAATGCTCTTACGTAATAGGTAGTATCTGAAAAAAGATTAATTAAATTAGCCGAATAAATTAATGGACAAGTATCAATAGCTCCTGAAACATTAGTTCTTATTCCAGATTGAATAGTTGGCATTGGGTTAGTTAAAGAATGAAGAAAACCTCTACTTGGAATAGTTGCAATATCATTTGTATCAAGTTCTGCATTTAATGTTGCCTTGAACATTTCTATGTTAGTTGTAGGTTTCATAACTAAAGTAGGTGCAGTTGGGTATGGGATATATACTGACATTGGAGCTGACCATACTGTATCATTACCTCCTGCACTTTTTCTTGCATAAGCTCTAACATAATATGTTTTCCCAGATATCATAAATAAACTTGGTGTAGTATTAGTATTAAGATCAAACGTAAAAATGGAGTCAATTTTTGATGTAGATGCAACATGTTTAATCTGAATACCTGGTCGCATTACTGGCATAGGAACAGTATCATAAATAAATCCTACTCCATTTACTGTCCAACCACCATAACTTACAGTAAGTTTTGCATTTAGTTTCGCTCCATAATATGCAACATTTGTAATGGATTCCATTACAACAGTTGGTTGTGCAACGGCCTTTCCAAGGAATAAACAACCAAATAAAATTATAATAATAAATCTTTTCATAATTAGAATTGTATTTCTAAACGGCAAATATACGCATAAAATTCATTTTACTGTATATATTGTTAATTTAATTTTTAGTTTGCAGGAAATATAAAACAAAAGTTATTATTTTTTCTATTTGTAAATCAATAAAATGAGAAAAAAAATTGAAAAAAATTGAAAAAAAATTTGCTAGTGTGATAAATGATTGTACCTTTGCACCGCGTTTTAAGAAACACAAAAACATTCCTCCTTAGCTCAGTTGGTTAGAGCACATGACTGTTAATCATGGGGTCTCAGGTTCAAGTCCTGAAGGGGGAGCAAGGAGAGTAAAAAATTTACTCTCCTTTTTTTATTCATTATATTTGACAAAACATTTTAGTATTATATTTGCATTTTGTTACTTATGAAAGTTGTAGGATTCTCCTTTATTAGAAACGCTGTAAAATTTGACTATCCAATTGTAGAGTCAATTAAGTCTGTATTGCCTATTTGTGATGAATTTATTATTGCTTTAGGAAATTCTGATGACAACACTGAAGATTTAATCAAATCAATTGACTCCAACAAAATAAGAATAATTCATACAACTTGGGATGATAGCTTACGTAAAGGGGGAAAAGTATTGGCAGTTGAAACAAACAAAGCTTTCAATCAAATAAAAGAAGCAGATTGGGCATTTTATATTCAAGGAGATGAAGTAATTCATGAGAAATACTTACCAATAATCAAAGAATCAATGGAGAAATGGAAGGACGACCAAAAGGTTGAAGGTTTACTTCTAAACTACACTCATTTTTATGGCTCCTATGACTTTGTTGGCGATTCAAGGAGATGGTACAGAAGAGAGATTAGAATAGTTAGAGCAGATAAAAACATTTCTTCTTTCAGAGATGCTCAAGGATTTAGAAAAAATGATAGAAAGTTAAACGTTAAACATATTGATGCTTGGGTTTATCATTATGGTTGGGTTAAACCTCCTTTTGAACAACAAGAGAAACAAAAATACTTTAACTCACTTTGGCACGATGAAGAATGGATAAAAAAGAATGTTAAGCAAACTAACCAATTTGATTATTCTACAATTGACTCTTTATCTATTTTTGAAGGAACTCATCCAAAGGTAATGCAAGAAAGAATAAACAAACTTAACTGGAAATTTGACTTTGACCCAACAAAAAAGAATTTTGGATTAAAAACTAAACTGCTTCACTGGGTTGAAAAAAAATCGGGCTGGAGAATTGGAGAATATAAAAACTATAAAATAATTTAAATCAATGGATAACTTTATTAAGGAATTAGAATGGAGAGGCATGATACATAATGTAATGCCTGGAACTGAAGAATTACTAATGAAAGAAATGACAACTGCTTATGTTGGAATTGACCCAACTGCTGACTCTTTACATATTGGGCATTTGGTTGGTGTTATGATGCTTACTCATCTTCAAAGATGCGGACATCGTCCATTGGTTGTTTTGGGAGGAGCAACAGGAATGATTGGGGACCCTTCTTTCAAAAGCGAAGAAAGAAAACTATTAACAATAGAACAAATAGAATACAATAAATCTTGTATTGAAAAACAGTTGTCTAAATTTATGGATTTCAAATCCAATGCTCCCAACAAGGCTGAAGTATTGAACAATTATGATTGGACAAAAGGCTGGTCTTTCCTCGATTTTATTCGTGATATTGGGAAACATATTACGGTTAATTATATGATGGCGAAGGATAGTGTTAAGAAAAGATTAGAAACAGGCCTTTCTTTCACTGAGTTTTCATATCAGTTACTACAAGGTTATGATTTCAAATTTCTATACGAAAACTACAACTGTCGTTTGCAAATGGGAGGCTCTGACCAATGGGGTAATATAACTACTGGAACAGAATTAATACGCAGGATGCTTCAAGGGGATGCCTATGCTCTAACATGCCCTCTAATAACAAAAGCTGATGGAGGAAAATTTGGCAAAACAGAAAAAGGAAATATTTGGCTCGATGCAGAGAAGACCTCTCCTTATGCTTTCTATCAGTTCTGGTTAAATACTTCTGACGAAGATGCTAAGAAATTTATAAAAATATTTACCTTATTCTCTAAAGAAGAAGTGGAAAGTATGATTTCTGCTCATGAAAAAGAACCTCATTTAAGAGAATTACAAAAGACTCTTGCAAAAGATATGACCATAAGAGTTCATGGAGAAAAAGAATTTAATTCAGCAATTGAAGCCTCTGAAATACTTTTTGGGAAAGGCACAACTGAAACGCTAAAGAACTTAGACGAGAAAACTCTACTATCAGTATTTGACGGAGTACCAATGTTTGAAATGGATAGAAATTCATTAAATGAAGGCATCAATATTATTGATTTGGTTGCAGAAAAGACGAATGTTTTGGCTTCAAAATCTGAAGCAAGAAGGACGTTAAAAGAAAATGCTCTTTCAATAAACAAAACTAAAATCACAGAAGATTACATCTGTACCGATTCTGATTTACTCAACAACAAATACATATTAATTCAAAAAGGGAAAAAGAATTACTATTTAATAATTGTAAAATAGTCCTTTTGTGGATTTGATATCTTCTAAATAAGAGAACCTATTTTGGATAATTTAGGTTTTAAACTCTATATGCAAAAATTAATCGGGACTTACGTAAAAAAACACGGGACTTTTTTGAAAAAAGTCGGCGTTAAAAAAGAAAAAGTCGGTGATTAATTTT
>DHDW01000045.1:20869-28181 GCA_002399565.1 Bacteroidales bacterium UBA4866 | reverse complement strand
GAGCTGGAGTTTCTGCTGGAGTTTCAGTTGGAGTTTCTACAACAACTTCTTCTTGAACAGGAGTTTCAACTGCAGTTTCAGTTGCAGTTTCAGTTTTTCCACCACATGCAGCAAAAATGCTAGCAACAGCTAATAAAAACAATGCTTTTTTCATTTTGATCGTGTTTTAATTAATTTGACAATTTATTTGTTTTAACGTCTGCAAAAATACAAATTATTTTGATATGAGGATGAAAATTATCTTTTTTTTTATTTTTCGTCGTTATTTTTACCAATTTCTTCCTTCTTTCCCATGAAGGTCAAATCCTCTGGGAAGTAATACAGGGCTGAATCTAACACAGACAAAACCTTGTCCTTTTGATTTTGTTTTATTTTAACATCAATCAAATCTAAATAAGAATTTTTATTGAATTTATACCTCGAAATATAGTTTGTTAGGATTGTATCCGCAATATCATATCTATTTTCTTTAGTATATCTCCTTATCAAAATCTTAACAGGATCATAGCAAAGAGGTTTCATCTCCATACATTTCCTTGCCCAATACTCAGCACTATCTGGCATATTAAGATTATAGTAGTAATTAGACAAACGATATTCCCTAAGAGCAAAATAAGGATTTGATTTATCATTAATTATAACATTTATTGCTTGTCTGTACTTTTTTTCTGCAGCAAATCTCATTCCTTTGGTTAGCGCTATAGGATTAACATTTTCATCAACTGTTGGGATTGGAGGGAAAAGCTTACCCCATTGCTCTGCGGTATATTTTATTCTCTTACTCCCATTTGTCTGTAATATCTTTGCCTTTTGAAGAATTGAAGACATATAGTGCATGGTTTCAATTGCAGTAATAACTATTGTTAGTAAAGCTATCATATAAAAAACAATCTTCTTAGTATTAGCAGAATTTTCTCTGTTTATAGTTTTAATGTAAGAAATAAGAATTAAAGCCATTCCTAAAGCGAGATAAAGCTGGCAATCTGCCCTCTCCAATGGGAAATTAAACATTGCATCATTCATATAAGTAATAATACACAACAATCCTACAAAAGAGATATAACGAGTTGTCTTAGCAATGTTAATTTTCCATTGAGTTTTAATAAAAAGCAAAAATGCTGAAGCAAACAATAATAAATAAAAAACCAAGCCAAATACTCCCAACTCCGACCACATTTCCAAGAAATCATTATGAGCATGGTCACTAACAATAAAATTAAATTTTTGAGGAGTCTCAACTCTCATGATTGCCAATTTATGATTTCCAACTCCATAGCCTTTAATTGGATTATCTTTTATAATTGAAATTGTATTTTTCCAAATCTTTAATCTCCCTTTGCTATTACCTTCTTCAATAGATTTAAATCTATTTGAAACAGAATACGAATCTTCAGTTAATTCATATTTTTGAGCGATATTACTACTAACGCAATAACGGTTAAAATTATATTTCAAAAATCTATCTCCACTAACAAAACCTAAAAGAGCTGATGAAATAATAATTAAGGATAGAAATATTATTTTTCTTGATTTCTTTAACCTTAGAACAATAAATAATGCAAAAGCAAACAATAGGAACAATTGCATCACTAAACCAATAAAACTTGTCCTTGCACTAAGTATAACAAGACAAAAGGTTAAGCTAAAAATAAGAAATAGAGATAACCATTTCATCCAATTCTTTTTAAAGACAAAAGCATAGTAAAGGAATGGAAGTTTAAATAATATTGCTGCTGCAAAAATATTCTTGTTCCCATAGAAACCATTTATGTATATATTATTTCTGGGATTTTCATGAGCGCCAACAACATAATATGCAATAATACACCAAAGAACATTAATGACACTAATAATTATTGATATATTAATAATGTTTTTGAATAAAGAAGGTTTCTTATTTAAGAATATGCTCAAATAAATAAAAAGCAAATATATTATTATCCACCTATTCAAAGTAACAACACTTTCGGCAATATTCATCGATTGAAAGAAAGAAAAAAGCATTATAATAATAAGCAAAAGCCACGAATAACTTATCTTGTTTTTAAAAATTGATTGAGGAATTAAATTTTCTTTTTTCCTTATGTATAGAAGAAGGAATATAATGGCGAAAACATTAAGCAAAGAAAAAGCATAATGTTTCATTGTTGTAGAATCTAAAACCCAAAGAGGAGGGAATATTTGAATTAAAAGGTATATAGCTATCAAAATACTCCCAACAAAATATATGGGTTTAAGCCTTTTGAACCTAACTTTTCTATCAACTTGTTCAACTTCCATATAATGATTTATTTTATGCAAAAGTACATAAATATAGAATAAAAACTCTTATTCCGTTGCATTTTCTTTTAATTTATCACTCAAAACTTTTAGAAATTTTTCTTTGTTAAGAAAAAAAATGTACCTTTGTATGTTAAAAAGAAAATAAATTGTAGAACAAATAAAATTTTAAAGATGAAAAAAACAATCTTATCTATCTGCTTAGTGTTAACAATAGGCTTGTTTGCCTCACAAGTTTTTGCGCAACAAGGTAAATTTAAAGGCACTATCAAATACACCCTTAACTGGGAAGGAGAAGTTCCTCAAGGAGTTCCAACTTCTTTTGAAGTAAAGGTTTATGATCAAAAAGCTACATTCAAGAATGTATTAAGCATGTTCCAAGAGCCAACAATCATTAATTCTGAAGCAAAAATAGTTTATTCCCTATTTGATTTTTCACAAATCCCAGTTGAAGGTGCTACAGGAAAATGGTATGTTAAATCAAAAGTTGATGACCAAGATATTGCAAAGAATACTTATGAATTTACTTCTGAAACCAAAGTTATTGCAGGTAAAAATACAAAAAAAGTCAATGTAACTTTCAAATCAGAAGATGGGACAGAAAAGAAGGAAACCATTTGGGTTTGCGACGAAATAGGACCTAATATGGATATGTACTTCTATCCAGGATTAAAAGGAGTTCCATTTGAATTCCCTGTTGAACTTGAAAAGTATAAAATCACTTTCACTGTTAGCGAAATTATTGAAGGTAAAGTTAAAGAAGCAGACATGCTCCTTCCAACTGGATATGAAGAAACATCTCAAGAAGAATTTACAGAAATAATAAATACTATCTTTGAAGCTTTTGGAGGTGGACAAGGTGGCGATGATATATAATTCTACTAGAAAAAGTATATTATAAGTGAAACAAGAGAAAAAGAAAAAGGCTACAACTGACGATTTCAAAAAAGACATAAAGAAAAAACCAACAGAAAAAGAAAAGCCAATCCAAATGGCTTCTTCCGTAATTCATAGTGAAGTATTCGTAAGAGTACTTGGAACTTTCTTTGTGCTTTTGTCTGTTTTTTTAGTCTTTTCCTTTATCTCTTTTTTTATTTCATGGACGATTGACTATAATATTGTCAAATCATCTTCTGCTCTCGATATATTAATCGGGAATAAAGACATAAAAAATTGGGGAGGAGCAATAGGTGCTTTTCTTTCACACATTATGATAGTTGCAACTTTTGGAGTCGCAGCTTTTGGATATGTAGTTATCTTTTCTTTAATAGGATTAAAACTGTTTGGAATAATTATTCGTCAATTTTGGAGAATAATTATTTATACCCTGATAATAATGGTTTGGCTTTCTGCCATAATTGGGTATGTTATTTACTTCTTTAATTTTGATAATTTTTTTGAATTAGCTGGAGTTGTCGGTATTTCGATAAATTCTTGGTTTCATGCTTTTGCAGGGAAAATAGGAGCAGTAATTATACTTATTTTTTTCTCTATTATCCTTCCAATGCTTATGTTTGGAGTAAAATATTCTTTTGTGGGGAAACTTTTTGAAAGAAAACCAAAAGAAAAAATTGCTATTACTGAAGAGTTATCAATCAACGAAGAAATTTTAACTGAAAAAGAAAATATTTTAGAGAAAGAGGATGAAAAAGAAATTAAAGAAAAAGAAATCACATCTAATGTTTTAGAGTTTGAAGTTAAGTCTTCCAAAATTGAAAGGCAAGAAATAAACAATAAAGACGGGTTAACTGATAAAGAAAAAGAAGAACTTCTTCAATTTGAAGTAAAAGCAAGTAATGTTAAATCACATTCTCCAGGTCAATTTCAAATTCAACCGAACAATAATCAAGAGGCAGAAAAAGATTTAGAGATTAATAATAAGAACTTACCTAACAACTTTTCTTCAACCGCTAATGTAGATTTTGAAATAGAAACTCCTAATAATAATTTCAAAGAAGAATTAGAGCCTATAGAAGATGATTTTGTTTTAGAACAAAGCATTAAAAGAAACAAGATAAACACTACTTATGATCCTAAAGAAGATTTATCATCTTTCATGCTACCTTCAACAGAATTCTTAATCAATTACGAAGAAAAGAACATAGAAGTAAAGCAAGAAGAACTTGTTGCCAACAAGGACAGAATTGTGAATACCTTAAAAAATTATAGCATTGATATTTCAAAAATCGTTGCAACACCTGGACCAACAGTAACTCTTTATGAAATTGTTCCTGCTCCAGGAATACGAATATCAAAGATTAAAAATCTTGAAGATGATATTGCTCTTAGTCTTTCTGCACTTGGAATACGTATAATTGCACCTATTCCAGGAAGAGGAACAATTGGTATTGAAGTTCCAAATCAGCATCCTCAAGTTGTTTCAATGAAAACAATGCTTGAATCTCCTGAGTTTGTTAATTGTAAATATGAACTACCAATTGCTATTGGTAAAACAATTTCAAATCTTCCTTATGTTGCTGACCTAACTAAAATGCCTCACCTTTTAATGGCTGGAGCAACTGGACAAGGAAAATCTGTAGGATTAAATGCAATTATAACTTCTTTACTATACAAGAAACACCCTGCAGAATTGAAATTTGTAATGGTTGACCCTAAAAAGGTTGAACTATCTCTTTATACTAAAATTGAAAGACATTATTTGGCAAAACTTCCCGATTCAGATGAAGCCATAATAACAGACACAAGAAAAGTTGTAAGAACATTAAACTCTCTTTGCATTGAAATGGATCAAAGATATGATTTATTGAAAAATGCACAAGTAAAGAATATTAAGGAATATAATCCTAAATTTTGTTCAAGAAGACTCAATCCTGAAGAAGGGCATCGCTATTTGCCATATATTGTTTTGGTTATTGATGAGTTTGCAGATTTGATTATGACAGCAGGAAAAGAAATTGAAATGCCTATTGCTCGTTTAGCTCAATTAGCTCGTGCAGTTGGAATTCATCTTATTATTGCAACTCAACGTCCTTCGGTAAATATTATTACAGGTATTATCAAAGCGAACTTCCCTGCAAGAGTTGCTTTCAGAGTTACTTCTAAAATAGATTCCAGAACTATTCTTGATGCATCTGGAGCTGACCAATTGATAGGAAGAGGAGATTTACTCCTTTCTGTAAACAATGATATGATAAGAATTCAATGTGCTTTGATAGACACTCAAGAAATTGAACAAATGGCAGAGTTTGTTGGCAATCAAAGAGGATATCCAGAAACCTTCCTTCTTCCAGAATACATTGATGAAAACGCTGAGCCAAACAAAGAATTTGACCCAAGACAAATTGACGATAAATTTGAAGAAGCAGCAAGAATTATTGTTGCACTTCAGCATGGCTCCACTTCAATCATTCAACGCAAACTATCTCTTGGATATAATAGAGCTGGAAGAATTATTGACCAATTGGAAGCAGCAGGAATTGTTGGACCATTTGAAGGCTCCAAAGCAAGAGAAGTTAAAATTAAAACAGAGGTTGAGCTTGACCAACTTTTAAGAGAGTATTTAGGAAAATAAGATTATGAAAAGATTTGTTTTATTGTTATTCATATTAATTAATAGCTTTGCTTTTTCTCAAACATCCATTAAAAATGGAGTTGTTATTGATTCAAAAGCTGAAAAAATTATTAATTCTGTTGCTCAAAAACTAAAATCGGAATCCCCTATTAGTATTTCTTTCTCTTTTACAGAAAAAGGAGTAAAAACAAGTGGTCAAAAAGGAGAATTTTCTTTTAAAGGAAACAAGTATTTTGGGAATTTCTCAGGGAATAAGATTTTCTGTGATGGAACATCTATTTGGATTTATCAGCAAGAAACAAATGAAGTAACGATAAATAGTGTTGAGAATTCACAAAACGAAATCCTTAATATTTCAAAGTTTATTTCTGAGGCTAATTCTAAATTTCGTCCAAAACTAATCAGAGAAGAGAAAGGGGATTACATAATAGACCTTATCCCAAAAACTAAATCGGAGTTTTCAAAAGTAAGACTTAAAACTAATATTAAAACCAATAGGATTTCATCAATTGAAGTAAACTATCGTTCTTCAAAATCCTATACATATAATATAACAACCTACAAAACAAAAGTTCCATTGAAAGAGAGCGATTTTGTATTCAACAAAAAGAACTATCCAACTGCAAATGTTGTTGACTTAAGGTAAATCCCCTTTTAATTTTTCACTCTTACCTTTTACTTATTACTTTTTATCATTTACCTTCTTTAACTTAGGATGTCTTCCTCCCCTATAGTATAGTTTTGTCCAATACTTATCGTTTAGACTTGTAATTACAACACCTTGAGAAGTTGAGGTATGAACAAAAGTATTGTCTTTTAAATATATCCCAACATGACTCACCTTCTTGCTCTTATTTCTAAAGAAAACCAAATCACCTTCCTTAAGAGATGATTTCGATTCAATCGGTTCAAGAGCTTTCTCCATTTCGGAAGCAGTTCGAGGAAGCATTATTCCATAAACATTCTTATAAACATTCTGCACAAAACCACTACAATCAACTCCTTGCTTTGTTGTTCCTCCCATTCTGTGAGGAGTTCCTATCCAACTTTCATAATAATTAGCCAAAGTTTTATTCTCTATCTTAACCTCCTCCTTTTTGATAGGCTTTGAAGTATCTCTTTCATTGTCAAACTCAATTTCCCATACTGTTTCTTCATTAGAAGGCTTCTTTAATAAAGAGCAACTTGAAATTGAGAGAGCAGAAATAATTAATAATGTATATAAGTATAGTTTCTTCATTTTAAAGATATATAATAAGTAAGTTTATGTTTTATTCTGCAAACTTACAATTAAAATCATTAATTAAATAGCTTATCTGAATTTATTTCACAACAATCTTGTGTTATTTAAATAATAAAATTTTCTAAAAGTATTTGCAAAAAATATTGACCGATAAATCAGATAAAAGAGATTACTTTATCAATATTCATACATTTTCCTTTAAATATTCTGATGAGAAAATAAAACCTTGTTTGCGGTAAATTAAAACGAAGAAAGAA
>DHDW01000045.1:5282-20776 GCA_002399565.1 Bacteroidales bacterium UBA4866 | reverse complement strand
TAAAACGAAGAAAGAAAAAATTATTACTTGATTTCAGTAAATTAAAACAAGGTTTCAGTAAATTATTATAAGGAGTTAGAAATTCAATATTTATTTCAATAAAAAGTTCTTGACTGATTAACGCAAAAAAATGTCAATCAAAATGAAATTTATATCAATCAAAAATAAAAAAACATCAATCAAAAATAAAAATTTGATTGATGTTTTTTTGATTATAATTGACTTTTTTCTCAGGAAGAGAATTAAATATTAATTTGCTTGAATTTCTTTAAATCCTTTACCTAAAATTTCACTGCTATCAACAACATTTATGAAAGCATTAGGGTCAATATCCTTAATTCCTTCTTTAAGCTTAACAAATTCAGTTCTTGAAACAGTTGTATAGATAATTTTTCTTTCTGTTCCTTGATACATTCCCATACAATTAATGCAAGTTCCACCACGATTCAAATCATTTAGAATTGCATTTCTAACCGCTTCATAATTATCACTGACAATAAAAAGAGTCTTATAAGTTTTAATACCATCAATCACCATATCAATTATTTTACTTTCAATTACAATCAATAGGATTGAGTAGATTGGTAAACGGAATTGACCAAAAGCTAATAAAGTTGTTAGAGTTATGGTTGAATCGACAATAAGAACAAGAGTTCCAAGAGATATTTTGGTATATTTATTTAAAATCATTGCAATAATATCGCTTCCTCCAGAAGTTGCACCCGATTTAAAAATCATACCAATGGCTAATCCATAAATAAGACCAGCGATTAATGTATTTAAGAAATAGTCAGGGACGAAATTTAATTGACCAGGAATCGGATTAGCAATAAATCCGTCATGAATAACAGGAGCATATCCCCAAGTTGATTCTAACAACCACACAAAACCTAAAATCAAGAAAGTTGAAACAACTGTCTTAATCCCAAATTTAGGTCCAAGTATCCATGTTCCTAATAGTAGAAGTGGAATATCCATACAAAAAGCATAGTAACTAATCTTCCAAGGCCAAAGAGTGTTAAACACATTGGCAAGTCCATAAGTTCCGCCTGGAGCCAAGCGATATGGATTAACAAACATTACATCTCCGGCAGCAAACAAAAAGCTACCAATCAGAATAAGTGCATAAGCCTTAATCCATTGTTTAGAAAACAATTTTTCTTTTTTTTGTGTAGTCATATTTCTTTAATCGTATTTATTGATTTAAAAGTTTGCAAAGATACTAAAAAAAACATAGTTACAAATTCTCAAGCATTATTGACTCAAAATTAATAAGGCTAATTTTTATCAAACAACAATCAGTCTTATTTTATATAAAATAAGCTTTTAACTATTCTTTCTACTTAGAAAGGAGATAAATTCAAAATATGTTTTTAATTTAAAGATAAGTATTATCTTTGCACCGTTTTTTAAGCAAGAAAAATTATTTGGACGTGAGAAAGATTGGCACTTTATTATTATTAATCAATTTATTACCTTTATTTTCATTTTCGCAAGATGTAAACCCAAAAGTTAGATTAAAGTTTGACACACGTTTTGACTTTGAAACATGGGTTCCAACAAACAAAGACTCCAATACTGTTTCAAGTATAAATGGAAAGTATTTCAATATAATTGTTGATGGAGAAATCAATGAGAAGTTTTCCTATAACTATCGTCAGCGTTTTTCTATGAATGCTGTGGATAATTTTCAATTGGCAGGAAAAGAAAATATGAGTAATTTCCATTCCATTGATTGGGCATATTTGAATTACAAAATTAACGAAGCCTTCACTCTTTCAGCAGGTAAACAAGTTGTAATGATTGGAGGATGGGAATATGATTATGCTCCTATCGATCAATTCTTTTGGTCTGATTTCTGGAATAATGTTTATTGTTATGAGCTTGGAGCTATGATTAACTACACTAGTCCAAATAAAAATCATAATCTTGGATTCCAAATCTCCAACTCCCCTTTTTCTACAAAGAATCTTTCAAGCCTATATTCTTATAACATGATTTGGTATGGGAATATGGATTGGTTTAAAACCATTTACTCTGTAAATATGGTTGAATATCTAAAGGGACATTTCATTAATTATATTGTTTTGGGTAATAAGTTCAACGTTGGGAAATTCTCTTTGGAGCTTGATTTAATGAATAGAGCCTCATCTGAGCAAAGCAACTTTTTTGACGACTATTCTATAATTGGAAATGGGATATATAATATAAATAAGAAATTAAGAGTATTTGCTAAGGCTGGTTACGACCAAAACAAAGCACAAAATCCACAAGAGATATTTGTATATGATAGATATGTTGTTCCAGGAACAGAATATTTATTTTATGGAATTGGAATGGAATACTTCCCAATTAAAGACAAGAAAGATGTTCGTATTCATGCATTTTGGGCAAACAACAATGCTGATGTAAAATACAATACATTTAATATTGGCGTTCGTTGGCAAATGAAAGTATTAGAAAGATAATAATTGAATAAAAAATATAAACGATGAATTTTAAATCATTAAAATTTCTTACAAAGAGAAGAATTGAAGCAGGTATATTTCTTGTAATTTTCTTTGGCGTATTCTATTTTATTAGCAATAAAATGGGATTGCCAAATATGCTAAACACAATAATGCAAACTTCTTACAGTCTTTTGATTGATACAGTTCTTTACATTATGGGTATTACTGTTCTTTCAGGAGCATTGGGCAAACTTCTTACAGAGTTTGGAGTTGTTCGTTTGCTTGAAGTTTTATTAAAACCTTTAATGAAACCTTTATATAATTTACCAGGAGTTGCTGCATTGGGAGCCGTTTTAACTTTTCTTTCTGATAATCCAGCTATAATTTCTTTGGCAAAGGATAATAACTTCAGTAAGTACTTTAAAAAATATCAACTTATTTCCCTAACTAATTTTGGAACTGCCTTTGGAATGGGGTTAGTTGTAATTATATTTATGGCTGGTAAAGGCTATGCTGGTGCTGCCATTATTGGATTAGTTGGTGCTGTTATTGGAAGTATTATCTCTACTCGTTTAATGCAAAGATTTACTATAAAAGATTTTCCAGAATTTAAAACAGAATTCGTTGAAGGAGGAGATGAACAAAAGATTTCATTCAAAAGCGAAGGTAATATGTTCTTAAGAGTATTAAATTCTATTTTAGATGGAGGAAAGACAGGAGTTGATTTGGGACTTGCAATTATTCCTGGAGTTCTTATTATTTCCACTTTTGTAATGATTCTTACTTTTGGAGCTTCTCCAGAAGGTTACACAGGAAAAGCTTATGAAGGAATTGCACTACTGCCTTATCTTGCTGGAAAAATTAATTTTGTTTTTGAATGGTTATTTGGTTTTACTAACCCAGAGTTAATTGCTTTTCCAATAACTGCACTTGGTGCTGTTGGAGCTGCTTTAGGTTTAGTTCCAAAGTTTCAAGCAGCTGGATTACTTGACGGAAATGCAGTTGCTGTTTTCACTGCAATGGGAATGTGTTGGAGTGGATATTTAAGTACTCACACAGCAATGTTGGATTCTCTTGGATATAGAAAACTAACAGGAAAGGCTATTCTTTCACATACAATTGGAGGGCTATTTGCAGGAATTGGAGCCCATTGGCTTTTTGTTCTTATAAGCTTATTCTAATTGAATAAGCTTATTTATTGTTTAGAGCAACTAAGCATTCCTTTAGGCTATCTTCCCAATGTGGAATAGATAAATTCAAGTATTTTTTTGTTGAATCTTTATCTAAAACACTATAAACAGGTCTTTCTGCTGGAGCTGGATAATCCTTTGAAAGAATTGGATTAACCTTACAACTAAGTCCGTTTAGCTCCATAATCTTTTTTGCAAAATCATACCAACTACATACTCCTTCATTACTATAATGAAGGATTTCTTTTGTTGAAGAATTTGATTGAATAATTGCCTGCATAATTACCTTTGCTAAATCTTTTGCATAGGTTGGAGAACCTATTTGGTCATAAACAACATTAAGATTTTCTCTTTCACCTCCCAGTCTTATCATTGTTTTAACAAAGTTGTTCCCATATTCAGAATAGAGCCATGCAGTTCTGATTATGGTGTAGGAATTGGCAAATTCTTGAATATACTTCTCCCCCTCCAACTTAGTTTTCCCATAAACAGATTTTGGGAAAGTTGCTTTATTTATGGAAGAAATAGGAGTATTATTTGAATTATCAAAAACATAATCTGTTGATATATGAATTAGATGAATGTTTCTTTTGGAAGCCTCAATTGAAAGTAGTTTTGGAGCATTCGCATTTAAGTTAAAAGCTTTTTCTTCTTCTGTTTCTGCTTTATCAACTGCAGTATATGCAGCACAATTTATTATTGCAAATATATTATGTGTATCTAAAAAATTGGATATACTCTCTTGAGAGCATATATCCAATTCCTTATAATCGGTAAAATGAAACACATATTCAGGATAGTTTGAATGAATTTCCTTTAAGCAAGAGCCAAGTTGTCCATCTGCTCCAGTAACTAATATTTCTTTCATATTCTTTTTATCTTGTACCAATTCCCTCATAATAGAAACCTAATTCTCTCATCTCTTTTCCATCATAAATATTCCTTCCATCCAAAAGAACCAAATCTTTCATTAATTCCTTAGCTCTTTTCCATGAAGGCAAACGAAATTCTTTCCATTCTGTCAAAAGCAAAAGAGCATTAGCATTTTCCAATGCTTCATAAGGATCGTTGCAATATTCAACTTTGATGTTTTGTAAACGTCTTTTTGTTTCTTCAATTGCAATTGGGTCATAGGCTTTAATTGTGCAACCTTCCTTTGAAAGTGCTTCAAGAATATATAATGAAGGTGCTTCTCTCATATCATCAGTTTCAGGTTTGAAAGATAATCCCCAAAGTGCAATTGTTTTTCCTTTCAAATCAGGATAAATGGTTTTTAGTTTATGGAAAAGAACAAGCTTTTGCTCATCGTTTCTTTCTTCAGCAGCTCTAACAACCTTCAATTCAATATCATTTTCTAAGCCTGTTTTATAAAGAGCTTTCACATCCTTAGGGAAACAAGAGCCTCCGTAACCTATTCCAGAATAGAGAAACTTGCTACCAATTCTTGGGTCGCTTCCAATTCCTTTTCTAACCATTGAAACATCAGCTCCAACTTTTTCACAAAGATTGGCAATCTCATTCATAAAACTAATCCTAACAGCAAGCATTGCATTGGCAGCATACTTTGTCATTTCAGCAGATGGAACATCCATATAAATAATATTATGTCCATTAAGAGTGAAAGGCTTGTAGAGTTTATCCATCAAATCTCTTGCTCTTTCAGACTCAACTCCAACCACTATCCTGTCAGGGAACATAAAATCCTTAATAGCATTGCCTTCTTTCAAAAACTCAGGATTGGAAGCTATATCAAAATCTATTTTCTTTCCTCTTTTATCCAAAGCGTCTTGAATTGCTTTCTTAACCTTTTGAGCAGTCCCAACAGGAACAGTGCTTTTAGTAACAATCAAACAATAACTGTTTATATTCTCACCCACCTCTTTTGCAACATCCAAAACATATTTCAAATCAGCACTACCATCTTCATCCGAAGGAGTACCTACAGCACTAAAAACAACATCAACTCCTTCCAAAGAATCTTTTAAAGAGGTTGAAAAACTAAGCCTTTTCTTTGCAACATTTCTTTCAATCATTTCATCCAATCCAGGCTCATATATTGGGGAAATACCCTTTTTCAAATTCTCTATTTTAGCCTTATCAATATCAACACATACAACCTCAATGCCCATTTCAGCAAAACAAGTTCCAGTAACTAATCCTACATATCCAGTTCCTACAATTACAGTCTTCATATATCAAGTTTATATTTATTTATTATTAATTTTGAATTGCAAATATATGATATATACATAGGAAATACAAGAAAAAATTAAGAAAAGCAAAATCTAAACCATTTGAATAAAAATTTCTGAAGAGAAAATCTTTAAATTCATAAGTATAAACTAAGGTTAGCAAATTAAAATAAGGCTTTTTAGGAGCTTAAACGAAGAGTTGACGAAGGTGAAATGCCATTTCGTTAAGATGAAATGCCATTTCACTAATAACGAAATGCCATCTCGTTGCAGCGAAATGGCATTTCGTTTCATTAAAACAAAGATTAAGCTTCGTAATAACCTTGTTTCATTGTCATTAATACGCCTTTTAGATTTACTAAAAAAGCGGGATAAAGTTTACTTTCAAGCTTTACCTATAAAGAGAGTTTGAAATAGGTTAGATTTTTTAGAACTTACCGCCTAACCATCTTACCAAATCATTGCCATTTGCATAAATCAAAAGGGCAAAAAGCAACACCATTCCAACAATTTGAGCTCTCTCCAAGAATTTATCTCCTGGCTTTTTACCAGTAACGATTTCCCAAAGTGTAAACATAACATGTCCTCCATCCAAAGCAGGTATTGGGAGGATATTCATAAATGCTAAAATGATTGAAAGAAATGCTGTCATATTCCAGAAAAGCTGCCAATTCCATGTTTCAGGGAAAAGGTTACCAATTGTTCCAAAACCTCCAAGAGATGAAGCTCCTTCTTTTGAGAATACAAACTTGAATTGCTTTACGTAATTAACTAAACTTTCAACTCCTTGAGATACTCCTGCAGGAATGGATTCAAAAAATCCATATTCAATCTTTTGGGTTTTGAACATTAAATAAGGATTTTTAGCAACTGCTCCTATCTTACCATTTTCATCAAGAGTAAAATTAGATGTTATTTCTTTTCCATTACGATAATATCCTAATGAAACTTCTTTAGATTTATTTTTTGCTATTTCAACAACAAAATCGGTAAAAGCAGGAGTTTTAACTCCATTTATTGAAACTATACTATCTCCTTCCTTCATCCCATTTTTTTGAGCAATTGAACCCAAAGCAAATTTATCAATTACAAATGGGAAACGAGGAACTGCAAATTGCTTTACCTCTGCTGCAATCATTTGTTTTGCAAAATCATTTGGCAAATTAAGTTTCAAGGTTTCATCTCCTCTTTTAATGGTGCAGCTATGAGACTCGTCAAGAAGTAATTTTTCAACTGCATCTGACATTTCACTTACTGGCTTTGCATTTACTGCAAGTATTATATCCCCATTTTTAAATCCATTCTTCAAGGCTACTTCAGTATAGTCGTAACCCATAGTTGCATTTTGCAAAGGAAGAGTTTCTTCTCCCCAATAGAAAAGCATCATTGAAAAGATAATCAATGCTCCAATGAAATTCATAATAACTCCACCCAAAACAATAAATAGTCTTTGCCAAGCAGGTTTAGAGCGATATTCCCATGATTGAGGTTCAGAAGAAAGTTTATCTGCAGAAGTTGTGTTTTCGTCAATCATTCCTGCAATTGAGCAATAGCCTCCTAGTGGAACCCAACCTATGCCCCATTCAGTGTTTTCTTTATTCTCTTCAAAGCTTTCAGGAGCTTTTCTACTAAACCAACTTAAATTCCACTTTCCTCCAATTTTCTTAGCTCTAAGAATTGAGAAATAGGGATTAAAAAATAAATAGAATTTTTCTACTCTGGTCTTAAAAAGTCTTGCAAGCAAATAGTGTCCTAATTCATGTATGAATACAAGTAGTGATAGTGATAGTAATAATGCTAAAATCTTCATGTTTATGTATGTAATATTATTTTTATTCTTATTTTAAAAGCATTGAGCTTAATTCTTCTCTAACTTCTTTATCTGTTTCAAAAAAGTCATTAACGTTAGCTTTTGCAATAAAATTGTATTTACTCATTGCATTTGCAATAATTTCTGGAATTTCTAAAAACCCTATAACACCTCTAAGGAAAGCCTCAACAGCAATTTCATTTGCAGCATTCATAATTGTTGGCATATTGCCTCCTTTTTGAATTGCTTGATAGGCAAGACCAAGACAAGGGAATGTTTCCATATCTGGTTTTAGAAAGCTTAAGTTTGGAAAATCTAATATATTGAATTTAGGGAAATTTGTTTTTAATCTTTCTGGATAAGTTAAAGCATATTGTATTGGCAAACGCATATCAGCCAAACCCATTTGAGCTTTTACAGAGCCATCTTCAAATTCTACCATAGAATGAATAACCGATTGAGGATGAATAACTGCTTCTATTTTATCAACAGACAAATCAAATAACCATTTGGCTTCAATTACCTCCAATCCTTTATTCATTAGGGTTGCAGAATCAATGGTAACCTTATTTCCCATTACCCAATTTGGGTGATTAAGTGCTTGTTTGGGAGTAATGTTGTTAAGCTCATCTTTTGTCTTTCCCAAAAAAGGACCTCCAGATGCAGTAAGTATAATTTTTTCTATTGGATTATAAAATTCTCCAGCCAAACACTGAAAGATTGCTGAATGTTCTGAGTCAACAGGAATTATTGGCACACTATTTTCAATAGAAAGCTTAGTTATCAATTCTCCTCCAACAACTAATGTTTCTTTATTTGATAGAGCAATTGGCTTTTTTGCTTCAATTGCTTTAATAGTAGGTCTAAGCCCAGCAAATCCAACAATTGCAGTAAGAACAATATCTATTGTTTCCATTTGGACAATATCCTCTAAGGCTTCCTGTCCAGCAAATACTTTAATATCTGTTGAAGAAAGAGCTTCTTTTACTTTTTGATATTGGCTTTTGTCTGCAATAACCACTGCATTTGGGTCAAATTTTAGAGCTTGTTCAATTAATAAATCAGCTTGTTTGTTTGCAGTAAGTACTTCAACGCATAGCTTTTCTTTATGATGTTCTATTACTTCTAAGGCTTGTCTTCCTATTGAACCAGTTGAACCAATAATGGCTATTCTCTTTTGTGTCATAAGTTAAGTTGAGTTATTGTTTTCTTTTGGTTACGATTCTTTTTTATCCTCTTCTAATGTATGTTCCCCACATTAGTTTTTTTCTGATTGCTGAAAAGAAACTTTGATTATTCATTCTAATCAATTTTAGTTTAAAATCGGCTTTCTTGATCTCAACACTAAAAGGAGATGATACAGAAACGCATTGAGAATCTACATAAAGAAGAAGGTTTTCGTTCTTTTCCTTAACCTCCAATCTAATATTTGAATTGTCAGGAATTATTATAGGTCGAAAAGTTAAATTATGAGGACAAATTGGAGTTATACCAATACAAGAAGATTTTGGAGATATAATTGCTCCTCCAGCACTCATGTTATAGGCTGTTGAGCCTGTTGGAGTAGTAATTATTACTCCATCGGCAGTATAAGTTGCAAGAAATTCCTCATCTATATAGATTGAAATATCCAATAAATCTCCAGCCTTTGCAGAGCGAAGACAAATATCGTTTAAAGCAAACCTGTTATTAATATTTAATCTTGAATCATCAACATTTAGGATGGAATGATTTTCAGTTTGATATTTCTCTGCTTTTAACTCTTCCAAAAGATTCGATATCCCATCTCTACCAACAGAGGTTAAAAAGCCAAGATGCCCAATATTAATTCCAAGAATTGGTATTTGAGAATTTCCAACAATTGGCAAGGTATCAAGCAAAGTACCATCTCCTCCAAGAGACAAAAGAATATCTGCCTCCTTAATCAATTCTTCTTTAATTGTAAAACACTTAACTGGCTTTGCAAAGACTATTTTATCAATTATTTTCTCATAAAAAGCTTCATGTATAAGTATATATTCATGACTCAGTTCTATGATTGAAATTAAACTTTGGACATAAATAATATCCTCTTGCTTAGGAGTTCTTCCGTATAAGGCAACTCTCATTTTAAACGAGTATTAATTTATTTTAGTTATGTCAACATCCATACTTTCGCAAGGATTATTGCAAACTAATACACAGTTTTCACAACTTGTAAGTTCTCCATGCAAACGTCTTTTGATAATGTCCTGCAATTTGTCTTTTAACTCTTGTAATGAAGCTTTCGAAAGTACTTCATTGCAGAAAGCATACATCAATAACATTTTTGCACTTCTTTCAGTAATTCCTCTACTTCTCATATAGAACATTGCAGACTGATCTAATTGTCCAATGGTTGCTCCATGAGAACATTTAACATCATCGTTATAAATTTCCAAGAATGGTTGAGTATTTACTCTGGCTTTATCGGTAAGGAGAATATTCTTATTATTTTGTGTAGCTTCAGTCAAATAAGCATTTTTACCCACATGAATATGTCCTTTAAATTCAGCTTCAGCTGAATCGTCTAGAATACCTTTATATAGTTGTGCAGAGTTACAATTAGGCCTATTATGTGTAACAGATACTTCATTTAAAACTTTTTGATCTCTATCTGCTAAGTATAATCCATACAATTCAGCTTTTGAATGCTCTCCTTCAAAACTAACATTTAGACTATTTCTAATATTTCCTCCATTAATGCTTAGCCAAAAAGTAGTAAGACTTGCATTAGATGCTAAAATAAAATTAGTTTGAGTAAATATTGAAGAAGAATTGTTAATATTCTCCATTTTATAATATTCTAATGAAGAATTATCTTCTAAAAATATTTGAAGAGTATTTTCAGATATACTGCTTTTATCATTTACTGTATCATCACAACAAATTAGTTTTAACTTACTATTCTCTCCAATAATTATTACACTCTTAGAATTAATTAGGATAGAATCTTCTGCCTTTATAACATCCAGAATTTGTAAGGGCAAATCAATTTGAGCATTCTTTGGAACATAAATAAATAAGCCTTCTTCATATAGAGATAAGTCTTTAATATTCTTTTCTTCTAAGATAGAAGAATATTTTTGCTTTGCAGCTTCCATACTACAAACAATTGTACCGTTGTTTATCGCCAAACTACTATCTTTGGTCTCAAAGAAAAATCCATTGAATTGATTAATGCGATAAGTTATTAGTTGAGGAATATTACAACTAAACCCAGCAAAATCGTCTTCTTTTGGTCTTGTTGCTTTCTTAAAACTATTCATATTTAAGCCATTCATATCCTTTTTCTTCTAATTCAAGAGCCAATTCCTTGGGGCCTGTTTTAACAATCTTACCTTCATAAAGTACATGAACAAAATCAGGAACAATATAATCCAAAAGACGTTGATAGTGAGTAATAAGTATTGTTGAATTTTCTTTTGAACGCAACGCATTAACTCCAGCAGCAACAATTCTTAAAGCATCAATATCTAATCCCGAATCTGTTTCATCCAATATTGACAAAGTTGGATTCAGCATTGCCATTTGGAAGATTTCATTCTTTTTCTTTTCTCCTCCTGAAAATCCTTCATTAACGGAACGATTGGCCAATTTTGAATCCAATTCAACTATCTTTTTCTTCTCTTCCATTAACTTCATGAACTCAAAGGTTGGAATTGGATCCAATCCTTTATATTTTCTTTGTTCATTAATGGCAGTTTTCATAAAGTTTGAAATACTCACTCCTGGTATTTCTACAGGATATTGAAATCCTAAAAAAATTCCTTCTGCTGCTCTTTGATCAATAGAAAGATCAAAAAGATTTTTACCTTGATAAATAATTTCTCCCTGAGTTACTTCAAAATTATCTTTTCCTGCAATTACAGAAGCAAGAGTACTCTTTCCATTTCCATTTGGTCCCATTACTGCATGAACCTCTCCTTTATTGATTGTTAAATCAACTCCTTTCAATATTTCCTTCCCGTTTATTGAAGCGTGAAGGTTTCTTATTTCTAATAATGACATATATTTAGTTATTCTTAATCTTTATTATCTAATTCTTGTTTAATTTTATCTATTCTATCTCTTAAATCAGCCGCAGAGTCGTAGTCTTCGTCTTCAACAGCTATTTCCAAAAGTTTTTCCAATTCCTTAATTTGAACTTGCTTTGAAGGTTCAATTATTATTGTAAACTCCTTAACAAGAAAGCTGTCTTTTTTTTCTTCCTGATATAAAAAGCCAACATCTTGTAGAATTTCTTCGCTTGCAAAGATAGGTGAATTATATTTAAGAGCCATATTTATTGCGTCAGAAGTGCGAGCATCAAACACTTTTTTCTGTCCATTATTAGAACAGACAATGTTTGCAAAATAAACTCCTTCAAAAAACTTTGTAATAATAACCTCATCAATTGAAATATCATAACCAAACAAAACATTATAAAATAAATCGTAAGTAAGAGGTCGAAGGGGTTCAATTTTATCAATAATCATTGACATCTTCTTTGCCTCAAAATCTCCAATCATAATATTTAACATCCTCTGCCCTTCTTCCTCTTGTAAAAAAACATTATATAATCCATCATTGACAGATTTTTCTATTTTTACTATTTTCACTCTTTTTTTATCCATTGCTTAGTCGGTATAATTCATTATAGTAACGTAAAATTCGTTCGAATTAGTTTGCAATATTAATACAAATTTACATAATCTTACAACTTTTCTCTCGTTATTGCGTATATATGTTTTTAATTTAATGATATTTTTTATGAGAAGAAAGATTTTATTCCTTTTTACCACCCTATTCCCAACTTTTTTATTTGCAAGCGAAGCAGATCTAAAGATTCCTATCGAAATTCAAAATTTTGGAATACTTCATTGGGGATTTCTAATTACAATTCTTGGATTATTTTTTGGCTTTTATCAATTCGTAAGAGTAAAAAAGCTTCCCTCTCACAAATCAATGCTTGACATAGCTCATGTTATTTACAAAACCTGTTCAACTTATTTAAAACAACAAGGAAAACTTCTTTTTATTTTATTCCTCTTTATTGGAGTTGCTGTTGCTGGTTATTTTGGATTTTTAGCAAAAGGAGAAAATGGAGAAAGCTTTGGATTAGGAGGAGTTTTGCTTATTCTTACATGGACTATAATTGGAATACTTGGATCTTATTCAGTTGCTGCCTATGGAATTAGAATGAACACTCTGGCCAATTCAAGAATGGCTTTTGCTTCATTAAAAAGACAACCTCTTAAACTTCTTAACATACCTCTAAATGCAGGCATGAGTATTGGAGTAGTTTTGATTTGCGTTGAATTATTTTTGATGTTGGTTATACTCCTTCTTATGCCAGCACATTTGGCAGGAGCTTGTTTTATTGGATTTGCAATTGGGGAATCGCTCGGAGCGTCTGCACTTAGAATTGCTGGAGGTATTTTCACAAAAATAGCTGATATAGGCTCTGACCTCATGAAAGTTGTTTTTAAAATTGGAGAAGATGACCCAAGAAATCCAGGAGTTATTGCTGACTGCACAGGAGATAATGCAGGCGACTCAATTGGACCAACAGCCGATGGTTTTGAAACATACGGAGTAACAGGAGTTGCTCTTGTTGCATTTATTTTACTTGCAATACCTGATGTTGGGATTCAAAAAGATTTACTTGTTTGGATATTCACAATGAGAATACTGATGATTATTACGTCAATTTTTGCATTTGGACTTAATAATTATATTAGCAAAATTTTATACGGCAAGAAAGATGAATTGGATTTTGAAGCTCCATTAACTAATTTGGTTTGGATAACATCAATAATTTCAATTATTGGAACATTTGCAATAAGTTATATTTTAATTCCTGATATTGGAGGAAATTCAAATCTATGGTGGATACTTTCATTAATAATTAGCTGTGGAACTTTAGGAGCTGCAGTAATTCCTGAGGTTACAAAAATTTTTACTTCTCCGAAGTCTGCTCATGTTAATGAAGTGGTTAAAGCCTCAGAGCAAGGGGGGGCTTCATTAAATATTCTATCTGGATTTGTTGCTGGTAATTTTGGAGCTTTTTGGACAGGCATTGTTTTTGTTTTTCTAATGTTCTTTGCTTATGCATCAAGTTTCCAATTGGAAGGGATTATGATTTATCCTTCAATTTTTGCTTTCGGATTAGTTGCTTTTGGTATGTTGGGTATGGGACCAGTTACAATTGCTGTTGATTCCTACGGACCAGTTACTGATAATGCTCAATCTGTTTATGAATTATCATTAATTGAAGATATTGAAGGAATTGACCAAGAAATCGAAAAAGATTTTGGCTTTAAACCTGATTGGGAAAAATCAAAATACTATCTTGAATCAAATGATGGAGCAGGAAACACATTTAAAGCAACAGCTAAGCCTGTTTTGATTGGAACAGCAGTTGTTGGAGCAACAACGATGATTTTCTCTTTAATATTGATGATTCAAAAAACACTCGGAGTTCAACCTGAAACAATTCTAACCCTTCTTAATCCATATACCATTTTAGGATTTATTATGGGAGGAGCAGTTATTTTCTGGTTTACTGGAGCTTCAACTCAAGCCGTTACAACTGGAGCAAACAGAGCAGTTGAATATATTAAGAAACATATAAATCTTAATCCAAACGCACCAAAAAAAGCAGATGAAGCAAATAGTATTGAAGTTGTAAAGATTTGTACACAATACGCCCAAAAAGGGATGCTAAATATATTTATTGCAGTCTTCTTTTTTGCTCTTGGATTGGCATGTCTTTCCGCAATTAATTTGGCAGCAGACGATGCTATACCTGAATTAAAATATGCAGCTGTATCATTATTTATTAGCTATTTGATTGGAATTGCAACCTTTGGTTTATTCCAAGCTGTATTTATGGCTAATGCTGGAGGAGCGTGGGATAACGCTAAGAAAGTTGTGGAAGTTGATATGAAACAAAAGGGAACACCACTTCATGATGCAACTGTTGTTGGTGACACAGTTGGAGATCCTTTTAAAGATACTTCTTCTGTTGCTCTTAACCCAATAATTAAATTCACAACTCTTTTTGGACTATTAGCGATGGAAATAGCAATTTCTGAATCATTCAGGGATTTAGCACCATATTTTGGAATTGTCTTTTTCTTAATTGCCGTTTATTTCGTTTATCGCTCTTTCTATAAGATGAGAATTAAATAAAAGACAATACATAATTGCGTTATAATACCGCAAAAATTAGGCTTAGAATTTTTTTATTACAATTTTGTTTGAAATTTAAAAATTATTTCCTATTTTTGCGGTATTAATTATAAAAAGCAATTATTATGAAGAAAACCTTTGTTCTTTATTTGTTTGCAATGCTCTTTGTGAATTTTGCAAACAGTCAAATTCTCTATCAATCAGATTTTGAAGTATGGCAAAACAACTATCCTTTAGGATGGGACGGCTTAAATACTTCTATTGGACAGTCCTCAGTGGCTCAATCCCCTGATGCCATTTCTGGCACATATTCTTTAAAAATTCAAGATCAATTCTCTACATCTTTTATGTATCTTTCAAGTTCTCCTTTCTATATTATGCCAGATAAAACTTATGAATTTAGTTTTTGGACAAAAGGGAAAGGGACTTTTTTAGTTAATATCTATTTTGGACAATCAGAAACGATGACTATTTTCCCAAGGAAAGTTTTTAATAATGATGATTGGACTGAATATAAAATTGATTTTACTTCTTTTATCCTTGAGGATAGTGCAAGCGTTGAGCTTAGTTTAGGCTTCTCAAATATTCGGCTCAGATGAAATATTTGGGGATTAGTTTTATATTTGCATAAAAAATAGAATTGGAAAAAGCACTAATA
>DHDW01000045.1:3461-5247 GCA_002399565.1 Bacteroidales bacterium UBA4866 | reverse complement strand
CCCCAAAAAATTAATGTGAGCCAAATATTCTTTCGGCAAATGGCTTATTGATTGACAATATAAGCATTAAAGAAAAAGGCAATTTCAATTATTTAGATATAAATAATATTCGAGCTGCAATATTCCCAACTGGTTCATTATTTAATTCTCAAGCAAACCTAAACTCAGTTCATTCTGGTTTTGAAAGCAGTGCCCCTCTTTTTATTGTACCTAAAAGTTCCGAAAGAGCCTCAACCATTTTTCAAGGCAATATTTGGGTTGGAGCAAAGGATGGGAATAATAATTTACATTTGGCAGCTGAAACTTTCTACGAAAAAGAATTTTCTTTTGGACCTATTTCAACCAATTATAATAGTACTGAGTTTATTGAAAAATATAATAAGGTTTGGAAGATAAGTAAGGCTGAAATTCAAAATCATATTGACAACTATTATATTGGTGGATATGTAATTCCTCAAAATATTTTAGACTGGCCTGCAAATGGAGATACTGTTTATGGAGAATCACAAAGGATTGCACCATATTGTGATGTAAATTCAAATGGATACTACGACCCTCAAAATGGAGATTACCCTGCAATTAGAGGAGACCAAGCTCTTTTCTTTGTTTTTAATGACCAAAACCAAGATCATTTATCTACTAATGGAGAGAAATTAGGTTTAGAATTTAGAGCAATGGCTTATGCTTATGAAAACTCTCAAGATGAAGCTCTATACAATAATATTTTTATTAGTTACGAAGTAGTTAATAAATCTCAAAACACTTACACCGACACTTATTTAGGAATGTTTACAGATTTTGACCTTGGCTATGGACAAGATGACTATATTGGATATGACAGCTTGCTTAATTTAGCCTATGCATATAATGGACGAAACTTAGATGGACCAAGCTACTCAGCTTATTCTGGTGTCCCTCCTGTTCAAGGGAATATGCTTCTAAGTCAAAATGCTTCTAAATTTATTTATTTTAAAAATTCAACTGACCCAGAATTGGGACATCCTTCCAATCCAAATGAACATTATAATTATTTGCAAGGTAAAACAAGAACTGGTAACCCAATAACCTATGGAGAAAATGGAACTAATCAATCAAATCCTCCAACCAATTATATGTATTCTGGTTTTCCGGAATTGGGTACTGGATGGAATGAGCTAACGCTTGGGAATGAAATAGGAGACAGAAGAGGATTGATTTCTTATGGTCCTTTTTCTTTAACCCCAAATGAAAAAATATGTTTTGATTTTGCTTATCCTTTTGCAAAAGACTCTAATGCAACAACCCCTGAAGGTTCTTTACCTCTTTTACGTCAAAGAGCAGCAGCAATTCAAACTTTCTATAATTCTCAAAACATAGATTGTGGATATAATGATGTTTCAAATAAGGATATTCTTACAATAAATCAAAATAACTTTATGATCTATCCTAATCCAAGCAATGGTAAGTTTATTGTAAACAGCCTAGAATTTATTCCTAACTCCACAATTGAGGTTTATTCTATTTTAGGAACAAAACTATTTGAAAGAGAAATCAAATCTAATTCCCAAAACTTTGAACTTAATCTTAATTCTGGATTATATATCTATAGAATAAAGGTAAATAGTAGCGTTGTAAAACAAGATAAGATTATTATTTATAAATAATCATAAGCTCCCATCTAAAAAAAGCTGTTTGAATTAATTTTCAAACAGCTTTTTTGTTATTTATCTATTTTCTTTTCTCGTAGGAGGCTACGGCTTGAGTTAAGAAATGCCTTATTCTTTCTTTTATTTGAGGACTTAAATCC
>DHDW01000045.1:0-3336 GCA_002399565.1 Bacteroidales bacterium UBA4866 | reverse complement strand
CTTGTCCTTTCATCATTTTAAAAGGGTCATCAAAGTCCCATCCCTTATAGAAGCCAAGTTTAACGCCTTGCTTTGAAAGGCTAAGCATTGAAATTAAATTCTTATAGCCCTTACCATAGGAATAGAAAGCCATATTTTGACGAGTATCCATTTCTTCTTGAATATTTGGTAGCTCTTCAATAAGAAATTCTCTTAGTTCATTGGCAATACTAACCACCTTCTGGTCATAGGGCAAACAAATATCCTCAAATGTTCTCATAAAATAAAGGCTTAACTAATTCTTAACTATCTTTTCTTGTTTAACTACCTTACCATTTGAGATAACGTTAACAAGGTATAGTCCTTGAGAAAGTGAAGAAAGATCAACTTCTGTGTTAGAAAGGTTTTGACTCATCACTTCTTTTCCTAAGCTGTTATAAACTTTCACAATAGAATTTGACAAAGGAGTTGAACAATCTATATTGATTTTGTCTTTTGTTGGATTAGGGTAAATAGACATATTAATATTATTTCTTTCTGCATCGTTAAGTCCAATTGTTACTTGATCGTAGTTATAAGTTACATCAAAAATATATGCTAAGTTCCCTGTATTTTGATCTTCTGTTGACCACTTGTGAGTAGTATAAACATTGGGGTTTCCGTTTACTTGAGGAGTAAACCATTCTTCCCATTCTCCTTTAAAATCTGTTATTGTTGGATAGATTGGATATCTGTTAGTTGATTCATCATATCTAAACTCATATCTATCTAAACTAAAATTTGACCATGTGGTGCTTGAAGATGCACGATAATAATCTCTTTGAGCAACTTTACCATTAGCTGAACGAGTCCACTCATATTTTGTTTGAAGCTCTGTAGCATTAAGGTCTTCATAGAATGCATAATTCAATAAACCTACTCTTAAGTTGCTTACAGAATCATAAACATAATCGCCATAAAAAGGTTCAGTCCACTGACCATAAGAATAGTAATAATCTATTGTCCTAACAAATTTATTACCTTCATAATAGTATTCAATCTTATTCAAATCCTCATAAACATCATTTCCTCTATGTAGTTTCTGAAGATATTCGACCAATTGTCCTTGATTATTATAAGAATAATAGCCTTTTCCTCCAATAACAAATCCAGAACCTAAATCATTTGCATTTATTCTAAGAGTTCTTCTTCCCAATGAGTCGTATTCAAACTCTTCGTAGCAAGAATAAAACCACTCATTATTTTTCCATGAAAAGATTTTAGTCTTAATCATATTTCTATTCTCGTCATAAACGTACTCTGCCTTATAGTTATATTCAGGATAGTCGTAATCGGTGTAAATTTCACCAATAGAATAGTACTTTTGTCTTTGCTCATCGAAGTCATAACTGAATTCAATCTTGTCAAATGGGGAAGACATCTTTTTAAGTAAAAGACATTGGGCAGACTTAGTACTTACTGTATTTTCCTTTGCACTTTGATTAGGAAAAGGTCTGTAGTTTGTTGTTTTTGTTTTTTGTGAATAACCGCCAACGACTACAGAGCAGCACACAAATAAAGCCAATAGTTGTTTTTTCATAGATATTAATTTTTTTATTCATTATATCTTAAAACACCAAAAGGGAAAAAATGTTTACAAAAAAAGAGAAAGAACAATCATTTTATGTTAATGATTATTCTCTCTCCTAAACTAAGTTCCTAACTCTTAAAATTTAAAACTAAGAGTAAGATTTATTCCATAATTAGTCAAGTACGTATCGTTTCCATAAACTCTTCCATAGTTTATCTCCCCTCCTATTCCAATATTATCTGTAATAAAATACTTATAGGAAAGCTCGCCACCAATGCCAAAGTAATTATAATAATCTATATGCTTATCTTCATACTTTAACCTATCGAATCCATAACCTAATTCCAAACCAAGTTTCAATAAATGATTGCTTTGAGCATTTAAAAAGTTATATCCCAAAACAAAAGAAAAGAGATTAAACCTTTGATCACTAATTGGAAGCATATAATCATAGTCCGCCAAATAAATATTCCCAGTATATTTTTCTGAAAAGGTAATATACCTCAACTTAGCAAAGTATTTATTCTTATATCCAATCTCATAGGAAGGGATAAGATTGGTTTTGAAATTATAAAATCCCAAAAAACCATCAATCCATCTATATCCCACTTGAGTTTGAATAGTATGCGATAAATCTTCCTTTTTAAACTTGCAAGAACTTGAACTTTCACTTTGAGAAAAACCACTTTGAGAGAAACTCAATAAGAAAATCAACACTAAAACAGAAATAACCTTTTTGCTTGACTTAACAACAAGTCCCTTCGGAGCCTTTGGTTCAGCAGTAAACTTCATATCTTTAACATCCCTTGTTAATTTTCTATCTGCCCTGTAAGTTATTTTGGTAGCCTTTACCTTTTTAGGATTAATTTTCTTTGGGTCATCAACACCTTCACTTGTTACCCCTATGCCAAAAGTTCCAATACCATCAAGCTTTACGTTACTACCCTCCAATAAAGATAATTTAATCTCTATTGACAAAGCTTTAAGACAACCCAACACATCTGCTTGGGTCAGAGAACAAGAACCAGAAATTCTTTCTGATAATTCTTCAGTATTAACTGTTCTTAAAGTTTTAGGACAGGCAAAATACTTTTCAATAGTTTCTCCTTTTTCGTTCTTAAACTTCTTTTTCCAAACGCTAAACATTTTACTCATAAGACAATAATTTTTAAATTAATATATTCAATTTGATTAATCACAAACCAATAAAACAAAAAACTCACAAACCCCTAATTTCCAATTCAAAACTCCTAATTTTCAACCCTTAAAACCCTATCACAAACTCATAAATCCCTATATCAATCTCGCTAAACTTCTTTTTAATCTCAAAACAATGGCATTGTTTTATAAAAACAACCGCATTGTTTTACTGAAACAATGCCATTGTTCTGGCAAAACAATGGCATTGTTTTGACTTCTTTGCAAAGATAATAAATTTCTAAATAAGATTATTCTTTTTCAAAATAAAATTTAAGCAGTTTTTTATAAGGATTAATTTCACTTATCAAAAAGGGGAATTATCTAAAGAAAAGCTTTGTAGAAAGAAAATATCGTTAAGAATTGTTAGAAAAAAGACTAAGGCTAAGAATCTTTTATATTATTGTAGGCGTCTACTATAATCTCTTGGGGATAGTTGTTTAACTCCAAAATTCTTATTGCGTTGGTCAAATAGCTCTTGCCTATCTTAAATTTATAATCAAATTTAATTTCTCCCTGTTCAACTTTTTCATAAAAATATCCTCTTTCAAAGCTCTCATCTAAAAGCTGACCCGTCCTGAATAAGGTTG
>DHDW01000004.1 GCA_002399565.1 Bacteroidales bacterium UBA4866 | reverse complement strand
GATATACTTTACGCTCATATCTTCATTATATTCTATTCTCTGTATCCAATTTCCTTTTGAATCGTATTTATGTTTGAAAGATTTGAAATTTCTTTTGTTATTTTCAAAACGTATGTATTCTATTTCATCTCCTTTCTCATTATATTTGTATAAATATTTATAAGTGAGTTCTCCTTTCTCATTATAATCTTCTCCCTTTATTACATTCCCATTATCATCATACTCACGAATAAGTCTTGAATTTATATCACCAAGCTTATTATAGAATATCCATTCTACTTTTTTCTTATCTTTATCTCTTATATATATAGTCTTACTAAAAGTTGAATCATTTTCGCTTTCGTATGATATGCTTTCATAGCAATTTCCATTTTCATCGAGTTTATAGCAATATTTATTAGAAAATTCATTATTGAAGTAACTACTTTCTTCAATAACATTTCCTGAATTATCATACTTATAAGAATTACTATATACCCTTGAGCGAGTGATTCCATCATTATAGTTGGAGTCAATTTGTTCTATACAATTTCCTCTTTCATCATATCTATATAAACTAACAGAATAATTTTCTTTTTGACCATTTATCTGTTTATGAGAAAATATACTTCCATCTTTGTTATATATTGTATATTCATCTGAAAATAATCTTTTAATAGGAATTAATTTAAAGCAAGTTCTCCCTGTTATAAAAGCTTTATCCTTCACACTCATAACTTCCCCCTTCAATCCTTCAATTTCTGCATCAGACTTCTTTTTGCTTTGAGCAATGGTGGTAAGATTAAAGATTATAAATACAAACAAACTAACAATAAATAATACTTTTCTATTCATCATAATACTCTATTTTGCGTTTGGAGATATACTTTACGCTCATATCTTCATTATATTCTATTCTCTTTATCCAATTAAAATTATCATCATATTGGTATGAATATATTTTAGAATAAGAATAGGTGCGTTTAGGTTTTACATTGTAATATATTTCGATTATTATATCATGTTCATAATTATAAAAATATATAGTTTCATTTTCTTTCATTCCTTCTTTATTATAATACTCTTCTTTAATTCTATTTCCATATTCATCAAGTGTATAAACTAATTTTGAATCAAAATCACCAAGCCTATCATATCTTTCCCATACAATCATTCGTCCATTAGTATCCCTAATATAAATGTCCTTCCAAAAAGTAGAATCTTTTATCCCTTTACTCAACTCTTCAATACAATTACCTTTATCATCATATTTATAGTAATAATTATAGTTCAATTTATTATAACTATACCATTTCTTCTCACTAATATTCCCTTGTTTATCGTAAATATACTCATATCGACATGGATAAGTATATATATTACAATTCTCATAATTTGAATCTATACTTTCTACACAATCTCCTCTTTCATTGTATTTGTAAAAATCCCTTTCTCTATAATCCCCTCCATGATAACTTGGCATTTCTTCATATATAATATTCCCATCTCTGTTATACTCTTTGTATTTATCCATATATTCTTTTTTAATAGGAACCAATCCAAAGAAAATTCTTGTTTCTTCATAATATTTTCCCTTCACACTCTTAACCTTTCCCCTTAATCCCTCACTCTCAGCATCAGACTTCTTCTTGCTTTGTGCATTGGTCGTTTGGCTAAAGGTTATAAAGACAAAGATGCTGATAATTAGTAATATTTTTCTTTGCATTATTTCTAAATTAAATTCTAATAAACTTTTTCCTATTCTTGAGTAAGGCAAAAGTAATATAAATATTAATATTTTAATCTATTTCTAATCAGTAAAGTGAATTATAAGCTAAGTTGATTAAATATTTCTTACTCTAATCAAGCAAAAAAAGGATGTTTTCAAACTAAAAAAGAGTGCTTGAAATTCTTTAAAAATAAGGGTGAAAATTTGAATAAATTCGATTAAAAAATTAACTTATTCTTTGTATAAAACAGAGGATATAAATCTCTGTAAATAAGGTTTAAAAGTAAATTAATCAGACATAGAACTTTTTTTAATTGACTTTGATGTAGGAATCATGCCATGATTCTGAGTTCATCATCGCATGAATTGGAGATAAAAGTCAAGTTTAATTAGTTTTATATAGGGTTTAGTGAGATTAAATCTTCGTTTTAGTAGATAAACTCTTCTTCTTTTTTCTCCTAAATAAGGTATATGTTTTTTTTTGACCTTGTTTAAAACAAAAAAACGAAGAGGCTGATTAAGGCTTCTGGGACTGTACATTATTTTGTGTAAATGGAAAAGTAAAGAACAATACTTATAGTTTCAATCTGCCATCAAAGATACATAAAAACTGGTTTACCACAATACCCCAATTATTTATTGGATTATTCCATTTCTTCTGTATTTCCATAAGGGCAAGATATACAGTCTTCTTAACAGCATCATCATTAGGAAAAGACAGCTTGTTTTTTGTGTATTTTCTAATCTTACCATTCATATTTTCAATTACATTTGTGGTATATATTATCTTTCTAATTTCTAAAGGAAATTCAAAGTAAGAAGTTAGATCCTCCCAGTTATTTCTCCAAGAACGTATAGCATAAGAATATTTAGATCCCCATTTATCTGCAAATTTATCAAGTTCTAAAGCTGCCATATCTTTATTTACTGCATTATATATATTCTTCATATCTGTTGCAAACTCTTTCCTATCCTTACAAACTACGTATCTATTGCTATTTCTTATTTGGTGAACCACGCATATTTGAGTGGTTGAATTAGGAAATACGGATCGTATAGTATCTGTAAATCCATTTAAATTATCTGTGCAAGTGATTAATATATCTTCTACTCCTCTTGCTTGTAAATCTGTCAATACACTCATCCAAAAGCTACTGCTTTCACTTGCTCCAACCCACATCCCTAATACTTCTTTGTAACCTAATTTATTCAATCCGATGCACAGATAAACTGTTTTGTTTACAACCCTACCATTATCTCTGACCTTGAATACTATTCCATCCATCCATACTATTAGATATTGGCTGTCCAAAGGGCGATTTTGCCACTCTATTGCTGCTTGATTGACTTTATTAGTTATTATGGATATAGAGGAAGATGATAGACTAATATCATATATCTCTCTCATCTCTGCTTCAATATCAGAAACACTCATACCTTTAGCATATAAAGAAATAACTAGTTTTTCTATACTTAATCCTCTGCTTTGGTATTTAGGAACTATTATTGGTTCAAATTCTCCTATACGGTCTCTGGGGACAGTAATTATACTCTCTCCATGCTCTGTTTGGATTTTCTTCTTATAACTACCATTGCGGGAGTTACCACTATTGTTGCCTGATGGTTCATGTTTATCATAACCTAAATGAGAGTCCAATTCGCCCTCAAGCATTTGTTCTAATACTTGTGTGTGTAATTCCTTTAAAAAGCTACTTACATCACTCTCTGTCTTGAATTGAGATAAAAATTCTTTACTCAATAAATCTTTTGGTACTACTGACATAATCTTTTGTCGTCAAAATTAATAATAAATAAATAAGTACAAAACTTTTTTGCTCCTTACTTCTCCATTTACACAAAATTTTATACAGTGTCAGGCTTCTTCGTTTTTGGTTTATTTGGACTTAGATTGTGGTACTTTTTAATCTAAAGTCTTATTTATAAAGGTATCTTTTAATCTTTAGGGTTGCGGTTTTTTCAAACTCTGCTTTGGTTTCAATAATTAGGGATAGCTTTGAAAAACGATTTAGTCTTTCATTTGCTGCTTTAAGAAGGTCTTTCTTGATATAATCCAATGCTTTTGCTGCGTCTTCCTTGTATATGGCAAGTCTTTTTTCCAATTCTTCTGGATTAAATTGAACCATTGCAACAAGCTTTCCTTTTCTTTCAATAACAACACTTTCCAAAACTAATTTATGCTGATTTAAAACCATTTCAATTTCTTCTGGATATATGTTTTCTCCTGTTGCTCCAACAATAACATTTTTAATTCTTCCCTTAATTTCGTAGCGTCCTTTCTTTTCTGTTACCAAGTCTCCAGTTTTAAACCAACCATCTTCTGTTAGAACGGTTTGTGTTAGTTCTGGGTTTTTGTAATAGCCTTTCATAACGTTAGGTGCTTTAACCCAAAGTTCTCCTTCGTTGGTTTCTGGGTTAATATCAACCAATTTTACTTGAACATCCTTAACAGGAAAGCCTGTTGTTTGCCAAGAAACTTGATGAGGATTTGCTCCAATAATCAATGGGGCTGTTTCGGTAAGTCCATATCCAATTGCGTAAGGGAAATGTTTACCTAAACGTAAGAATAATTCTGTTTCGCCATCAAGTTTTGCTCCTCCAATTCCGAAAAAAGTTAGTCTTCCTCCAAAAACCTTATAGAGTTTCTTTGCAGCCTTTCGATACATTATTCTTTTGAAAAGATGGCTTGTTAGAAGTATTCTTCTAAGCACTGTTTTCTCCAATTCAGGTTTAATAACGTTTCTATATGCTTTTTCAATAAACAAAGGAACGGTTAGTATGGTTGTTGGGCGTACTATCTTAACGCTTTCCATAAAGGTTGTGGAAATAGGAAGTTTGTTATGGAAGTACATTGAAGCACCTTTCATAACTACAGTCAAAAGCCCAAGAGAGTTTTCGAATGTGTGAGAAAGAGGGAGTACGGAAAGGTAAACGTCTTTTTCGGATATTGGCCAGATATAATGTATTTGAACTAATTGTGAGGCTAAATTGCCATGCGTTAGCATAACTCCCTTACTAAAACCACTTGTTCCAGAGGTGTAAATGATTTCTGCCAAGTCTTGAGGTTGAGGTATTGTTTTTTTGCCAATTGATTTTGTTTCTTTTTGGTCAATAATCTCAAAATTATCAAGATTTATTATTGTCTCAACATATTGATAAGCTTCTTTTTCAGTCTTTTCGCTCAGCCTTTGAGAAACAAAAACCATCTTAGCATCAGAATGGTTAATGCAGTTAGTGATTTCTTCTTTAGTAAAATCAGAAAGTAAAGGTACAACAACAGCTCCCATATCAACAATAGCAAAATAGGTAATTGCCCAAGAAGGAGAGTTTTGACTAAGAATAACTACCTTGTCTTGGTATCCTATACCTCTTTGAACTAATATATCTTGAACTTGGAGAACTTTCTGAGAGAATTCTGAAAATGTTATTGGCTTTTCACCTACAAAAGCCATTAAAGGATTGTTTGCAAAGGTCTTTACACTATATTCTAAAACCTCATGCAGTGTTTTTGAATTTAACATCAAACTAATTTTGGTTCATACAAAATTTAGTAGTACTTGACTATCTAAAATATTTTACAAAGAAACGAATAATTTATGATATGGAGTATCATAATAACAATTTTTAGGCTTTAAAGAAAAGAATTGATTGGTTGATTTGCAATGGAAATTAATGGGTTACCTCTTTAATTGCTTATGTTTTTTAACTTCTTGCCATAAGATTATAACCAAGAAATGTTAGGGCTAATCCAATTAAAATGCTTGCTAAAATATAGCCTATTGCTTGAAGATTTTGGGAGTTTTGGAATAGGCGTAAGGTTTCAAATGAGAAGGTTGAAAAGGTGGTAAAGCCTCCACAGAGTCCAACTATAAAGAATGAACGTATTGAGTAGTGTGAGGCAAATTCATATTTTTGGGAGAGTCCTAAGATTAGTCCAATAAGAAAACATCCCAAAAGATTTATAAATAAAGTAGCCCAAGGAAAAGAAGTGCTTGTTTTGTTTGATAACAATTCTCCTATTCCAAATCTTGAAACAGAACCCACTGCTCCTCCTAAGGCTACTAATAAAAATTCTCTGTACAACTTATTCGCTTATTTGTTTTAAAACCTTAGCTGTATATTCTTTTTCAATGGCATCAGCTTTGTCAATTAAAGCTTGTCCTTTTGCAATTATGTCATTAACAAATTCTTTGTCATTCAAAGAAGAAGCATTAATCTTCATATTCATAAAGGCTCCATAACAAGCTGCTCTTGCACATAAAATACCAACTGCAGCATCTGTAACAGAATTAGGATTTCCTATTTCAACCATTGCTTTGCATATTTCAAATACTTCAAATGACTTGCAAAGAGTACGGTAAGGAATTTCAATTGCGTATTTTGTTGCATCTTGAATTGCTTTTGCTCTCTCTGCTTTTTCAGAATCGGTTTTCTTTGGCAATCCAAAAGCTTCCATAATAAGGTTAAATGAATTGGTGTCTTCGTCAACAAGATAAAGAAGCTCGTCTTTTAAAGCTTGACCTTTTTGTGCAATAATAGAAAACTCTTCCCATCTTTCGTCCCAACCTGCCTTATGAGAAGAAAGGTTAGCTACCATTGTTGCAAGTGCTGCACCAAGAGAGCCAATATAAGCAGAAATAGAGCCACCACCAGGGGCAGGACTTTCAGATGCTGTTTCATTAGCAAATCCAACGCAGGTCATATCAACTAATTTCTTCTTTGTCTTGTCCTCAATCAAGTATTCAATTATTTTTTCTTCTGGAACAAATGGTTTTAAATCATCTAATCCCATTGATTTGATTGCTATTTTGATTAGTTCTTTTTCATCAACTCCCAAAGAACGTTGTTGTTTTGCAAGATAATATTGTCCAGCTTCAATCAATGTTTTCTTAGGAACCAATCCAACAATTTCAACTCCAGTAACTCTAATTCCTCTTGCTCCTGCTTTTTTACAAACTTCTTCAAAACAAATATGAAGTGGAGTTTTAGCAATATTGGTAATATTCATTGAAACTTGAGCAACGCCATATTCTTCAATAAACCAACCAATAGCTTTTGTTCCAGGAAGAGAACCAGGAATCATAATTGGGTTTCCTTTTTCGTCTTTTAATGGTTTTCCGTTAACCTTTCCGCCTTCTCTTGCAGGACGTCCCTTTTCTCTAACATCAAAAGCAATTGCATTAGCTCTACGAACAGATGTTGTGTTTAGGTTGTAGTTAACAGCAATTAGGAAATCTCTTGCAGAAATTGCAGTTGCTCCAGTTGTAGCTACTTTATCATCCCATTTATTTGGTCCAAAGCAAGGCTTCCAATCAGCAGTTTCCATTCTTTCTTTTAATCCTTCATATTCACCTTGACGACAAGAAGCAAGATTTCTTCTTTTTGGTTCAAAACAAGCATCTTCATAACAATATATAGGAATGCCTAATTCTTTCCCAACTCTTTCTCCTAATTCTCTTGCATACTTAACAACTTCTTCCATTGTTATGTTTGCAACTGGGATTAAAGGACAAACATCAGTTGCTCCAAAACGAGGATGGTCTCCATGATGAGAACGCATATCAATAAGTTCACTTGCTTTCTTTATAACTCTAAAAGCAGCTTCACAAACTTGTTTTGGTTCCCCAACAAAAGTAATTACAGTACGGTTTGTTGTAGCACCTGGATCAACGTCTAATAATTTAACGCCTTCAACTTTTTCTATTTCATCAACAACTTGTTTGATGATATTTTGGTTACGTCCTTCACTAATATTAGGAACGCATTCAATCAATTGTTTCATAGTGATTATATTACTTTTTTTTAATTCAAATTAAATTGCATTGTCTTTGCAAGAAAGACTAATTATAAGTTTGCAAAGTTCGGTAAAATAAATGATATGGAGGTAGTTTTAGAGTTAGGCTTTAAGTATTAGTAGTATCTTTGAACGTCAATTAGTCTTACTCCATCTAACCAAACGGCAATACAGCCAACAACTCCATTATCTCCTTTTTTGCTTATCGGTTGAAGGGTGGTGTCATCAACAATTTCAAAATACTCCAATTCAAAATCTTTAATTAGTTTAAATTCATTAACAACAAAGGTTTTGATTTGAGAAAAAGACAAATTGTCTTTCATGGTAGAACTTTTTTGTAAAATAAGATGAATCTTTGGAGCTATTTCTCTTGCCTTTTGACTTAAACGAGAATTTCTTGAACTCATGGCAAGACCATCATTTTCTCTAATAATTGGGCAAGGAACAATTTCTACTTTAGAGCCAAGTTGACTAATCATATTCTTAATAATTGCTAATTGCTGAAAGTCTTTTTCTCCAAAGTAAGCTCTATTTGGACTAACCCAATTAAACAAACGACTAACAATGATTGCAACTCCATTAAAATGACCTGGTCTTTGTTTGCCTTCCATAACTGCTTCCAAACTTCCAAAAGAAAACTGTTCTGTAGGTTCTTCTTTGTATACTTCTTGTGCAATAGGAGAAAACATAATATCACAACCATTTTCTTCCAAAAGTTGAGCATCTTTCTCCACATTGCGAGGGTATTTTTCTAAGTCTTCTTTGTTGTTGAACTGGATTGGATTAACAAAAACACTACAAACGACAATATCATTCTCTTGTCTTGCTTTGCCAATGAGAGACATATGTCCTTTGTGTAATGCTCCCATTGTAGGGACTAAGCCAATGGTTTTGTTAGATAGTTTAAGGTCTTGAATATAATTTGTTAGGTCTTGAATCTGATTTATAATCTTCATATTCTAATTAATTATCTTTTGGAGTTACGTCTTCGTAATCGGTAAAGTCTTTTGGCTCTTGGTTATTGCCATTTCTTTTATTCAATTCTTCTTGAAATTTCTTCTTAGCCATATGAATTTTTATAGGAAGGTCAATAAGGTAGCTAAGAAAAGTAATAATTATGCTAAACAAAACTGCATCCCAAAAACCATTAACATCAAATCCTGAAAGGAATGAACTTGTTAGTAGTATGATGATGGCGTTAATAACAAGAGTAAAAAGTCCCATTGAAAAAACCATAAGGGGGATTGAAATTAAAATTAAAGCAGGTTTAATGAAAGAGTTTAATAAACTAATTATTATTGCAGCTAAAAGTGCATCTTTAATTGAATCAACTTGAGCAATGGAAAATAAATAGCAAGTTATAAAGATGGCAAGAGCCATTACCAAAACTTTCACCCAAAACCTTGCACTTGTAATTGGGGCGTTATCTCTCGAGAAATTCATGTTTATATTTGGCATTATTATGAATGTATAAATTTAGTTTGCAAAGATAGTAATAAAAAAAATATTGCGTAAGTTTGCAAAAATATTTTGCGATGACTAAGGGAAGAGAAAACAAACCACATATTGGAGTATTTGGAAGATGCAATGTTGGTAAAAGTACATTGATAAATAAGCTTGTAGGGCAAGAAATATCAATAGTGAGCAATTTGGCAGGAACAACAACAGATGCAGTTAAGAAAACAATGGAAATTAAGGGCATTGGTGCAGTTGTTTTGATTGATACTGCAGGAATTGATGATGTTTCAGAATTAGGGCAGAAAAGAGTTGAAAAAGCTTATGAAGTCTTTTCTCAAATAGATTTGGCTGTAATTGCTTTTGATAATGATTTTGGGAAAGAAGAAGCAGAATTAATTAGAACGAGTCAAAATTTAAAAGTGCCTTTTGTGATGGTGTTCACTAAAAGTGATTTGAGCTCAATAAGAAAAGATTTAAAGATAACAATAGAGAAGAATTACAATCAAAATATAATTGAGTTTAATCAAGACAATAATAAATCTGTTGTTGATTTAACAAAGCAGATTATAAAAACTCTTCCTCCAACTTCTTATCAAAGAAAAGGAATTCTGACAGGATTAATAAAGAAAAATTCTGTTGTTTTACTTGTTGCTCCAATTGATTCTTCTGCACCAGAAGGAAGACTTATTTTGCCACAAGTGCAGCTAATTAGAGATGTTTTGGACCATGATGCAATTACAATTGTTGTTAAGGAAACTGAGCTTGAATATGTTTTAAAGAATGTTTATCCTAACCCTGATTTAGTTGTTACGGATAGTCAAGTGTTTGATTATGTTAATAGTGTTGTTGATAATAAAATACCATTAACAAGTTTTTCAATTGTGCTTGCTCGTCTTAAGGGAGCTTTTGAAGAATATGTTAAAGGAACTCCAAAGCTCGATAAACTAAAGGATGGTGACAGAATATTGATGTTGGAATCTTGCTCTCACCAACCAACATGTGAGGATATTGGAAGAGTAAAGTTACCTCAAATGATTAGGAACTATTCAAAGAAAGAGATAGAATTTGATGTAGTAGCTGGTCTTTCACCTTTTCCTAAGCCAATTGAAGAATATGCTATGGTAATTCAATGTGGAGGATGTGTTGCTACTGAAAAACAATTGCAAAGTAGATTATTGCCAGTAATTGAAGCTAAAGTTCCTGTTTCAAATTATGGAATTTCAATTGCTTATATGAATGGTATATTTAAAAGAGCAACTAAGATGTTTATCAAAAAACCATAGTATTTACTTTTACCCCAAAATAAATTATTATCTTTGAAAATTAATTTGTAGAGTGTTCCTAATGAAAAAACTTGTAATTATTGTTTTTTGTGCTTTAATATTTGGGTCTTGTTCAAATGCTTTGTATAAGTATTATGATTACGATAATCTTTTATATGCTTATGGAACAAGAGATTTCTCTGAAAAAGAGATAAAGAAATTTTCACGCCAATATTCAAAAATAGTTGAATTGCCAAAGGGAAAGCGTAAACTTCCACCTCCTGGAGCATGTGTAGAGTATGCACTTTTGCTTTTCCAACAAGGAAAGACAAAAGAAGCAAAAGAATATTTTGTTAAAGAAACAGTATATTATCCAGAATCACAAACCTATGTGGATTCTCTTGTGAAAAAACTTGGACTATGAGAAAGCTATTATTAATATTGACAACTATATGTTTATTTGTAAGTTGTAATCTTGCCAAGGATGTCATAGAAAAAAATATGCCTAAAGAGGAGGATGCAACAGAAGATGTTATTGCAAATATTACTGGAGAGAAGAAAGAGGTTGTAATTGACACAAATGTAACTCGCTTAAGCAAAAAAGAAATAAAGAAGCTTAAAAAAGAAAGGGAGCGTCAAGATAAAATTGCAGCAGGAGATACTCTTGGTTTTGTTAAGAAGACTTGGCTAAAATACTTCCCTAAACGAGAAGATAGGATAATTTCATATCCACTTATGTACTCCCAAAAACCTAAAACAATTCTACTCATTTACCCTTGGAATAGATCAAAAAATATGGCAGCTTCCGAAATGTATATAATTAATATTTCAAGAGAATTGAGCCTTAAGGGCTATTATGTTTTGCCTACAATGATAACAATGAATCTTCACAATCAAGACACTATGTTTTCATCTCAATATGTCAAAACAAATGATTTGAAGAAATATAAGATGGAATATGGTGCAGATGCGGTTATGTTTGTTACCATTTTTAGTCTTAACAAACCATGGTGGTCAACAAATATTAATTCTGTTGCTGAATATAACTTGATTTCAACCACAACCTCCGACACACTTTTTAATCGAAAGGCTGATTTCAACTACGATAGTCCAATTCCTCCATACAAGGTAGATAAGTCGAAAGATACCTACGAAATGGAGCCAAGAACAATTCCTCTTTTTGGAACATGCTTTCAAATGCAAAGGTCCGTATTTATGGATTTCCCTTATGGTCCTTATCATAAAAAATACCTTAAAGATCAAAAGAAATTCTCCTATCAAAGAGAAATGAGATATAAGGTTGATGCAAGACCAAGTTAAAAAGGAAATATGAAAGTAAAAACAGCTTTTTTTTGTAAGGAGTGTGGTGCTCAGTCATCAAGCTGGATTGGAAAGTGCCCTCAATGTGGAGCATGGAACTCCTATCAAGAGGAGGTTATTGAAAGAGAAGGAGAGAGTAAGTACAACAAAAAAAACAATAAATCTTCATCAAAGCCTCAAATCATTAATGAAATAACATTTTCTCAAGAAAAGAGAATTGATACTTTCAATTCTGAACTCAATAGAGTTTTGGGAGGAGGATTGGTTGTTGGTTCGGTTGTTTTGGTTGGTGGAGAGCCAGGAATAGGGAAAAGTACTCTTTTGCTTCAAGTTGCACTAAACTGTAAGGGAAAGAAAATTCTTTATGTTAGTGGGGAAGAAAGTCTTCAACAAATCAAGCTAAGAGCAGATAGGGTAGAGGGAGAAAATAATAATTGTTTTATCCTTACCGAAACAAACATACAATCAATATTTGAACATTGCGATGATTTGAAGCCTGATATAATAATTATAGATTCCATTCAAACCATAACAACTCAAGATATTGAATCCTCTGCAGGCAGCATTTCGCAAATTAGAGAATGTGCAGGTGAGTTGCAAAGATATGCAAAGACAACCTCCACAGCTGTATTTTTGGTAGGTCATATAACAAAAGATGGCTCAATTGCTGGACCTAAAATATTGGAACATATTGTTGATACAGTACTTCAATTTGAAGGAGATAGAAACTATGGCTATCGAATGCTTCGCTCCGTTAAGAATCGTTTTGGGTCAACAAGCGAGTTAGGAATATATGAAATGCAATCTACAGGACTAAGAGAGGTAAACAATCCTTCCGAAATTTTGCTTTCTCAAAGAGATGAAGCCTTAAGTGGAACAGCAATTGCAGCAACCATGGAAGGCACACGTCCTATCTTGATTGAAACACAAGCCTTAGTTGCTAATTCAAACTATGGAACAGGACAAAGAACTTCCACTGGATTTGACCTAAGACGTCTTTCAATGCTTTTGGCAGTTTTGGAAAAAAGGGGAGGATTTAAGCTAATAAATAAAGATGTATTCTTAAATATTGCAGGAGGAATTAGGGTTGATGACCCAGCAATTGATTTGGCTGTTGTTGTAAGTATAATTTCTTCTTCAGAAGATATATCAATAAGTTCTCAATATTGTTTTGCATCTGAAATAGGACTTAGTGGAGAATTAAGACCAGTAATAAGAATAGACCAAAGAATTGCCGAAGCGGATAAATTAGGCTTTGAGAAAATCTTTATATCAAAATACAACACCAAAGGCTTAGATACCTCAAGATACAAAATAGAGATTATCCCTCTCGCCAATTTGGAAGATGTTTTAAAATATATCTTCGGATAAGGTTATAATCAATAATTCAAATGAAAAGATTATCATTTCTTATCTTAACCCTGATTTTTAGTTTAGGACTACAATCTCAACAAAAGAATGTTTCATTTAGATTGAAGCCTATAACAGAAAAAGAATATAAAAAAGCATATAATAATAATTATAATGCACCATTTCAAACAAAGATAAGTGATAATGCAAAATTAGAATTAGCCTTTAATTCAATTGCTGAAACTTATACTGAAGAAGAAAAAGAATTGGCAGATAGGGAATTAACTACTCCAGAAAAGCTAACAGAATTCAAAGCTTATTATCCCAAATTACAAACTTATCTATTTTTTATCCAAAATTATCATTATGAAAATGCCTGTTTTGTTTCAACTCTAACAAATAATTTATTATCTATTAATCGTTTTAGAGGTTCTTTTGGAGTTATGTCAAAAGATGGTTTTTGGGTAGGATTGGAAAGGGGAGATTGTGATAATTATCTCCAAATAGAATTATGTGAAATTACCAATAAATATGCCATATCAATTATTAACTTTGATGTTAAGTTTTTAGATATTAATGAGGATAATGATAAAATTCCTTCAATTTTTTGGGCAAAGAAAAACACAATTTATCTTTCAACTATCAGATATCATAATGAAGAAATATCTTCAAAGCCTATTTATGAATATTATTCTATTGAGTTTGAATATTAGAAGTTAATATTAACTTAAAGGATGCTATAAGATATATCTTTGGATAAGGTTCTCTTTTAAAACTAAATCTTATTTATGGTTTTTTTTTGATATGAAGTGTGAATATTATCTTCTACCAAGAAATCTTCAAATGTTTTAAAAAGAGGATTTATCTTTATATTTTCTTCATCTTGGAATATACGTTTTGAAGTTTCAAAAGGAATACTTTCAACCTTTGTTCTTGTTTGGTCTAATTGAAGCGATTTGATTTTATTAACTAAAACTTGCTTTATTAGATAGAAGTAGTTCATAAGTATCTGACGAGATAGATTAAAATCGTAATCGTTATTCTTAATCTGGTTAATAACTATAAATCTAATATCCGACAAAACATTAAAATCCTTTAATGACTGATAATGACTTCTCATATCAATCCTATTTTCTTTAATTAGCTTTGAAGTTATTTCTCTAAAATACATATTGATTTTTGGCTCTACCTTAAATCCAATATTTAAATCTATTCTAATAACCTTGTTTGGAACAATTTCATAAACTTCGTAGGTTAATTGCTTAGGATCGTCAGTATTGTTTACATGCAAAAACCAGTAAGTGTCAGCTCTTTTTACTCTATTAATAAGGATTGAATAGAAAATTAAATGTTCCAATCTTGTAGGACTGTTGCTTTTGGTTAGGTAAACTAAGTTAGTAGAATATTTAGGTATGGTCTCATCTTTAGAAATGGCAACAAATAAATCCTTAAAACGATCAATGCTTAAATATTTTACAAATAGACTTTCAATATTAGAACCTCTATGCCAAGTGTACATAATTGAAATAAATACAAGCATAATTACCAATGAAACCCAACCACCATCTGCAAATTTGGTTAAATTAGCTAATAGGAAAGTAATTTCAATTGTAATAAATATTAATCCAGTAATTGATGCAAAAATCTTGCCTCTTTTACTTTTTAAATAGTACATCAATAGAAAAGAAGTCATCAGCATTGCAATTGTAATTGATAGCCCATAAGCTGCTTCCATTTTTGCGGAAGATTGAAAGAATAAAACTACCAAAATACATAATATCCATAAAGTTTTATTTACAAAAGGAATATACATTTGTCCTTTTACATTTGTTGGATATTTTATTTTTATTTTAGGGAAGAAATTAAGTGATATAGCTTCTGAAACAATTGTGTAAGAACCAGAAATCAATGCTTGAGAAGCAATTATAGCTGCAAGAGTAGCAATAATAACTCCGTATGGCAATAACCAATTAGGCATAATTGCAAAGAAAGGATTAATACTTGAATTCCATGTTGACTCATGACTTATCAACCAAGCACCCTGACCAAAATAATTTAAAATCAGACTTAACTTAACAAAAATCCAAGAAATTCTAATATTCTTAATTCCACAATGCCCCAAATCCGAATACAAAGCTTCAGCACCTGTTGTAACAAGGAAAACAGCTCCAAGAAAAGCTAAACTACTTGGATAATGAATAATTAATTGTATAGCATAAATTGGATTAAGGGCTTTTAAGATTGTAGGATAATTTGATAAAGAAAATATTCCTAAAATCAATAGCAAAGAAAACCAAATGAACATAATAGGACCAAAGTATTTCCCAAGCTTATAAGTGCCAAATTGTTGAGCAAAGAAAAGAATAGAAATAATGGTAACAACAACTAATACAACATTCAAATCAGGGAAAAACTTTACAACTCCTTCAACTGCCGAAGTAACAGTCATTGCAGGAGTAATAACTCCGTCACCAAGCAATGCACAAGCTCCAATAATGGCAGGGAAATAAATCCATTTATGTTTATTCCTAATTAAGGTGAAAAGTAAGAAAATTCCACCTTCACCTTTGTTGTTAGCCTTTAGAGTAATAAAAACATATTTAATGGTAGTCTGGAGAGTAAGAGTCCAAAACAAAGCCGATAAACCTCCAATTACAAAACTTTGGAAATTGTATGAAGTAAAATCCAATGTTCGCATAATAGCTTGCATTGTATATAAAGGAGAAGTACCTAAGTCTCCATAAACAATACCTAAGGTTACAATTAATCCTACAACAGATAAATCAGTACCTTTTTCTTTCTTCCATTTTATCATTTCAAGAAAAAATCTATTTTTACAATAAATAATGCCTATTTTAATTGCCAATAGATTAAGTGATTGTAAACCCTAAAGACTTATGAATTGGTAATTTTTGGGGATGCAAATGTATAATATTTTTACATAATTGAGCATAGAAAAATAAAAAAAATATTTTAGACTTTTTGCGAGTATAAATAATAGGGAATAAAATAAATAAATAGCTACTCTATTTTAAACTGATTTTGTAATCAGCAACCTTTTCAATATCCTCAAATTGACTGTTATCTCTTATCTCAAAAATCAATTGTCTAAATTTACCAACAAGTTTAGTGTTCTCAAAATTCTTTATTATTGACTCTTCAAGCCCTAAATCATAAATACCAACATAGTTTTTCTCATTAAAATAGAATGTCAACTTAAAGAAGCCATCCCAAATAGACAGCCAGAAAACTGTTTTCTTCTTAAATTGAACCTTACAAAGCCAAGCCTTACCATCATTATAGTAGTTCCAAATATAAACAATATCTTTTGCAACCAGCCTTTTCTCCAACTCCTCAAAGGACAGAAACACATCCCCCAGCAAGTCCTTTAGAACTCCACTATTAGGACAAATTTCCTTTTCTCTAAGCAACATTTTTTCCATTTTTATTTTATGATTAAAGTTATAATTTCATATGAAATTACTATTCAAAATTATCAGTCCACATTTCACATTGACGATACACTATTTCCAAAGCATCATCTCGCTTTTCTGGAGGGTAATTATATTTCTTCAATAATCGTTTAATCATTCTTCTCATACCAGCTCTTGCAGATTCTTTCTTTTGCCAATCGATAGTTTTATTCTTTTGAAGGGTTTCGGTAAGTTCCTTAGTAATAGCAATTAATTGGTCGTTATTATAAACATCCTTTACTGCTTCTGGCTTGGTTAAAGCATCATAAAAGGCTTGTTCATCATCGCTTAGTCCTAAGCTTGAGTTTTCATTCTTAGCGTTTATAATATCGTGAGCCATTTTCAATAGCTCTTGAATAACCTCCTCATTGGTAAGCATACCTTTAAGGTAATTGCTCATAGCTCTTGAAAGTATATCGGAGAATTTCTCACTCTTTACAATATTAGTTTTCTGATATACTCCTATTTGTTCAGAAATCAGTTTCTTCAAAAGTTCAACAGCAATATTTCTTTCTTTCATATTGGCAATATCGCTTAAGAACTTAGGATCAAACAATGAAAACTCTTCTTTAATATCTGAGAATAAGTTTATGACTCCTTCACTCTTAATGCTTTGAGCCAATAGTTGGTTTATTCTTTCGTTAATCTCCTTTAATGATAGTTTGCCTTGCTTTTCAACCCTTGTAATAAGTGTTCTTATTGCTTCGAAATATGCAGCTTCTATTCTTTGGTTATATTCTATCACACTCTTACAAAGTGTAAGATAGTTATGTAGCAATAAAGCTTCTTTAATAAAGCTTCTCTTAAGGTTTTCTTTCTTAGTGTCCGAAAGGAAATTCACTCCCCCACTAATCAGCTTGGCTCTTTGCAAATCGCTTCCACTCTCAAAACCACTAAAATCAAAACCATGTAATAAATCTCTACAAACTTCAAGCTTTAGGATAAACTCTTTATATGCTGTCTTTGAAATATCTTGGTCTCCATAGTTCTTTTGGTCTCTAATAGTGTAGTCAGACATTGCTTGCTTAAGTGCTGCTGCAATACCCACATAATCGACTACCAAACCCCCTACCTTATCTTTATAAACCCTATTAACTCTGGCAATTGCTTGCATAAGATTATGACCACTCATAGGTTTATAAACATACATTGTAGAGAGTGAAGGAACATCGAAACCTGTTAGCCACATATCCACAACAATAGCAATCTTAAGACTATCCTCATTGTCTTTAAACCTTCTTGCAAGCTCTTCTTTATTGGTTTTATTGCCAATAATCCGTCTCCACTCCTCAGGGTCATCGTTGGTTGAAGTCATCACAACAGCTATCTTCTCACCCCAAGAGGGTCTTAGCTCTAATATTCTTTTAAATATCATTATTGCTATTGGTCGTGAATAGGCAACAATCATTGCCTTACCAGTTTGTTCAAATTGTCTAAACTCTTCGTAATGGGAAAGAATATCGTCACACAAACTATTGATAGTTTGCTCTGAGCCAAGAATACTCTCTAATCTTCCCATCTCTTGTTTACTTCTTTGAACTACATATTCGCTAGCATCCTCGCTGACCTTATCATATTCCAAATTTATTTCGTTAAGCAAATCCTCATCGAGCTTAAGCTTAATAACCCTACTTTCATAGAACACTGGACGTGTTGCTCCATCCTCTACCGATTGAGTCATATCATACACATCGATATAATCCCCAAAGACCTCACGAGTTGAACGATCTTTAAGTGAAATTGGAGTACCCGTAAATCCAATAAAAGTAGCATTTGGCAAGGAATCACGAATTATTCTTGCAGTCCCAGTCTTTATTTCTCCAGTGCTAAGGATTTTCTCTTCCAATCCATATTGGCTCCTATGTGCTTCATCGGCAATAACTATAATATTTCTTCTTTCAGAAAGTGGTTCATTGCTTTCTTCAAACTTCTGCATAGTGGAGAAGAATATTCCATTAGCTTCTCTGTTTACCAAAAGCTCTGTTAAATGTTTTCTATTATTTGCTTGCTTAGGCGATTGTCTTAGAAAGTTCTGACATTTGGAAAATTGACCATAGAGTTGATCATCCAAATCGTTTCTATCTGTTATTACAACAATTGTTGGAGACTCCAAGCTTTCTTGAAGTAGTTTAGTGTAAAACACCATTGAAAGAGATTTACCACTTCCTTGTGTATGCCAAAACACTCCTCCTTTTCCGTCTGTCTTAACTGCTTGGGATGTTGATTCTATTGCTTTACGAACAGCATAGTATTGGTGATAACCTGCCAATATCTTTACTTCTTGTATATCTTCTTTCGAAAAACATATAAAGTTTTGGATAATATCCAATAGTCTTCTTTTCTCAAACATTCCTTCAAACAAGGTTTCAAAGCTGGCAAACTTAGTGTTTTCATAACTTCCGTCCACAGTCTTCCACTCCATAAACCTATCCTCGCTTGAAGTGATTGTTCCAGCCTTTGAGTGTGCTTGGTCGCTCATTACCATAAATGCATTATACACAAACAAAGAAGGTATCTCCTGCATATAATTTTTCAATTGCCTATATGCAGAACTAACATCTGTTTCTTCTCTTGAAGGTGATTTCAATTCCACTACAACCAAAGGCAACCCATTTACAAATACTACAATATCCGCTCTTTTAATAGAAAACTCCTCAACACTCCATTGATTGGAAACTGAGAAAACATTTCTATCTATATTCTTAAAGTCTACAAGCAAAACCCTTATAGCTCTCTGTTCTTTTCCGTCATAATAGTTTACCTCTATACCATTTTGAAGATAATCCATAAAACGAATATTCTTCTCAAGCAAAGAACCACTATCAAAGCCTTTTAATTTCAATAATGCTTCATCAATAGCCTCTTGAGGTAGTTTATCATTAATATTCACCAATGCCCCATAAAGCAATTCCTCATGCAAAGGCAAATGATAATCCCTTTCAACCTCAGGACCATAAAAATATTCATATCCCAATTGGTCTTTGAATATTTCTAAAATAGCGTTCTCAAAATTATTTTCTTTAAAAGACATAAGCGGTGGTTATGAGATCATTTTATCTGAAAAACAATTAATTTGTTTTACAGCTATAGATAAATATTGTTCTTTAGAAAATAGATTACTCTTACGTTTGCTCCATCTATTAATAGAATCCTTTATACTTTCAATATCGGTTTTGTGATTTTCTCTAATAATATAATCAACAGAAGAAAGTAATTCTAAAGCAAAATCAGAATAGAAACCACTGAAGAATTCTTTTGCGTGTTCAACAATTTGAATGTATTTCTTATTTTCTGCACTATTTAAATAATCAATCACATCCTTTTCTCCATCCATTACTAAATGCAAATGTTGAAATGGCTTAGTGTTCATAGAGCTGTAACCCATAATATAACTACCATTCAAATAATAAAGAACTCTTTTAACTTTGCCTGAATAAGGACCATAATAATAAGGAGTATATTCTAATTTAAACTCTTCATAAGCTCCAAAGCGTTGTAGAAAATATGCAATTTTTTCAGCAGAAAACTCTGAAACAAATTCTCCATTTCTAACTAAATCATAAAGAACAGATAGGAGCATTGCCCTAGCAGGAGTTAATTTAACTCTTTCCTTTTGCATCTTCTCTTTTATTGATGAACTTGGCTTATAAATAATGATATCAGAGTCTAAATCACTCAAATAATCAATAATCATTTTCTTTACTCTATCCCATTCCAAACCACCATTTCCTGCTCCCAAAGGAGGAATAGCTATTGATTCAATTTTATTATCTAAAATATAATTTCTTAGTTCTTGAAGACCTTTTTCAATATATTCATATTCAGAAGGATTTCTCCAATCTTTTTTTGTTGGGAAGTTAATAATTATTTTTTCTCCATTAATAGTTGATTCATTTGTAACAAGAATATTCCCAATATCAAAAGTTCTATCCTTGCAAGCCTTTTGATAAATTTTAAAGTTTAAAGGGAAGGCTTTTTTAAATTGCAAAGCAATTCCCTTGCCCATAACACCAACTGTATTAACAGTATTTATTAAAGCCTTAGCTTCACTTTCAAGAATATTACCTTCTTTAAAACTTATCATAATAATAATCCTTTCTGATTGCTATTTTCTTTTCATTAACTCCAAAATCAATCATTTTATTTTTTGCCATATCATCATAAACCACAAATCCCACTATACTATCAATACTCAAATCTCCTAACAATAATAACTCTGCCTCTTTTCTCCTCTTTACATCCAAATAATTTTCCCCTGACCATTGTATACTCTTTATTGCATTTTCATCAATGATGTCAAATAAATTATTAATTTCGTCTTTAGAATGTATTGTCGTAAGCGTATTTAATGGATGACCATCAGAAAATATAAACTCTTTTTGTGATTCAATTATTTTCCCAATATTAGTAACACAGTAAACAATATTTAATGGGTGAATTTTCTCAACCCCATTATATCCTGTTTGAATAACAAGCAACATAGGAGTCCTATATGCAAAATAAAAAGGAATGAAATCACCTATTTTCTTATCGTCAATTAAAATCTTATCCTTTCTTGTCTCAATAATTGTTTGATCTCCAATTCCTATATATTCCCCATTCGCAAATTCAGACTCCGGATGAGTAATCCCATATTTCAAAATATGAGGAATATTCTCAATATGAGTCATACGAAACAAATAAACCTTATTAAAATCAACCATAAACCCAAAAAAGATTTAATCTCAATCAATTATTATCTGCAAAGATAACAAAATAATCATTAAACACAATCAACCTACACCTCCAAAACAGCATTCTCGAAATTATTTTTCTTAAAAGACATAGGCGGTAGTTATTTATTTCTCCAAATCATGAACATTCAAATATTATTGCTTCTTATTGGCTTCAATATAATTCATATCATGAATAATTTGTTTTTCAGAAATAATATCTTTCAGCCATTTCAAACAATCATAATCACTATCTATATTTATAGAACTTGCAAATTCATAAGCTTTCAATGGTTTATCCTTATTTCCTGAAATTGTATAATTGTGAGCATCTTCAAAATTGATATTATGAACATATCGACGAGCTAAACCATTTTGTTTTGTATTAGCCGTTTTAATTAAATCCCATATTTTCTGATTTAAAGTCCAAGCTGAATTATTATTCCCTTTTTTATCTTTTTCTGTATCTATATCATGAATTACATAATGTTCTATATTAAATGCAGTTAATATTTCTTGGAAAAATGGGATATTATTTTTAGATCCTGTATTTAGAACAAATATCTCCTCATTAGGATAAAATTTATTTAATAATTCTCTATATACAATAGTTTCTGTATCTCCTTCAACTAACATAACCTTATTAGCATAAAATGCTTCACAGATATGTGGGTTAAAGCGATTTATCATCTGAACTCTTTGTTTTCTTTCATCGTCTTTTGAAAAAATATTCTCACCGACTTGATATGTTTTGGTATTTTCATTTTCATCTTTTGTTGTTCTAATTAAAGATGAATGAGGTTTTGAAATATCAATCATTAAAGGTGAATGAGTTGCACATAGTATCTGATAAGGACTATTTTCAGCTAATTCATAAAGGCTTTTTCTTAATTTAAATGCTACCTTGGGATGTAAAAATAATTCAGGCTCTTCAAATAGAATAATATATTCTTTTTTTGACCCTTCGATATTTTCTTTTAAAAATGCAATGAAGTTAAATAATGCTTGTCTAATGACTCCATGTCCATTTTGGAGAAAAGAATCTGTTCTTTCATTGTTGTTTCTTAATACACTTATTGTATGATTTTTCTTAAATGCATCTTCAATTTTTATATTTTCATCCTTATTAGCCTGTATTCTAAGAGATAAATCAGAAAATATTTCAGAGAAATGCCTATTAAGAGTTTCGTTCATCTTAACTACATCTTCAGAATCTGTAATATTTTCTTGTAATTTCTTTATTTTACTAACTATTTCTTCACATAATTCAGACTGTTCTTCTCTTATTTTTTTAATATAATTATCCTGAATTAATTTATTGACTTTTTCTTCCAAGGTATTTTCATCTTCCATTGCATTAATTGATATTGCAGTTGGGGCGTGTCTTGTAAATAATGTATCTAATCCACCAAAACCATTTATCACCCAATTATTATTGGCGGGAGAAAAAGTATATTTATCAAAACTAGAATTAAACTCTTTCCATTCTTTACGTACTTTTATAAAACCATCCTCACATATCCATTTATTTAACCAATCAGGTTCTTTTGATTTTCCTTTTAATTCTGAATTTTCATCATCATCTTCTTCTTTAATAAACCAGCCTTCGATAATAATAGAATTATCTTTCGTGTTATTATAAAAATCATCACTAGTTGCATTTTGTTTTGAATTTGTAAAATATTCATATGCCCTTAGATATGTAGATTTCCCCACATTGTTCTGTCCAATCAAAAAAATGATATTAGAGTTTGTGAAATCAATGACGTTTTGATCTCCTTTCAGACCTCTAAAATTACTTATTATTAATCTCTGTAATTTCATATTTTAGTATTTAAAAATTATGCTCTAACTTCCCCATTCATCAATTTTGGCAATAAACTATCTCTAGTTTTTACTAGTGTAATTACTTCCTTTTGATTTTTCAAAATAATTTCATCTATTGCACTTAAAAGTTCAATAGCTTTATTTTGTGTTTCGTAGGGTGGAATTATTAATTTATACATTAACATATCTCCCATTTTCATATTTAGTTGAACAGAAGTTCCTCCTGAAATACCATCTATAAAACCTATAAAATCATTTGTTTTAAATATTAGACTTAATATTATTGGATGCATTTCCATTTTATTTACCTTAATTCTTAATAATCCATTATTAAAAACAGAAGGTAAATCTTCTCTTATAAGAATAAATTTACCAGGTGAACAAGTCCTTGCCATTATAATATCATCTCTTTTTAGTTGGAATTTTTTATAATCATTTTCTTCAACCTTTGTATTACCCCAATTATCTAAGATTTTATTTTGAGATAAATCTTGAATTCGTAAACATTTTAAGCCTGTTTCTTTTTCAACAATAGGAGCTCTACGAATAGCATCTAATCCTGTATTTGTATTTTCAATAACATCCCCTAACGTTCCAACCTTCCAACCTTCTGGGATTTTTCCTAATTCTGAATCGATGAATTTTCCTCCGTTTGATTTATAGGGTTTGCCTTCTTTATCCGGAAACTCAAAATCCACAAACCACTGCTTAAATATTGCCTGTGCTTGTGCTTCTAAGTTCTCATTAATCTTATTATTTATCTCTATCTTATCATCCAAAGCACTCAAAACATCAGCAATACGTTTCTGTTCATCAAGAGGTGGAAGATTAATTTCAAATTGAAGAATGTGTTTTCTGTCTCCTCTTGGCATCTTTGTGCCTTTAGCACCATTCATTACAAACTCAAAGAAAGTATCTTGATTAAGAAAATAATAAAAGAAAGAATCAATAATTTTATCTTTTAATTTAAAGCATAAAACATCATTTGAGCAGGCTCCATTTTTGTCTGCTCTCCAAATCTTTTTAAAATATGGACGAATATTTGAAACTAATGTTTGCCCATTTGAATATTTCGTAAAAGTTCCTTTGTTAGGTAAGTTACTTGCAAGAACAACACCACCTTTATTTGGAAGCATATTTTCTGTTGAGATATAAGTGTTTATATCTAAATCAGATGTTTTTTGAGATTCATATTCACAAACATCTCCTAATGTTGTTTTTCTCCAATTATTCATAATTTATTGTTGTCGTCGGTAGAGACGCGATTAATTGCGTCTCTACAATTGTCGAATCGTATATATACATCGTTTTTATCAATAAAATATCATTTTCGTGAGGTCGCGAAATTGATATTAATTTCTTATAATTCATACCCTATCTTTTTTAGTTGGGTTTTTATTTCTTTTTCAAGGTCGTGGGATTTATTAAATAGATCTTTTAGGTCGGTTGTTAGGCGTTGCATTTTTTCTTCGAAGGGTTCGGAGTCTTCTTCTTGGTCTGCTATTCCTACATATCTGCCCGGAGTTAGGATGTAGTCTTGTTTTGATATGGTTTCAAGAGAGGCAATTGAGCTAAAGCCTTTTTCTTCATTTAGAGTTCCTTTTTGGAAGGCTTCAAAGGTTTGTGCTATTAGGTGGATGTCTTCTGTGGTTAGTTGTCTTAGCTTGCGAGTAACCATTGTGCCAAGATTTCTTGCATCAATAAATAGGGTTTTGCCTTTTTGTTTCTTGTTTTTAGATATAAACCAAATTGATACTGGTATTTGTGTTGTATAGAATAGTTGAGATGGCATTGCGATAATTCCTTCTACAATATCATCTTCAATCATTTTTCTTCTAATTTCTCCTTCACCAGAAGTGTTGGAACTTAATGAGCCATTGGCAAGTACTACACCAGCCTTTCCATTTGGTGCAAGGTGATGAACAATATGTTGTAACCAAGCATAGTTGGCATTTCCATTTGGTGGCACTCCATAACGCCAACGAACATCGGAGGAAAGCTTGTCGGCTCCCCAGTCGGAAAGGTTAAAAGGTGGATTTGCCATTACATAGTCAGCCTTTAGGGTAGGGTGGCAATCATTAAAGAAAGTATCAGCATTATATTTTCCTAAATCAGCTTCAATTCCTCTAATGGCAAGATTCATTGTAGCCATTTTCCATGTTGTTGGGTTGGAGTCTTGACCATAGACAGAAATATTATTAATATTTGAAGCATGAGACTCAATAAACTTAGCGCTTTGAACAAACATACCTCCACTACCACAACAAGGGTCATAAACTCTACCTTTTAGGGGTTGAAGTACTTCTACAAGAGTTTGAACTATGCATGAAGGAGTATAGAACTCCCCTGCTAATTTGCCTTCTTGCTCTGCAAACTTCGATAAGCAATATTCATATACACGACCTAATATATCCTTTGATTCGTCTTTTGTGTGCATCTTTAGGTTGGTGAATAAATCCACCACATCACCTAAACGTCTTTTATCAAGCTCTGGACGTGAGAAATTCTTTGGGAGTATTCCTTTAAGTTTAGGGTTTTCTTTTTCAATATGACGCATTGCATCATCAATAGTTGTTCCTATCTCTGGCGTTCTTGATTTACTTGCTATTATCTCCCATCTTGAGTCTTGAGGAACATAAAAAACACTTTCAGAAGTATATTCATCTCTGTCTTCTTCAAATCCTTCTCCTTCTTCAATTAGTTCGTTATATCTAATTTCGAAACGATCGGAAATATACTTTAGAAAAATTAAACCTAAAACTACTGATTTATATTCAGAAGCATCGAGGTTCCCTCTTAAAAGGTCTGCTGCTTTCCAAATCTTATCTTCAAACCCAATATCTGCACTATTAATTTCTGCCATAATTCTTTTTTTATCTATTTTACAACTCCAAAACTACAATTTATTTATGAATAACCGATAAAAAAACTTAATTTTTATTCAGATAAGCGAAAAATAAGGATTTTTAACTGCTTATAGGAATTAAATATTAAGGGTAATTGGATTAATTGGATAAAAATTGCTCTGAAATTGTCTAAAATAATCAAATAGGAAGAGGGGAAATTAAAACCTTGTTTGAGTAAATTA
>DHDW01000023.1 GCA_002399565.1 Bacteroidales bacterium UBA4866 | reverse complement strand
CAACTTTTTTCAGGACAAGTCAAGCTCTATCAGCTCTAAGTCATGAGTTGAGAAAAGAATAATATGATTTGATTGATTGAGAAAGTGAAGAATGGACTTTGAAGTAGCAATTCTTTCTCTGGTATTGGTGCCTTTAAAGAGTTCATCGATGATAAAAAGACAGTTATCCTCTTTTGAAGAGTAGTCAATCAAGGTTTTAATCAAATGAACTTCTTCAAAGAAGAAACTTTTTGACTCCAAAATATCGTCAGTTACTCTTATTGAGGTAAGAGTTTGCATTTTTGAAGTAACAAATCTTTTAGCAAAGCATGTATTTATTGTGTTTGCTAATATATTATTTGTTGCTATTGTTCTTAGAAAAGTTGTTTTCCCTGACATATTTGAACCTGTTATTATAAGGCTTTGATTTGTAAGAGAAATTGAATTAGGTATGCAGTTATCAATTAGAGGATGAATAATATCTTCACATATTAGAGTTTTTGTATTGTTTACAAAGTTTGGTTTACAGTAATATGGCATTTGTTTTCTCAGTTCCAATATCGATAAACAAAGGTCTGTTTTACCAATAAGCTTATAAAGATAGTGAATGCTCTCTTTTTGTTTGTCAATATTTTGAAACACCTTATGCATAGCAATCAATTCTATTAAGAAACACCCTTTCAGAAGTTCAAAAGGGTACCAAAGAAGAAGCATAAAGTCGTTTAATTCCATATAGTTGCCAGAACTAATCAGTTTTAGCCAATTTCTTATTGAGGAAAGAGAATCTATACTTTCTTCCTTAAGGTTTTGAGTGGAAATAAAGGGAGATAATTTCTTTATTTCTAAAGCTGTTTTGTAGAGAGTTTGAAGTTGAGAGAGTGATTCACTATAAATTATTAGTTTTCTCTTGTTATTATAATGAATGGCAAGATTTAGGATTGCTATAAAAAGGAATAGAAGTAAAAAAGAAGAATTAAAAAAGGATAAAAAAAGAGAAAGCAAGGCAGAAAAAGATAGTAAGAAATAAATATTAATATTCTTATATAGTGGAATTGATGATCCCAAGAACAAATAAGGTAGCTGAAAGAGTTTGGTTGAAGATGCCTTTTTAAGAATCTTTTCGAGGCTTTGTTTTTCAATAGCATTTCCTTCCAAATACTCCATATTCTTTTCAATAACATCAATTTCTTCAGCCTTTACTTGCTGACTTACCAAATGATTATAAAGATACTGTTTTCCAATAATTGAGTTTGCATAGTCAATTTGAAAGAAAACATCATTAAGATCTAAATCGAGAACAGATTGATCAGTTTTAGATTTAAAAACCTCATCATTTAACAGATTATAATATAAAGACAATTCTTTAATATCAAAATTTATGGTTTCAATTTCTTGTTTATCTTTCCTAAATATATGTTTTATGTTGGCGATAAAACTTTTCATTAAACTAAATTTTAATAATAATTGAGCAAAGATAATAATCTTTAACTAAAACAAAGAATTAAAAGACTTATAAGAATCAAAACGCCTATTAAAAATTGAGAATCTTATCTCTTTTTGTGAATTTTAAAGCTATATTTTCTTAGAATGCAAAACCAAAAACTAAATTATAGGATACTAAATAAAGTTTTGAATAATAAAATGCACTGCTAACATATGATTTAATAAAAATTTTATGCTCGTTAACAGGGAACATAAACCCTGCTCCAGCTTTAAAGAAAAAATTATTTTCTATTGTTGTCCTGTTATACATAAAATCATATTCCCTTTCAGGATAAGTATCATATACAGGAAATTCATATCTCACCCCCAATTCAAAAAAGAGTTTTGTTTTCTTACCAATATTATATCTGATTGAAGGAGAGAAAAAAGAAAAAGTTCCAATGTTATATAAAGTATTATCTCTGAACATTAAATTTTGAAAATCAATAACATTTACAACAAAATTAAAAGGTTTTTGATTGAAAAACACAAAATTTACTCCCAAACCATATCCAAAAAGGGAATTATTATAATTGGAATAATTTACTCCTGCATATAATTCAATATCTTTCAATCTATTTAACTTCTCAGTTGAAGATGTATCATTTTGAGCAAAACCACTTACTGCAAAACATAAAGAAAGTAAAATAAAAATTATTTTTCTCATAAAAAGATGTATCTACAATTCACTTTATACTTATTTGAAAGTGTATTCAAGTCCAATGCTTAAACCATAAGATAATATTCCTCCATAATCGTTATATAAGTCATCAGGAACTACTCCATTTGGTATCTGATCGTAATAATATTCATAAATATCACGAGATCCCCATTTACCAGTATTATCAAATATATCATCAGGATCTATCTTATAATCAATAAAAGGTTGTAAAGTTAGATTGATATTCTTAAATATTTCTGTTGAAATAGTAATACCTCCTCTAACAGACATATTATAATCATCAAATTTATAGTCTTTATATGAACTTTCCCCATTTAAGTAATTCACTTTAACCCTATAGTTTAGAATATGATCTAATATAAATCCTCCTGTTATGCTAAACATAACTTTTTTAAAGGAATATCCTACCGTTGCCAATATAGGTACTTTAATATATTCAACATCATAATCTACTTTATACAAATCATGGAATACAGATTCCTCATTAATTCTGGTAAATTCATAACCTTTAATATTCTTGGTTGAATACATAATTCCTGTTGTAAGTTTCAGAAATGAAAAATTTTTAGATGGAAGAATATAAAATTCATAGTTAAACTTATTAGCATAATCATCTATCCTACTATCAAAAACATAATTATAAGTACTAGCTCCAATTGCTAAAGACCATGGATTAACCTTTTGACTAAATGAACTACTTGAACAAAAAAGCAGTAAGATTAAAAATAATTTTCTCATAACTCACTCTATTAATTAGACTATATTTCTACAAAACAGAAATAATAATTGTTAAGAATGGAGCAAAGTTAATAATCTTTTCTTAAATAAGAAGAGGAAATTATTGATAATTTCTTTTTAATAGGAGTTTTAATTAATGAATCGGAATTTTAGTTCTTCTTTCTATAGGATAATATTGCCCAAGTATTAACAACTACAACAAAACCTAACAAAGCGTAAAGTTGAGGAAGGAGTTCGACAATATTACTTCCTTTAAGGTAAACACATCTCATTACATCAATAAAATATTTCAAAGGGCTGAAAGAACCTATGGTTTGTGCCCAAGGAGGCATTGAAGTAAAAGGAGTGTAGAGTCCACTCATTAGAATTAAAATCATTATAAAGAAGAACATCATAAATACTGCCTGCTGGTAAGTTTGAGCATAGTTGGAAAGCACCAAACCTAAGCCTGAAATTGCAAGTGTAAAGATAAAAGAGAATATATAGACAGTAAAAATACTTCCTTGCGGTGTAATTCCATAAAAAAGCCAGGCAACCAAGAAGCCAATGCTTATAACAATTGCTCCAATTATCCAATAAGGAATTAGTTTGGAAAGAATAAAAACAGGTTTAGTTATTGGACTTACATTAATTTGCTCCATATTCCCTTTTTCCTTTTCTCCCACAATATTAAAAGCAGGTAAAAAACCACAAATCAAAGTAAGTATCATTACCATTAGGGCAGGAACCATAAAGAATTTATAGTTTAAGGTTTTGTTAAAAGAGTAGAGCGGTTGAATCTCCATTTTAGGCGAGTTAAGAACTTGTATTGAAGAGTTTTTTTCAAGAGAAAAATCACTAATTATATTTTGTGCATACATAGCACTTATTGATCCCTTCATACCATTAACAGTATTTACTGCAATTAGTATGTTTGATTTTTTATTTACAATATAATCCTTCTCAAAACCTGAAGGAATATTAATTATCATATCTGCCCTATCCTCTTGAATTAGTTCCATTGCTTTAGTGTAGCTATCTTCAATATAATTAATATTGATTGAAGTATTTGCTCTTAATTTATTAAGAACTTGATTTGAGTAAGAACTTTTATCATTATCCACAACCACAACCCTTATATCCTTAAATTCAAAATTGGCAGCATAAGGCAATAATATTAATGCAATAAAAGGGAATAAAAGTATTAGCTTTGGAAGAATAAAATCCCTTTTGATTTGTTTAAACTCCTTTTCAATTAAATATCTTAACATAATCCCTACTCCAATCTATTTTTATATTTCTTAAGGCTAATAAGTATTAAAAACACACCCATAGAAAACAATACTAAGAACTCATTTAAAACAAATCTTACATCTACCCCCATAATCATTAGCTTTCTAATTGCACTGATAAACCATTTTGCTGGCATAATTTGTGCAATTGCTTGAAGTATTAAAGGCATACTACTAATATCAAACATCATTCCTGATAATAACATTGAAGGCATAAGAAGAATAATTGCACTAATAATCAAAGCAACCAATTGAGTTTTGGCAATAGTTGAAACAAGTATTCCCAAAGAGAGAGAAACCAAAATATATACTATACATAGTAGAAAAATCCAAAAGAGACTCCCTTTAATGGGTACTCCCATAACAAAATAAGAGACAAGGAAAATTGTAAGTATATTAATTATTGACAGGAAGAAATAAGGTGTTACCTTTGAAAGAATTATAGTAATTGGTTTCACTGGACTTGCCAATAATAATTCCATACTCCCTCTTTCTCTTTCCCTCACAATTGAAATTGAGGTCATCATAGCACAAACAATAATAATTATAAAACCCATTACCCCTGGAACAAAATTATAGGAGCTCTTCATTAATGGATTATACAATAGTTTAATTTCTGTATTTATTTGAGATAATGGAGAATTTGCTTTTGTTTCTTGCATAAGACTTTGAGCAATTACTCCACTTGCATAGTTCACAAGAGTTTTTGCATGGTTTGGGTCTGAAGCATCGGCAATAATTTGAATCTTGGGATTTTGCCCTGTGATTAATTTCTTAGAAAAATCATTTTCAATAACTATTGCCATGTATATTTCATTTCTTCGAAATGCTTTATCAATTTCAGAATTACTTTTAAAAACTTTTAATACTGAAAAATATTCACTTTCATCCAATTTATCAATCAATCTATTGCTAATCTCATCACGACTATTGTCTAAAATTCCAATATTTGTATCTCTTATTTCTGTTGTTACTGCGTATCCAAAAAGCAACATCATTATAACTGGAAGAACTAATATTATCATCATTGTCCATGTGTCTCGGAAAATGTGAAGAAATTCTTTTTTTGCAAATGAAAGGAATTGTTTCATAATCTAAATTTCTTTTCTTGTGGACTTTTTAGCCAATAGGCGAAAGACTTCATCAATATTTTCAGCGTTAAATTCTCTTTTCAATTCTTTAGGACTATTCATAGCTTCAATTCTCCCATCAACCATAATTGAAACTCTATCGCAATACTCTGCTTCATCCATATAGTGAGTTGTTACAAATACAGTTATTCCTTTTTGCGATGCATCATAAATCATTTCCCAAAATTGTCTTCTTGTAATTGGGTCAACTCCTCCTGTTGGTTCATCAAGAAAAACTATTTTAGGGTTATGAAATATCGCAACAGAAAAAGCAAGCTTTTGTTTCCAGCCTAAAGGCAAGTCTTTAACAAGGGTGTTCTTCTCTTTTTCAAATCCTAATTCTTTTAGAAGTATATCAGTTTTCGAAGCAATTTCATTTCTCTTCATTCCATATATACCAGCAAAGAGTTTTATATTCTCCCATACCTTCAAATCCTGATATAGTGAAAACTTCTGACTCATATACCCAATATTCTTTTTAATCTTTTCCGACTCATGTCTAATATCAAAGCCTCCTACCGAAGCCTCTCCTGAAGTGGGACGACTTAAGCCACATAAAATTCTCATTGCTGTTGTCTTCCCTGCTCCATTAGCACCCAAAAATCCAAATATCTCTCCTTTCTTAACATTAAAAGAGATATTATCGACAGCCACAAAATGCCCAAACCTCTTAGTCAAATCCCTAACAACAATCACATCATCCATTATTAGCCAATTATAATTAAATATCCTGAATAAATCTATCGATATTTTGGTAGTTTATTGCTGAAATGCTTTTATCAGTTTTTGCTATCTTTTTAATAATTATCCTCTCAAAGAAGTTCATGTTTTCAAATAAAAACTCTCCGCCCAGAAATTGTTTTGATTTAGCTTTATCAATTAGCTCTTTTGGATAGGCTCTTTCCAATTCTTCTCTTTGTTTTTCTTCTTCCTTTTCCATTCCACAAACATATAATCCAATTTCCTTTTTCTGTAAGTGATTTAGATTTGCAACTATAAATTTCTTTACTTTCTTTGAACTATTGCCTGCATATATAGGTGTTCCTATAATTATCCTATCATAAGAACTAATATCTAAAGGAGTGTTTTGCTTTAAATTGATTAAATCTTCCTCTGAATTTAGTTTTTCAGAAATTATCTTAGCAACTTTTTGAGTTGTTCCCTTTTTTGAATAATAAATAATTGCTGTCTTCATGTTTATAATGTTTATAATATTTATAATTTGTTTTCTACTTACTTTATATTCTCCCACCATGAAGGAAAAACTTGACTATCATTATTCAAATCAACAATTTCTCCAATCATTGGGGTCAGTATATTTAGATCGTCCTTCTTATTTGAACTCATTAGTCTTTCTATTGGTTCTTTCCAATGATGTTCTGCAAGAGCGAACTTTCCCCAATGAATTGGCAAAACTTTTTGAGCATTTAAGTCCTTTGCTTCTTGAATTACCTGCTCTGGCATAGAATGGATATATTTCCACTTCTCATTATATTGTCCTAATTCCAAAAATGCAAAATCTATCTTTTCAAACTTCTTTCCTATTTCTGCAAAATGAGAATCATATCCTCCATCTCCACTTATAAAAATTGTCTTTGAAGGAGTTTGCAAAACAAATGAAAGCCAAAGAGTATTATTTCTTTTGGTTGTTCTTCCTGAAAAATGTCTTGTAGGATTAGAATTAATCTTGAAACCATCTACTAATTCTATGGTTTCATTCCAATCCATTTCCTTAATCTTATCCTTTGAATAATCCCATCTCTCAAGATGAGAGCCTACTCCAAGGCCACAGATAACTTGTTTAATTTTTGTATTTAATTTCTTTATTGTTCTATAATCCAAATGGTCGTAGTGATCGTGAGTAATTAAAAGATAATCTATTGGCGGCATATCCTCGACAGAATATATGTTTGTCCCCTCAAAGCATGAAATAAGAATAGGAACAGGAGAGGCATGTTTTGAAAACACTGGGTCAATCAAAAATCTCTTTCCATCAATTTGAATATAGTATGAAGAATGCCCAAACCATACTACAATATCTTTTTCTTTTGGAATAGATTTTAAATCAGTTTTTATTGTTGGAATGATATCCTTTGGTCTTAGTCCTTGAGGCTTTTCATCAAATAACTTATCCATTAATACTGAAAACATTCCTTTCTTACTAACAAACATAGGTGTTGAATTTTGATTGTGGAATTGTTCATTCCTATAATTAGGAGATTTTTCCATTCTTTCCAATCTTTCCCCTTTAGGTTTTTGCCCAAAGACAGGCAGCTGCATATATAAAAACACAAAACCTATAACAACTGCAATAATTACTATTAACACAAACATAATCCTCTTTATCCTCCTTTTTATACTCACAATCTCTATTTATTCTTTTATTATTCAACTTTAAATTCACAAATTATTGGTAAATGATCACTTAATTTTAACCATTCATCGATTGACCCAATTTCAAACTTAACTAAGTTATTCATTATATGCTTTGGTACAAAAACATAATCTATGTGATATGATTTTTCAATATTTCTATATAAGAAGAATGTTGGAGAAGTTTCTTCTCCTTGTTTTTCTTTGGAAACTTGATGATAAACACTATCTATTCCTATTTCATTTAACTCTCTAACAACATCAGAATGATTCCACCATCTGTCCCATTCATCCCAAATAGTGTTACTATTAAAATCACCAATTACAATTGTATTACTCATTTTATGTTTATTAACTTGTAAATATTTCCACAATTGTCCGATGTACCCAAAATTTGGAGAATGATTTTTGTGATTCCAAAGAGCAAGAATATTAGACTTATTATCAATAGAAAAAGGTAAAAAGTATTTAACATCATGTTCCATGTATTTATGACTCCAATTTAAATGACTAATTTTAATTTTCTCCTTTGCAAATATCCCTAAACCTTTATTCTTATTATCCCCTATCCATAAACTATTCTTAGCCCAATTAATATATTTTTTATTCATTGTTTTATTAGGATCTTCACATTCTTGTATAATATATATGTCAGCATCTAATTTTTCTAACTTCTCAAATTTATTTCGTAAAGCTCCATTACAATTCCAAGTTACGACCTTCATATATATCGAATATTTATTTTGTCAAGTATATATGTGCAGGAACAAGGTTAATTGTTAATCCGTCTTTTTCAAATATATCTTGAGAATTTAAGGTTACTATTGTTCCTATTTTTAAATCAAAGGCTTTCATTGCTTGCAGTAATCCATTATACTCTCTTTCAAAATTTTCATTTGTTATTTTGTAACAAACCTGAACAGCACTAATCACTTTCCCTTTTTCAACCACGAGAAAATCACATTCTCCTTTATCTTGATAATAATAGATTTCTTTATTCTTGCGTCGAAGATGAAGATATATCAAGTTCTCAAATCTCTGTCCTATATCTTCCGTGAAAGAAATTGAAGCAGCTTTGATAAGCCCAATATCTATTGAATAAACTTTTTTGGGATTTCTTGCTTGAGATTTTAAAGAATAAGAAAATTTAGGCACAAAATCTATTATATATGAATCGGCTAAGTATGACATATAATCAAGAATTGTTGTAGAGGATTTTATTCCAAACATTCCAACAAGCTTGTTTGCACTTACAAGATTTCCCACATTAGAAAGAAGGTAAACAGACAAGCTTCTTAATGAAACAGTATCTTTAATATTATGTCTCACAACTATATCTCGCATTAATATATTATCCAACAGATTTTGAAGTATGATTATCTGTTTGTTTTTTACATATTCAGGCATTCCTCCCAAATCAAAATACTCTAACAAACTCTTTTCACTATAAGCTGTCTTAGTATATTTTACGTATTCGGAATAAGAGAAGGGGAACAATTCCATTGCGATATGTCTTCCTGTAAGGTGTGTCCCTAATTCTCTACTTAGTAGGGATGCATTAGAGCCTGTAACAAAAACCTTATAACCCTCTCTCAATAGTTGATGAACATATATCTCCCATTTCTCTATTATCTGAACTTCATCTAATACTATTGTATTTGCTTTTCTTGATTTTATTTCATTGTGAAAACGAATAAAATCGGAAGTTTCAAATTCAGCAAGACGAATATCATCAAAATTAAAATAAATAATATTTCCTTTTTGCTGTTTAAGATACTGCAATAATAATGTACTTTTTCCACATCGCCTAATACCAGTTATTATAGTTGCAAAACTATCTATAACAGGTATATTTTTTAACTCATCTCTTTCTAAAAACGATGCTTTTAACGAAAACTCCTCTTTTTGAGAATCTATTGTTAATGATATTTCTTCTTGTCTTATCATAATTACTTACTTTTTTCCTTGCAAATATACTATTTTATCCATTACAAATGGATATTTTCTTCCATTCCCACTGGAAGACTTTGTCCATTTGAGATGGAAGATTCTTTGTTATTTATTTTGATAATCTCATAAAATAGTCTTCAATTGAAGGTTTGATTTCTTTATAATTATTTTCTTCTTCCTCATTCTTTAGAGTTATATGACACGAGTCTCCAAATGAGAAACAAGTTTCAATATTCTTATTCTCTCTAAGCTCTTTTAAGAGTTTAGGCATGTTGTCTCCTTCAACACTATAGAGTTTTTTGGGAAATTTATCAACAATTGTTTTTGGAGAATCAATATCTATAAATTCTCCTTCATTAATTAATGCAATCCTATCACAAAGATTTGCTTCGTCCATATAGGGGGTTGAAACAATAATTGTTATTCCTTTTTTCTGCAAATCTTTAAGCATACTCCATAACTCTTTTCTGCTTATTGGGTCAACTCCTGTTGTTGGTTCATCTAAAAACAAAACATCTGGTTTATGAATTAAAGCGCATGAAAGAGCTAGCTTTTGCTTCATTCCTCCCGACAATGCTCCTGCTTTTCGTTTTTCAAATGGCTCAATATGGGAATAAATATCTTTAACCAAATGATAGTTTTCCTCAACATTAGTATTAAAAACTGCTGCAAAGAATTCAATATTTTCTCTAACAGTTAGGTCTTGATATAAAGAAAACCTACCTGGCATATACCCAACAATATTTCTAATTTTCTTATAGTCTTTAACTACATCATAGCCTTCAACACTCACTTCTCCTTTTTCAGCTAAAATTAATGTTGTCAAAATTCTAAAAAGAGTGGTCTTTCCTGCTCCATCTGGTCCAATAACTCCAAACAATTCTCCTTTATCAACATCAAAACTAATATCCTTTAATGCTGTTTTCCCTTTGTAGGACTTAGAAATATTATTTACTATAATTGATTTCATAAATTAACATCTGCATACATTCCTATCTTCAAATAGCCATCGTTCTTAACACTAACCTTTACTGCATAAACCAAATTATCTCTATCATCTTTAACATAAACAGATTTTGGAGTAAATTCTGCCTTAGAGCTTATCCAGCTTACTTTCCCTTTATATTCTTTTCTATTTTCTCCAAAGTCTGCAAATATTTTCACTTCTTGACCTAACTTAATTTTTGAAAGTTCAGAAGAAGTAATATAAATCCTAAGAATCATATTATCCATATCTGCAACTTTAAACAAAGGTTTTCCTATTGAAGCTATCTCTCCTTTTTCTGAATATTTCATAATTACTGTCCCATTTATTGGAGAAGTAATTCTACATTTATTTAACTGATCATTTATTTGAAGTACTTGAGCTCTTAAAGAAGCCTCTTCTGAACCAATACTTTTATTTCCTTTTTCAAAAGAAGACTTTTGTGCCTTTAATTGCTTATCTAATACAGCAATATTTGAATTTATATCATCTAATTGTTTTGTATTTGCAGCATTTTTTTGAAGTAGAGTTTCAACTCTTTGTTTTTCAATTTTGAGTTTTTTTAACTGTTCTTCAAGGGCTGCAATTTGAGTATTAACATCAATACTTCTTCCTCCCATAGCTTCAATTCCATAAAGCAATTGTTGGTGTTTTAAATAAAGCTGCAAGGTGTCAATTAGTCCATAGTCTTTTCCAATGCTTATTTGTTGTCCTTCTTGAATGTCAAGTGAAAGTATTTTCCCATTAGCTTCAGAAGAAACCATAACTTCTGTTGCTTCAAAAACTCCACTTGCTTGATATATTTCTTTTCCATTACCACAAGAAATAAAAAACAAGACACTTATTATTGTTAATATTTTAATTTTCATAAGATTGATTTGTTAAGTTGTTTTGTTTATAGATTGACATTAATAATTGTATTCTATGTAAAATTTCATTTTGTTTAGATAAATCGGTTGCGTTTACTTCTTTTATATAATCACTTACACTCATAACTCCATTTTCCATTTTATACTTTGATGTTTCCTTTATTTTTTCTCGTAAAACTATTATCTGCTTGTCTGATTCCAAAAGTTTTTCCAATCTTTCTATTTCGGTCAATTGTCCTTCAATTTGTAGATTTGTATTGAAAAGAAAAGCATTTTTATTTGACTCAAGGAGTTGTTTGTTTATTTCTATTTGATGAGAATTATTAGATTTAGTATAGAAACTTCCAATATTCCAATTTAAACGTAATCCTACAATTGAAAATAAATCGGGGTCTTGATTAAACATATTTAAAGCAGGTTTTCCATAACCTCCTTGTGCAAAAGCAGCAATTTGAGGCATAGAACCTACATTTATCATTTTCTTTTTAGCATCTAAAAGCTTTATTTGACTGTCCATTGCTTGAAGCTCTGGACGAAGATTTGCAGAAGAAAGCTTTGAAGATTTTAAGTTAGGTTCTACAAACTTCGTTTCAACACTTAATTCTACTCCCATCATTAAAGAAAGCATTTTGATATATGATTTCTCCAAAAGTTCAATTTCTAATAGTCTTTGTTCAATATTTAGTTTTTCAACACTCAATAGGTCTAAGTCCGATTCATTAGCAAGTCCTGTTTCATTTAAAGCCTTCACTTGATTAACGTTTCTTTCTAATTCTTTCTGCATTAGAAGGGTTAATGCCTTTTGTTCCTTTATACTAAGAATACCGAAATAAAGATTAGCAATTCTTTCTCTAAGAGAATATAGTTCAACTTCAAGATTTGCTTTTTGTGATTCAAGTTCTGCCTTAATTTCTTTTCTTTTATTATATGTATAACCTCCATCCCAAATAATTTGACTTAGTTCCAAAGTTGCTTGATATTGTTCTTTTGACATTTGAGGGAAATCAATAAAGTCTGCACTTAAAGGAGGAGGAAGAGTAATATCTATTT
>DHDW01000044.1 GCA_002399565.1 Bacteroidales bacterium UBA4866 | reverse complement strand
TGAATATAGTGTCGTTTTTTTAATTAATTATCTACCTAAATTTTTAAAGTTTCGGTAGTTTGGTGCTATTTTTCAAGCCAAGTTTGATAGGCTTTAAATACTATTTGAAATATTTCTTCTGGGGTTGAGTTGGTGGTATCAACAACGCAATCATAGTTGGTTAAATCTTCAACATCAACTTTGTAAAGGGTTTTATATCTGCATAGCTTTAAGATTGTATATCTAACGGATTGCTTATTGGCTTGGCAGTTGTCCAAGCAAGAAATACATATAATAATTATAGTGAGGGATTTTCAATCATTAGCGGTCGGAAGATTTTCTTTTAGTTATCATCTCCCAAAGTGTAGACATAGCATAACCTCCATCAAGAGTAGGTATGGGCAATATATTTATAATGCCAAGAATAATTGAAATGAAGGCGGTCATATTCCAAAACATTTTCCAATTCCATGTAGAGGGAAATAAATTCCCTATTGTATCAACATCTTCAAGTTGAGAAGTATCTTTCTTTGAAAATAAATATTTAAACTGTTTTACATAGACTATAAGGCTATTAGTACCCTGTGCTATCCCTTCGGGTATGGATTCAAAGAAATTATACTCAATCTTTTTTGTTGGATAAATCAAATAAGGACTTCTTGAATCAGCACCAATCTTTGCATTCTCACCAAGTTTAATCAATATATTATATTCCTGTCCTTTTCTAAAAAAATTAAGATTAATCTCTTTATTACTGTAATTTGATATTTCCTTTGTAAAATCCCTAAATGTTGGAGTCTTAACACCATTAATACCAACAATACTGTCTCCTATCATCATACCCTTTGCCTTAGCTAATGAACCAGTAGTAAACTTGTCTATAATAAATGGGAAACGAGGAATAGCAAATGTTGAAGAATTATCGGCATTCATTTGAGTTGAGAAATCCTTGGGAAGCATTATCTTAATAATTTTATCTCCTCGTTTAACAGTACAGTGAGAAGAATTATCCAAAAACAATTCTTCAACTACCTGATTCATCTCTGTTATAGGCTTTGCATTTACAGAAAGTATAATATCTCCATTTTCAAATCCATTTTTCAGGAAGACCTTATTATAGTCGTAGCCCATACTTGCATTTTGAATAGGAAGGGATTCTTTCCCAAAAAAGAAGAGGATGAAAGAAAAAATAATAATAGCACCTATGAAATTCATAATCACTCCTCCAAGTATAATCATCAACCTTTGCCATGCAGGTTTAGAGCGATATTCCCATGGTTTAACCTCCGAATCAAGTACTTTAGCAGATGTATGACTCCCATCACTCATCCCTGAAACAGAACAATAGCCTCCAAGAGGAATCCATCCAATTCCCCATTCAGTATTTTCATTTTCTTTTTCAAAACTCTCTGGAGACTTCCTACTAAAGAATGAGAACGCCCATTTTCCTTTTACCTTCTTCATTCTGAGAATTGAAAAATAAGGATTAAAAAACAGGTAGAACTTCTCTACCCTTGTTTTAAAAAGTTTTGCAAAAAAATAATGCCCAAGTTCATGAATAAGTACTAATAAAGATAAGCTAAGCAATATGGCAACAATTTTCATGTAATAATTTATTATGTTTTATTTAAGGAATCTATAGTTCTAATTTTCCTCTCAAAAGAGTTTCTTTCAAGTAATCAAATCGTGCGAGATTGACCCTACAATTATTATTAATTACTAACTTTATATTTGTTTTCAGTGTTCAAAGGTAAGGAAATAGTTTTATATATTGTTTATTCTTTTCTATTTTCTTTTGTTTTGATTATTAAATTATTTGTTTTCTAAAGTATTTCTTTTTAAACCAAAGTGAAAGATTAACTAATGCTATTAATGCTGGAACTTCCACAAGGGGTCCTATAACTCCCGTGAAAGCTTGTCCACTATTTATCCCAAATACTCCTATGGCAACTGCAATTGCTAATTCGAAATTATTACCAGCAGCTGTAAAGCTTAGTGATGCATCTTGCTCATAGTCTGCTCCCATTTTTTTTCCTAAGAAAAAACTAATAGTGAACATTAGTATAAAGTAAATTAGAAGAGGTATTGCTATTCTAAACACATCAAAAGGAATTTGAACTATTAATTGACCTTTAAGACTAAACATTAGAATTATAGTAAATAACAATGCAATTAATGTAATTGGAGAAATAAATGGAATAAACTTATTCCAAAACCAATCTTTCCCAAATAATTTTACCAAAACCAACTGACTTATAATACCCATTGCAAAAGGTATCCCTAAGTATATTCCAACACTTTCAGCAATTTGCCACATACCAATATTTAAATATAAACTTTCTACTCCAAATAAAGGGAGAAGTATTGAAACAAAAAAGTAAACAAATGCACTGTAAAATAAAACTTGAAATATACTATTAAGTGCTACAAGACCAGCTGCATATTCTCTACTTCCACCAGCAAGCTCATTCCACACAATAACCATTGCAATACATCTTGCAGAGCCAATTAGAATTAATCCAATAAGATATTCAGGTTTATCTCTTAAGAATATTATACCTAGAATAAACATAAGAATAGGACCAATTATCCAGTTAAGAATTAGAGAAACAGATAATATCTTCTTATTTTTAAACACTTTGCCCATATTATTATATTTTACCTTAGCAAGTGGAGGATACATCATCAGAATTAATCCAATGGCAAGTGGAATATTTGTTGTTCCTTTTGACATAAGATTTATATTATCGGAAATTGCAGGGAAAAAATAGCCTAAACCAACCCCAATAGCCATAGCTAAGAATATCCAAAGGGTTAAATATTTATCTAAAAATCCTAGCTTCTTTCTTTCTATGGTTGGATTACAATTGTTCGCACTCATAATTATAAATTTTCTTTTACAAATTCTTTTGAATATTTCTTAATCATATCCCTTACTCTTTGAAATTCTTCCATAATCTCCTGCTCACTACCTTTTGCTTTTGCAGGATCTGGAAAATTAAAGTGGAATTTCTTAGCTTTAGTTGGGAAATAAGGGCAGGTTTCCTTAGCGTTATCGCATACAGTAATCATAAAATCAAATTCCATATCAATATACTCATTAATATTATTTGAGGTATGAGAAGATATATCAATTCCATCCTCCTTCATTGTTTTAATTGCTCTTGGATTTACTCCATGTGTTTCAACTCCCGCACTATAAACTTCTGTTCCTTTGGGAGAAATATAACGGATATAACCCTCTGCAATCTGACTTCTGCAACTATTGCCAGTACAAAGTATTAAAACTCTTTTATTCATCGTTTTTTTTGGGATTTTTAAATTATATAACTCTTAACTACAACTATTACAATCGCCATCACAACAATCACAACTTGGAGTTTTTTCTCCTGTAACTGTTATTGAAATGATTCTTGGCTTATCAATTTTGAAACGTTCCAATTCTTCTGAATTCAAGTATTTTACTAGAATATCATCAGGAATAAATATTGGTTTTTCTTTTTCGACAATGATATTTGAAAATCCTGCTCTTAGGATTTCTTTTAGATAGTCCGCCTTTTGAATTGCACCAGAAATACATCCTACATACATTTCAGCTGCTTCTTTTATTTTATCAGGGAGGTTGCCAATAATTACAACATCTGATACACAAAAATGAGCATCTGGTTTTAAAACTCTAAATATCTCATTAAATATCTTATCCTTTGAAGGCAGAAGATTAAGCACACAATTACTAATAACTACATCAATACTATTATCTTCAATTGGCAAATCTTCAATATCTCCAAGTAAGAAACTAATATTAGTATATCCTCTTTTCTTAGCGTTTTCTTTTGCTTTTTCTAACATAGTTTCAGAAAAATCAACTCCAATTACCTTTCCATTTTCACCAGTTTCTTCAAGAGCAATAAAACAATCATTACCAGCACCAGAGCCCAAATCTAAAACAGTATCGCCCTTTTCAATCCTTGCAAATTCGGTAGGCAACCCACATCCTAATCCTAAATCAGCATCAGAATTATAACCATCTAACTGACTATAATCCTCGCTCATTATATTATAAACCTCAGTGGAACAACACCCAGAACTACAACATGATGTTTCTGTTTCTTGCAATGCTATTTCTGAATATTTCTCTTTTACTAATTCTTTAATTTTTTGTCTGTCCATATTATTTTTGTTTTGGGTTTTAAAATCTGTTTTGTTTTTAGCAGTATTCTTTATTATCTAATTCAGTAAATAATTCAGTAAATAATTGCTTTGCTTCATTCCAGTTTTCTTGATTTATACAATATTTAACTGTTGGAGGGGTAAAGGTACCTTTAATAAGTCCAGCATCTTTTAATTCATTTAAATGTTGACTTAAGGTGCTTTTAGCCACAGGTAAAACTTCTGACATATCTCCATGGTAGCAACAAGATTCCTTAGAAAGCATATCTAATATTTTTACTCTAATTGGATGACCAATAGCTTTTGCATACCTTGCAATCTTCTTATCGTTTGCAGATAAATCTTCTTTATTCATATCAATTAAACTTTTCAGTTCGCAAAAATACGAATTCTATTTTATCTACCAAATTTATATGCTTTTTAATCTAAAATTTCAGAATATTTTTCTCGATTAACATATCAAGAAATAGAGAGTATAATATTAAAAGAATTAGGAATAGCTGTTCAAAAAAGATTAATAAAAGCATAAGTTTTTCTATTCCTTCATCCACTTGCAATCATATACAATACTATTATTAAAAGAAATGAATCAAACAAGGAAAGAGTTAAATAAAACAAGGAATAATTCTACTAAAACAAGGAATAATTCTCTCTAAACGGCGAATAAATCTACTAACTCCTTATAAAAAACTT
>DHDW01000043.1:549-2803 GCA_002399565.1 Bacteroidales bacterium UBA4866 | reverse complement strand
CAAAAACCAACAAGGAATGGGTAAGAAGCTTTATTGACAATAGTAACTTATCAAAGTTAAGCATAAAAGAAGTCAGTAAATACTTATGAAAATCAGGAGGGAAAATGAAGTATACATTTATTTGTTATTCAAGATGAAGTACTTGTAAAAAAGCCAAGGATTGGCTGGTGAAAAACGATATAGATTTTGTTGAGCGACCTATAAAAGAAGAAAACCCAAATGAGAGTGAGTTGAAGAACTGGATTGAAAAAAGCGAATACCCATTAAAGAGGTTCTTTAACACGAGTGGAATGCTGTATAGGGATTTAAACTTAAAAGAAAAATTAGGGAATATGTCTGATGAAGAGCAAATCAAATTGTTATCAACTGATGGAATGCTGGTTAAAAGACCGATACTTATTGGTGGTGAAGTTGTTTTAGTTGGATTCAAAGAAGCCGAGTGGAGTGAAAAACTGCTGTGAAATTAAATTTATTAATTACGGCTATAACGCCGGGTATAGCTTAAAAGGAGCGGTGTGCAATATAAAGTAATGGCAAGAAAAATGAGAAAAGAAAAGTCTATAAAGTTGCTGAAGGGGTAATAATAAAATCAGATAGCATGATCAAGGAAGAAAATACAGAATACAAAGAAAGGATAAATAATATGTTTGAAGATGATTTAGAAGATGATGATATAGAATATGATAGAACTTGCCAAAATTGCACTTTTTATCATCAGGATGGTGATGAGTGGGAATATGGCGTATGTATGAATAATACTGAAATATTTGAAACTTACTTGGATGAGATTTTTGAAAGTGACAGTTTCTCTTGCTGTCGTGAATTATATTTGCAGAATCGAATTGAAGGTCTAAGGGAAGCCTGTGAATTATTTGAAGAAATAGAAGTCGTAGAGATACCGGAAGGCGAGGATATAGTTGAATATCTTTGGTATGAGAATAAAAAAAATCAAAATGTTGATGAAATTATAGAATATTTATATAATACAGATATAAATATTGTGAAAAGAGCAATAAATGCAATTTCACCTTATGTATATATTGGGAATCAGGGGGCCTTTGAAATATTACTCAAATATTATTTAAGCCTGGGTCCTGCGGAAAGTCTGGAGGAAGTTTATCTTAGAAAAGATATAATTGATATGCTTTCCAGATATGAATCAGACAGAAGGGTAATAGAGGCATATGTATATGAACTTGAAAGAAGTCCGTCAAATAACACTACCAGGCAATTATATACATTATTGCTGGAACGATTATATGAGTGTGATAGTAATATAGTATTTGATTTGCTGTTTGATTTGTTGAACAAGAAAAAGTTTAGTCAAAAAATCAAGAAAAGAATTATTGAGGTTATGGAAAGTGATTATAGCTTACGCCAAGAAAACCAATTTTATTACGACCTGTCTAAGACAGAGTAGAAAGGGCTGAACAAATAAAGAATCAGTAAGGAGCGTAAACATGAAAGTTTTAGTATTAACAGGAAGTCCAAGGGAGTTAATATGAGACGGAAAAACATAGCAGTGTTTTGTATCTTTTGTAGTATTTTAATATTTATGGTAGGGTGCGAGAAGACAATTACCGAAGCTTATCAATATCCGGTCGTACCTGGAATGGAAGAGTGGAAGAAATTGAAGTCGCTGCCGGAAATGGCTGAAGCTTGTCAAATTCCGGAGGATATATTAGACTGCATGACCACTGAAGCTTTAATTGAGACCGTAGTTAATTATCCTTTGTTTGGCAACGTGTTTGCTTATGAAAATAGAAAGACGGGTCTTGAACATGTAAAAGGTTATTTCAATGGCCTTCAAGAGTTATATGAGAGAGATGACGCGATTGAAAAAATGGAAACCTATATTGGTGAAAATTTTAGAAATTTAGAGGATTTTAACGAGAAGTTTAGAAAGCAGTTTGCAGAGCTTATCTTAAATAATATCAAGGAGACTGTGGATTGAGCATGGATCTATTAATGCGGATTGTGCGTGAATTTTATAAACGAATATTTGAGGTTAAAAATATACTAAAATCAAACGAAATTCTTTTGCAAGGCGAATTAGAAGAAAGACTTCTTGATAAGTATTTAGTACAAGAAATCAATTTTCAATTTTTGATGATAATAAAGATTACGGACAATTGATTAAGGATGCATAAGATCTAAGAAATGAAGAAATTGGTTATAAAGATGAAAGTGAGAGTATAAGTTATGGCTAAATTATATACTATAGGGTTACAAAAAGAAGTGCTCAAAAATTCTT
>DHDW01000043.1:0-470 GCA_002399565.1 Bacteroidales bacterium UBA4866 | reverse complement strand
AAAAGAAGTGCTCAAAAATTCTTTGAATTGTTAGAGAATAATAATGTGAACACAATAATTGACATCTAAGAATGATGTTTGCTCAAATTAGTGTTGAGTTTTTAAATTATGACTTTGTATCGTATTGGTGAGTTTTCAAAAATGAGCAAAACAGCAGTAAAACGTTAAAAGAGGGAATTTAGGAGAAGGATTATGGATTTGATAAGTTGTGCCAAGAAATGAAAGAAGCAGATAGTCGTGCCATTAATATAATTGGCATTCCAAGTATTGTATTAATGGAAAATGCAGCCTTAAAGGTTATAAAGAACATAGATTTAAATTTAAACCACTATACGGTTGTTTGCAGCAGAGGAAATAACGGCGGAGATGGACTTGCTCTTGCAAGACATCTGCTTTTAAAAAATAAAAAAGTAAAAATATTTATTGTAGGAAAGCCTGAAAATGCAACGGTTGATTTTAATGTTAATTTA
>DHDW01000020.1:375-16385 GCA_002399565.1 Bacteroidales bacterium UBA4866 | reverse complement strand
ACGAAGAAAGAAAAAATTAAAACTTGATTTCAGTAAATTATTACTTGATTCTATTTGATTAAAACAAAGTTTCATTTATATAGAAACTAAAAAGGGTAGAGTGTTTTTAAGCACTTTACCCTTTTAGCTAAACCTAAAACACTTTTGAATTGCCTTAGGTTAAAAATTATTATTTAATTATCTCCTACGAGCCATATCAAGCTTCATTTTTGCTGATTCTGTTAAATAAGGTTTGTAAATTTTCTTACTTCCAGTTGATGAACCATTAGTAATATTAAATTCCATAATCTTAACAGCTCCAGTTGTATCGTTTCCTATTGAATTGCTTGGTTCTCCAATAGGGAAAATATGAGTTGAAGGATTAACACCAAAAGTAGGAGTAACCAATTGAGAAGCATGATTTGCAGTAACTACACAAGTAGTAGCAATTGATGTATCACAATTCCTATACATATTTATCCAAACTTGATAAGTTCCTGTTTGAACAAGAGTGTCAGGATAGAAAACATTTTCATTATTAATACTATCAATATTACATGCAGGGTTTGAGTCTAAGTCCAATCCCCAAATATAAGTATATTGACCCGTAATTGAATCATAAACATGACCTCCCTTATTACCATAAAATATTACTGTACCATCTGGTTGAATAACATATAAGTCAACATCTTTTTCATTGTTGAAAGAAAGACTAACTTGCAATCCACCAGTACCACCAGTGCCAGCAGTATGATAAATGACTGGTGTTGAATAAAGAGAAGTAGTTGTGCCATCTTCTAAAAGGGCAGAAATTTGAATTTCAAAATTTTGATTAAGATATTGGCTTAAAAGAATAATAAATTCAAAAACATTACTCTTTGTTTGATTAGGAGTGATTGTATAATACTGATTTGACCCTTTAATGCTTACATATATTTTTTGTATATCGTTATCACTTGTAATCGTAACATGAGAGGAACCTCCAGCAATAGCAGTACTGTTAATAACTACTTCACCTATACTTACTCCACTTGGATTTGAAGGGATTGTACCTTGAGCAACAGTTGAATTTTGAATAGCAAAGAAATTGCTTAGTACTGGTGCTGTAGGTTTAACAATTGGATCTTCTTCATCTGTACAAGAATAAATACCAACTGAAACTACCGCCACAATGAAAATATAGATGTGCAGTTTTTTAAAAAGTTGTAATAATTTTGCATTCATCTCATTTTTGGCAGTATTTAACCTGTTGCCTGCAGTTTTATTAATCAGAGTTCTTATATATTATTAAAACAGACTTAGTGATGAACCCCAAATTAAGCTCCTAAGCATGAGTGCAATATTACAAAAATAATAATACAATAACTATTTTTAAGCCAAAAAAATGCAATCGTAAATTAAGAAAATAATTAACTCCCACAAAAACAGGAATATATAAAGAAGAAATTAATAAAATAATTTCTAAGTAAAAGCTATAACCTACTTGAGAATAAGTTTATTAAATTTCAAAAGAAAAAGGTTATCCGTTTAAAGATAACCCTTTCTCGTTTTAACAAACACTTTAAAACATTACGACTAATTATTTTGTAATAATAAGTTTCTTAGTTTGACTTATGGTTTCGTTCACAATTAGAATATTGTAAATACCTTTTGGTAAATCGCTAACATTAAGCTCTAATTCTTTTGTCCCTTTTGCAATAACTGTTCGTATAACTACTTTGCCCATAATATCCAAAACAAGAATATTAGCCTTAGAGTCTAAATTATCAATTCTTATTTTTGCTTTGTCTTGTGCAGGATTAGGGTAGATTAAAACATTAACATTATTAACACTTGTAATAATATCTAATCCTAAAGCTTGAATATTAAAATCCTGCCATTGGTCTGCTGCTTGATATAATGGAATGGAATTTGAAGGAACATAAAGAGGAATTGTTGTGTCAACATATCTAAAAACATCTGTACCTAAATTAGGAGGTGTTTCAGCCAAACAAGTAATGGAGGTTAATCCAGTACAATTACTAAAAGCATAAAAATCAATTGAATCAACATTACTTGGAATTGTTATTGAAGTTAATTTATCACAATAGAAAAATGCCATATCTTTAATTAAATTAACAGTATTTGGAATTTGTATAGAGATTAATTCACTGCAACCCCAAAACAAACCACTACCAATATTTGTAACAGAGTCAGGGATAATTATCGAGGTTAATCTATTGCAATCCATAAAAGTGTTAGCACCTATTGATGTTACAGAGTTAGGAATAGTTATTGAAGTTAATCCACTACATCCAGAAAAAGCCAATCCAACAATACTTTTAGTTCCTTCTTGTATATTAATAGTTGTATTTTCTGGCATTACGCCTTTATATGAATATAATACATTATTAATATAAACTAATCCATCAGGTTTTGAATTATACCATGGAGTATTTTCGAAAGCACGACTGCCAATAGAAGTTACTGAACTTGGAATTGTTATTGAACTTAAACTTGAGCAATTATAAAAAGTACTTTGCCCAATTGAAGTAACAGAGTTCGGAATAATAATTGAAGTTAATCCTAAGCAATCTCCAAATGCTTCTCTACCAATTGAAGTTACTGAGTTAGGCAAATTTATTGAAGTTAAATCATAACAATAACAAAATGCATACTCCTCAATTGATGTTACTTTATAGTAATTTCCATTATAAAAAACAGAATCAGGAATTGAAATATCTCCAGCATATTTATTTGGATAATTATAATAATTTTCCCCTCTAAAAGTTACCTCTGCAGTGTAAGGAAAAACAGAGGATAATATTTCATAATAAATAGTATCGTCATTATTTATTGCTGTAAAGTCTTCTGCTTTAGAACTGAAATTTATTGCAAAAAGAATTACTAATAAGACCAATAATGATTTTTTCATGATATAACTTTTTTATTACTTAACTACTGAACTATAAGTTTCTTTACTTTCTTGAAATCATTGTTTTCAATTCTTATATTATAAACTCCATCAGAAAGGTTGTTTAGGTCTATTTCCAATTCTTTTTGGTTTGGATATAGTTTCAATTGTTTAAGCATTCTACCACTAATATCATAAAGAGAAACATTCGCTACTTCTTCCAATCCTTCAACTTTTAGAGTAGTTATGCTCTTTGCAGGATTAGGATATAGAGTAATTAAAGGCTCATCCTTACTTATGGAGTTGAATCCAATAAAGTTTTTGCATAAGTTTTCACTAAACTCACTTTCACAAGAATTATTTATGGCTTTAATTCTATAACAATAGTTTTCTCCTACAGTAACATTAGGGTCAATAAAAATAGGATAAGTAGTTGAAGCAATATATGTTTCATTTCTATAAATATCATATTTCAAAGCTTCAGACTCCCAAGTAAGAATAATATTGTTTTGAGGCATATTAATTTGAGCATCAAGATTTATAGGAATGGTAGGAGTAGGGTTAATTCTAACAGTTATATCATCATATCCAATGCATGTTTTTAGAGGATTTCTATTAAATACTTCAACAGAATAATTAATTGTTGAGTCGCATTCCAAAATATCAGGAGTAGTAGTTTGTGCAGAAGTTTGTTGAGTAGGTTGCCATAAATAAGTGTAATTATCAACTAAGCTAATTGGAGCATAAATAATTGTAGGTTCAAAAACAGTAGTGTCATTACCAAGATTAACAATTGGAGTTTGGGTAATGTTCAAATAGAATGAAGTATCAAAAGTGCAACCAAACACATCAACAAAATTAATCTTATATCTGTTTGAAACATTAGTGTCAATTTCCAAAGGAGGAATAATGGTGAAAACGCTATCTTGTATACCTATTAAATAAGCTCCATCCATTGTAAAAGTATCAACAACAAAAGAGTTTTGATTATTTTGTAAGAATTCCAAATCCCAAGAGAATAAATATCCATTATCACTTCCCCAATAGTCGCATATTCTTAATTGCCAATCACCATTTATAGGGCAGCCAATAAGATTAGAGAAACCATTCAAATCAACTACTTCCCATCCACCAGGCATAGAGGTTGCTGATTGATTTGGAGTTTGAAAATAACCTGTTTGAGTTAAATACATATGTGATGAATCAATAGGAGAGACTGTGTTTCCGGTTAAAACTCCTCTTTGACCATTGAGCAATTGATTTGAAAAACAATAGTTCCAACCAATACCTGGGGCATTTTGAGGATTATTCGGGTCGCAACCATTACTTTGATCGAAAGCTTCTCCAAGATGCGCTCCACCTGAGAATGTAAAATGTTTTAAAATGGTGTTTGAGCCATTAGGACAAACAAGCTCAATGCTTAAATCCCCTGCAAAAGAATGCTCAATATTCATACATACGCTTAAAATATCACTTGTATTTCTAATTAATGTACCTGAAGGGTAATTATCAACAGTAATTTTAGCCTCAGTACAAGAAAAAGTGCAATTAGGACCATCAGGAATTAACGATGTGCTGTCATAACTATAAGCTTTATTAAAATTGGATGAAAGAATTAAGTTGTTATTATTTTCATAACCCACCAAATAATTAAATGGAGTACCAGAACAAATATCTAAACTATCAAGCATTGATTTAATACTGATTTTACTCATTATAGCTCTAATTTTTAACTCATTGGTGCTTTCACACGTTTGGTTTGCATCAGTAACTTTTAAGCTAACAAAATTAAGAACATTTTTAGTAAACTTATGTCCAACCATATTTGAGCCATAAACAGTTTGAACTGTTCCATCACCAAAATTCCAATCAAATATGCAAGAGCTAATATCTTGAGGATAAGGAGAATTATTTTCAGGGAATAAAGGCTTAGCAACAAAAACAACAGAATCTCCATCACAGAAATTTAGAGCCTTATATTGATTAGTGTTAAATGTATTATCAAAAGGATTATAAATGGTATCAATAACATCTCTAACAGGAACATTTGATGCCTGACCGGCAGCATTATATTTAATAAAGAAAGTATCTAAAGCAGCAATTGGAATTTGGCAACGTTGAATGCAAGAGAACTCTGCTTTAAAACCAGTAGAATTAAGAGCAGAATCGCTAACAAGACGAACAGTCAAACAACCACTTGTATCACTTAATGGAGCAATGATTTCTTTACCCAAAAGCTCTTGATTAGTAAAATAAGGTTGTTGAGGGTTTTCAATATATGCTGTTCCATTTATTCCAACACCATAGTAAATTTCAACTCTATCGCTTGGATGAATATCAAATACACTGAAGTTAATCTTCAATCTCTTATTGGAATAGGAAGGGCAAAATGCCGTCCAATAATCATTTGAATCCTTATAATTTAAGTTATCATAACCTTCATCCATTAGATACCCATCACATGTAAAAATAGTTCTTTGATGATTAAAACTATTTAAAAAGGTATAAGATTGTGAATTCCCAATAAAAGGGAATAAAGTTGTAAAAGCAAAAACAACTAATAATAATTTCTTCATAATATTCTCTTTTTTAATGATTAGACAATTATGCTTAATTTAATGATTGCACTTATTATATTCTTATAAACAATCAAAATTATAAAAAAGTAAGTGAATAGGCTGTAAAAAAATATTTTAAAATATTAAATTGCGCATTATCAGAAGATAAAATATCTAATAATATTTTGTTTTTAAGAGTGAAAAAGTTTTTTAGCTTTATGATTATGGATTATTATTTATTATTATTACTTTTGCATAAAATAAAAAACAAAGATTTAGGTTTAGATGCAAATTGTTACTCTTACTACAGACTGGGGTATTTCTGACCATTATGTTGGAGCAGTAAAAGGCAAGCTTTACTCAACTATTGATGATTGTAATGTTGTTGATATAACTCATCAAATCAATAAGTTTGATATAATGCAAGGGGCTTTTATTGTTAGAAACGCATGTCTTAGTTTCCCAAAATCAACCATTCATATAATTGATGTACATTGCTCTGAAAACACTCAAAAGCAATTTCAACATGTTGTTATCAAATATGATGATCAGTATTTTATTTGCACCGATAATGGAATGCCGAGTTTAATTTTTGAAGGATTAGAAGTTCAAGAAATTATAGGCATTACCAATGTTTTTCAAGAATCGAACTATTACACCTTTTCGGCCTTTGATCTCTTTTGTAAGGTTGCAGCACTGATTTCCTATAATTCAAATATTGAAGAATTTGGCTATAAGATGGATTCTTTTGTAAAGAGAAATCCAACCAATGCAACCATATATAGTGATAGCATACTTTGTACTGTTTTCCACATAGATAGTTATGGTAATATATTCCTCAATATAACAATTGATGAGTTTACTAAGTGCATAACCAATAAGAAGTTTGAATTGAAAATGGAAGGATTTACAATCAATACCATTTCACATGCCTACGATAATGTTAGGGAAAACACACCAGTATTAACAGTTTCTTCCACCAATCATCTACAATTGGCAATCAACAAGGGCAATGCTTCAGCACTCTTAGGACTTAATGAAGGTAGCCCAATTACAATTAAAATATCTAATCAGAAATCTTCTCAGAAATAAATTCAATTGCCTTAATTGTTCTTGGAGAAAGAATATCCATCAAATTGCTCTCAATCCCATAGACACGATTTTGTTTAACAGCCTTTAAGGTGTTGTAGGGGTGAGTTTTTACAAATTGAGCAGAGTCTTCTTTTCTAATAAAAATATAGTCAGGTTGATTGGCAAAGATTTCTTCCTTAGAGAATGACCAGTTTATGCTTTCTTTGGCAATATTATCTCCGTGAGCAAGGGTAATAATTTCATTAATAAAAGTATTCTTCCCAGCCGAAAAGTCGCCCATTTGTCCAAAACCAACAACATAATAAACCTTTGGCAGGGAGGTAGTTTTTCTTGTTTTTTGAACACTATCACGCTTTATCTTCACAGTTTTTAAATCCTCTTCAAACTTGTCAATTATGCTTTTAGCCTTAGTTTCCTTATCCATCACTTTGCCCAACATTTCAATAGTTTCATACAAGCCTTCAATGGTGTTTGTCTCCTTAAAAGAGATAATTGGAATGCCAGCATCTTCAATTGTCTCAAACATTTTTTTAGTGAAAATGGATGAGGTTATAACCAAATCGGGTTGTAGTTTAATGATTTCTTCCAAATTGGCATTATTAATACCCCCAATTGATTTAATATTTTTAGCCTCAGGAGGATAATTACAAAAATCTGTTCTCCCAATCAATCTGTCACCACAATCCAAAGCAAAAAGAATTTCCGTAACCGCAGGAGAAACAGAAACCACCTTCACTGGAGTTTTGTTTAAAGGGTTCTTTTGTGAGATAACACAATTAGGCTTAGTGTCTTGAGTCTTGTTGCAGGAGAAGAAAAGGAAGGGAAGCAGAAGAGAAACGAAGCCGAAGTATTTAAGATTAATTTGCATAGCCAAAAATGAAAAAGTTTATTTATTGATTATAATATTATCCTTGTCAATAATTTCAGCATCAACATTAAAAAGATTTTGAATATTCTCCTTATTAATTATATCCCTTGTTTTGCCAAAATGAACTAAATGACCATCCTTTAGGGTAATGATTTCATCGCTATATTTTAGAGCAAGAGAAAGGTTATGAAGAATAATGAAAATTGTAGTTCCATTCTCACGATTAATCTTTCTTAAAAGCTCCATAACATCAAATTGATGTCTTATATCCAAAGACGAAATAGGCTCATCCAATAGCATTAAAGGGCTTTCTTGAGTAAGAGCTCTTGCAATCATAATGCGTTGCAATTCACCGCCACTAAGCTGTTTAATTGATCTATTCCTTAAGTTCCATGTATTGGTCTTTTCCATAGCCTTTTGAACAATATCTAAATCCTTTTCGGAGTCAGCTTGCAAAAGTTTTTGATAGGGCATTCGTCCCATCATAACAACTTGAAAGGCAGAAAAATCGAACAGAAACTCATTATGTTGCCAAACAATAGACATCTCCTTAGCCAATTGTTTTGGGTAGTATTTCTTAATAGACTTACCATTAACCTTAACCACTCCAGCACTAAGCTCAATATTATTAGTAATAGATTTCAGTAAAGTAGTCTTTCCACTTCCATTAGTGCCTATAACACAGTAGAAACCACCTCTTTTAAGTGAAAAACTAATATCCTCAATAATCTTCTTTTCCCTAACAAAATAGGAAATATCCTTAACCTCTAAAATCACATCTTTTTCTTCCATAATATCTTAAGGGTTAAGTTGTTTCTTTGCATTATAGAGAAGATAAATAAAGAAAGGAGAGCCAATCAAGGCAGTTATGCTACCCACAGGCAATTCGCTTGGAGCAATCAAAACCCTTGAAAGAATATCTGCCAAAAGCATAAAAATCATACCTCCAAATATTGAAAAAGGAATAATTCTTCTGTTATCAGAGCCAACCAAAATTCTAACAATGTGAGGAACAATAAGTCCAACAAATCCAATAACACCACTCTTAGCCACAATAATACCAATCATAAGAGTGGAGAAAAGCAAGATAATCTTCTTTGTTCTTTCCACATTCACACCCAAACTTCTTGCACTTTCATTTCCAGTTAAAATGGCGTTGAGTTCCCTTGCATAAATTCTAATTACCACAATACCAATCAAAACAAACACAAACACAATCCAAAGGTCAGAAAACTTAGTAGCACTCATTGAGCCCATAGTCCAGAAGATAATCTTATCCATATTCTCGCTGTTCAAAACCATAAGAACGGCAATAAGGGCAGCAATCAAAAAGTTAATGCTAATGCCAGCCAAAAGCAAAGTGGTGGTATGAAGACGATTGCCAACGGAAGCAATCTTAATAATAATCCAAACCGTTGCCAAAGCAAACAAGAAAGCAAATCCACCAATGCCGAAGAAGAAAGCCTCTAAGCCCAAAACAATTGCAACAGCAGCCCCCAAAGAAGCTCCAGAGGAAACTCCCAAAATATAGGGGTCGGAGAGTGGGTTTTGGAAAATGGACTGATAAGCAGAACCACAAACAGCCAATCCAGCACCACACAAAAGGCTCATAATGACTCTTGGAAGACGAATGTTTTTAATGATGTAAATTGAATTTTCATCCAAACTACTAACATCCACACTACCCCAAAAGAGACCCAAAACAACAAGCCCAGCAATAATAAGACTTAAAACAAAATACCAAAGCAAATCTTTCATCAACAAGGTTTTAATTGGTTTAAAATCTATTTAAGCAACTCATTTGCCTTATCCATAGCCTTAGAGATATGGTCAAAAATAAAATCTCTACCAAGCTTATCCACAAATCCACTCTTTTCCAAAGTAGCATACACCTCAGGACTAACACCAGAAAGAATAACTTGAATCTTTTCCTTCTTGGAACGATTGCACAAATTACCCAAATTCTTAATCCCAGTTGAGTCAATGAAAGGTACTTTTCTCATTCTAATAATCCTAACCTTAGGCTTTTGCTTAATTTCATAGCTGATTTCATCAAACGTATTAGCAATACCAAAGAAGAAAGGTCCGTCAATTTCATAAACTTCCAAATCCTTACCCAATTTAGAATACTCAATATCCTCATCCTCTGGATTCTCAGTTCTTCCAATTTCAGTTTCAATAACCCTGATTTGAGAAGTTTCCATAACACGCTTAATAAATGAAATGGCAGCAATCAAAAGCCCAATTTCAATGGCAATGGTTAAGTCGAAGATAACAGTAAGGAAGAAAGTAACCAAAAGCACAATAACATCAGCCACAGGGTTTTTGAGCAAAGCCTTAAAGTTTCTCCACTCACTCATATTATAAGCCACCACAACCAATATACCTGCCAAACAAGCAAAAGGAATGTAGGCAGCCAATGGCATAAGGAAAAGGAAAATAAGCAAAAGGAAAACAGCATGAACAATACCAGCCACAGGAGTTTTACCACCATTATTTATGTTAGTCATAGTTCTTGCAATGGCACCAGTAACAGGAATACCACCAAAAATAGGAACAACCAAGTTAGCCACCCCTTGACCAATAAGCTCAGTGTTGGAATGATGTTTCTTACCCGTTGCCCCATCAGCCACCATAGCCGAAAGCAAACTCTCAATGGCACAAAGCATTGCAATGGTGAAAGCAGGAGAAATCAACAAACGAACAGCATGCATATCAATATTTGGAGCAACAGGCTTAGGAAGTGGAGAACCACCAGAAAGTTCAGGATACTTACTGCCAATAGTTTCAATATCAAAGCCAAACTGATTCTTAAGCAAAATACCAATCAAAGTACAAACAATAATTGCCACAATGCTACCAGGAATCTTTTTAATATACTTTTGCCAAACAATAATAATAGCAATAGTCAAAACAGAGAGCAAAGTAGCCCAAGGATTTATAGTAGAAAAGTTTTCAAAATAGACAGCCCACTTACTCAAAAATTCAGAAGGCACACTAAGTTCACCACCTGTTGCAGCAGTAAGTCCAAAGAAATCCTTAATTTGAGTAGAGAAAATAACTACAGCAATACCAGAAGTGAAACCCACAATGATAGGGAAGGGCATAAACTTAATAACATCGCCCAACTTCAAAAGCCCCATCAAAATAAGCATAATGCCAGCCAAAACAGTGGCAATAATTAACCCAGTGAAACCAAACTCAGCAATAATGCCAGCAATAATAACAATGAAAGCACCCGTAGGACCCCCAATCTGCACATGAGAGCCACCAAGAAGAGAAACCACAAAGCCCCCAATAATGGCAGTAATCAAACCTTGCTGAGGCGAAACCCCAGAGGCAATACCAAAGGCAATAGCCAAAGGAATGGCAACAATACCAATAATAATCCCTGCAATAAAATCTTGAATAAATAATTCCTTAGAATAAGTCCTTTGCTTTATTATTTTAAAAAGTTTAGGTTGAAAAACAGCAGTTAAATTAAGCTTAATCATTATACTACTAAAATAAAAAGTTATTAATTTGAGTGCAAAGATAGTAAAAAAATTGTAGCTTGTCAGAAGACAAAAAAGAAAGGCAACCCAATTAAGGATTGCCCATACTTTTCACATTCTTGTAAGAATCAGGATTTTTTTGATTAAAGGATTTTTAGGATTGGTTGTCAGAATCAGGATTTACAGGATTAGAGGATTTTCTTGATTGTATATTGTAAAATCCTACTAATCCCAAAATCTTGTATTATCGGCTTGCCGCTTGCCTTAGCAAGAATCCTGATTCAGATTAACCACTAACAATTAATCACTCATTACGGAGCTGGAACTTCAGGTGTTTCTTCTTCATTAAACTGAATACCCTTAATATTAAGGTCAGCTTCAACAAAATTAGCTTTGGCAAGATTTCTCTTAAAATCTACACTTGGATAGAAACGGCAAGAAACTGATTTAATGGTACTTGCATCCACTTCCTCTGGGGTTGCCATTGCAGTTGCTTTAATCTTTGGCAAAAATGCTCCCAAGATATTGAACTTAACTGCACTTCCATTTTGAACATGCTTAGCAATGTTAATTTCAAAAGCTTTCAAGCAAGCCAAAACATCGGGATAAGAAAGTGTAGTACTCTCTGCAATCTCCTGACAAATTTGGTCAATGGAAACATCATTTGATCTAAACAAACGTGCCAAAAATTTCGTTCCTGGATTCTGTCCTGTGTTGATTTTTCTCTCAACTCTAACATAACGTATCATAACAATAAACTCAGTTTTTACCTACTAAACTGGATAAGGCTTTAAAGAATTATAATACAAAGATACGAAAAAAAATGATATAAATAACTAATATACAATACTATGAATTGATTTGGTTTGATTAGAATAGATTAGAATTAAAATGAATTGAAAATAATACGTTTTTATTGAAAAAAAATAGAAATTAATGCTTATTATGTTAGAAAATATTCGTATATTTGCATATATGAATATCAGATTATCAATAAAATAAATGTAACAATTATGATTAATGAGTCCAAACTACCCAAGTACACCCAAAAAGAAGTGTTAAATAAGTTATGTATTTCGCAATCAACACTCTATCGCATAAGAAAAGAGAATAATATACTAACAAAGAAGGTTAAGAGAAGATACACTGAAGAGGAGATTGAAGAGTTAGGCAAAATAATAATAGAAAGGTATAATTAAAATCAAATAATAATTTACTAAAGTCAAGTTTTATTTTACTCAAATCAAGTTTTATTTTTTTCTTTCTTGGTTTTAATAAATTCTTTCTTTGTTTTAATTTACCGCAAACAAGGTTTTGTTTTAGCGAATTAAGAAGTTTTGTGCATGTCATTTCTTTCGTTCTCAAAGTATTTTTCTGTTTGAGCATTATTGTCAATCTTATGTTTGTATTTGGAGGAGGTTTTTTTGCATATTTCTTTAATACTTTTTTGAGGTAAGTTAAGTTCTTTTATGTAATTATAGAGCTTTGATTTCTTAACCTCTACTCCGTTTTCTCGAAGAATTTTTAGATTTTCCTTTACCGATAGATTTTCATCATAAAATTCAGCAATCTTTTTATCTGTCTCTACTTTTTGAGCATGCCTTGCAAGTGATTTAGCACTCATCCCATTTTTTAAACACCAATCTTTATCAACTTTTATTTTCTTCTCGTTAGGTGCAGGAAAAAGAAGTTTACATTAGAACAGATTTTTCTTATGATATAAATCCATACTGTCTTTTTTATCTACATATTTCTGCTTATTTGATTGGTACATTCTAAATTTATATCACTATCTTTTCAAAATAAATTACTAATTTAGCACCCTGAAATTATAAAGTAAATAATTTATGGAAAGAATACCTTTGCTAAACAAACAGAAAGAAGAAGCTTATCAGCTATGGTGTGATATACATCAAGAGGACTTATTTCATAGAAAAAGACTACTAAAAGAATATTGTCATACAAATGATTGTGATATCGTTTTGGCAATAGACTATATTATTTCTCAAATAAAGGATAAGGTATTTTTGTTTTATAATAGTAAAGCATCATACGTTTCTGATAAAGATAATGGAGAAACTTGCACAACTGATTTAGAGAACTTATTATATCGTGATTTTTTTAGAGAAGGTATTGTCAATTATTATGAAGAATATACTAAACAAAACAATCACTATACTCTAAATAGTAAATTCTCCAATGTTCAACTTATTTCAGAAAAGATTGTTAAAGAAGATATTGAACTTCTAAATGATTGGAAGGAAGAAAAGCTTGAAACCGAAAAGAAAACTGTATTAATTCCCAACGTTATTATTAATTCCGAAGAAAATCCTTTATCAATAAATAATGACATTGACAAATTCAATTACAAACTAATGCATGACCTTCTTTATTCTTATATTCCTAACGGAACTGAGACAATATATAAATCTATTGTTGAAAGACATGTTTTGCCAAAAGATGCACAGTCTCTTAAAATGAAAAAAAATATTAAAGCTAATATTATACGTTTTGCTGATTGTTTTGGAATTTCTATATCTGAAATCAATCAAATATTTGATATAAAAGTTGATTCAAATAACCGACCAAAGGAGTATATTAATGATTTTTTTAGAGTTTTGAAACAAATAAATCCTGATTTCACTAAGTGATAATTAAAATTAGATAAAATTTTCCCGACCTCAAACCGACCCATAAACCGACCCTTGCTAAGTTATTTATTTAGCAAGGGTTTCTTGTTTTTAATAGTTATAGTTTCCGACCCAAACCCGACCTAAATACCACACTAATAATCTGATAATAAGTGTTTTAATTTAATTTTCTATTGTAAATTTGCAAAGAAAACGGGAAAGTCCTGTTTAGAATGTTCATTGAAGTAGTAGTAATAAAGATTTGAAGTTGCAACTCATACAAATATATCAGACAATGACGTCAGTCTTTTAATTTGTATAACCTTTACTACTACTATTTGATTGAGCATATAAATTAATTTAAAAATTTAATGAAAATGGAAGAAATGACTTCTGCAAGTACAAAGAACCAATTAAATAGAAAGTGTCAAATTTGGCCATCTAAATTTAATACTAGAAATTATAATGTTATTGATAGCAAACAGTTAATTGAGCTACTTAAGCAAAATACTAATAATGAGCTGTATATTAAGATGAGAAATCATTACAAAATGTTTATTGAAACTGGAGATGAACAAGAAAAGATTCTTTACGATAGAATAAAAGATAAATTAAATTACCTTACGTTTCCCGTAATGCTACATCCTAAGAGGAAAACTGATTGTATTAGAAAATTTAATAACCTTCTAATATTAGATGTTGATTATAAGGATAACACAATCCTATTAGAGGATGTAAATAAATTAAAACATCAAATTTCAGAAGATGAAAATGTATATATGCTTTTTATATCACCTAATGGTTATGGGCTTAAGATAATAGTGTTACTAAAATCCCCTGATGAAATAAATAATATTAGTAAAGAGTTGAGAGCTAATGATATTATAGAATCTGAGAGGGTCTATGATATAGAAAAGTTAAAGGTATATTATTCTTATGCTTTTAACCAGGTGAAAAGACATTTTGAAGAAAAGTTCAATATTGTTGTAGATAAAGCAGCATCTTCAATTCAAGGAGGTACATATCTTTCTGCTGATGAGACACCTTACTTTAATCCTAATAGTAGTTTGTTCAATTTAAGTAACATAGATTTAGAGTTACTTTTTAAAGTCAATAAACCTAAAATTAATAAAGAATTATATGATTATCAAACTTCAAATTATGAAATATTAGGAGAAATAGAGATGTATGTCGAAAAATATTGTGATAGCAGGCATAATAAAACAATGCGTATAACTCTACAAGCAACATACTATGGCATCCCTGAAAATGAAATAGTTGATTACTGCTACTCAAGCTTTGGAGCTGTCGACCATACCTTAGATGAAATAAAGCGTACAGTAAGAGACTTCTATGAAAAACCATATTTGGGAAATCAATTCATAATTAGAGAATTATATTTAAAAAGTTGTTAATATGAAAGAAAAGAATATAAAAGTTACAGAAAGTAAAGAAACTGTTTCTACTTTCGATAATATACTAAGAGCCTTGAAATTAAGGTTCTTAGTTAGATATAACACAAGAACAAATGAGTTTGAAGTGTTTGACAGACGCTATCATTTAAAAGGATGGCAGGTAAGAAATTCGAAGATAGATAACTCTATTTTTCTTCATCTGAAGAATCTTAGTTGTGGTCAGGTATCAAAACAAGATATAGACCTACTCTTTACAAGTGAGGTTGAGGAATATAATGATATATTAGAGTATTTTAATTCAATTAGTTGGCAGCCTAATGAAAAGGATTACATTCATGAGTTGGGAAATACAGTTCAATGTGAAGACCAAGAATATTGGTTTAGTGAGTTTAAGAACTGGTTAGTCTTAATGGTTGGAACTATGTTAAATACTGATAAAGACATAGTAGAAGGAACAACAACTGTTAATTCCACTATACTTACATTTATTGGTAAAGGTGGAATTGGCAAAACTTATTGGTTTAATAATCTATTGCCTTATCAATTACGTAAATATTTAAAGAATGGCTTTTCTGACCTTAGAACAAAAGATGCTAATATTGCATTAAGTAGATATGCTTTAATAAAGGTTGACGAGATAGATACACTATCAAAGCAAGACAAAGAAAAACTGGCTAAGATAGCAACGGATTATTCAATTGAAGAAAGGATAGCTTATGAAAAATATGATTCAAAGCTTGTTCGCATAGCTTCATTTTGTGCTACAACTAACTGCGATGACTTCCTTATAAGTGGAGCTCAAAGTAATCGTAGATACTCAATTCACAGGGTTAAAAGTCTTAATGCAGAACATGGAATAGATTTGGATAAGGTGTTTGCTCAAGCATATTATATGTTTAAAAATAATGAATATATCAATAGTCAAGAATATCACAGCTCAAGATATGATATTGTAAAAGAATATGAACAAACAGATTTAGACTTTGAGATGCTATCAAATACATTTATTGAATGTGAACTAAAAGACAATGAAAATTGGATTACAGCTTCAGAGGTTTACCAAATACTTAGGAGCAAGGGT
>DHDW01000020.1:0-235 GCA_002399565.1 Bacteroidales bacterium UBA4866 | reverse complement strand
CACTATCAATAGGGAGGTTACTAACAAGACTTATTAAAAATCCAAAGAATAAAAAAAAGACAAATGGCAATATCAAATACCATTTAAAACAAATCAGGTAATAATTTAGGGAAGATAATTAGTTTAGGGAAGTAGTTTTATATCTTATATATATAATAAAGGTATAGAATTACTTCCCTACCTCCCTACTTCCCTAAAAAAAACCTTTGGATAAATTAATAATAAAAAAACAGAT
>DHDW01000039.1:23208-23493 GCA_002399565.1 Bacteroidales bacterium UBA4866 | reverse complement strand
TTCATCTTTTACAAAAAGAGCTTGATGTGGTTCATGCTTCAAAACATTATCTCTCATTAGGCTCTTTTCTTTTTCCATTACATAAGGAGGGTTAGATACTATTATATCAAAATTATAATCAGAGAAATTATCTTTCAAAAGGTCTTTCTTTTCAATATTTATATCCAAATTTAGAGCTTGTGCATTTTCTTTTGTTTGATTGATTGCATTATCTTCAATATCAAAAGCCCAAATTTCACTATCAGGGATATTATTCTTTAGAGATAAAGCAATTGCTCCACTTCC
>DHDW01000039.1:1988-23093 GCA_002399565.1 Bacteroidales bacterium UBA4866 | reverse complement strand
CATCCTGTTCCTGTCCCTAAATCAATCATAGAAATATCTTGATTTTGTACATAATCATTTCTAATTAATTCGACCAATTCTTCCGTTTCAGGACGAGGAATTAAAACTTTATGATTTAAGTTTAGTTTAATGTTATAGAAATCGGTATATCCCATAATATATTGAAGAGGTTTTTCTTTTTTAAGGTCTTTAATAGCAAAATTAAGCTTTAGTAGTTCTGACTCCAACACAGTTTGTTTGTTGTTGGCAAGGATTGATGTTTTGGGGATATTACAAAAATGAGTGATAAGACTATATGTCATTTGTTTTATTTCATTTTCAGAGTATATTCCTTCAAGTTCTTGCAAAGCAAATTTTAGTATATCTTCAATTCTGTTTGATTTTATCCTCATTGTTCTTTTTTTGCAAAATTACTATATTTATCCCAATCAAGGAATTTTAATATTATTGGATTAAGTAGTATATTTGCTTTTTATTTAACGATAGGTATGAATGATGAGTTATTAATGCAGAGATGTTTGCACTTGGCTTCATTGGGTGGAGGTTATGTTAGTCCAAATCCAATGGTTGGGGCTGTGGTGGTTTATGATAATAAAATTATTGGTGAAGGATATCATAAGGTTTATGGTCTTTCGCATGCTGAACCTAATGCTATAAATGCAGTTGAGGATAAATCATTACTTAAAAACTCCACTCTTTATGTTAGTCTTGAGCCTTGTTGTCATTGGGGGAAAACACCTCCTTGTGCAGACTTAATTGTTAAAAGTGGTATAAGAAAAGTTGTAATTTGTAATTCTGACCCAAATCCTAAGGTTTCTGGTGGAGGAGTAAAGATTTTAAAGGACGCTGGAATTGAGGTTGTAAGTGGTGTTTTGGAAAAGGAGGGAAGGGAGTTGAATAAGCGTTTTTTCTCTCGTCACGAAAAAAATCGTCCTTATATTATTTTGAAATGGGCTCAAACTTTGGATGGGTTTATGGATATTGAAAGAAGATATGAGAGTAGGGAATCTTATTGGATTACAAATGATGCTTTAAAGGTTTGGGTTCATAGGCAAAGATCAATTGAAGATTGTATTTTGGTGGGAAAGAATACAATAATTAATGATAATCCTAATTTGAACGTTCGTTATTTTAGTGGTCGTAATCCAATTCGTATGACTATTGATAAGGATTTAACTATTCCAAATGATAGGTTTTTCTTTGATAATTCTCAGAAGAGTGTTGTTTTTAATTCAAAGAAAGATTTTCATCATGGAGAAACAACTTATGTTAAATTGGATTTTGAAAAGAATGTTTTAGAACAAATTATACATTATATATATAGTGATATCAAAACTTCTTCTCTTATTGTTGAAGGAGGTAAATTTACTTTGGAGCGTTTTATTAATGAAAACTTATGGGATGAGGCAAATGTTTTGGTTGGTAATAAGCTTTTTTATAAAGGGTTACTTTCTCCAAAGGAACTTATTAAGAGTAAGATTTCAGAAAAAATATATTTTGGTTCAGATTGGATTGAACAATATAATAACTTTTAAATTATATGTTTGATGATACTTATTTAACCATTGAGGATAGGGCAGAAGGAGTCTACAAGGAGAAAGGAAGTAAATTTATTTCTTTAGCTTTTCCTGTAACAACTCAAGAGGAAATAAAAGAAATTGTTAAGGATATAAAGAAGGAGTATTTTGATGCTCGTCATCATTGCTATGCTTATATATTAGGATACGATAAATCAGTTTTTAGAATGAATGATGATGGAGAACCTTCTTCAACTGCAGGAAAACCAATATATGGGCAATTGCTCTCAAAAGATTTAACAAATATTTTGGTTGTTGTGGTTAGATATTTTGGAGGAACAAAACTTGGAGTAAGTGGATTGATTCAAGCATATAAACAAGCTACAATTGATGTATTAAATAATTCAAAAATTATTGAGAAAACAGTTGATGAAGTATATAGCGTGAGTTTTGACTATTCTCTAATGAATGATGTTATGAAAGTTATGAAAGAATATGACCTTCATCAACAGAATCATAAGTTTGAAAATGATTGTTATTTGGAATTTAGGATAAGGAAAAGAGATTCAAAGGTTGTAGTTGATAATTTGAAATTTATTGACAATGTTTTAGTAGAATTTATAACTACAATTTGATAAAAATTCTTATTTTTTACTGGTTTGGTAAGGAGTTTTTTGAATTAAATGTTGAAACATACAGAATTACTTGTTGATAAGTTGTTGAAAAAAAAAGATAAAAAACTTGATGAAAGTTTTTTTTGTTGAAAAATATTATTATATTCCGCCGATTTTTGGAAATTATTTTTAAACTATTGTTAACTCCTTAGTGATGTAGGTTTTTTGATTATTATCCTTTTTTGGGACAGATTTAATAAAAAACCTATATATAAAAAATCAAAATCAAACAAGAAAATAAAAATATTTTTTTACGCACTTTAATTTATAATTTTGAAAAACGAAACCTGTAATGGTTCTTATCATGTAGGTATTTATTATATTTTAAACTAATTTTGATATGCAAAAAGGACACGAAGACGTATGGAATAATTGTTTACAAGTTATTAAAGATAATCTTGGAAATGAATTTCTATACAAAACTTGGTTTGAGCCGATACGACCACTTAAACTTGAGGAAAATGTTTTAACTATTCAAGTGCCAAGTCAATATTTTTGTGAGTTCTTAGAAGAGCACTACGTACATTTACTGAAAAAAACTATTAAAAGAGAAATTGGTAAAAATGCAATGCTTCAATATAGCATTGTTTTAGATTCTCAAACACCCTATTCTTCAATACAGCCATCAGAAGATAAATATGCTAAATATAATGCACCAGTAAGTGTACCATTAAATATTAATTCTACTCCTTCAAAAGATTTTCCAAATCCTTTTATACTTCCAGGCTTAAAGAAAATTAAAATCAATTCTCAACTTAATGAATCATTATCTTTTGATAATTTTGTTGAAGGAGAATGTAATCGTTTGGCAAGAAGTGCAGGCTATGCAGTAGCTCAAAATCCAGGGAAAACTTCTTTTAATCCTTTCTTTATTTATTCTGGTGTAGGTTTAGGAAAAACTCATCTTGCTCATGCGATAGGATTAGAAACTAAAAAGAATTTTCCAGATAAAACTGTTCTATATGTTTCAGCAGAACAATTTGTTCATCAATACACTGATTCATGTAAAAATAATACAAGAAATGATTTCTTGCAATTCTATCAAATGATAGACTTATTAATTATAGATGATATACAGTTTTTTGCTAAGAAAACTGGAACTCAAGATGTGTTCTTTCATGTTTTCAATTCTCTTCATTCGTCAGGCAAGCAATTAATAATAACTTCCGACAAAACCCCTGCTGATTTATGTGATTTTGAACAAAGAGTAATTTCACGTTTGAAATGGGGTTTAAGTGCAGATTTGCAATTGCCAGATGTTCAAACAAGAATACAAATTCTACAAAGTAAACTCTATAAAGATGGTATTGAAATGCCTTATGATATTATTGAGTATTTGGCATATAATATTAATTCAAGTGTAAGAGAATTGGAAGGAGCATTAATTTCTCTTTTAGCTCAGTCTTCTTTTAATAAGAAAACTATAACAATTGATCTTGCTAGAGAAATGATTGATAAGTTTATCCGAAGTAATGTAAGGGAAGTTTCAATTGAATATATTCAAAAGGTAGTTTTTGATTATTTTAATCTTTCTGTCGATAAAATTCAATCTTCTTCAAGGAAAAGAGAAATTGTTCAAGCAAGGCAATTAGCAATGTATTTTTCCAAAAAACTTACGAAAAATTCTTTAGCAATTATAGGCTCAAGATGTGGGAATAAAGATCATTCAACAGTTCTTCATGCTTGTAAGGCTGTTGGCAATCTCTACAATACCGATAAGAAATACAAAACTTGGGTTGATGACCTAGAAAAAAGAATAGCAAATTAAATAAATAAATGGTTAGTTAGAAGATTACACTTAATTGTGTAATCTTTTTTTCTTTTTATACATTGAACTTACAATATAAATAAGTAATTTTGCAAGGTTTTTATTATAATAAATTTAGGAAAGAATGAATGTAGTATTTCAAATTTTAACGCTTTTAGGAGGTTTAGGATTATTCCTTTATGGAATGAAAATAATGAGTGACTCCTTACAAAGACTCACAGGAGATAGTTTAAGGAACTTTCTTTCAAAAATGACTTCTAACCGCTTTAGAGGAGTTTTAACAGGTTTAGGAATAACCTCCGTAATTCAATCTTCTTCTGCAACAACTGTTATGGTTGTAAGTTTCGTTAATGCAGGAGCTCTTACTTTAGCAGGAGCCGTAACTGTAATAATGGGTGCAAATATTGGAACAACTGTTACAGCATGGATTGTATCGTTGCTTGGTTTTAAATTTGATATTTCTGAATTTGTTCTCCCAATAATTGCAATTGCAACTCCATTCTTATTTATTAAATCAAAAGAAAACATTGGAGAATTTTTTATTGGTTTTGCTCTTTTGTTTTTAGGCTTGCAAATGCTTACAAGTAATGTACCTGATTTTACTGATCCAAAATATGTTGGGGTACTTGAATTTATTGCAAATATGAAAGAATATGGTTACTTTTCAACTCTTATATTTGTTATTATCGGAACGGTCTTTACATTTATTATTCAATCTTCTTCTGCAATGATGGCTGTAACACTTGTTATGTGTGCTAAAGGCCTTATTCCTTTTGAAATGGGTGCTGCTTTAGTTTTGGGTGAAAACATTGGAACAACAATAACTGCAAATATTGCTGCAACTGTTGCAAATAAAACAGCAAAGCAAGCTGCAAGAGCACATTTGATTTTTAATCTTATTGGAGTAATTTGGATATTAATTCTTTTCAATCCTGTCCTTTCTATTATTGATAAACTTTCCATATCACTAAATGGAGGGTCTCCTTTTGCTTCAGCTTCTTCAATTCCTGTAGCATTATCTATTTTCCATAGTTTCTTCAATATCTCTAATGCATGTATTTTAGTTTGGTTTGTCCCTCAAATTATTAAGATTGTAGAAAAAATGGTTCCTATTAAGAAAGATGATGATGAGGAGTTCCGTTTGAAGTTTATTCCTTCTGGATATATGTCAGCTGGCGAATTAGCAATTGAGCCTGCGAAAAAAGAAATTGAAACGTTTTCAAGGAGAATTTTGAAAATGTTTGATATGATTCCAGATTTAATTAAGACAAAAGAAGATAAAAAGTATAAGGAGATTTATGATAGAATTATTAAATATGAAGAAATAACAGATAGGATGGAGGTTGAAATTGCCAACTATCTTACAAAAGCTTCAGAACATGATTTGAGTCATAGAGCTTCATTATATATTAGTTCGATGTTAAGAATAGTTGATAATCTTGAAAGTATTGGTGATAGTTGTAATCAAATTGCAATTACTATTGATAATAAGAAGAAGTCAGGTAGTTGGTTTGAGCAAGAGTTAAGAGATAAACTTAATGTTATGTTTGAATATGTTCGTGAAGCTTTGGTTCTTATGGACGAAAATCTTCATTCAAACTATTCTGAAATAACTGCTGAAAAAGCAAATGAGTTGGAAGATAAAATAAATACATATAGAAATAAATTAAGAGATGAACATACAGAAGCTATAAAAAATAATGTTTACCCATATCAAACAGGTATTTATTATAGTAGTTTGTATGCTCAATATGAAAAATTAGCTGATTTTGCAATAAATGTAAGTGAAGCTGTTGAAAAAGTACACGAATAAAAAGAATTAAAAATGAAATTTGATATATTAGTATTAGGAGCAGGTCCTGGAGGATATGTTGCTGCAATCCGTGCAGCACAATTAGGCTACTCAGTAGCAATTATTGAAAAAGAAAATCTTGGTGGTATATGTTTAAATTGGGGGTGTATCCCAACAAAAGCATTGTTGAAATCTGCACAAGTATATAATTATTTAAAGCATACTTCCGACTATGGAATTGAATTGGAAGGCTCAGCAAAACCTAATATGGATGCAATTGTAACTCGCAGTAGAGGTGTTGCAGAAAATATGAGCAAGGGCGTTCAATATTTAATGAAGAAAAATAATGTTCAAGTAATTGAAGGAAGAGGTAAATTACTTAAAGGTAAAAAAGTGGAGGTTGAATTAAATGGTAATAAAGAAATATATGAAGCTGATCATATTATTTTAGCAACAGGTGCTCGTTCAAGAGTTCTTCCAAATCTTCCTCAAGATGGTAAAAAGATAATTGGATATAGAGAAGCAATGACTTTGAGAGAACAACCTCAATCAATGCTTGTTGTTGGTTCAGGTGCAATAGGAAGTGAATTTGCATATTTCTATCAATCAATCGGAACTCAAGTTACCTTGGTTGAATTTATGCCTACATTAGTTCCAAATGAAGATTCTGAAGTTGCTTCAACTCTTCAACGTAATTTTAAGAAAAGTGGAATGAAAGTTTATACTTCAACTTCTGTTGAAAGAGTTGACACTTCTTCTGACAAATGTAAGGTTACAATTAAAGGAAAAAAAGGAGAAGAAATTATTGAAGTGGATGTTGTTCTTTCTGCTGTTGGTGTTCAAACAAATATTGAAAATTTAGGTTTAGAAGAATTGGGAGTAAAGACTAATGGTCCAAAGATAGAAGTTGATGATTTCTACAGAACAAATATAGAAGGAGTTTATGCAATTGGAGATATTGTTCATGGTCCTGCTTTGGCTCACGTTTCTTCAAAAGAAGCTATAATTTGTATTGATGCTATTCATGGCTTAAACCCAAAACCATTGAGTTATGATAATGTTCCTGGTTGTACATACACTTATCCTGAAATTGCATCAGTTGGACTAACTGAAGATAAAGCTAAAGACTTAGGAAAAGAAATTAAGGTTGGTAAGTTTATGTATATGGCATCAGGAAAGGCTTCAGCAAGTGGAAACAGAGATGGATTTGTTAAAGTTGTTATTGATGCTAACACAGACGAAATGCTTGGTTGCCACATGATAGGTGATAATGTTACAGAAATGATTGCAGAGGTTGTTTTGGCAAGAGAAAACAAAATAAATGCTCATCATATTCTTGATGCAATTCATCCTCACCCAACAATGTCAGAAGCTGTTATGGAAGCAATTGAAGCAGCTTATGGAAAGGCAATTCACGGATAAAATAGATTATGAAAATAATTAAAACATCAATTCCTGACCTTTTGATTGTTGAGCCTGACGTTTTCAAAGACCAAAGAGGCTATTTCTTTGAGTCGTACAATCAAGAACGTTACTTTGAGAATGATATGAAAATGATTTTTGTTCAAGATAATGAATCAAAGTCTATGAAGAATGTTCTAAGAGGGCTTCACTTTCAAAAACCTCCTTATGCTCAAGGAAAATTGGTTAGAGTAATTCAAGGAAAGGTTTTAGATGTTGCAGTTGATATTCGAAAAGGCTCTCCAACTTATGGAAAATTTCATGCTGTTGAGTTAGATGCTTTGTCGAAAAGAATGTTTTATATTCCAGAAGGTTTTGCTCATGGTTTTCTTACACTCGAAGATGACACTATTTTTTCTTACAAATGCACAAACTACTATAATAAAGAATCAGAAGGATCAGTTCTTTGGTCTGATGAAACAATTGGAATAGAATGGAATGTTGAAAATCCAATTCTTTCAGACAAAGACAAGATTGCTCCATTATTAAAAGATTTTAATTCGCCATTTGTTTATTAATGGCACAAGATAAAGATCCTAAAGAAATCCTAAAGAAATACTGGGGATACGATAGTTTCCGATTTAATCAAGAAGCTATTATATCCTCAGTTTTGTCTAATAAAGACACTATTGCTCTTTTGCCAACAGGTGCAGGAAAATCTCTTTGTTATCAATTGCCAGCTCTTTGCAAATCAGGAGTAACAGTTGTTGTTTCTCCACTTATTGCACTAATGATTGACCAAGAAAAATCATTAAAAGAAAAAGGTATAAGCAGTAGAATAATTTATTCAGGACTTAGCAGCCAAAACATAGAGATAATTTTAAATAATTGTTTGTATGGAAAAGTTAAGATTCTATATATTTCTCCTGAAAGAATTTCTTCAAGGCTATTTATATCCTATTTTGAAAAGATGAAAGTTAATCTAATTGCTGTTGACGAAGCTCATTGCATTTCAAAATGGGGTTACGATTTTAGACCTTCCTTTCTTAATATTTCTGATTTAAGGAAATATCATCCTCAAGTCCCTGTTTTAGCTCTCACTGCAACTGCAACAAAGCAGGTTGTTGAAGATATTCAAGACAAACTTCTTTTTAGAGAAAGAAATATTTTGTCAACAAGTGTTGAAAGAGAGAATCTAAATTATATGGTTTTTCAGGAGAGTGATAAAATTACAAGAATTAAAACCATTATTGAAACTATTGGAGGCTCTGGCTTAATTTACGTTCGCTCACGCAAGAAAACAGTTGAACTTTCACAAACTCTAAAAGCAATTGGAATTAAAGCCGAGGCTTATCATGCAGGATTAACAAATCCAATAAGAAACTATCGACAGCTTCAATGGGTTGAAGAAAAGACAGATGTTATGGTTGCAACAACAGCTTTTGGAATGGGAATAGATAAACAAAATGTGAGCTATGTAATTCATTACGATTTGCCAGAAAGCATTGAGGCTTATGTTCAAGAAGTGGGTAGGGCAGGAAGGAATGGTAAGAAAGCTTATGGAATTTTGCTTTATAATGATAGGGATATTGATACATTAAGAAAGACAATTGAATCCAATTTTCCAGATAAGAAATATATCCAAAATATTTATAATGCTCTATGCAACTACTATCAAATTGCCACTTCAACAGGGCAGGATAGAAGGTTTGATTTTGATATGATTGCTTTCTCTCAGGCTTATAATTTTGATACTTATTTAGTTTTTAGCTCAATTAGAATACTTCAGAACTCAGGATTAATTGAAGTTGTGGAGAATAGACATCCTTTCTCAAAGGTTTTCATAATTGTTGAAAGGGATACTTTATTTGACTTTATGAATACCTATCCTCAATATTTCCCTCTGCTTGAAGCTCTAAGAAGAACTTATTCTGGGCTAATGACTGAGTTTACAATAATTGATGAAAAGAAATTAGCTAAGCTATGTTACGACACAGAAGAGAATATATTCAAATCACTTAAGAAATTAGAGAAATACAATATCCTTTATTACGAGCCTAAGTCCTCACAACCACAACTAATTTTTTCTCAAAACCGTCTTTCCAATGATAATTTTGAGCTATCACAAGAATATTATTATCAAATAAAGGAAAACAACAAGAAAAAGGCTGAGCAACTAATTGACTACATTAGTTCAAATGAATGTAGAGAAAAACAAATCCTTACATATTTTGACTTTAAAGCAAAGGAATGTGGCAAATGCGATGTATGTCTTTCCAATAAGAAAGCAATTGGTAGGGAAGAAACCATAAATGCTATCTATAATGAACTACTTCAAGGTCCAAAGTCATTGCAATATTTTGCCAATAATATAAATTATGGCTCAAAAGAAGTTATAATACCATTAATTAGAGAGCTTTTGGACGAAGAAATAATAATTTTGAAGGATGGTCTTCTAAGTTTGAAAAAACAAGATTAACTCTCTTTTTCATTTCTTTATTAATTCACTCATAAATTCCCTTTAGAAAATAGAATTAAGCAAAGTAAAAAATGCTTAAAACGAAGTATTGAACTACCAAAACGAAGTTTACAACTATTTTAATCAAGTTTTGATCTCCAATTCATGACATGAATTGCTCGGAATCATGCCATGAATTGAGTCAAATCATGCCATGAAATGGATGAATTCATGCCATGAATTGGAGTAAATCATGGCATGATTCTGACATCAACATCAAGTTTAAAAAGTTTAAAGTCTAATTAATCGAGTTTAATGCTTTATTTTTAGAGATTTATAACTTGATTTCTTTTTGCTTAAAACTGATGATAATTTAGATGATTTTGTATTATTTATTCATCTTTTTCTTACGTCGAACTCAAGTTAATTATAGACAACCTTCATCATAAGCTCTTTCACCATGAAGTGCCATATCTATTCCATCTATTTCATCTTGTTCAGAAACTCTAACAGTTGTAATTTTATTTATCAACCAAAGGATTAAATAAGTAAACACAAACCCATAAACAGATGCTAATGTGATTGCAGCAAGTTCTTTTAAGAAGAATGTAGTATTTCCATATATTAAACCATCATTACCAGCAGGGTTAACACTCAATGATGCAAAAACACCAAGAAGGATAGTTCCTATTACACCACCTATTCCGTGAACACCCCAAACATCAAGAGCATCGTCCCATTGTTGTTTGTTTTTCCAAAGAACAGCAATATAACAACCAGCACCTGCAAAAATCCCAATTATCGGAGCTGCCCATAAAGGAACAAAACCAGCACAAGGAGTAATAGTAGCTAAACCAGCGATTGAACCAGTTAGAATACCAACCAATTTAGGTTTCTTCTCTCTCGACCACTCAATAACCATCCAAGTAATCAAAGCAAATGAAGCTGCAACGTCTGTGTTAATAAATGCATTTGCAGTAATACCGTCAACTTGAAGTTCACTTCCTGCATTGAAACCATACCATCCAAAATATAATAATCCACTACCAATGGCAACAAGAGGAATACTATTAGGAGTAGAGTTTTTGTTTGTTCTTGCACCCACAAAAATAACAGAAGCTAAGGCAGCAAAACCAGCAGTGGCATGTACAACAATACCTCCAGCGAAGTCAATCACTCCCCATTCAGCAAGGATTCCACCTCCCCAAACCATATGACAGAAAGGATAGTAAACAAGTATTTGCCATACTGTCAAGAAGATAAAGTAAGCCTTAAATGTGATTCTATTAACGAATGCACCAGTAATTAGTGCAGGAGTGATGATTGCAAACATCATTTGGAAGGCAACAAATACATATTCTGGTATTTTCCCATTGCCAGCAAAAGGACTATTATGCGTAATACCATTCAAGAAAGCCTTATCTAGGTTTCCAATTATTCCAGCAAAATCAGTTCCATCTGCCATTGAACCACTAAAACAGAGGGAATATCCCATAACAAACCAAAGGATTGTTGTCCAACCTAATGAAACAAAACTTTGAACCATAATCCCCAAAATATTTCTCTTAGAGGCTAAGCCTCCATAGAAAAAGGCTAGCCCTGGGGTCATAAGCATAACGAGGCTTGTACAAACAAGCATAAATCCAGTAGAACCTGAGTCAAACATAATTTTTGATATTAATTGATTAATTTATAATGATTGATTATTTAAATTTTAATTCCAGTGCTAACAGTGAAAAAAGCCTTTTTAGCCTCAGGGTTAAATATAAGCTTAGTACTTATTGGTAATGAAAATGATTCAGTTATTTTTAAGTTCTTTGTTGCACCTAATCCAAGATTTACACACGCAAATCCTATATTACCATAATATCCATATATATTATTATTTAAAGAACTAATAGGATTAGTATTTGTGTATCCACCATTTAAGGCAAATCCACTAAAGACGCTAAGACTTGTGTTTATCTTCTCAATAAAAGGATTATATGATACTTCTAAATACGTAGACATTACATTATCATTATTAATGTCTTTAGAGTCTGCACCATAAAAATTTGTATAGATAGATGCATTGATAGGAAGATTCTTCAACCCATTAAAAACTATACCAGCCTCTAATACATGAGTTGTATTTTTGCCATAATCAAAGTAATCAAATTGAGTAAAATCTTTTGGAAATGAGTAGTCGATTATTATTGCAGTAAACATATTATCTAAAAAAGTATACGATAAATATACATCAAGTTCTTGTGTTGTAAGTTGCGAGGTAGAAAAAGCTCCCCAAGCACCAAGTTCAAAGCCCTTAATATTATACTTCATCGAAGGTTGGATACTAGGAGTATTTCCCCCTAAGGCTTGTCCACGCCAAATATATCTACTTTGAATATCTGTAGAAATATTAAAATTGCCTTGAGCTTTAATAATATTTAAAGCACTTAAAATAATAATGGCAGTAATAAATACTTGTTTTCTCATTTGTCTTTATTTTTTATTTAGTTAATATTTGGAAATAAATTTGTGCAAATATATAATAGTAAATGAAAAATTGATGTACATATTTATATTATATATGTAAGGATGTTGTATGTTTATTGTAATTATTTAGCAATGATACAAGTAATGATTTGTAATTTTATAATTAAATTATTTACAGTCAATATTTTAAGACTATATCTTTTCTTCTTTGAATTGTAGTATTTTTTTGTAAATTTGCACCTTACTAAGAAAAAATCATGAGAAATAAGATATTATTAGTTTTGCTTGTATTGATTTCAACTAATCTAATCCAAGCTCAAGGCAAAGCCAAACAAAAGATAGAAAACAACGAGAAATTAGCCTTGGAATATTATAAAAATGGAGATTATAAAACTGCATGTGAATATTTTATTAAGTATAATAAGACAAAATCGAATGTAGATTTCTCTAAGTTGGATTTAGGAATATTCTTATTTTTCCTCTTAGATGCAATTGGTCTCTTCTTATTCCTATACCTAGAAAAAAGAAGAGCCTATAAGAAACTTGTTCAAAAAAATATGGAATGGGTTAACAGAAAAGAGCCATTAGAAAATTTCACAAAGAAGGACAGCTCTGCATTAGACGGAAAAGAGAAAGATTTGCTGACAAGACTAATAAACCTATTTGATAGAGAAAAGATATATCTCGATAGCGAAATAAATATAAACGAAACAGCAAAAAGACTAGGAACAAATCGCACAATATTGTCAAAAGTAATAAACTCATATTTTAATAAGAATTTCCCAGCTCTATTAAATGAATACAGAGTAAATGAAGCAGTAAGACTATTGATGGACGTTAAAACATGTAACTATAAGATGGAAGCAATAGGTATAATGTGTGGATACAACAATAGACAGGTTTTCCATTCGTCATTCAAAAAAGAGATAGGCGTAACCCCAAATGACTTTAGAATAATGTCAAGCAGCAAAGACATTCATCAAGAATAATATTGAACTACCAAAACGAAGTTTACAACTATTTTAATCAAGTTTTGATCTCCAATTCATGCCATGAATTGCTCGGAATCATGCCATGAATTGAGTCAAATCATGCCATGAAATGGATGAATTCATGCCATGAATTGGAGTAAATCATGGCATGATTCTGACATCAACATCAAGTTTAAAAAGTTTAAAGTCTAATTAATCGAGTTTAATGCTTTATTTTTAGAGATTTATAACTTGATTTCTTTTTGCTTAAAACTGATGATAATTTAGATGATTTTGGAGAAAAATTAGAATGATTTTCTTAATACTATTTTAGTTGAAGTAAAATGAAATCTTCCATATCCTCTGGTTTGGTTTGAGTTGAAAAACGCTTAATAACCTTACCTTCTTTATTGATAACAAATTTTGTAAAGTTCCATTTTATTGCATCTCCCAATGTACCTGAGGCTTCTTTCTTCAAAAACTTAAATAGTGGATGAGCATCATCACCATTTACATTTATTTTTGAAAACATAGGAAAAGTAACTCCGTAGTTTACCATGCAGCCATTTATGATTTGTTGTTCGTCTCCAGGTTCTTGATTGGCAAACTGATTGCAAGGAAATCCTAAAATAACTAAGCCTTTGTCTTTGTATTTTTTATATAAAGCCTCCAAGCCTTCAAATTGAGGAGTAAAGCCACATTTACTTGCTGTATTTACAACAATAACAACTTTCCCTTTATAATCTGACATCGAAACCTCTTCTCCTTCAATTGAAATTGCCTTAAAATCATAAAAGCTTTCTTTTACTTCCTTTCCTTCATTTTGTCCCAATGATTTATTATTGAATGTAAATAAAGAAATAATGGAGAGTAGGATAGTCAATAAATTAAATTGTGTTTTTTTCATAATCTTCTTTTTTTATAGTGTGAAAATAATATTATCCTCTTACAAAATGAGGCATATCCATCGGGATTACAATTGAAAACTCTACTAATCCTCCAAATTCTCCATTTTTATACCACGGAGTTTGATAGATTAGTTTTTTCAATCCTTCTTTTTCAATCGTATAAGCATTAGTTTGAGGACTTGTCATCATCTGTTGAATCATTTCTTTTGACCTTTGAGAGTGGCAGTCCATAAGTTGTTTCCCAATAAGCTCTCTTCCTCCCGATTTTTGAAATGTCATAACACTTCTTTCGTTCATTTCAATAATCTTTCCATTCTTATCTGAAATAGTTATAGCCACAAAAGGCAGTTCATTAGCCCAATTTTCCATATTCTTTTGTTTTTTTAATTTATAATAATTGATTATCAGTTGTTTTTATTATATAGTTGTTCTAATCTTTTGATATTATCTTCAATTTCTTTTTTCTTTTCTGTAAAATAATAACCATTTTTTGCTAAGGTATCGTATAATTCTATTGAAAGATTATACATTTCGATTGCTTTATTATAGTTTTCAGTATATTCGAAAACACTTCCAAGATTATTTTGTATTTCTGCAACCTTTGCTAAGTTATTGTCTATATCTTTTTCTGCAAGTTCTTTCCTTATTCTCAGTGCTTCTTTTAATATGTTTTGAGCTTTTTCGTATTCTCCTATGCCTGAATAAAGCAATCCTAAAAGGTTTTGAGTATAACTTATTTGAGAAAGATTTTCTATTGGATTAATATCTACTAAACTATAATAAATATCAATCACATCTAAGTAAAGTTTCTCTGCTTTAGAGAGGTCAGCGGTTTCTTTGCTTATTGAGGCTAAATTTAGTTTAATGGTGGTAAGTTGGAGTAAGTATTGCTTGGGATAATCCATTGATAATTGTTCATATAAAGTACATGAAGAATTCATTGCCTCTATTGCTTCTGGATATTTCTGATTCTTATAGTAGATAAGTCCCAAATTATTTAATGAAGTTGCTTTATGAGATTTATATTCGTCTTGTTTAAATTGGCTTAAACTATCAAAAAGCATTATGGCTTCTAAATAATAATCAACTGAAATGGAATCGTTTCTTAATTCATTATGCAATGAAGCTAAATTCATTAAGTTTATTGCAAAAGAGGAAAGATATTTATCTGGATATATGGAGGAAAACTCTCTATTTATTTCTAATGCTTCATTAAAAGGAGAAAGAGCTTCATTAAAATTACGTGTTGATTTATATAAAATAGCAAGATTGATAAGAGTTTCAGCTTTACTTGGAGAGTATAAATAATAATCTTTTGGAATAATTGAATCATAGGTGTCTATTGCACTATAATATAATTCTTCTGCTTTTGAATACTCTTCTTTAATAAAGTAAATACTCCCAAGAATATTATTGATATTTGCTGTTATGAAAGGAGAGGTGTTGCGTTTTAATATTTGATTATACCAATCAATTGCTTTCTCAAAGTTTCTTTGTTCGTAAAGGAAATTTGCGTATTCCATAAGAATAGGAATGCTCTCTATGTTATATATTGCTAACTTGTAGTATATATTTCCTATCTTTTCAAACTTATCACTTAATGAAGAAAACCTTAAGAGATTTGTTTCAAAATCGATATGCCTTTTTATATATTCTTTTTTGCTTTTTTCATATTGCTCAATGTATTGTTGGGTATAGTTCTGATTTGAACATAAATCAATGGCATCTTGTATCTTGTTCTCTAAGATAAAAGAAATACATTGATGTACAATACTGTCAAATCTACTTTTATCTATTTCCACAAAGTATTGAGAAGTATTATTAAGTGTTTTCCTATAAGCTAACTCATTATCATAAATAGCTTTTAAATACTCATTATATTCTGGATGAGAGATTAGTTTTTTTTCTTTTTGTAATCTATATTCATTAAGTTTGTGGTTGTTTGTTGCTTCAAAGTTTTTTAACCCTATTCTTTTAAACTCATTAAATAGAGAATAATATGTTTCTTGCTTACACATTATAATATCCATATCTTCTGAATCTATTTCAACCACATTCATAATCATATAATCCTTTTTCTCTATTCTATTGATAAAAGGTTTAGGGATACTTTTCTTTGTTTTTGCAGGTATTCTGATTTCAAAATGACCTAATGAGTCTGAAAAGATAGTAACTGTGTCAAAAACATTATTAATTCCAACTCCACTTAAAGGAAGGTTTGTCTCGTTAGTATATTCAAAAATTCTGCCTTTAATATTCTTTTGAGAATATGTTTCAATCGAAATTGCTAATATAATTGCAATTAATACAAGTCTTTTTATAGTTAATGTAATCTTCATACAATCAAAATCCATATTTTAAAGGGTTCTTGAATAAGCACAAAGGTACATATTTTAATGGCATAAACAAAAAAAGCCTTAAGACAATTAGTCTTAAAGCTTTTTTGTTTTTATTTAGTTATCTTTATTCTTACTTGCAAGAAAGAGCTGCAAGTGCTATTGAATACATTTTTGTTTTTGTTGAGTCACCTCTTGAAGATAAAACGCAAGGAACTTTTGCTCCAACAACCATAGCTGCTAATTCAGCTCCAGCAAATTTAGTAGCTGTTTTGTAGAATACGTTTCCTGATTCAATATTAGGGAATACTAAACAGTCAGCATCTCCAGGAACTTCACCTTTAAGTTTTTTGATTTCAACACTTTCTTTGTCAATAGCAACGTCCATTGCAAGTGGTCCATCAATAATAGCTCCTTTAATTTGTCCTCTATTTCCCATAGCAGCAATTACAGCAGCATCAACGCAAGCTGGCATACCAACAGAAACTTGTTCTGTTGCAGCAATAAGAGCAACTTTCGGATTAGGGTTTTCAAGAATCTTTGCAGTGTTGATTACATAATTAGTGATAGCAATTTTTTGATTGAAATCTGGAGCTGGGATAACTGCAACGTCAGAAGTAACTAAAAGTTTATGATAAGTTGGAACTTCAAAAACTGCAACATGAGATAAAACAGCTTTACCACCAGGCATAAGTCCAGATTCTTTATTTAAGATAGCACGCATATATTTGTCAGTTGTGCAAAGACCTTTCATTAAGAAATCTCCTTCTCCACTGTTAATTAATTTAACAGCTAAGTTTGCAGCAGCTTGTTCGTTTGATTCTTGAACTAATTTGTATTTGTTAACATCAATACCTTCTTCTTGACATACTTTCTTAATTGTTTCAATGTCTCCAACCAATGTAGCTTCAATAATTCCTAAGTCAATAGCCATTGATGTTGCTCCAATTGTATGAGAATCGTTAGCAAAAGCAGCAACTAATCTTTTCTTTCCTTTTAGCTTTACAGCTTCAATAATCTGATCTAATTTTGTAATCATTTTGTTTGAAATTTATATTTGTATTATTTTCTATATTAAAATTTTTGCAAAGTTACTTAGTTTATAGCAAACTGCCAATCTTATATTTGTTTTTTACTCTTATTTAATATTTATTTGGCAAATTTTTCGCAATTTGTTTTTCTGAAAAAGGTAGGGTTTATTTAAGTATTTCTAACTAAGTTTTTATAATAATAATTTCATCTATTCTTGTGGTGTAGCGAGGAGATATTTTTTCTTGATTCATTTTCCAAACTCTACCTTGTGATTGAGAGGCAAGCCTAACTTTTTGAGAGCCATAAGTTGAATTTAAAAAATCTATGGAGGTCATTAGTTTTTGATGCGATGGATTAGAAGCTTGAAATAGGTTGTATTGATAATTATCCATAGGCTCTAAATCCATAACAACAACACCTGCCTTCTTATAATTATAGCCTTTTATAAATATTTTCTCCAATGCCTCAATTGCAAATTTTGCCAATTCAATGGAGCTATTGGTCGCAAAAGGCAATTTCATTACATGGCTTTTAGAATATTGTTCTTGAGTTTTGTTGTGAAAATTTGTATGAAGGAAAACCATAATTGTTCCAGTAAAAGATTTTTGTTTACGTAGCTTTTCTGCACATACAACGGCAAAGGTTACAACTCTTTCTCTAATATCTTCAAACTCTGTATATGTGGTTTCAAAAGAACGTGTTGTTGCAATTGTTTTCTTTGGTCTTAGGTCTTCAATCTCAATTGATGCTACTCCTTTCAAATCGTACTTTAGTCTTAAGCCAACAACCGACATAAATTTCTTAACCCAACTATCCTCAATCATTGTAAAGTCATAAGCATTCTTAATCCCTGAATCAATAAGCTTTTTAGAATACCTTCTTCCAATTCCCCAAACATCTCCTACCTTAGTCCATTTTAAAGCCTTATTTTGTTTCTCTAAGCTATCAATAACGTATGTTCCCTTTGTTCTTTGAGGAAATTTCTTGGCTATTTTATTAGCAACCTTAGCCAAAGATATTGTTGGAGCAAATCCAATGCTTATTGGTATTCCAGTGCATTTTAGAACCTTCTTCACAATCTCTCTTCCATACTCCTCCAAGTCTATGTCAAGAGAATCATCTATATAGAAAAAAGCTTCATCAATACTATAAATCTCCATCATCGGAAAATACTCCTTAGCTATAGAAAATACTCTGTTGCTCATATCCCCATAGAGAGCAAAATTGCTGGAAAACACTTCAACGGAATATTTCTCAACCAAAGCCCTGCACTCAAAAAAAGGTTGTGCCATTTTAATTCCAATAGCCTTAGCCTCATTGCTTCGAGCAATAACACAACCATCATTATTTGAAAGCACAATAATAGGCTTGTTATTCAAATCGGGTCTAAAAACTCTCTGACAAGAAGCATAGAAATTATTACAATCAATTAAGGCAAACATAATCTCTTTTATTTAGAAAGCCTTTATAACAAAGGTAACAACTCCCCAAATAATAAATTCATTATCTTGAGTAACTCTAATTGGAGGATATTTATCATTTGAAGGTAAAAGCCAAGCACCTTCTTTATCTTTTTGAAATCTCTTTAAGGTATATTCTCCATCAATAAAACATACCACAATCTTATTATCAACAAAATCAATACTCTTGTCAATAACCAACAAATCTCCATCATTAATACCACTATCCTTCATTGACTCTCCACTAACTCTACCAAAGAAAGTAGAATAGGGGTGCTTTATAATATACTTGTTAAGGTCAATGCCTATTTCTTCAAAATCCATTGCAGGAGAAGGAAAACCAGCACTCAAACCAAAAGGAAACATAGGTCTTTCAACCTCAGTTTCATTTTTCATTGAAATAATATCAATCCTTAACTTATCATCCTTTTCCATATATTTAAAAATCATTCATAATAAAAAGCAAAAATAAGAAAAATAATTAAGACAAAAAGATTGGAAAAATTAAGGATACGTGCAAATTTGAAAATAAAAAATCCAAACCTATTAACTACAATAGTTTGGATTTTGTCTTTGTTATCCTGCTAGGACTCGAACCCAGAATAAATGAACCAGAATCATCTGTGTTACCATTACACCACAGGACATTGTAATATGAAAAAAAGTCAAAGTATTTTACTATCTTTGACTTTTATTTTCTTTGTTATCCCGCCAGGACTCGAACCTGGAATGTATGAACCAAAATCACATGTGTTACCATTACACCACGGGACAATCAGTTTTAATTAATTGAGGTTGCAAAAGTACTATAATTTTTAATATCTGCAAATTTTTTTATGCTTTTTTATTCAATAATTGTTGAAATAGCTTGAATTCAAGACATATTTATATTGCAAAATAAAACTTTTATTTATCTTTGCACATACTTAATCTTTATTGTATGTCTGACCAAAAACTTATTGAAGTAGATAATTTAAGAATTTCATTTCTTGGCCAAAAACAATGGTCTGAAGTTGTTAAGGGAATTAGTTTCTCTATCAATAGAGGAGAAATTGTTGGTTTAGTTGGTGAAAGTGGCTCTGGAAAAAGTGTTTCTTCTTTGGCAATTATGGGACTTTTGCCTGAGAGATATTCTAAGATAAACGAAGGGAAGATTCTTTTTTACGATAAAGATGATACACCAATTGATTTAACCCAATTGACAGAAAAGCAATACCAATCTTTTAGAGGGAATAAAGTTGCTATGATTTTTCAAGAACCAATGACAGCTCTTAATCCTGTTCAGAAATGCGGCTCTCAGGTTATGGAAATGCTTATGCTTCATAATAAAACCACAAAAAGCAAAGCACAGCAAAAAGTTTTGGAACTTTTTAAAGAAGTGTTATTACCTGATGTTGATAGAGTATATAATAGTTATCCTTTTGAACTATCAGGAGGACAAAAGCAAAGAGTAATGATTGCAATGGCTCTAAGCTGCAATCCCGACTTACTTATTGCCGATGAACCCACAACTGCATTAGATGTTACTGTTCAGAAAACTATTTTGGAACTATTAAAATCCATTCAAGACAAATATGGAATAGGAATCCTTTTTATCACTCACGATTTGGGTGTAATTAAACAGATTGCCGATAGGGTTATTGTGCTTTATAAGGGAGAAATTGTTGAAAAGGGAGATGTAAATGAAGTTTTCTTTAATCCTCAACATTCCTACACAAAAGGCTTGCTTGCCTCACGACCTCCAATTGAAAAAAGACCAAAGAGATTACTTACCGTTTCTGACTTTTTGAGTAACAAGAATCAAGAGCAAGTGCTAATTACTAAAGAGCAAAGACAAGAAAATCATAAATTGCTCTACTCTCAAGAACCATTACTAAGAGTTAATGATTTATCTGTTGAGTATGTTGTTAAGAAGAATTTATTTGGCAAGATAACTAAAAAGAAAATTGCAACAAACAAAGTTAGCTTTGATGTTTTTAAGGGAGAAACCTTAGGGCTTGTTGGAGAAAGTGGTTGTGGTAAAACAACAGTAGGAAGAGCAATCCTACAATTAATTGAAGCAGCAAGTGGACAAATTGAGTTTGACGGTAAACTATTAAACCAAATGAAAGGGGAGGAGTTAAGAAAGATAAGAAAAGATATTCAAATAATATTTCAAGATCCATATTCTTCATTAAATCCCCGTTTATCAATTGGTCAAGCAATAGAAGAGCCTCTAATTGTTCATAATATATATTCAAACGCCAACGAAAGAAAAGAAAGAGTTATTTCTCTTATGGAGAAGGTAGGGCTTGATGCATCACAATATAATCG
>DHDW01000039.1:0-1806 GCA_002399565.1 Bacteroidales bacterium UBA4866 | reverse complement strand
AAGATAATAATTTGTGATGAAAGTGTTTCTGCTTTAGATGTCTCTGTTCAAGCACAAGTGTTGAATTTGCTTAATGATTTAAAGAATGACTTTGGATTTACCTATATATTTATTTCTCACGATTTGTCAGTTGTAAAATATATGTCCGATAGAATGATTGTTATGCAAAAGGGAAATATTGTTGAACAAGGAGAATCGGACTCAATTTATGCAAATCCTCAAACTCAGTACACACAAAAACTTATCTCTTCAATTCCAGTATAGATAATATCAGTCTTAAATTATATTTTGGTTGACTTATTCATTATCAGAGGTAAATTATATTTTCTTGAAAAAATTATTGCTGATTATAACTATAAGTCAGAAAACTTTTTAATTTTGCAGTAATTAATTATAAACTTTATTGATAAAAATTATGGAAATAAATAATAAAACCATCGATTTCACTAATTCAGAAATCGCTTTCAAAAACAAAACTAACTCTCAACTTAAAGAAGCATATTTACTTTTTAAGGTAATGAATAATCCTTTTATGGTTAAAATCGGTAAAAACTTAGTAAGATTTGCTTTTTCTATTCATTTCCCTATTGATGGAATAATTCGTAATACAATATATAAATTCTTTGTTGGAGGACAAACCATTGACGACTGCTCAAAGACAGTTGAAAAACTTTCTCAAAGAAATGTGCATACCATTTTAGATTTTGCAGCAGAAGGAGAGCAAGAAGACAAACTCTTTGACAATGTTTGCAATGAAGTCCTTAAAACAATTGATTACGCAAAGGCAAACACAAAAACTCCTTTTAGTGTATTTAAAATTACAGGAATTGCACGTTTTGACCTATTAGTTAAGGTTAGTGCTAATGAAGAATTGACAAAAGAAGAAACTCAGGAGTATGAAAGAGTATATAAAAGAGTTGAGTCAATTTTCAAAAAAGGCTATGAACTTGGAGTGCCAGTGCTTGTAGATGCTGAAGAAACATGGATACAACCTGTTTTGGATACTTTGTTTTTAGAATTTATGCAAAAGTACAACAAAGAAAAAGCAATTGTCCAAAACACCTATCAAATGTATTGCCACAAATCCATTAACTCACTAAAGGCACATCATCAAATAGCATTAGAAAATGGAGTTAAGTTTGGATTAAAGATAGTTCGTGGAGCCTATATGGAAAAGGAAAGATTAAGAGCAAAAGAAATGGGATATCCATCACCCATTCAACCGGACAAAGCTTCAACAGACAAAGACTTTAATACAATTATACACTATTTAGTAAATAATGTAGATACAATAGACTTTATGGTAGCAACACATAATGAAGAAAGTACCGACCTTTTAGCAAGACTTATTAAAGAAAAGAACCTACCATTAAACCATTCTTCAATCTATTTTGCACAACTCTATGGAATGAGCGACCACATAACATTTAATCTTGCAGATAAAGGATATAATGTTGCAAAATATGTTCCCTATGGAGCAGTTAAAACCATGATGCCATATCTTTTCCGTAGAGCAGAAGAAAACTCCTCAGTAAAAGGACAAACCTCAAGAGAACTTCGTTTGATAGAACAAGAAATCAAAAGAAGAAAAGGAAAGTAAGATTAAACAATCTTGTTCAAACAATGTTATTTATGTTTGAGATAACTATCTCGTTTTTCCAAGATAGTTATCTGGCGACTCTGCGATAGTTATCTCGGATTAAAAAAGTGCGACTTTTCGTCTAAAAAGTGCGACTTTTTGATTAAAAAGTGCGACTTTTTTGGTTGGAAAGTGCGACTTTTTGAGTTTCGTATAGTTATCTCGAG
>DHDW01000015.1:109499-110226 GCA_002399565.1 Bacteroidales bacterium UBA4866 | reverse complement strand
CTGAGCGTTTTTTGTTTTATAGATTGGCTAATTTAATGAATATTTAATGTTGGTCTTCCATTCTTTTTTCTTAGAATTTTTTATTCCCTAATTTCAATTTTTAAATGCAACTTTTTAAAAGTTAGTATTGTTGGTTTGAAGAAAATACTTATCTTTGCCAATTATTTAGAAAAAATTAATACAATATTTATATGAAAAAAAACTTATCTGTTTTAGTTATTGCATTTTTTGCTTTAACTATAAGTGCGTTTTCTCAAACTGAAAATGATAAAATTGAGACTTTACGCAAGGCTACATTGGAAGAGATCCAATCTGCTCCTAAGGATGCTTACAAAGAATATTTTAAAAATATTCATACAAGAACACCTTTTAAGAAAAATATAAAGACTGATGTTACAGCTAAAGCTGCAAATGATAATAATTCAAAGTCGCCATTAGAAGTTCCTTCAGATATGATTTATCCAGGAGAGTTTGATGAAGTTCAAGCAGTAATTATGACTTGGCCATATATCACAAGAACAGTTTCTGGAAATCAAGATGCAGAACAATTGTTTGAAGGAAAAGGTATGGCTTATAATGGAAGTACTTTGGTTGATGTTTATTCTGTTCCTTATTTAGGAAATGATGATTTTGCAAATGTATTTAGAAAATTAGCTTATGGTATTCAACAATATTCTCAAGTGTGGATTAATATTTGGAATGCTAGCGACTCAACTTTAATTTTGCA
>DHDW01000015.1:109271-109398 GCA_002399565.1 Bacteroidales bacterium UBA4866 | reverse complement strand
AGCGACTCAACTTTAATTTTGCAAGATATGACTCAAAAAGGAATGCCTCTCACAAATTATCGTTTCTTTATAAATAATGGTAATTCATTCTGGTATAGAGATTGTGGTCCTGTTGCTTTCTATTATG
>DHDW01000015.1:93327-109161 GCA_002399565.1 Bacteroidales bacterium UBA4866 | reverse complement strand
CTGTTGCTTTCTATTATGGAGAAGAAGATCAAATAGGCTTTATGGACTTTGAATATTATGGAGGAAGACCTTTAGATGATTTAATAGCTAAGAGAATTGGAGAACAAGCAGGTTTCAATGTATATACAACAACTATTGAATATGAAGGAGGTAATATTTTGGTTGATGGTCTTGGCTCTTTGTTTACTTCTTCTGCTGTTTATGCTCTTAATGCTGACAGATATGGATTATATTATTTAACTCCTAATAATCAATTGGGACAACAAACAAAAACTCCATTAACCAAACAACAAGTTAATGATAGTTTGACTCATTTAATGAATTTGGATAGATGTGTTGTTTTACCAGAACTTTTATATGATGGAGGAACAGGACATATTGACCTTTATGCTGATATGGTTGATGAAGCAACATTTGTTTCAACAAAACATCCTGATGTAATGGCTAACCTTTCTGACCCAATTAAAGTTGAACAAAATATGGATTCATTAACTAGAATGTTCTCTTCAACTCCTTTTGGACAAAAATACTATAACACTCGTATCCCTCTTCCAGCAAAAAATAATGGTGCATGGTACACTTCTCAACAAGAATATAATGGTTCATACACACGCTCATTCTCCAATCATACTTTTGTAAATGGAGCTATAATGCAACCAGTATTTTATAATTCAACAAGTGGAGATGTTGCAGGAAATACAGCTGCAATAGAAAAAATGAAACAAACTTATCCTGGTTATGACTTTGTTGAAATTGACGTTAGAGAGTTTGATGGATTTGGAGGAGCAATACACTGTATTACAAAACAAGTTCCAGCAGAAAACCCAGTTAGAATTTATCATTACCCTGTTCGTTGGTTAAACACAACAAATAATCCTTCAAATGGAGTTTGGCTTACAGCTCTTGCTCAAAACAAAAGTGGAATTGAAAGCACTAAACTATATTACAGAACAAAAGGACAATCAGAATGGAATGAAAAGAATATGAATATATATGATGGAAACATATATGATGCTGTTCTTCCAATCAATCCAACTTTAGAAGCAGATACAATTGAATATTATATTTCTGCTACATCAAACAACGGAAAAACCATCAATAAACCAATCACAGCTCCAAAAGGATTTTATACTTTCGTTTATGGAACACAAGTTCAAGGAAACGGAGATTATATTGGAATTGATTGCATGGAAGATATCAAAACAATTGAATTAGGAGAGTTTTTCCCTAATCCTGCACAAAACTCAACAAAAATAGAAATTCCACAAGGAGCTAAATCAGAAATTCCAGTAAAGGTTATTAACTTAAAAGGACAAGTCTTAGCAACTTCAGCAATCCATAAAGGACAATCATCTTTTGAAATCAATACTTCTTCAATGAGAAGTGGGAATTATTGGGTTATTTTTGGAGAAAATACAAATGTTTCTATTAAGAAAATAGTTGTTGTAAAATAATAACTAGAAGTTAGCTTAATAACTAGAAGAAATAAGAAGAAAATGATAAAGAATAAAAGAATCATAAAAGGATTAGAGCTATTTGCATATTTAATTTTGATTTCAACCATTATTAATTTAGGATCAATTTCGAGTAGCGATAATATTTATTTCTACATATTAAGTTCTTTTTCACTTATTATTTCTTTTATATTGTCGCTTACTCAAGGATTTTTCAAAAAATATTCTTCATCTGTTATTTCTTATGTAGCTCTTGTTTTAATAATAATGATTGTTGAATTCTTTTCAAATGAATTTTCATTTACCATTATTCTTTTGAATATAGTTGCTTCAACAGTATGCTTAACTTTCTACAAGATTGAAAAAGACAGAAAAGAAGTATTTGAAGATTCACAAGAACAAAAGCAAGACAATGCACCTTATATTATTTCAAATCCATCCAATTTTGAAATTAATGAAAAGGATTTTGAAGTAAGTAGTAAGGAAGATTAAGTAATAAAATTTCAAATTAAAGAAAGCCAACTCTAAATTTAGGGTTGGCTTTCTTATTTTTATTCTTTTCTGATTATATTTGAACGAAATTTTTAGATTTCTTCCTTATCTATCCAAGAAGCATAAGTAGGATAAGCTTGAGAAATTCTTTTTACAGTCCCTTCCAAACGTTCAGGATCAATATCTTTAACTTTCTTTGCTGGAATTCCTGCATAAACTGTTCCGCTTTCAACATGAGTGTTCTCCAACAAAATGGCACCAGCAGCAACAATAGAATTGCTTTCAATTATGCAACCATCCATAACAATTGCTCCCATGCCAATCAAAACATTATCCTTAATGGTGCAGCCGTGGACAATTGCATGATGAGCAATGGAAACATAGTTGCCTATTGTTGTTGGATGAGTTTGATAAGTACAATGAATGCAAGCTCCATCTTGAACATTCACATAATTACCCATTTTAATATAATGCACATCCCCTCTAACAACGCTGTTAAACCAAAAAGAACAATTATCTCCTGTTTCAACGTCTCCAATTATTGTTGAGTTTTCTGCAAAAAAGCAATCCTTGCCAAATTTTGGGGCAATACCTTTAACTGATTTTATTAATGCCATATCTATTTTAATTTTTAAATTATTTGTGTTTTGATTACTATTTGGGCAAGCACAAGGCATGCCCCTACAAACTCTTTCCTTATTATAAAATGTATGTCTCTAAAATGCTTACTAATCCTTTAGGTTGAATTATTGCTTCTTCTGCAATTGCAGGAATTAGTAGGGCTTGACCTTGTTGCAAAGGGATTTCATGTCCAAGAGAATGAATAACACATACTCCCTCAATACATAAATAAACTACAAAACTATCAAGCATTGAATAATCCTTTTTTATACTTTCCGTAACATGAATAACATTGGTTGTAAAGAAAGGAGTAGAAACCAATTCAGAGGTTTTGTTTAATGTATAGTCATACTTACTTTTTGCACTAAAGCCAACAGATTTAAAATCCAATGCTTCCAATGCCTCTTCAATATGAAGTTTTCTTTCATTGCCCTTTTCGTCCTTTCTGTCCCAGTCATAAACCCTATAAGTTGCATCGGAGCTTTGTTGGATTTCTGCCAAAAGGACACCAGAGCCAATTGCATGTATTCTTCCTGCAGGAATAAAGAACAAATCCCCTTTTTCTGTATTCTCACTATTCAAAAGGTTGGATATGTTTTTATTTCTTAGCCCATTAATAACTTCAGCTTTTGTAACATCCTTATTAAATCCACTAATAATTTCAGCATCCTTATCTGCTTGAAGAATATACCACATTTCTGTCTTTCCATTATTCATACCTTGTCTTTGTGCTAATTTGTCATCAGGATGAACTTGAACAGAGAGTTTGTCTTTAGCATCAATAATTTTGAAAAGAAGTGGGAAGTTTTCTCCAAATTCTTCGTAGCATTTTTCACCAACAAGCTCATCGGCATACATTTCAATAACTTCTTTCAAAGTACACTCAGCCAAATAGCCATTTTCAATAAGGGTTTCATCATCTTCAATTGCAGATAAAGCCCACAGCTCTCCACAATGCTCTAAAGGAGAGTAATCAATACCAATAATATCTTTAATTTTATTTCCTCCCCATATTTTATCCTTAAACAAAGGCATAAATCTTAAGGGATATAATGATTGTTCCATAGCAAAATAAAAGTTTTTGCAAAAGTAATGTATTTTTTATTACCTTTGCCCTATAAAATAACTCTAATATGAAAGAACACTTTAAACCTTTATCATTATTTGCAGCACTTATAATGGTATTTGCATTTTCATTAAACGTTAATGCACAAGTGGAAGTTTTTGATGATTCTGAACCTATTTTTGTTGTTGCTGAAGAGTCTCCAGAGTTTCCTGGTGGAGATACTGCTTTACATGATTTTCTAGTAAGAAACATAAAGTATCCTAATACTGAAGGGGATTGGAAAGGTAAGATTTTTCTATCTTTTATTATAGAAAAAGATGGTTCGTTGACAAATATCAAAGTTATAAGAGGACTTTCCGCTCAATTTGATGAAGAAGCTATTAGAGTAGTGAAGTTAATGCCAAAATGGACGCCTGCTAAACAAAGAGGTAAAGCCGTAAGACAACAGTTTACTTTACCAGTTAGTTTTGCTTTACCTATGGATTAGTATTTTTTATATCTTTGATGCGTTTTATATTTAATAATAGATACAATAATTATGAAGAAGTCAGTCATAGTAGCTTTTAGCTTATTCTTACTTTCTAGTTTGTTTGCAACGAATCTTTTTGCTCAGAAAGTATATAAGATTTGCGATGAAGAACCAACATATCCAGGTGGTTATATTTCATTAATGAACTTTTTGTCAGAAAACATTAAATATCCTGAAATTGCAAAAGCAAATGGAATGCAGGGAGAAACTCTTTTGAGTTTTATTATTGAGAAAGATGGAACTATATCAAACATTGAAGTTTTGAAAAGTCTTTCTAAAGAATGTGATGAAGAAGCAATAAGAGTATTAAAGCTGATGCCAAAATGGGAACCTGGCAAGAAGAAAAAAAAGTCTATAAGGTTTAAAATGAATATGCCAATATCGTTTTTATTAACTAAAGACAAAGTGGCTGATCCTATTTATTCTTCTTTTGAAGAAAATCCAGAATATGATGGAGGCGTTGAATCATTATCGATGTTCCTGATGAAAAATCTTAGATATCCAAGAGTTGCTAAAGAGAATGGAGACCAAGGAAAGGTTGTTATGACCTTTATTATTGAGAAGGATGGAAGTATTTCAGATGTTAAGATAATCAAAAGCATATCAAAAGAATGCGATGAAGAAGCTATGCGAGTGCTTAAATTAACTCCTAAGTGGATTCCTGCGAAACAAAAAGGAGAATTTGTAAGATCACAATATTTTCTGCCTATAACTTTTAATTTGCAATAAAAACAATCATTATAAATTATATTATGAACAAATTATTAAAATCATTATCATTATTTGCTTTATTAGTAATGGTATTTGCATTTTCATTAAATGTTAATGCACAAGAAAAGAAATCAGATAATTCTGATGTTGTTTTTACTGTTGTTGAAAACGAGGCTGAATTCCCTGGAGGAGTAGAGGCAATGAATAGGTTTATGGCCGAAAATATTAAATATCCAACTTTGGCTAAACAAAAAAATATTGAAGGAAAAGTAATTATTTCTTTTATTGTTGAGAAAAATGGAACCTTGTCTGACATAAGAACAATAAAAGATATTGGTGAAGGTTGCGGAGATGAAGGCGTAAGAATAGTGAAACTTATGCCAAAATGGAAGCCTGCAAAACAAAAAGGACAACCTGTGAGACAGCAGTTTTTACTCCCAATTTCTTTTGTTTTGACAAATAAATAATTTTTTTCACTTACTTTTTTGAAGTTTTAGTTGTATATAATATTGTAAAGCGGCAAAATAGTAAAAGAAGAAAAATCAAATACAGAATAGTTAATAATCAAATAATACATTTATAATATGAAAGTAAAAGCAATTTTTAGGTTAGTGGTATTTAGCTTAGCACTAAATCTATCATTGGGCTTATTTGCTCAACAAAATGAACCTATTCATTCAAGTGTAGATGACTATGCTTTGGCTCCAATGGATAAACAAGAAGTATCTAATTTTATTTATGCTAATCTAACTTATCCACAACAAGAAATTGGTTCTGGAATTGAAGGAAAGGTTATAGTAAAGTTTGTTGTTGAGAAGGATGGAACAATATCCAACATGACAATAGACCAAAGCCTAAGTACCCTAATTGACCAAGAAGCACAAAGAGTTATTTCTCTAATTCCTGGCAAATGGACACCAGCAAAGATTAATGGAGAAAGTGTTCGCTCTTATGTAAAACTTCCAGTTTTATTTAGCGACCCTAACAAAAAATAGATTTTTTAAACTCATAATTTGAATTCCTTTTTCAAAGGTCATTATCTAATAGGTGATGGCCTTTTTTTATGACATAATGTCATATTTTTTTGTTTCTTCTCAATTGGCATATTTGTTGAAAGAGGAATGAGGAAAAGTTATTAAAGTATAAAAACATTAAAGAAACAAAATAAATAATTAAGAATATGGGAAAAATAATTGGAATTGACTTAGGTACAACAAACAGTTGTGTCTCTGTTATGGAAGGTAACGAACCTGTAGTTATTCCTAATAGCGAAGGAAGACGTACAACACCTTCAATTGTTGGATTTATGTCAAATGGCGAAAGAAAGGTGGGAGATCCTGCAAAACGTCAAGCCATAACAAATCCACACAACACAGTTTCTTCAATAAAACGTTTTATGGGAGAATCATGGGAACAAGTTCAAAACGAAATTAAACAAGTTCCTTACAAAGTAGTTAAGAGTGACAATAATGCTCCACGAGTTGATATTGATGGAAGATTATATACTCCACAAGAAATTTCTGCAATCGTTCTTCAAAAGATGAAAAAGACAGCAGAGGATTATCTTGGACAAGAAGTAACAGAGGCTGTTATTACAGTTCCTGCATACTTCAATGACTCTCAACGTCAAGCAACAAAAGAAGCTGGAGAAATTGCAGGTCTTAATGTTAAGCGTATTATCAACGAACCAACAGCAGCGGCTTTGGCTTATGGTCTTGACAAGAAATCTCAAGATGTTCACGTAGCAGTATTCGACCTTGGAGGTGGTACATTCGATATTTCAATTTTGGAATTAGGCGATGGAGTATTTGAAGTTAAATCAACAAATGGCGATACTCACCTTGGAGGAGATGACTTTGACCAAAAGATTATAAATTGGTTGGCAGAAGAATTTTTGGCAGAAAAGAATGTTGATTTAAGAAAAGACCCAATGGCTTTGCAACGTTTGAAAGAAGCAGCAGAAAAAGCAAAGGTAGAACTTTCTTCATCAACACAAACTGAAATCAACCTTCCTTACATCATGCCAATTGATGGAGTTCCTCAACACTTGGTAAAAACACTAACAAGAGCTAAATTTGAACAATTATGTGACAGTTTAATTCAAGCAACATTAGAACCATGTCGTAAGGCATTATCTGATGCAGGACTAAACAAGTCAGACATTAATGAAGTAATTTTAGTTGGAGGTTCAACACGTATTCCAGCAATACAAAAAATTGTTGAAGACTTCTTTGGAAAAACACCATCAAAAGGAGTTAACCCAGACGAAGTTGTGGCAGTTGGAGCAGCAATTCAAGGAGGAGTTTTGACAGGAGAAGTAAAAGACGTACTTCTACTTGACGTAACACCACTATCATTAGGAATTGAAACCTTAGGAGGAGTAACAACAAGACTAATTGAATCAAACACAACAATACCAACAAAGAAATCTCAAGTTTTCTCAACAGCAGCCGACAATCAACCATCAGTTGAAATCCACGTTTTGCAAGGAGAAAGAACAAGAGCAATTGACAACAAAACAATTGGACGATTCCATCTTGACGGAATACCACCAGCACCAAGAGGAGTTCCTCAAATTGAAGTAACATTCGATATTGATGCTAATGGAATTTTGAATGTAAGCGCAAAAGATAATGCAACAGGCAAACAACAATCAATTAGAATTGAAGCATCAAGTGGTTTGACAGACGACGAAATCAAGAAAATGAAAGCAGAAGCAGAAGCAAATGCTGATGCAGACAAAAAGGTAAAAGAAGAAGCCGACAAGATTAACTCTGCCGATGCAATGATTTTCCAAACAGAAAAGCAGTTGAAAGAACTTGGCGACAAGCTAACAGCTGACAAAAAAGCACCAATTGAAGCTGCCCTAACAGAACTAAAAACAGCACATGAAAGCAAGAATATTGCACAAATTGATGCAGCAATGGAAAAAATGAATCAAGCATGGAGCACAGTGTCTCAAGACCTATACAACCAACCAGGTGCTAATCCACAACAAGAAGAACAAACAAACACACAAAACAATTCAAGCAACGGTTCAAACCAAGATGGCGAAGTAACAGATGCTGACTTTGAAGAAGTGAAATAAAATTAGTGAAAAGCTACAACCCAAAAACCGCAGTAAACTAACCTTTGCTGCGGTTTTGTTTATTATGATTTTGTGTATTTTGCCGTTTTCCACCAAATTTATTTTGGCAAAATGTCGTTTTCCACCAAATCTTTAAATAGATTAATTACTATATACATAAAGCCCTATGTATATATTCTCAACATAGGCAAAAAACTAAGCCAATAACCTGAAAAAAATAAATGCCGAAAAAATAAAAAGATACGCCGAAAAAATTTGAACATACAAAAAAGGACTTTAAAAAGACAATAATGCAAAAAAAGTAAAATAGAATCAAATCTCAGCGAAATAGAATCAAATTACAGAAAACTAACTCTTGATTCTAAAAAAATGTAATTTGATTCTATTTCCGTAGAATCAAAACCTATTTTTCTTAACACAAATCTTAATTAAGAATAGGTTAAACCCTCTAAAAACCAATCCTATATCCACCCCAAAAAAGAACTTAGTCCTTTACCCCCAAGGACTAAGTCCTCCACCCTAAAGGACTAAGTCCTCCGACCCTAAGGACTAAGTCCTTTTTTGAAGAAGAAAATCACGTGATAATAAGTGACAAAAAATGAAATATAGCTGGATAATCAAATTTTATTTTGGGATAATGTATTATTCTAATATTAAATGAATATTTGATTGTTTTTTATTCTGAATTATAAAAATATTATATATCTTTGCAGATGATATGTTTATTGATTTTTATTATTTGTATAATTGCAATTAATATTAAAGATTATAACAGGTCATGAAAAAGTTTAATTGTTGTAAGTGATATTGATTAAAGATAATAATTATGTGGTCAGACAATGAAACTGATAACGATTTACTTGGATTTAAAGTTCACTCTGATTTAATAAAGGGAGTTATTAAAAATGAACGAATCCTTCCAATATCTGTTGGTGTATTCGGAGATTGGGGTAGTGGTAAATCAAGCATTATGAAAATGCTTGAGCAAGAATTGAATTCAGAAGAACAGGGAGATACAGCATGTCTCTACTTTAATGGCTGGGTATTTGAGGGCTATGATGATGCAAAGGCTGCGTTAATAGAAGATATTCTAATAAAACTCAAGGAAAACAAAAAGTTTGGTCATAAAATAAATGATGAAGTCACAAGTCTACTAAAATCAATTAATTGGCTACGTGCAGGAGGTTTTCTTATGAAAAACGTTGCACAACCTGCATTAATGGCATACGCTACAGGTGGAGCAAGTTTATTAATTGATGTTGTTGATAAAGCCAAAGATTTTTTTGGAAATACGTTAGAAAATCCTTCTGATCTAATAACAAAGATTGATACAGAAGAAGGAAAAGGGATAATAAAGGAATTAAAAGGAATAATAAATAAAAACAGTAGTGATGTTATTCCTATGGTAGTTAGAAAATTCAGAGAAGACTTTGAAAAAACGATTGAAAAAACAGGACTTAAATCCTTAGTCATTCTTATAGATGATTTGGATAGATGTAATCCAGAACGAATTATAGATAATCTTGAAGCTATCAAACTTTTTTTGAATGTTCCCAAAACCGCATTTATTATCGGCGCGGATGAGCGTATTGTTCGCCATGCTATTGAATGTCGCTATAAAACTCCAAATATCCAATCTGCCGAAATTGAACAATACAAAGGGATTGTTACGGATTATCTTGAAAAACTAATTCAAGTCCCATATCGCTTGCCTCGTTTGTCTAATTCTGATGTTGAAACATATATGACTTTATTGTTCTGCTATCGGGATCTATCTAAAGATGTTTTCGAAAATGTATATGATAAATTTAAAAAATTTAGAGAACAAGATAGGCATTCATCTTTCAACTATGATATGATAAGAGAATTCATAAATGGAATGAAAAACGATAAGGGAAAAGATGTTGTACAGCAACTTCAAATGGTTCAACAAATCGCACCAATGGTAACTAATGGATTAAAAGGTAATCCTAGACAGATAAAACGTTTTTTAAATACATTTACCTTGCGATTGGAATTAGCTGATGTTGCTAAATTTGATTTAGATGAGGAAATTTTGGCAAAATTGATGGTCTTGGAATATATTGCACTTCCTCAATTTAAGGAATTATGCGACTGGCAACAAATGCAAAATGGCAAGCCAAAGCAAATAGTTGAGTTAGAAAATCACGTGCAAAATTCTACAGCAAAACTTAGTATGGAATTAACTAATTGGGATAAAGATATTCTTCTGAAATGGATAAAAATGAAACCATCAATGAAAGATATTAATTTAATGGATTATTTTTGGATTGCAAGAGATAAATTAGTGAATACTATTGATGCTGAAGTTATGGTTTCTCAGATTGTTCGTATGATATACAAATCAATTTCTAAGTATACGACAAATGCATCATTAAAATCCGAAGTTCAAAATATTTGTAAATTATCAGATGAAGAGCAATCGGTGCTATTTAATATGATAAATCGTGATATGCTTGAACATCCCGAAAATGACAGGTGTTTTGAGATAGTTCATGCAATTATTAATAATAAATATTCAGAAATGATGAGTATTTATAAAAGTACCTTAAGAAATCTAAGAAAAAATAATAAAGATTCCTTTATCCCACCAAGTGTTGCAATAGGTTTATCTTCATTAGCAAAACAAGATACTGAATTGATGACTATTATAAAAACGTTTGAAGAAAATTCTAAAATTGCAATAGCAATAAAAGTGCAAAATAAAAAAATACAAAACAAAAAATAAAAATTATGGGAACATCTCAATCAGTCAACCCATCAGTAAAAAACAATCCTAATTGGAGTAATTTAAGCAAAGTTATTTCAACAGCCTCACAAAATGAAATAATAACTGATGTTCAACTAAAAGGTATTATGAGATATTTTGTTAATGCTGTTGGCGGCAGCAGTGCAGGACAAGGACACTCTAGTACATTTGGTCGAGCAGGAATAAGCCGAGCTCAGCGTTTTATGTCTTTTGTTTCAAATGTAGAAACGGTTGGCTTCAATCGGGCATTAATAAATATTGGTGTTAGAGATTTAGAAAATTTATCAGTCAATGATTTTATTAATTATTTACTTGCATATTGTTCTGAAGGGAATTCAAATTTGGATGAAACGGCGGCGAATAGTGCTATGGATGAATTATTAAAGCATATTCTGAATAATGTTGATTCTATAGAAGCTATCGAGAATGCTTTTCAACAAGCAAATATTGATACACAGATTGACTGGCTCTGTTTTTTCTTTGCATCATATATAATGGAATTTTCAAGTGAGTTATTCAGTACTCGTATTTTTGAAAATGATGGAAACAGGGTAAGTACTTTTAATCAAGTCAGAGATTATATTTTACGCTCTCTTGAAGAGATAAATATTACAATAGGTATACAAACAATAGATTGGAATAGGGAGCAAGGCTCAACAATTATTAAGGATTTTCAAACAGAAATATTACAGATATGGCAGCAAGAATAGAAATAGAACTCCGCCAACCTCAGAAAAGGGGTAATTTTGATGATATAATCATTCACTTGCATACAGATGACAACCATCAATATAGCACTAATATTAATTTTGATTTTAACCCATTATATTCTTTTGCCAGAGATAAAGAATCTGTCGCTTTTGATTTTTTATTTTTCTCTGTGTTAATATATAATATCGACAGATTTGTAAATCGACATATATTTTCTTTGGAGGGATGGACACGAGAAATTAATGTGGTAAATATGCCTATGATACATGTTGCAGAATTTCAAGGTGTAAAAAAACAGATGGATGATGCAATAAGCTTTTTGACGGGAGATATTTGGGATATTAATTATTGTCAATCGGAAGGTAGTTGTTATCAAGCTAAAAGAGGCATAATTGACTGGGGAAATTTGGGTGTATATGAAAAAGTATGTTTGTTTTCTGGTGGTTTAGATTCATTGATAGGGGCAATAGACGAATTAGAAACAATGCCACAACAAAAGAAATTACTTCTTATTTCTCATAAGGATTTGGGCAAAGAGGGTAATGATCAAAATGATATAATATCCATATTCAATAGAGGACATATATATTTAAACAGATATAATCAGATTCAAACTAGTGTTGGAATTGGTAAAAAGGTGATGGGTGATAGGATAAAAAAAGAAGCTACATTTCGAAGTCGTTCCTTATTATTTATCGGAATGGGTATTTATGCAGCAAATAAAATAGGAGCAAATATCCCTTTGATTATCCCTGAAAATGGAACGATAGCATTAAATATTCCATTAATGCCTTCAAGGAGAAGTGCATGTAGTACACGTACAACTCATCCTACATTTATGAAGCGTTTACAAGGTATCTTAACGAACATAGGTATTGGAAATATCATGTACAATCCATATGAGTTTAAGACAAAAGGAGAAATGGTTAGAGAATCAAGAAATAATGGAATTCTTAGTCAATTAATCGATGCTTCTTGTTCTTGCGCAAAACGTGGTCATATGGAACATTGGGATAGGCGAGGTAGTCATATTAGGCATTGCGGTATGTGTTTGCCATGTATATATCGCAGAGTCTCATTACATATTAATGGATTAGATGATGCATCGCAATATGGTACAGATGTGTTTAATGGGATAAAATATGATATTGGAAATTTAAAACAAAAATCTCCAAGAGACTTTAGAGCTCTTTTGGAGTTTGTTAAAAATAGACCATCTATTGAACATATAGAAAAAGAGTTGCTAAAAAATGGAATATGTGATATTTCAAGAATTAATGATTATGCTCATGTAGTAGATAGGACTATAGATCAAATTATTATTTGGATAACTGCATCAAATAATAGAGAAATAATGATAAAAGCGGGAATAAGATGATAGATGTTCATTGTCATTTTGATATTGCAAAAAATCCGGAAAGGTATATTTTAAATAATGAAAAAAAACGAATCATCACTATTGGAATGACTAATTTACCTAGTCATTTTCAAATGGGGATCAGTCATATAAGGCAATTTAAGTATATTAGACTTGCATTAGGGTTGCATCCATTAAGGGCAGTAGATCATACCAAAGAATATTTTCTGTTTAAACAATTCATTGATGAGTCATCATACATAGGGGAAGTTGGTTTGGATTTCTCGAAAGAAGGATTTTCAACAAAGGAAATTCAAATAGAAAGTTTTGAGTTTGTTCTTGATTGTATAAAAACAAAAAACAAAATATTGAGTGTGCATTCTCGATGCGCAGAAAAGGAAACATTAGAAATGCTTACTGATAAAGGAATTGAAAATGCTATTTTTCATTGGTATTCTGGTTCTTTGAATGTATTGAGAGATATTGTCAATTCAGGATATTACTTTTCGATTAATTCTGCCATGATTCAGTCAGAGAATGGAAGAAAGATAATTGCAGAAATACCAAAAGAATTAATATTGACAGAAACGGATTTTCCATATATCGAAAAAGGTAAAATATCAGATGTACATATATATTTATCTAATTTGTGGAATATTTCCACAGAGGAAGTAGATCAAATCATTGATTCAAATTTTAAAAAAAATCTTCGACGAATAAAATAAAATTTATTTTAGAATTTTATTTTGTCTATCGATGATAAGAGAAGTTTATTTGCCACCCCTTGCTGACAAAGAGTTTATAGGCTAATCTCCTATTGCTGGTGGCTGGGGAATTGCTCTTTGTGGATATTCTCTTTGTGATTTTGGTATGCTGGTAATTATCATTATGGATTGTGGTAATTGTCATTATTCTTGGTGATAGTTATCAGCATTCCAAAATCTCCCATTGTTTATGCCCTGCTGACTATTATCTGCACACCCTAAACTCTCATTGTTTATGCCTTCCGCACTATTATCAGCGACCCATAAACTCTCATTGTTTTTACTCTCTACACTATTATCAACAGCCCGTGAACTCTTATTCTTTTTTTTGTATATTTTAATATTTATGTTTTTGATGAGGTTTATTTGTAATTATCGTTTATTTTTGCAGTTGTGATTATTCTATTTGAATTGATTTATTAGTAAATACTTTTTTATTGTTTTGCTTATGATTTTAGATATTGATAAGGATATTTGCTTGAGGAGTGTTGAGGTTTCGGATGCTTTGGATGTTTTTGGGGCTATTGATTCTCAAAGGGATTATTTGGGTAGGTGGTTGCCTTTTGTTGAATTTACCAAAGAGGTTTCGGATACTGAGAAGTATATTGAGTCTATTGTTAATGCGCCTTTAGAGAAATTGGTTTTTGTTTTTGTTATTCATCTTTCTAGTGAGTTTGTTGGTTTGATTGGGCTAAAGGATACTGATTGTGCTAATAAAAAGACGGAGATCGGTTATTGGTTGAAGGAGGAGTTTCAAGGGAAAGGGATAATTACTAAATCGGTTAATAAACTTTGTGAGTTTGCTTTTAGGGAATTGGAGATTAATAGGATTCAGATTAAATGTGCTGTGGGAAATATTCCGAGTAAGAATATTCCAAAGCGTTTGGGTTTTGTTTTTGAGGGAATTGAAAGAGAAGGGGAGTTATTGTCAGGTGGTATTTATACAGACCTTGAGGTTTACAGTAAATTGAAATCAGAGTTTAATTAGTTGATTAATAAAAACAGAGAAGTATGAAAAATAATTCTAAGATATCTATTCGCTTTTTTGATGATAGGGAAGTGCGTGCTGTTTGGGATGATGAAAATTCTAAATGGTGGTTTTCTGTTTTGGATATTGTTGCTGTTCTAACTGATCAAGACGATTATAATAAGACTCGTAACTATTGGAAATACCTTAAAACAAAACTTAAAAAAGAGGATAATGAGTTGGTTAGTGCTACTAACCAACTGAAACTTTTTGCTAATGATGGAAAAAGATATTTAACTGATATGCTTGATTATAATGGTATTATTTCTTTAGGTAAACAGTTCCCTGGCATAAAAGCAAATAGATTTATTGAGTGGTTTACTTATAGTGATGAAACTATTGATGGGAAGAGTAAAACAAAAGCTTATGCTTTGTTTGAAAGCTCTTTTATTGATAGTATTGAGGTGGGTACAACTAAAGGTTTGCAGCAAATTCATGCTTATCTTTTTGGGGGGCTTTATGATTTCGCTGGTCAAATTCGTAAGAAAAATATCTCAAAAGGAGGTTTTCAGTTTGCAATGGCTCAGTATTTAGATAATACATTAATGCAAATTGAGAAAATGCCTGAAAGTTCTTTTGATGAGATTGTAGATAAATATATAGAAATGAATATTGCTCATCCTTTTATGGAGGGTAATGGTCGCAGTACTCGAATTTGGTTGGATTTAATCTTTAAGAAAAGACTTAAGGTTTGTGTTGATTGGAGTAAGATTAATAAAAACGACTATATGAATGCAATGGTTAAAAGTTCAACCGATAGTTCATTGATTAAGGTTTTGTTGAAAGATGCATTAACTGATGAAATTAATAGTCGTGAAATTTATATGAAAGGTATTGACTATTCATATTATTATGAGGAAAATGATTAAATTCTCATCCTAATTTTGTTTTCTCTTGCAATTGTATTTATGTCATCAATAATGTTTTAAAAATAGGTGAGGGGATTTATTGGTTTTTGTATTGTTATTTTTCATCAAACGAAGTTTTTATTGTGTGTAAGTGATTGGTTTTTTTAGTAATTTTGCACGCCGAAAAAACAACGTAATGAAAAAGCTTTCTGTAGATTTTAAAGATAAAAAATCAATTCTGAGATTATTATATAATGTGGCTCTTTATGGGTTTGCAATAGCAGGGTTCTTGATTATTGGAGCTTGGGCTTTTTATCAATTGGGATTTACTAAAAATTCTGGAGGTGTTGATAATAATAATCGTTATCTTGCTGATGTTTCAAAGATTCAGGTTAG
>DHDW01000015.1:58381-93234 GCA_002399565.1 Bacteroidales bacterium UBA4866 | reverse complement strand
GTTTCAAAGATTCAGGTTAGTGGTCAAGATTCAGGGGTAATTGATGATAAGCAGATGAGTGAAAACTATATTAAGCTTGCTGCCATTAGTAAGTTTTATCCTAAAAATGCTCATTTGATTCTTCAAGGTATTAGTAATTCTAATGGGAATGTTAACTTATCTCAGATGCTTGCTGCAACTGAAATTGCTCTAAAGGATAATAAAGAATATCAAGATTTCATTAATAGGAGCAAGCAACTTATTGCAAGTGTTAATGTTAATGAAAATAGCAATAGTGCAATTGAGTGGATGAATATTCCTGAGTGGGAGGCTTTGAAAGTGGCTATTGTTAAAGATAAGCATCTTATTGATAGTGCTGCTCGCGTTACTGGTGTAGAGCCTCGTTTGATTGTGGGATGTTTGATTGGGGAGCAAATTCGTCTTTTCAATTCTAAACGTGAGATGTATAAAAAATATCTTGGACCTGTTAAGGTGCTTTCTGTTCAATCACAATTTTCATTTGGAGTAAATGGTATAAAAGACTTCACTGCTGAGTGGGTTGAAAGAAATTTAAAGAATGACACTTCAGTTTTCTATATGGGTAAGGAGTATGAGCATATATTGGATTTTAGAACTTCAGACCACCAAACTGAAAGAATTAATCGTTTGGTTGATTATCAAAACCACTACTATTCTTATGTTTACACTGGTTGCATTCTTCATCAAACTAAAAAACAGTGGGAGAGAGCAAAATATGATATTTCCAATCGTCCAGAAATTCTTTTCACTTTGTTTAATGTAGGTTTTCCTCAATCTAATCCTGGTCCAAATCCTGAATGTGGTGGTTCTCATATAACTGTTGCAGATAAGGTTTATACTTTTGGAGCAATTGGTTTTGATTTCTACTATTCTGGAGAGCTTGCTAAAGAATTCCCTTATTTGGAAAAGAGATTTAAATCATAAAAGAAGTTTTTTATTAGTCATCACTTTTTTTTGATAATTAGAATTGAAGATGTAAATTCATCTCAATTCTAATTCTTTTTATCTCAACTTTCACTTCTCTTTTGTGCAAATTTATTTTTCAATCGTAAATTTGCAAGAGATTGTCATTAGATAATATCAAGAAAACCTGTAATCTTCCTTTTTTCTTGCAAGTAGTTTTTTTTGTAGTAATTTTTTCTCTTAATTCTTTAATCTGTTAAGCTAAAAAATCAATCTGTTAAAAATATTATCTATTTTTGTATTCCCAATGATTATTTATCTTATTGAACATAATATGAAAAATAAATTACTAATTCTTATCTCTTTTATAATAATATCAATTATCCCAGAGGCTCAAGCGTACGATTTTTGTGCTACAAGTCCAACTGGTCATACATTATATTATAACATTATATCTTCAGCCGATAAACCAATAGTAGAGGTTACAAGTCAACAAACCTCTTCTCCTTATAATTTAATAAAACCTATAGGTGATTTAGTAATTCCCAATTCGGTAATAAATAATGGCATAACATATTCTATTGAATTAATAGGTGATTATGCATTTAATGATTGTAATAGATTAACTTCAATAATAATACCGAGTACTATTACTTTTATTGGGGAATGGGCATTTCAGTATTGCAGAGGATTAAATTCTCTTATTATTCCAAATAGTGTTAATTCAATTGGAATTGGTGCATTTTCCGATTGTAGTGATTTAAGAACTATTTCTATATCTAATTCAGTCTCTTTAATTGACATTGCTACATTTTCTAATTGTAATAAGTTGGAGAATGTTGTTATTCCAAACTCAATAACCACTATTGGAGACTATGCATTTTCAAATTGTCAAGAATTAATCTCAATCAAAATTCCAAAATCAGTTAAATCTATTGGGAGTTTTGTTTTTGATAATTGCTTTAATTTAAAGTCAATAATTGTTGATAGGAGAAATAAAGAATTTTCTTCAAAAGATGGTGTTCTTTTTAGTAAAAATGCAGACACTCTGATTTGTTTTCCAGAAGGTAAAAAGGGAGCTTATAGAATTCCAAAATCAGTTTCTATTATTAAAGAATATGCTTTTTTTGATTGTAGTGGGTTAACTGATATTAAAATACCAAATTCAGTTACATCTATAGGAAATAATGCATTCAGTTTCTGTAATGGCTTGAAATCTATAATAATTCCAAATTCAGTAATTTCAATTGGGATTAGAGCATTTTCTAATTGTTCATTATTAAATTCAGTTAATATTCCAAGTTCTCTTACTTCTATTGATTCAGCAACATTTTGTAGGTGTAAAAGTTTGACTTCAATAATAATTCCGAAGTCAGTAATTACTATTGAAGGATATGCATTTTATAAATGCGAAAGATTAAAATCTATTACTTGCGAATCTCAAATTCCTCCTATAATTAATGGGCGTAAAACATTTTATGGTGTTAACAATTCAACAACTATATTCATTCCTCAAGGTTCAAAAACAAAATATTTATTAGAGAAGAGCTGGAGGGAGTTTGTGAATATTATTGAAAAAGAGTCATAGTTAATTTATTATTTGATAAAAAACATTTTTTTATTTGGATAAACTATATAGCAATAGCTTTAATTCATTCTTTTTTTCATAAAAACTATTATTTCTTTATCTTTGCATCTTAATTGAAATACATTATTTTGATGTCAAAAAATATTGATGGGGTTACTCCTTTAATGAGGCAGTATAATGAAATGAAAGCAAAGTTTCCTGATGCAATTTTGCTGTTTAGGGTTGGCGATTTCTATGAAACTTTTGGAAAAGATGCTGTTGAGGCTTCAAAAATATTGGGTATAACTCTAACAAAAAGAGCTAATGGTAAGGAGAAAGACTTGGAGCTTGCTGGTTTCCCTTATCACTCAATAGATACTTATTTGCCTAAACTTATTCGTGCAGGAAAGCGTTGTGCCATCTGTGAGCAATTGGAAGATCCAAAGTTGGTTAAAGGTATTGTTAAAAGAGGAATTACTGAAGTTGTTACTCCTTCACTTTCCTATAATGACAAAACTTCCGACCATTCACAAAATAATTTTTTGGCAGCCATTCATTCTGAAAAGGATGATTATGGAGTAGCTTTTCTGGATATTGCAACAGGAGAGTTCTTTGTTTCGCAAGGAAAGAAACAGGAAATAGAAAAACTCCTTCAAACCCTTTCTCCAAAAGAAGTTATTTTACAAAAACAGAAGTTAAGAGAATTTCAAGAAGGCTTTAAGAAAGATTTTTATACCAATACCTTTGAGGATTGGGTTTTTACAAAAGACTATGCAAATGATATTCTATTCAAACATTTTGATGTGAATTCAATGAAGGGTTTTGGAATAGAAGAAATGAATCTTGGAGTTGTTGCTTGTGGTGCTTGTCTTCACTATTTGAACGAAACTCAACACACTGAGCTTTCTCATATTCAGAAAATCTCAAGAATTGACAATAGCAATTATGTTTGGCTCGATAAGTTTACCATTGCTAATTTAGAATTAGTTCATTCTCCCTATTCAAGTGGTTCAACACTCATTAATGTTCTCAATAGGACTAAGTCAAATATGGGAGCAAGGCGTTTGCAACGTTGGGTGCTTCTTCCTTTAATAGATAAAGTTGAAATTGAAAAGCGTCAAGATGTTGTTTCTTTTTTTATTCAAAATGATGTTTTGGCTGATAAGATAGGTGTGAGTTTGAAAAGGATTGGCGATTTGGAGAGATTGATTGCTAAGGCTGCTTATGGAAGAATTTCACCAAATGAAGTTGTTGGACTTAAAAATGATTTGATTGAAATAAGAGAAATGAAATCTTTATGCAATGACTTTAAGGAGTTAGATCGAATAGAAGAGGTTGATGCTTGTGAAGATTTGATTAATAATATAACAAACACACTATCTGAAGAAGCTCCAAATGCTGTTTCAAAAGGTAATGTGATTAAGAAAGGAATTAGTCAAGAACTTGACGAATTAAGGGAGATTGCCTATCATGGAAAGGATTATTTAAACAAACTACAACAAAGAGAATCGGAGGAAACCTCAATCCCTTCTTTAAAAATAGGTTTTAATAATGTTTTTGGATACTACCTTGAAGTTACAAATTCACATAAAGATAAAGTTCCTGACTCTTGGCACAGAAAACAAACTCTAACCAATGCAGAGAGATATATTACTGAAGAGCTGAAAGAATACGAAACAAAAATATTTGGGGCAGAGTCAAAGATTTTGGAAATAGAATCCTTATTGTATAGTAAATTGGTTTCTGAAATACTTCCTTATATAAACAAACTTCAAAAAAATGCTGAAATCATTTCTCAGTTTGATTGTTTATTGTCTTTTGCAGAAATAGCAATTGAAAATAATTATGTTCGTCCAACAATTAATGATGGCTTTTCTTTGAAAATTGTTCAAGGACGACATCCTGTTATTGAAAAAATGCTTCCTTCAGGTGAGAATTATATTGCCAATGATATGTTCTTGGATAAAGATACTCAACAAATAGGGATAATAACAGGACCCAATATGTCAGGTAAGAGTGCCTATTTGCGACAAAATGCTTTAATTGTTCTTATGTCGCAGATAGGAAGTTTTGTCCCTGCAAAGAGTGCTGATATTGGAATTGTTGATAAAATATTTACTCGTGTTGGAGCTTCTGATAATATTTCTTTAGGAGAGAGTACTTTTATGGTTGAAATGAACGAGACTGCAAGTATTTTGAATAATCTTTCCGACAGGTCTTTGGTGCTTTTGGATGAAATAGGTAGGGGAACAAGTACCTATGATGGAGTTTCAATTGCTTGGTCAATTGCTTCCTATATTCACGACCATCCACATTTTAGAGCAAAGGTTTTGTTTGCTACTCACTATCACGAGCTCATTGAAATGGAAGAGATTTATTCTCGAATCTTTAATCTTCATGTAACAATTAAGGAAATAGGCAAACAAATAATATTCTTAAGGAAGATTGCGAAGGGAGGAAGTTCTCAAAGCTTTGGAATACATGTTGCACGACTTGCAGGAATGCCTCGACAGGTTTTGCAGGAGGCAGAAGAGATATTGGAGAATTTGGAAAGTAAACAAAAATCCAAAAAACAAAAAGTTCTTTCTAAGCCAGCAAAGAAGCAAACTAATGATCCATATCAATTAAGTTTTATTCAATTAGATGACCCTTTGCTTTTAGAAATAAAAGAAGATATATTAAGTACAGATATTGACAATCTTACACCAATGGAGGCTCTTCTAAAACTTCATGCTATAAAGAAATTAATAGAAAAAGTTTAGAAAAAGTTTGGTAGAAAAGAAAAAGTTAGTATTTTTGCACCTCCAAATCAAGCGGAAATAGCTCAGTTGGTAGAGCACAACCTTGCCAAGGTTGGGGTCGCGAGTTCGAGTCTCGTTTTCCGCTCATCCTTTCTAAGGACGCTCTGGTGGTGGAATTGGTAGACACGCAGGACTTAAAATCCTGTGAGCATTGCGCTCGTGCGGGTTCAAGTCCCGCCCGGAGTACAGAGTGTAAACGCAAGGTATTGAAATATATACTTTGCGTTTTTTTGTTTTTTGACTTTGTTTAACTCTTTTGTATAACTTAACTCTATTTAATTATTAGCTCGTCATTTGTTTTTGCAAAATGGAAATTGTTTAAATTTATGTTTGGAGGTTAAAAGAAAAATATAGGAATAAAGAATGACAGTATTAAAAAAGATATTTAGCATTTTTAGATTATCGCCAGATTATCAAGGTAGAGTTTTTGGTCTTGATTTAATGAGAGCCTTAGCCATAATATTTGTGGTTATGAGTCATGGCTCAATGTTAGAAAAAGCAAATACTGATTTCCCTTGGATACGTCTTGTTAACGGAGTAGAGTTATTTTTTGTCTTAAGTGGTTTCTTAATAGGAGGGATATTGATTAAGAATTTCCAAAAAACCAATTCATTTGGCTTTAAAGAAATATTTAATTTTTGGATTAGGAGGTGGTTTAGAACTTTACCCAATTACTACTTAGTTCTTATTCTAAACATAATTGTTGTTTATTTTGGTTTGATAAATGAAGATTTCTCTCAGTTTAGCTGGAAGTTTTTTCTGTTTCTGCAGAATTTCTCTCAACCATTGGTAGGTTTCTTTTGGGAGTCATGGAGTTTGAGTGTTGAAGAATGGTTTTATATTCTTTTCCCTGTTATTCTTGCTTCTTTCTATTTTTTGTTCAGACGCTTTAAAGTTAGTAAGAAATACATCTTTCTTTATTCAATCATTCTATTCTTAATACTGTCTTTTCTTTTAAGAGCTTTTTATGCATCAAAATTTGAAGTTGATGATTTCTGGCTTGATGTTAGAGTATTTAAGGTTGTAATTTATCGTTTAGATGGTATTGCATTAGGACTTTTGGCAGCATTTATTAAACATTGGTATCCTTCATTTTGGCATAAAAGTAGAAATGTTAGTTTTGTATTAGGAATAATTATTTGTTATGTTGTTTTATACACAGTTTGGGCTCCAAACGAATTTATAACTAAAGTATTTAAAATATCATTCCAAAGCATTGGATGCTTTTTACTTTTGCCTAAGTTTGACAGTATGAAAACTGCACCACCATTAGTTACAAAAGTAGTTACTCACATAAGCTTGATTTCATATTCAATGTATCTATTGAATTTAGCTCTTGTTGCAGAAGTAATACAAACTAATTTCCCTCCAAAAGATGAATTTGGGGCTTGGGTTTTATATGTTGTTTATTGGATTGTTGTAATAGTCTTCTCAACTCTGCTTTACAAATACTACGAAAGACCAATTATGAATTTGAGAGATAAGCTTAAACGATAAAGTTTTTAAATTTTAATATTGAAAAGGATATTTGCGAAAACGTCGTTTAGTTGAGTTACATAACCAATACGCACTCCAAATTGAAGCTCTTGTTCAATTCTAAATATATGGAAATTCATTTTTAAATCTACTCCAACACTACTTAGGTATTCTTTGTCAAAATATCCAAAATCGAAGAAACCACGAGAGAATACTCTTTTAATATAAAGAAGTTTCCAAATTGCATAATCGGGATAAGCAAGTGGCATATTGTAGCTTATCTTACCTCCATAGTAAGTGGAAGGGAATTTGCCAATCACTCCTGAGGTGAATGCGACTTCATTTGGGAAATAATATATTGTTGGAGTATTTTTCTGAAATCCTAAGTCTAAGCCAATGCTATGATTTAAAAATAAGCTTGGAATATAGCTTGAAGAGTTGATTGCAATTATGTTTGCATTATCTGTTGTTATAGACTTTTGAACTCTTAAAGAAAAGGTTTGCCCTAAGGTAGGGGTTATGTCGTTATTTGCCATTGCTCTAATTGCACTCCACTGCAAGCCAAATCCAATTGTGTGAAATAGAGTTAGAGATTCATTGAAATTATATCTTGGACTAATGTTTCTATAGGAATAGAGAACAGAATATCTTGCTTCCTTAAACCAATTCTTGTCAGACCAGCTATATGGGAAATCAATGCTAAAGGAAGTATTATATTCGTCCCAAGTGGAATAGAAGTCAGAATTGTGAAGAGAGTCAAAAACAATATGTCTCTGCCCATACTTGAAACTTGCCTTAATGATTGGATATAAGCCAGAGTAGGTATAGTTGACAAAATACTCATCTCTTTTATCTGCGTATATGTATTTAAGGCCTCCTTCAAAGACGGATGTCCCCAAAAGGTTTTGAGAGAAAGCAGAAACTCCCATATTTATATCTTGACTTTGAGCATTAATATATAATGGTGCCCAGCTATGGAAATGGAAGAGATGAGAAAGCTTATTGTATTTTTTGCTTTCCCAAAGAGTATCTTTAATATGCTCCTCAGAGAAGATAAAGTCTTCCTGCTTTGTAATTATGTCAGCTTGTGGAAAAGAGATTGAAGGGGAACACAAAGAGATTTTTTTGAAATCAATTAGTCTTTGATAAGTTATTGTTTTCCCCCCAGCACTATAATCACTAAGGACTAAACTATCATTAAAGATAATGAAATCCATAACTCCAAAACGTGATTGAGTATGTTGGGTTAGAGTAGAAGAAGTGTCTTTAAGCTCAATTGAATATACTTGATAGGTGTTATCGTAGTGGCCAATAAAATATAATCTATCCTTATAGTGCAAAGGTTTGGAGATATTTCTAAAGGAAGGAGGGATTATTGTTGTTTGAATATTATCTTCATTATCTATTCTATATCTAACTATTGATTTGCCGTATTGGTTTGACTTAATTAAGTATATTTCGGAATTATCTTGACTCCAACAAGGGTAGGAGAACTTTGAATATGGGTCTTGGTTAGGAAGTCTTTTAATGATTTCTCCCTTTGTTTTGTCAATAATAACTAAGTGTTGATTGTTTATTGAATCGTCTTCAATGGCTGCAATTATGTTTAAGTTGTTGGGATTATAGGCAGGAGTGTAGTATCTTTTATTAAAGGTTATTTGGTTGTAGGTCTTGGTTTCTATGTTATATTCAAAGATGTCTGAATAGTTTTCATGCTCCCAACGATAATGTGATTTAAGTTCAGACCAGAGTAAATGATTATCCTTTGCGTCTATGTAGGAATGAAGAATTCTGCCTGGTGATAAAATATCTTCTTCATCGTTAAGAGTAAGAGAAACAAGTTTTGAGGGTTTGAAATTAGATGTTTTGATTGCAATAATTGTGGAGTCGTTTATTTGTTTTGGAGAGGAGTAATTGGTATAGTATCTCTTTAGTTTTCCAAGTTTCTTTATATGAGTTAAGGAATCTCGAGTTTCAATATTCTTTCTATCTTCTTCTTCCCATCTTTTTGAAAGGGTATCCATCATTTGGGTGTAAAGCCTTTGGGTTTTGATGTTGAATCCTTTCTTTTGAGAATGTCCAAAGGTTTCTATCTTCCAAAAATTCCTTCCAACATTCTCTAACATATATGCCCAAATGTCTTTCCCATATAATTCTCTCCCAAAGGAGGCAAGATGATAACCAAAGATATAACTATCGGGAACGTAGTCTTTCATGGAGCCTAAAAGGGCTTTGTCGTAGTTGTATGCTCCTTTTTCTAATGTTTGAGCTTTAAAGTACATATTGAAGTCTGGCGTTTTCCCTCTTCCTGTTGGGGTTAATGCTGTTTCAGCTACTACTGCATCACCCTCCAAAAACCATGTTGGGATATATGCTGCAAGCAAGATTCCATATATATGTTCTCCAAAGATATTGATTAGAGTTTTGGCTGCTCCATGCTTAAGGGCATAAACTTGTACAGCATGTCGCCACTCATGAATTGCCAGTTGCCACGACCATGGATAGGGATAGTTTGTTGGAGATGTGGTTGTCCAAAGCTCAATCCTCTTAGGTGCCCAAACCGATAATCCATTATAGTATGCAGTATTGGTGTGGAGTAAGAAAGGGACTTTAGGGGGTATTGTATTAAGGCTTTTGCCTATAACTCCATAAAGAGTATCTAAGACTGAGGCAAATTCTTGTGCTTTTGTTTCGTAGAAATCGGGGTAAACAATTTGGAACTTTGGAGTCTTGATTTGACGCCATTTGATGGAGCTATTCTCAACTCCTGTGTTGTAATACTGCGCTTGTAGATGTGTGTTACTTAGAAATAGAATGCCAAAAACCAAAAGCCAAAAACCTTTCAGTCTTTGGCTTTGTGGTATATTTAGGCTTCTTTTTCTGCTTGAAATCATCCTTAAAAACTACTTCTTAGGAATATTCTTAAGCGTTGCAAGCAAGTAATCCCAGAACTTCTTTACTGAATCAATATTCACTCTTTCGTCTGGTGAGTGTGGGTTCATTATTGTTGGTCCAAATGAAATCATATCCCAATTAGGGTAAACTCCTCCCAATAGTCCGCATTCCAATCCTGCATGTATTGCCATTATTTCTGGAGTTTTTCCATATAAATTCTTGTATGTTTCTTGCATTGTTTTTAGTATTGGAGATTCCATATTAGGCTTCCAACCAGGGTAAGCTCCTGTAAATGTTGATTGAGCTCCGGCAAGTGTGAATACTGAAAGCATCATTTGTGCTAAGTCCATCTTGGCACTGTCAACACTACTTCTTAGAAGACAGCTAATGCTAATTGCTTTGTCATCGCTCTTAACAATTGCCAAATTGGTTGAGGTTTCTGTTAGATTTTCCATTGAATCACTCATTCGCATAACCCCATTTGGACAAGCATAAACAGCATTGATTAATCTTGATTGTGTGTCTAAATCTATTACATTTGCATTAAGTGATGTGGCGTTAAATGCTATTTCTAATGAAGGTTCAACAAGTGAATATTCGTTCTTTACTTCTTTTGTTAGTTCTTCAACAATGGCTTTAGCCTCAGAAACCTTGTCAGTTGGGATGGCTATTGTTGAGAATGCTTCACGAGGAATTGCATTGCGAAGACTTCCTCCATTGATTTCAGAAATGCGGATATTTACTTTCTCCAACGCCTTAAATAGTCTGAAAAGTACCTTGTTTGCATTTGCTCTTCCCAAGATAATATCCATTCCACTATGTCCTCCCTTAAGTCCAGTTACGTTTAGTGCAAAGGCTGAAAGTCCAACTGGGGTGCTTTCTTTCTTGTAGTCAAACACAAAGGTTCCGTCAATTCCTCCTGCACATCCAACGTAAAGTTCTCCTTCTGTCTCTGAATCAAGGTTCAAAAGTATATCTCCTTTCAACACTCCTGCTTCCAATCCAAAGGCTCCAGTCATCCCTGTTTCCTCATCAATTGTTAGAAGTGCTTCAATTGGTCCGTGGATTGCGTTCTTGTCTTCCAAAACAGCCAATATTGCAGCTACTCCAATTCCATTGTCAGCTCCAAGCGTTGTGCCCTTTGCTCTTACCCATCCATTGTCTATCCAAGGAAGTATTGGGTCTGTTTCAAAGTCGTGCTTGGTGTCTGCATTCTTTTGTGGAACCATGTCAATATGGGCTTGTAGAACAACTCCCTTAAGGTTTTCCATCCCTTTGCTGGCTGGTTTGCGGATAATTACATTGCCTATTTTGTCAATAGTATGTTCTAAATTATGTCTTGTGGCAAATTCAACCAAAGCCTCAACAAGCTTACTTTCTTTCTTTGAAGGATGGGCTATGGAGCATATCATATCAAAATTATTCCATAGACTCTTTGGTTCTAAACTCTTAATCTCACTCATGTTTTGTGTTAATTTATTGTGTTAATATTTATTTTATTATGGCTATTTTAAAGTCTTATGACAAACAAACGGATATTTGAAAAGGTTTATTTCATCCTCCGATAAATCCTTGTCGAATATTCCATAAATGCAGGAGCCTGAGCCACTCATTTGAGAATATAATGCCCCAATCTCATAAAGTTTATCCTTAATTTCCTTTAGCTCAGGGTGGTTTTTGAAGATGTTCTCCTCAAAATCATTCTTTATTAAATGCCTCCATTGAACAATTGGACGTGATTCCACAATGTTCAAAAGGTCATATTCGCTCTCTTTTGCAACAACCCCTTGGTAGGCTTGTGCAGTGCTAATTGAAATATCGGGCTTAATCAATAGAATACTTTTCCCCCTTAGGGACAGGGTGGTAGGGGCTAATCTATTTCCTTTTTCATAAGCAAAGGCAGGGATATTGTAGATGAAAAACGCACAATCGGAACCAAGTTTTTGAGCATATTTATCCAATTGAACAAGGGAAAGATTGAGCTCAAAAACATAATTAAGGAGCTGCAAAGTAAAGGCTGCATCACTGCTACCTCCTCCCAAACCTGCCTCCATTGGGATGATTTTATGAAGATGAATATCCACATTTGGAAGCTCTGGAAAGTCTTTTTTCAATATATTATATGCCTTAATGCAAAGATTATCGGAGCTTGAGTGCGATTTGATTGGAAGACCTGTAAGGGTGAGAGTGGTCTCTTCTTTGCCATTAGGTCTTATTTCCAAAATGTCCTCCACCTCAATAGGGTATAGCAAAGTCTCAATATTATGAAACCCATCATCTCGTTTTTGAACAACATTAAGTCCAATATTTATCTTGCAGTTGGGAAAGTAAATCATAGGGCAAAAATAATAAATAAATACCAACTCTTGCTAATTTATTCTCTATTAATTTTATTTCATTTGCCCATAAACTTATTTCTTATTCCTCCAAAGAAGGATACCCACCCCTTAAATTCAAGAAAAATACCATTGAAAACGAGTATTGAGAATATTTAAAATGGAGATATGTAAATATCAAATCTTCAATATATTATCCTACTATAGGCGATATACTATAATTATATCGGCGATATTGCAAAAGTGAATCGCCCAATTCGCTATGTGCATATTGCCCAATATAGACCTCCTATATTGCCCAATATACAATGTGTAAATTGGGCGATTTACTTTTGCAATATCGCCGATTTACATTTATCATATCGCCGATATGTTTAATTCATATCGCCTATTCACTTTTGCCATATCGCCGATTCGACTATAAAATATCGCCGATTTATTATTATGATATCGTATAAATTTATGATTTTTATGCAACAAATAAAATATTAATACGTTAGATATGGTGTATGAAATAATTATTTATTAACCCTTAAAACACAAAATTATGACATTACCTGTTGTACGTGTATTGCGTAAGATTACAGTTGGTGCTATACCAGGGATGAAGTTTTTGATTCGTCCAAAAAGGAGAAAAGCTATTGGTTTTGAAGAGTTGGCAAAGAGAATGCAAGCCCATTCTTCACTCACAAAAGCTGATGCCTATGCTGCAATGATACAGATGCAGGATGAGGTTCTTGCCGAACTAATGGAAGGAAATCCAGTAAGTTTGGGTAAACTTGGAACGCTTACTCCTATGTTTAGAGCCAAAGCAGTGGATACCTTAGAGGAAGCTAATGAGAATACAATCACAAGAAAGTATCTTCGTTATACCCCATCAGTTGAGGTAAGAAAGCTTATTCAGGACATCCCTGTTGAGCTTGATAAGACCGATCAAATCAAGGGATTGCAACCAAGTTCCAATAATACTGAACAGCCAACAAACCCATAATGAGTTGATGCTCTTGTGAAAAAGGACGCAACCAAAACACTGCGTCCTTTTTTGTTTTAGGCGGTTGCTATGCATGATTCTTTTGATTAATAGATAACTAAATTAGATAAAATGGAAGCGATATTGAATGAAGAGTTAAACCAAGTCTTTGAAAATGCAGCAGTAGCATTAATACTTGTAGATAAAGAAGGGAGAATTAAGCTTATAAATAAAGCAGGAGAAGATTTGTTTGGTCAGAGAATTGTTGATGTGAAAGGGAAGTTGGCAGGAGAGGCTTTCAAATGTGTACATGCCTTCATTAATGATTATGTTGTATGTGGAAAAACAGAAGAGTGTCCTAACTGCCCCTTGAGAAATAGTTTTGAAGACACATACAATACTGGGGAAAACCATTATAAGGTTCATGGAAACTTAGATATACAAGGTGAAGATAGTACATATCAATTGTACTTATTGATTTCAACCTCTTTGTTAAATGTTACTTCAAACAAATACGTATTGCTTACAATAGAAGATATTACCAAAGAAATAGACCTGCAAAATGAGCTGAAAGAGAGGGGAAAAGAGTTGGAAGAGCTAATAGCAACAAGGAATAAGTTCTTCTCAATTATAGCTTATGACCTTATAAATTCCTTCTCAACGATAGAAGGATTTGCAAAACTATTATTAGAAGAATCTTCAAGTTTCACAACAGAAGAAAGAGAATCTTTCCTTCAATTAATAGTAAATAGTTCGCAGAATACTAACAGATCACTTGAGAACCTTATTTTATGGTCAAGGCTACAAGTTGGAAACATGGATTATGTTTTGGAGAATGTAAATATAGTAGACTTAATAAATGATACAGTATCTCAACTAAGAGCAATGGCTCAGAAGAAGAATATTAATATAGAAGTCTCCCTTCCAGAACAGCTATGTTTAACTTTAGATAAATTTATGATAAGTACAGTATTGCGTAATTTGATAACAAATGCAATCAAATATACTCACAGATCAGGTTCAATAAGCATTAATTTAGAGGAGAAAGAAGGACGTATTCAAGTTTCAGTAAAGGATAATGGAATAGGGATTTATAAAGAAAATATAGCAAAATTATTTAAGATCACCGAGAAGTTTTCGATGCAAGGCACAGAGCAAGAAGAAGGAACAGGCTTAGGACTTATTCTAAGTAAAGAATTTATTGATTTGCATAATGGAGAAATAATGGTAGAAAGTCAAATAGGCAAAGGCTCAACCTTCACCTTCACACTCCCATTATAACATACTCCAATTAAAGAAAAGAGGCTATCTGTACTTAAGCAAATAGCCTCTTTTGGTTGAAAATTAGATGAAATATATTATTTAATTATTCCAATTGAACGTTGGATAAAGTTATTTAGGGCTTCACCTTTCAATAGTCCTTGGCTTAAAAGAGCAAGGTCTTTTAGTTGAGAAAGAATTTGAGTTTGTTTGTCTTTGTCTTCTTCTTTCAAAACTTCGCTCATTAGAGGATGATTGGTGTTTACAACCAAATTGTAGTTTTCTGGCATTTCTCCATAAAGTGAAGCCATTCCACCTCCACCCATTTCACTCATTTCCTTCATTCTTCTCATAAACTCATTTTGAGTTATGGTTAATGGACTATCGGTTTCATTGAGGCTTTCCATAACAACATTGAACTTTTGTTTGTCAACTTGTCCTTCAACCATTTCTTTTAGAGTTTTGGTTTCTTCTTCGTTAAGTTTAGAAGGAATAACTTCGTCTTTAGGAATTAGCTTGTCAATAACATCACTGTCAATTCTAACAAATCTGCTATCACTTAGCTTTTGTTCCATTAGATTAACAAAGTGATTATCTAAAATACCATCCATTAACAATACGTCATATCCTTTGTCTTTTGCAGCTTGAATATATGCATATTGAGAATCTGTATTATTGGCATAAAGATAAACTAACTTCTTATCCTTATCGGTTTGAACAGGTTTTATTTTGTTTGTATAGTCTTCAATAGAGTAGTATTCGGAAGCTATATTCTTAAACATATAAATCTTTTCTGCTCTTTGATAGAACTTTTCATCTGAAAGCATACCATATTCAATAAATATCTTTAAGTCATCCCATTTCTTGTTGTACTCTTCTCTGTTGTTCTTATATATTTCATCCAACTTGTCAGCAACCTTCTTTGTTATGTGAGATGAAATCTTTTTAACATTAGAGTCTGATTGAAGATAGGAACGAGAAACGTTAAGTGGAATATCTAGAGAATCTAAAACTCCACGAAGTAACATCATATAATCAGGAACAACTCCTTCAACGCTGTCAGTAACGAAAACCTGATTGCAGTATAATTGAATCTTGTCTTTTGCAGGGTCTATGTTTCTCTTTACTTTTGGGAAATAAAGAATACCTGTCAGGTTAAATGGATAGTCAACATTTAAGTGAATATGGAAAAGAGGTTCATCGAAATTCATTGGATAAAGCTCCCTGTAAAATTCATTGTAGTCTTCTTCTTTAAGGTCTGCAGGTTTTTTCTTCCAAAGAGGTTGAGTGTTGTTAATTATTCTTGGTTTTGTTTTTTGAACTCTTTTTGGATTGCCTTTTTCATCCTTTTCTTCTTCAGAGTCTTCCCAATAGGTTTCTTCTCCAAAGCGAATTTCAATAGGCATAAACTTACAATACTTCTTTAATAATTCAAGTATTCTTCCTTCTTCCAAAAACTCTTCGTTTTCAGAGTCTATGTGCATTACTATTTCAGTTCCACGCTCTTCTTTTTCTATCTCGTCAATTGTATATTCTGTATCTCCATCGCACCACCAACGAACTGCCTTGCTGCCTTCCTGATATGATTTTGTTTTAAACTCAACTTCCTTACTAACCATAAATGAAGAATAGAAACCAAGACCAAAATGACCTATTAGCTGGTTTTGTTCCAGTTCACTCTTACCCTTGAATTTTTCAACAAATTCTTCAGCACCAGAGAATGCAATTTGGTTAATGTATTTGTCAACTTCATCTTGAGTCATTCCAATACCCCTGTCAATTACAGATAAAGTTTTTTTCTTCTTGTCAATCTTAACATCAATTGTCAAATCTCCAAGTTCTCCCTTAAACTGTCCTAAAGATGCAAGAGTTTTAAGTTTTTGAGTAGCATCAACAGCATTTGCCACAATTTCTCTTAAGAATATTTCGTGGTCGGAGTAAAGAAATTTCTTAATAATAGGAAAGATGTTTTCTGTTTTTACGTTAATGTTTCCTTTCATACGATTATTATTTTTTATTTGTTTATTAATTATCTTCTTTCATCTTGCTCAATCAATCATTATACCAATTCTTTTTTAATGTCAATTTGTCAGAAAGATGTCTTTGCTTTTGAATAAGGATATCCATTAATAATAAAAATTGTATCTTTGAATTCTAAATTTTAATAAAGAAGAATATGGAAATTGTATTACTTATATCTACGCTTGTTGCAGTAATTGCTGTTGTAATTTTGGTTTTAATGCTTGTTAGAAGAAATCCAAATCAAGAAAGACTAACCGAATTAGAAACATCTAATAAGATATTAGAATCAAACTTCAAGAATTTAGAACAAAGCTATAATAGTTTAGAATCAAAATATAAAGAATTAGAACAAAGCTATAACCTTTCCCAAAGAGAAAACTCATCATTGAAAACAGATTTAAGAAATAAAGAAGAAAATTTAATAAAGGAAATAGAAAAAAATAATTCAATATCTCAACAGTTCGAAGAACAAAGAAAACAATTTACAGAATTATCAAATTCTAACAGTGCATTGCTGTCTGATTTTAAAAATAAAGAAGAGTTATTAAATAAGGAAAGAGAAAAGAATAATAAACTTGCTATTCAAATTGAAGAGGAAATTAAAAAATCGTCAGAGTTGTCAAATTCTAACAGCGCATTAAAAGCAGAAAATAATAATATTAAAGAAAAGCAACAGGAACTTAAACGAGAATTTGAAGAGATGCAAAAATCAGCTAAACTTGAATTTGAAAAAGCTGCTAATTTGATTTTGGAAGAAAAGACAAGTAAGTTTACTGAAACGAATAAAGTTAGCATAGAAACTCTATTAAAACCTTTGGATAATAGTATTAAGGAATTTAGAGAAAACGTAAATAAGAATTTAACAGAGGAAACAAAACAACGTTCTTCGCTTGAAGCAGAAATTAAAAAAGTTCTGGAGCAAACTAATTTGGTTTCAGAACAAGCAAATAATTTGGCTTCAGCCCTAAAGGGAGAAAACAAGAAAGCAGGTAATTGGGGAGAAAATGTTTTGGAAACCATTCTTCAAAATACTGGCTTAATTAAAGGGGAGCATTACATAACTCAAGATGTCCACTATAATGAAGAAGACAAGAAGATAATTCCTGATGTTATTGTTAATTTACCTGACGATAGAAAAGTTATTATTGACTCAAAGGTCTCATTGGTTAATTATGATAATTATTTCAGTGCTGAAACAGAAGAAGTGCAAAATCAAGAATTGACTAAACATATTGCATCGGTTCGTCAACATGTTATTGAATTGAGTCAAAAGAAATATGATGATATTAAAGGAAGTCTTGGTTTTGTGATGATGTTTGTTCCTATTGAATCTGCTTATTTGTTAGCAATGCAAAACGATAGAGAATTATGGAACTTTGCATATAATAAGAAAGTTGTTTTGGTGTCTTCCACAACTCTAATCTCAAGTCTTAGAATATTTGCTGACCTTTGGAGAACAGATAAGTTGAATAAGAATGCTGAGAAGATTATTGAAAATAGTGGTAAGATGTTTGAAAAATTTGTTGGTTTCTTGGAGACATTTGAAGAAATTGGAGACAAGTTAGATAAAACAAAAGATACATATAAAAAAGCATTCAACCAGCTAAAAGACGGTAGAGGTAATTTAATTAAGCAGGCAAAAGATATTCAAGACTTAGGAGTAAAGACTTTAAAATCTATTCCTGAGAAATTTGAAGGCTATGATGAGTAATTATAGCTTAAATAAAAACTGAGCTGTTAATCTAGAACGTTGTTCAATAATAATTTTATCTCCTGTAGATAAATTATTTATGGCTTCCTCTGTGTAGCGACGAATTGTAATTAGTCTTAGAGCATTATTATATTTAACTGAGTGTGCTGATGAAAGTTCATCAATTAGTTTTTTAAGTAGTTCTTCTTTAATTTGATCAAAACATACAGAATAACTTAACGCAGAGTTTTGCATTAAGTTAATCTTAATTCCATACTTTGCAAATAGAGCAAATATATTCGAAAGGTTTTCTTCAACAACAAAAGAAAAGTCTTTAGGGGAGATTGATAAAAGAGTTTGATTGTCCTTAAAAATATAGCTTGGCATTAAGGGTTTGGTGTTAGAGCAGCAATCAATCTTTGTGCCTTCTTCTTTGGGGGAAATAAAACTTTTTACGAACAAAGGAATTGATTTGTTTTCTAAGGGCTTAATGGTTTTAGGGTGAATTATAGAGGCTCCATAATATGAAAGTTCTATTGCTTCGCTATAAGGAACTTGTTCAAATTTCATTGTGTCTTCAAAATATTTTGGGTCTGCATTTAAAAGACCAGGGACATCTTTCCAAATAGTAACACTATTGGCGTTAAGACAATATGCAAAAACAGCTGCACTAAAATCAGAGCCTTCTCTTCCAAGAGTAGTTGTTTCATTGTTTTGGTTTGAACCAATAAATCCTTGAGTAATTATTGTGTCGGTGCTGTTGAATAAAGGCTCAATTTTATTAAGAATGGTATCTTCTGTTTCCTTCCACAAAACTTTTGCTCTTCTAAAAGAGCTATCTGTTTTGATGATATCGTTAGCTAAAACAAATTTATGTGCTAATCCAATAGAATCAAAGTATTTTGAAATTATAGTAGTTCCAATTATTTCTCCATAGGAAACAATGGAATCATAGAGTTTGTCGTAGTCTTTATCTATATTATACCCCAAAAGCTTATTCTCAATTTCTTTATATGTAATGTCTAAAAACTTATTCAAATCCTCATCTTCATTAGGAAAGAGATTATTTATAATAGTCTTGTGATAGTTTTTTGATTCCTCAATAGAAGATTTGTCAATGAATTTATTCTCCACAAAACAATTCAAAACTCTTTCTAAATGATTTGTAGTCTTTCCCATTGCAGAAATAACAATAAGTCTTTTTTTATTTTGAGAAAGGATTATGGAAGCTACATTTCTAATAGCTTCAGAACTATTTACAGAAGCCCCACCAAATTTTTCAACAAATACTTCGTTCATACATTTTCTAATTTAACGGCAAAAATAATAAAAACTTTGTATATTTGCAGCTAAATTATGTTTTCTGCAAAATGACTAAAAGACAATTAAGCTTTAATCCAGTAGCACTTTGGAGTGCCAATTTTTCAACAGTATTAAGTATTGCGCTTGTTCTTTTTATGTTAGGCTTTATGCTTACCTTCATTTTTCATGCCTTTACAGCTTCAAACAACCTTAAAGAAAATGTGTCTTTTACTGTATATCTTATGGATGGTATAATGGAAGAAGATGCACTTAACTTAGAAAAGGAACTCAAAAAGAATACGAATGTTAAATCTACTCAATATATATCTTCTGAGCAAGCTGCTAAAATAATGGAAGAAGTTATGGGAGAGAATCATCTTGAAGTGTTGGGGGCAGTAAATCCTTATGCAGCATCAATAGTTGTAAATCTTAAAGCCGAATCACTCAACTATACAACAATCAAACGTTTTATCACAAGCCTTGAAGCTAAAGATATTGTTGATAATGTTGACTATCGCCAAGACTTAGTTAAAGATATTAATAATGCAGTTTATAATATTTCAGCATTTGTGCTTGCTTTCATCATTTGTCTTCTGATAATAGCAATTACATTAATTAATCATACAATTCGTTTAACAATATACTCTAAAAGATTCCTTATCCGTTCAATGGAACTTGTTGGGGCAAAACCTTCTTTCATTCGCAGACCATTCCTTCTTAAAGGCTTGTTCTTTGGGTTAATAGGAGGCTTGATTGCAAATGTTCTATTGTTTGGAATATTATTCTGGGTAAGCAGAACATTTTCTCAAATCATAACTCCAGAAAACTATCATATCTATGGAATGATAGGGCTTGCAATTCTAATATTTGGAATCTTGCTCGCTTTCATTTCAACTTTCATTTCTGTATTTAGATTTATGCACTTAAGAAACGAAAAACTATATAGATAAAAAAGATATAAAACATAATTAATATGGCAGCAATACAAAAAAAATCGTCATCAAAAAACAGCAATAGTCCAAAATCATATCAAACTAACGCTCCTAAAGCTCAGCCAAAATTTGACTTTGCTTTTGAAAGAATTAATTATATATGGATGTTAGTTGGAGTTGCTCTATTGGCTCTTGGCTACGTTCTTCTTATTGGAGGAGGTTCTGATGACCCAAATGTATTTAATTACTCATTATTTAATGCTCAAAGATTAGTTGTTGCACCAATTCTTATGGTTGCAGGAATTGTTGTTGAGGTTTATGCAATTTTACTTAAGCCAAAGCAAGACAAACAAGACCAAACTCAAGACGAACAATAATCTTTAAACTACTTCGATGAATTTATTTGAAACCATCATCATAGCTATTGTTGAGGGCTTAACAGAGTTTTTGCCTGTTAGTTCGACAGGACATATGATAATTACCCAGGGTATTCTTGGTGTTAAAAGTACAGAATTTGTAAAACTCTTCACTATTTGTATTCAATTTGGAGCTATTCTTTCTGTACTTGTTTTGTATTGGAAGAGGTTTTTCCAAACTATGAATTTCTACTATAAGCTTTTTGTTGCATTTATCCCTGCTGCAATAATTGGTTTCTTAGCTGGAGACTTTATTGACTCAATGTTAGAAAGTGTTTTAGTTGTTGCCATTATGCTTATTGTGGGAGGTGTGTTTATGCTCTTTTGTGATAAGTGGTTTAACAAACCTCAAGAAGACCAAACAATAACTTATAAAAAAGGATTTATCATTGGCTTGTTTCAATGTATTGCTATGATTCCAGGTGTATCTCGCTCTATGGCAACAATAGTAGGGGGTATGACTCAAAAACTAACTCGTAAAACTGCTGCAGAGTTTTCTTTCTTTTTGGCAGTTCCAACTATGCTTGCTGCCTCTGGTTACAAACTTCTCAAAGCCATCATAACTCCAGAAGGGCAACAACTACTTGTGGACAATATGTCAACTCTTATTATAGGAAATATTGTGGCTTTTATTGTTGCTATGCTGGCAATAAAATTCTTTATTAATTTTCTTACCAAATATGGTTTTAAGGCTTTTGGTTATTATAGAATAGTTGTTGGAGTTATTATTATTTCTCTAATGATTTTCGGGTTTGATTTAAGTGTTGCTTAAACTAAATTTTAAGACTAAATAATATGATAGACATAGAAAATGGCTATGCCATACTAATTGACAAGCCATATACATGGACATCATTTCAAGTGGTAAAGAAAATAAAGTATAAGATAAATCATCTTTATGGCAAGAAAATAAAGATTGGACATGCTGGAACTCTTGACCCCTTGGCTACAGGCTTATTAATTATATGTATAGGTAAGTTCACTAAAAGAATTGAAGAGTTTCAAGCCCAAGAAAAGGAATATACTGGCTCTTTCACTCTTGGTGCAACAACTCCAAGCTTCGACCTTGAACATCCAGTTGACCAAACCTACCCAATAGAACATATTACTCAAGAGCAGATACTGTCAGTGGCAAAAGAGCTTACGGGCAAAATGGATCAGATTCCTCCTATGTTTTCTGCAAAATGGATTGACGGAAAAAGAGCCTACAAACTTGCAAGAGAGAATAATCAAGAGGTTGAACTAAAGCCAAAGGAAATTGAAATAAAGGAATTTGAGATTACTAAAATAGAGATACCCAAAGTTTATTTCAGGATTGTTTGCTCTAAGGGTACTTATATTCGTTCCATTGCGAGAGATTTTGGCCTTATGCTTCAAAGTGGTGCTTATCTTTCTTCTCTTTGTCGCACCAGAATTGGGGATTACAACCTTAAAGATGCCGTTAAACTTGAGGACTTAGAAGAGCATTTTCAATAACCCTCCTCCAAAAGTTTTCTAACCTACTTTCCTTAAATTTATAGATTGCCTTATGGTGTTAAAAATCACTTCTTTATAAATTAGACTTAGTCTGCTTGAAAAAAGAGTGACTCTGCTTGTAAAAAGAGTGACTCTAATCAGAAAAAGAGTGACTCTAATTGGAAAAAGAGTGACTCTAATTTTGCTTAGAGTAACTCTACTTTTTTTCAGATGAATTTTCCTGATTTTTCTACCTAAAGAAATCGTTTATTTTGCTCTTGAAAATCTTTTTAAACTTTGAAGGATTTGTTCGAGCATAAGAAAAAGCATCGTCAGTTAAATCAATGAATTCTTTTTTGTCCTTTTTATTGTAAATGATTAGAAGGGTAGGGTTTTCAATTTCATAGCTTTTAATAATAGCACTGTTTGTATCCTCTTCGTAGTTTATGCTACTAAAAATAATATTCTCTTTTTGAAGGTCTTTCTTATAGCTTGAATTCAAAACAGAAGTTACCCCATCTTCAATTGCGTTGCAAGTTGCACAGCGTTCTGTTCTGTGGAAATAGAACACTTGAACAAAGTCTTTCTTTACCTCTTGAGCAAAAAGACTTAAGCTGAAAAATATTGAAAGGACGATTAATGTTAGCTTTTTCATATTAATATTGTTTTATGATTAATTATTAATGTAATTAGGCTACAAATGTAGGCCATTTTCTTTATATCTTTATCCTTAAACCGAAATTAAATTGTCTTCCAAGAATTGGGGCGTAAATTATTGAGGAGTCGAAGTATTGACCAAAAGGATTATCGGAACTGATAATTGGATTCTTTTGAGTGTAGTTTAGGATGTTTTCGCAACCAATATAGGCTTCAAATTTATTAAACTTACGAGTAATTTGAGCATGAAGGATAAAATAATCAGGGCTTCTATCAGGAAGTTGATAGATTGCTGGATTATTGGAAGTGTTTGGAAGAGTAGTAGAGCCATGATATTGAGTGGTGAAAGAGAACTTCCATCTATCATACTTGGTAGAGTAGTGAAGGGAAATCAAACCTTTATGTTTGGCAGTTAGAGGCATTTCAATTAATTTATTATCAACTGTAATTTTAGAATCACTGAATACGTAAGCAATTGTAGTCTCAAACCCTTCAAAAGGAGTTATTGTAACCTCAGCTTGAAAGCTATTGGCAAAGGATTTCCCCATTAAATTATAAATATGAGCTTCTTGAGTGTTTCTTTCCAAGTCAATAACAACCCTATTGGTAAAGTCAGTTCTGTGGAAGTCAACAGCAAAAGAGATATTTCTTTCATCTTCCATAAAGAATTTATGGGTATAAGATACCCCGTAGTTCCAAGCATCTTCCAATTTAAGCTCCTGGTCAAAGAAAAGTTTCCTTGATGAAGTTAAAAGACTGATGTTTTCAGGTAGAATGTTGGCACTATGCAATCCTCTTCCGGCAGAAAATCTGAAAGCAGAGTTTTCAAAAGGAGAGTATTTAGCATGAATTCGAGGAGTAATAATTGTTTGTTTGTAGAACGTATTATAATCCCCCCTAAGCCCAGTAATAAAAGTCCATTTCTTCCTGTCGCTAAAAGTATATTCAGCATAAGCACCCAAAACAAGCTCTTCCTTGTCCAAAGGTTGACCAATAATATAGTTTTTGTTAGAAAGGTTTTCTTTCAACTCATCATAACTTGAACTTAATCCAAGGCTTAATTTGTTTTTGTCATTCCATAAATCAGAATTAAGAATTAGGGCAAGATTACCACTTAATTGTTTAGGATTATATTCTCTTAATCCGAATTGCGATTCCAATTGATGATACACTAAATTACCATTTACAGCAAAGCTCCTATTCTTCTCAGAATTTAAAAGGAAACCAGTATTTTCAAATACCTGAATTCTTCTTGAGTTCAAAACAGCACCATAATAATTCGTAGTATTAAAATCTCTATCCTTATCAAAACGTTTGTCTCCAGCAACTCTATCTTCATATAATACATCTACTCCAAAACGGCTTTTGATTTTTTCTTTATAGTTGTAAAAGTAACGATTAGAGCCAATAAGAAGGTTTGAAAGAGGCACATCAAGGAAATTATCATTATTCCTATCGGTCTTCATAAATATCTTTGCTGCATGAACTAAAGCAATTGACTCTAAGTATTTATTTATTCTAAAGGCAGTATTAACATTAATCTCCTGTTTAAGGAAATCGTTAGTAAAGTATTCAAAATAGAACTTTTCTTTACTTTCAGGCTTTTTTACATCAATATTTATTTGCCCAGTAATACTCTCATATCCTTGAGTTACAGAAGCCGTTCCCTTAGAAATCCCAATACCTTCTAACCAAGGACCAGGAATATAATTAAGACCATAGGTTGAAGAAAGCATTCTAATTGAAGGCTGATTTTCCACTAATATCTGACTATAAATACCTGCTAAACCCAACATTTGGATTTGTTTTGCTCCAGTAACTGCATCTGTAAAGCCAACATCAACTGCAGCATTGTTCTCAAAACTCTCAGCCAAAGAACAGCATGCTAAACGTTTTATCCCTTCTGAAGAAATGTATTGATTAAATGATGCTTGATTATTATCGGATATTGTCCCTGACATTTCTCCAACAACACTAACAGTTTCAAGTTCTTTTGACTCTTTGGTTAATGCAATTTCTATATATTCTTTATCTATGGGTATAAACTTTGACTCTTTTTTATATCCTATAAAACTTATTTCAATAAATAAACTGTCTTTAGAATTCCTTTTTATAGAAAACATCCCCCTATCATCGGATGTTACTCCAATTTTAGTCCCTTTAATTGCAACATTTGCAAAAGCTACAGCTTTATTAGTTTCCTTGTCTACAACCTTTCCTCTTATTTCTTGAGAAAAAGAGATTAAAGGCATTAATATACTAATTAATATTATGAATTTTCTCATCTTTATTTCTGTTTTATTCAATGCTACAATCAGGAGCTTCTTTAATTGAAGAAAAGAACTCTTCAAAATAATCCTTTGCAAGTTGCCAGTTTTTTCTATTAATACAATATTTTACTTTAGGTGCTTCAATTTCTCCTTGAATTAGTCCAGCATTTTTTAATTCTTTTAAATGTTGAGAAACCGTTGCTTTTGCTATAGGTAATTCATCATGAATATTGCCAAAATAGCAGTTGTCTCTTTGTGATAAAAACTGCAAAATAGTCAATCTTGTAGGATGCCCCATAGCTTTTGCAAAAGCAGATAGTATCTCTTGATTCTGATGAATTGATGTTTTCTTTTGCATAAATATATTAATTTGTTGTTTGCAAAATAACGAACAATAATTTGTTCTGCCAAATATTTTTGAAAAATAATTAGTGAGATAATAATGTTTCTTATCTTTGCAACTTTAATTTTACAAAACAAGATTTAGATGTTAGACAGAAATACAATTATTGGATTAGTACTTATTTTTGGAGTATTTATAGGCTATGGAATACTTTCAGCTCCTTCAGAAGAGGAAAAGGCTGCAATTAAAGCAAAGCAGGATTCTATTATTAGAGTTCAAGAAAAAATAGCATTACAAGCAAAAACTATTCAAATACAAGATTCTTTAGCTCAATTAAATAACGATACAACTCAAGCGTCGTTAAATCAAGATTCAATTAATCTTTCTGTATTTGGAGCATTTGCATCTTGTTCTCAAGGAATTAATAATACAATTAAGGTTTCAAATGAATTATTTGAGGTTGATTTCTCTACATTAGGTGCTCTTGTAAAGCAGGTTACTCTAAAAAATTATACTACATACGGGAAGCAACCTGTTAAGCTATTTGATAAAAATACTTATGGACTAAACCTTACAGTTGGTCAGAATATTGTTAGAACAGAAAATCTTTATTTTGAACCAACAATTGATAATAAGCCAATAACCAAGCCTATTGAAGTTAAGGGAAATGATTCAGTAGTTATTGTTTTTAAGGCTAAAGTTCAAGCTGATAGTTTAAAAACTGCTTCTTTAGATTTTCGTTATGTAATTAGAGGTAATGATTATAGAATTGGATATGATATACTTTTTGATAACTTGAAAGGAATCGTAACAGACCAAGGCTCTGTTGAAATGGGATGGAATTCTGATTTAAGAGTTCAAGAAAAGGATGCTAAGGTTGAGGTTAAGAATTCATCCATTTATTATCTTTTGAAAGATGAGGTAGATTATTTGAAAGAAAATGGAAGCGATGATAAGAAAGAAGAAAATGGAATTCCTATAAAATGGGTTTCATATAAACAACAATTCTTTTCAACAGCTTTAATAACTAATAATGATTCTTTTGCATCGGCAACAATGCAAACCATAACAGAAAAACGTCCAGCAAAAGATTCAACCTATCTTCGTACAATGCAATCATTGTTAACATTGCCTTATGATGGAGATGCAGCAAAAAATGAAATTAAAATGGACTTCTTCTTTGGTCCAAACAAATATGGAGTTATAAGTGATTACAATATTAATATGGAAGAAATTATTCCATTAGGATGGGGATTCTTTCTTTTACAATGGGTAAATCGTTTTGTTATCATCCCTGTTTTTGATTTCTTGTCTGGATTTGGATGGAATATGGGTATTGTTATTCTTATCCTTACAATATTAGTTAAAATAGTACTTTTCCCTCTTGCTTATAAATCCTATTCCTCTTCTGCAAAGATGAGGGTTATTCAACCTGAAATTCAGAAAATAAATGAGAAGTTTCCAAAGCAAGAACAAGCAATGGAAAAACAGAAGTCAGTTATGGCTCTATACAAAAGAGCTGGAATTAATCCAATGGCGGGTTGTTTGCCTATGCTTTTGCAGTTCCCTATACTTGTAGCTATGTTCCGTTTCTTCCCAGCATCAATTGAGCTTCGTCAACAATCATTCCTTTGGGCAGATGACCTTTCAAGTTACGATTCAATAGTAAATCTTCCTTTTGAAATACCATTCTATGGCTCTAATGTTTCTTTATTCTGTTTACTTATGTCAGTAGCTCAAATATTCTACACAAGAATGACAATGAAACAACAACAAGGAACAACTCAAATGCCTGGTATGAAAGTGATGATGTATATGATGCCTGTCTTTATGCTATTTATGCTTAATCAATTCTCTGCTGCACTTAACTACTACTATTTCATTTCCCTATGCTTTACCTTCATACAAGTATGGGTAATTGGAAAAACAATTAATCAACAAAAGGTTCTTGATACTCTAAAAGCCAATCAAAATAAGCCAATTAAAAAATCAAAATGGCAAACAAGAATGGAAGATTTAGAAAAAAAGAATCGTACATTGGTTGAACAAAGACAGAAACAACAAAACAAAAGAAAATAGTAATAATCAATATATATTAACATAAAAAAGAACAACAAATGAGTATCTACTTTATTCTAATGATTGTTATCTTTATAGTTGGATATTGTGCCATAGCATTAGAACATCCAATAAAGATTAATAAATCTGCAACAGCACTTTTACTTGCAGTTATACTCTGGTCAGTTTATGCTTTAATGGGGCCAGGATTTGAACATGAAACAATACTATCGCATTTGGGAGAAACTGCAGAAATTGTCTTTTTCCTTTTGGGAGCAATGACAATTGTTGAAATTGTTGACCGCCACGAAGGATTTAGAATAATCACTGACAAAATTCATACTAAAAGTAAAATAAAACTGCTTTGGATAATAGGTATTCTTACTTTCTTTATGTCAGCAGTGTTAGACAATATGACAACTGCAATTGTTATTTGTGCACTACTTCGTAAACTTATTGATGATAAGCATGACCGTTGGTTCTTTTGTGGAATTGTAATTTTAGCAGCTAACTCAGGTGGAGCATGGAGTCCAATAGGGGACGTTACAACCATTATGCTTTGGATAAAAGGAAATATAACAGCAATGGGTGTTATTATGGAAACCTTTATTCCTTCATTAGTTTCTTTATTAGTTCCTTTAATTGCAATAACATTTATGTTGAAAGGAAATGTTGAAAGACCTGAAGTAGATGAAGAAAACGGACAAGTAACTATTAGCTCAAAACAAAGTCTTTTAATATTATGTCTGGGAGTTGGAGCATTGCTATTTGTTCCTGTCTTTAAAACCATTACTCACCTCCCTCCATATTTAGGAATATTATTTGGATTAGGAGTGCTTTGGGTTGTAACTGAAATAATGCATGTTTCTAACAAAGAAAACTATTCAAGACTTAATGTTTCTTCCATCATCACAAGAGTAGATGTGCCTTCAGTTTTGTTCTTTTTAGGAATTTTAATGGCAGTTGCAAGTTTGCAAACAGCTGGACATTTAGAAATGTTATCAAAATCATTAGATAAATTAGGGAATATTTACATTATAGATATAATAATAGGGTTAGCCTCTTCTGTAATTGATAATGTGCCATTGGTTGCAGCAGCTCTGGGAATGTATCCAGTTGCTGATGCTGCACAAATTGCTGCAAATCCTGAAATGGCACATTTTGCACAAGATGGTGCATTCTGGGAATTCTTAGCATATTGTGCTGGAACAGGAGGAAGTATACTTATTATTGGTTCTGCAGCAGGAGTTGCAGTTATGGGAATGGAGAAAATAGACTTTATCTGGTATTTAAAGAAGATTTCTCTTTGGGCACTATTAGGCTATTTTGCTGGTGCAGGTGTATTTGTGCTGATAAGTAAATTTATTTTACATACCTAATCAAACTAAAAAAATATTTTATATGTTTGATTTTGTTCAAAGAAGCCCTACCGTTTGAAGCCTTAGAGTTTCTTTGAACAATTTTTTAATATTAAATGCAACTATTAACTAAAACAAAAAAACTATGAGCTATTTTATTTTAATGATTATATTGTTTGTTCTGGGCTATGCTTTCATTGCCTTAGAACATCCATTAAAAATCAACAAATCAGCATCTGCTCTCTTATTGGCAGTTGTACTTTGGAGTGTATTCGCTCTTTTCGGAGATGGATTTGAACATTCAGAAATTATTTCACATCTTGGTGAAACTGCAGAAATTGTCTTTTTCCTTTTGGGAGCAATGACAATTGTTGAGATAATTGATTCTCATCAAGGATTTAAAATAATCACTGAAAAAATCAACACAACAAACAAAAGAAAACTATTGTGGATAATTAGTATCCTTACTTTCTTCATGTCGGCTGTTTTGGACAATCTAACAACAGCAATTGTTATGTGTGCTTTGCTTAGAAAACTTATTGATGACAAACATGATCGTTGGTTCTTCTGTGGAATGGTTATTCTTGCAGCCAACTCTGGTGGAGCTTGGAGTCCAATAGGAGATGTTACAACCATTATGCTTTGGATAAAAGGAAATGTAACAGCAATGAAAATTATTTTAGAAACATTCATTCCTTCTTTAGTTTCAATGTTAGTTCCTTTAACCATAATAACATTTGTTCTTAAAGGAGAAGTAAAACGACCTGAAGCTATCGCAAAATCAAATCACGATATTCAAATATCAACAAAACAAAGTAATCTAATCTTCTTCTTAGGAGTAGGATCTTTGTTGTTTGTTCCAGTTTTTAAAACTATAACTCATCTACCTCCATACTTAGGAATATTTTTAGGATTAGGAGTTTTGTGGGTAGTAACTGAAATAATGCATAAATCTAACTCAAATAATTATTCCAAACTCAATGTTCCAGCAGTTTTATCTAAGATTGATATGTCTTCAATTCTATTTTTTGTTGGAATATTAATGGCAGTTGCATGTTTGCAAACAGCAGGTCACTTAGACCTTCTTTCTAAAACATTAGATAAGATTGGGAATATATATATTATAAACATACTTATTGGAATGATTTCTGCAATTGTAGATAATGTGCCACTTGTTGCAGCAGCAATAGGTATGTATCCAGCAGCAACACCAGAAATGATTGCACTAAATCCAGAACTTTATCATTTTGCAGTTGATGGCGCCTTTTGGGAATTCTTAGCATATTGTGCAGGAACAGGAGGAAGTCTTTTAATTATTGGTTCAGCAGCAGGAGTTGCAGTAATGGGAATGGAAAAGATTGACTTTATATGGTATTTAAAGAAGATTTCACTTTGGGCACTTATAGGCTATTTGGCAGGAGCAGGAGTTTTTGTAATTATAAGCAAGTTTATTCTCCATACATAGAAATAAAATAAAAAACATATAGAAAAGGGATAGGTCAAAATGATTTATCCCTTTTTTTGTATTTTGTCGCTTAAACATTATTGGGCACTCACAAGCATGTTTCTACACTCCCAAACTTTTTTTAAGAAAAATGGTTAATGAAAACCATTTAATTTTTAAATTTGCAAAAAGAATTTAATTTGCAAAACAAATTTATTATGATAAGTTTTACAGCTGCTATTATTCTCTTAGTTCTTGGGTATGTTCTCTATGGTGCCTTTGTTGAAAAGGTATTTGGGGCAGATAATAAAATTAAAACTCCTGCAATTGCAACTCCTGATGGTGTTGATTATGTCCCTATGTCATGGTGGAGGATTTTCTTAATACAGTTTCTTAATATTGCAGGCTTAGGTCCAATATTTGGAGCAATTATGGGGATAATGTATGGCCCGGCAGCATTCCTTTGGATTGTTATAGGTTCAATATTTGGTGGAGCTGTTCATGACTATATTTCAGGTATGCTTTCAATTCGCCAAAAAGGAGCTTCTTTCCCTGAAATAATTGGCACTCAATTAGGTGTTAGGGTAAAGCAGTTTGTAGGAATATTTACAATTCTACTATTAATATTAGTAGGTGCAGTATTTGTATCGGGGCCTGCAGGAATACTAAATAGTATATTCTCTAATATCTCAATTCTTTGGTGGTCAGTAATAGTATTTGTTTATTATCTATTAGCAACTCTTTTGCCAATTGATAAACTAATAGGTAGATTATATCCAATATTTGGATTCTGTTTATTAGTTATGGCAGGAGGAATTTTAATAGCCATATATACTAATTCAGCACCTATTCCAGAAATATGGAATGGTATAGCTAATCAAGAGCCAAAGAAGCTCCCAATATTCCCAATGATGTTTATCTCCATTGCTTGTGGCGCAATCTCAGGCTTTCATGCAACTCAATCACCTCTTATGGCACGTTGTGTTAAAGATGAGAAAACAGGCAGAAGAGTATTCTATGGAGCGATGATTGTAGAGGGGATAATTACTTTGATTTGGGCAGCAGCAGGTAGTAGTTTTTATGGCTCAATTCAAGGACTTCAAGAATATGTAGCAACCCTACCACCCACAGCAAACAAGGCAGCAATAGTTGTTAAAGCAATATCTGATAATTGGCTTGGAGTTTTTGGTAGCTTTATAGCAATGCTTGGAGTTGTTGCAGCACCAATAACCTCAGGCGATACAGCTCTTCGTTCTGCAAGACTTACCATAGCTGACTTCCTAAAATTCGACCAAAAACCAATTAAGAATCGTTTAATAGTATCCATTCCTATATTTTTAGCTACTTTTATCCTACTGCAAATTAATTTTGATATCCTTTGGCGCTATTTAGCTTGGTCAAACCAAACCCTATCAGTATTTACTCTATGGGCATGTACAGTATACCTAAGGAAAGAGAATAAAAATTATTTTATAACCCTCATTCCAGCATTATTTATGACCTGCGTATGCACAACCTATATATTCTACGCCCCAGAAGGATTACGCTTGCCTTATAATATATCAGTAATAATAGGATTAGTAACAACAATAATCTTCCTATCAATATTCACCCTAAAGAAGAGTGAAAAGTTAAAAGTGATAATGGAAAAGGTAAGAGGTATGTAGGGGCAATGCCTTGCGATTACCCAATAATGTTTTATTTTGATTGAATAAGGATTCTTATTAAAAAATAAGATCTTTCACCCCTAAATTCCCTAAAGGGGAATAGAAGGATGTATTCCCATTTCCCCTTTAGGAGAGTTAGCGGCAATAAAAAAAGGCCAAGCAAATAAATTTTAAAAATCTCATATTAAACTATAGATTAATCAAGAAAAATTTCGTATATTTGCAGATACAAATCCATAAGACTAAGTTTTTAGAGATTTAATTCAAAATTTCCCAACAAATTTTAGCAAAAAAAAGATGCACATCTTTTATAGTGAAAGATGCACATCTTTTGGTATGAAAGATGTGCATCTTTCGAGAATTAACTCCTTGTTTTATGATTTTATAATAAGGATTTATGAAAATATATCCTTGTTTTGTAAAAATATATCCTTGTTTTATTTTGCTGAAATAAGGATAAAAAAAGAGAAACTAATTTTACGGCATCCATTCCATAGTATTTGTTAAGGCGTTGCTTTCTCTCCACTGAATAAATTCTTTATAACTGCTAATTTTATTTGAAAGAACAGCTTGATATATTTCTATGCTTGGAATTTTAATGTCATCAGGAATATCATACTTTATTTGAAGTATTGTCTTTTTTGTTTCGGGAGTTAATTTATTAATTATTGAATCGGTTACATTCTCTACAAATCCATCATATTTTGAACCCATTAGAATATGAATTAAATCAAATTTCCATAAGTTCGCCTTCTTGTCTTCATAAATTAAATGCCATTCAATACATTCTTCTTCCGTATCAATTAAATTTATGTATTGAATCTCTTTAAATGAAGGGTTTTGTGCAATTTGAGAAATGGCGTCAAAACTATCTTTAATAGAAATCTCCTTAGTGTAAATATGAATGTCAATATCAAGACTCTTCATCATTAGCCCAGTCTTCAAAGATCCAACAATATTAATCTTAGCTCCAATACTTTCCCAAACAGGAATAATATTACTTTCCTCCAATACTTCCCAGGAAAGTTTCTGATTATTTTCTGATAGTTTAATTATGTCCATTAGTTGCAATAATATCTATTTTCGAATGGCAAAATTAATAAAATAAATAAGGAAGCAAAAGGTCAATTGAGAAAGATTAAAGAAGACTTTCTTGAATTAACATTTTATCTTTATCTCCAAAACATATGTGTTATGTCTTCGAGTTTATTGTTGTTTATTTTATAGAGTCTTTGGTTTGTTGTTTTGAATTTTAGGCTTCCGTATTTTTCTTTGTATTCTCCGAGTTTAATGTAATGGAAGTTTTCTATTGATAAGTCTTTTGGTAGTTTTTCCTTTCCTGAATACCATCCTGTTTTTATTTTGAACTTACTTAGTGTTTGTACATAGTTTGCAAAGTATTCTATTTCTTTTGGAGATGAATCTCCTCCCATAAAACATATACAGGTAATAGATTTTTCGTATTTAATTAGAAGGTTAAGCAGAAAATCTTTTGTTAGTTCTCTTCCTATATCTTCTTTTAGAAAAGGGCTATGACAACCTTTACATTTGTTGGGGCAATTTGAGATATTTATTGCAAGGGTTGTTTCGTTTGGTATTTCTTGAAATACTATATCGTAGTTTACGTATTTAAGCATGGGAATTAAAGGTTTTGTGGTTTATTATAATATCTTTTTTCTGCTTCTTTTTGTCTTTGGAGTGAGAAATTACTTATTCTTTTCATATACCCTATAACACGTGTTAGGTAATCAATATTTTTGCTCTTACATTCTGGGCATTCTTTTAAATATCTTTTGTCTATATGTCCACAAGTGTTGCAAATGGTGTTTGGTATATTAAAGGTAAAGTAATTGCATCCTTCTTTTGCTGCTATGCGAAGTAGTTGGCGGTATTGTATTTGACTTAGATGTTCTTCTAAGTTTAAATGAAGTGCTGAACCTCCTGTTAGGTGTTCTATATATTTCTTTCCATGAATTCGGAATTTGTCTATAATGTTTAATGAATTGTCTTCAGCGGCGTAGAAATAACTATTGTAACAATCTCTTGGAACAAAATAACCATCTTCTTTATCCCATTTTGCATGTTTTATTCCTACGTTTTCGGCTGGTATCATCTCGCAATTGAAAAGAATTTCTTTTGTTCTGTATTTCTTGTTGTATTTTTCAATTAATCCAAGAACTTCTTGTACAAAGTCTTCATATTTTGGATTATCGGTTATTTCTATCCCCATAAATTCTGCTGCTTCAACCAATCCATTTACTCCTATTGTTAGATATTGACGGCTCATGTTAATGTAACCAGCATCAAAAAGAGGTAACATTCCTTTGGCTTGAAGGAATTTCAGGTTTTCGTTATATGATAATTGAACTTTATGAACTAAATCAACTACTTCTTCTAAAAACGATAAATAAGGGAGTCCTTTTTTTATTGATTCTTGAATGCAACGGTTTAAATTTATTGTTAAAACGCTTTTTGAACCTGTGGAAACTCCTCCTGCTCCCAAGGTATAACTGAATCCATTGTCTTGTATCTCATTTCTAAGTCTGCAACAACTGCTTAATGAATCGGCATTATCACTCATATAGGTAAAGAATGAATGTCCTTGGCTATACACCTTTGCTACGAAGTCTCCATATTCTTTATCCATAACGTCTCCATCTTTTGAAAGTAAAGCCATGGTTTCAACTGGGAATGTAAGAGGTGTTTTTGTTCTTTCTTTATTAAACCAATTCATGAAATGTTTTTGTAACCAGCTAAGTGATTCCCAGTGTGGCTTTTCTCCATTAGGAAATACAAAGTTTTCAAAAAGGCTTTCAAAATAATATCTATCATAATAAGCAATATTCCAAAACACAGCTTGAAAGTTTCTTGCTCCTGTTGGTTGATTAATGGAATAAACTACTTGTTCAAAACAATCGGTTATTATTTTACTTATGGTTCTTTTCTTTTTAGATAAATCAACTACTTCGTTTTCTCTTAAATAATAATCTTCTCCATATTCCAACTCAATAAT
>DHDW01000015.1:57968-58278 GCA_002399565.1 Bacteroidales bacterium UBA4866 | reverse complement strand
CAATAAAATAATTCATATACATTAGAAATTCTGGAGTTGCACAAGCACCACTTAGCATGCTTGATACCATAAACACCATATTCACAAATCCACCACAAAACGATTTTAAATTGGTTGGTGCAACTGAATTTCCTCCAATTGATGTTGTTCCTCCAATTAACCAAGGATACATTGTTATGCTTGCGCAATAGTTTGCAAGACTTGTTTCATCATTCTTATATATATAATGGTTGTTGAGAAGTCTTATGTATTTATCTGCAAGTTCTTTTCCATAGTTTTCTTTTATTGTGTCGCATAATAGTCTTCTGTT
>DHDW01000015.1:57275-57811 GCA_002399565.1 Bacteroidales bacterium UBA4866 | reverse complement strand
AGTTCTCCAATTAGAGTTGCTATATTTTTGTTTTCAACATTGGCATTAGCATCGTATTTACTTCCTGAGGCAGGATTTTTAGCATCACAGTAATCTATTAAGAATTTCAGCTTGTCTCTAATTTCCCTGTCTTCCCTATGGCTTTGTCGGTAAAGCATATAAGATTTGGCAACATTATAATATTTTTCTGCCATAAGAGCAATTTCCACTTGGTTTTGAATTTCTTCAACACTTATTCCATTAGTTATATTTAATCGACTTAAAATATCTGTAATTGTATCTTGCGATGCAAAACTACCAACAGAAAGAAATGCCTTTGAAATAGCATTCTTAATTTTTTCAATTGAAAATGGAACTTCCTTTCCGTCTCTTTTAATGATAAATAATTCAGACTGACTCATAATAAATTAAAATTTAAGGTAGTCGCTGTAAATGAAAATTCTGCTCTGAAACAACAAAGAATCCATTGTTAAGCCTTTCATCCCGAAAGCTACCAATTAATAAATAAACAAAATGGCAGGTCTTCTGACTCGTTT
>DHDW01000015.1:46752-57103 GCA_002399565.1 Bacteroidales bacterium UBA4866 | reverse complement strand
TTACAGCAGCGGGAACTGTTGCCGATTTTCACAGCATTCCCTTTTAATTCTTAAACACAAAAAAGCGTTTTCGAAACCATTGTTTCAATGCAAAAATATGAGTTAATAATTTCTCTTCATTGGCAATGTTAAATAAGTTTTCAACACTTTGTGTTAATATTCTTTAAACCAATAAAGAGAAAGATATTAGTCCTTTCTTTTAGTTTTTTGTAATCTTTTCTTTATTATTTTCTCTATTCCAAAAGGTTTGAGTAACTTTGCATCTCAAATTTTGTTTAATTAGATAAAAGATATAACACAATGACACAAAATACATATAAAGCTGTTACGCCCAAAGAAGCGGTTAAGGTGATAAAGTCAGGAGACCATATTCACCTTTCTTCTGTTGCTTCTACTCCTCAATGCTTAGTTGACGCTATGTGTGAAAGAGCTAAAAATGGAGAGTTTAAAAATGTATACGTTCATCACTTGCATACTGAAGGCAATGCTCCTTATGCTTCAAAAGAATTTGAAGGAATTTTTCAACACGATGCTTTCTTTGTAGGTGGTAATGTTAGGAAAGATGTTCAAGCTGGTTATGCTGACTATATTCCAATTTTCCTTTCCGAAACTCAAAAACTTTATAGAGAAAAATATCTACCTGTTGATGTTGTAATGCTTCAAGTTTGTCCACCAGATGATCATGGATTTGTTTCTATGGGAACTTCTGTTGATGCAACTTTAGCTGCAATTGAAATGGCAAAAACTGTTATTGCTGTTGTGAATCCTTGCATGCCTCGTTCTTATGGTGATGCTTTAATTCCTATGTCAATGATTGATATTTTTGTTGAAGATTGTTCTCCTTTGTTCCCTGCTCATTTTTCTGAACCAACTAAAGAGGAAGCAACTATTGGTAAGTATTGTGCTGAATTGATTGAAGATGGTGCTTGTTTACAAATGGGTATTGGTGCTATTCCTAATGCTGTTTTGGCTCAATTGGGTAATCATAAGGATTTGGGTATTCATACTGAAATGTTTGCTGATGGGGTTTTACCATTGGTTGAAAATGGAGTTATTAATGGTAGAAACAAGAAATTGGATAATGGTAAAATGGTTTCTACTTTCTTGATGGGTTCTCAAAAGGTTTATGAATTTATTGATAATAACCCAATGGTTGCAATGATGGATGTTGCTTATACTAATGACCCTTTTGTTATAGCTCAACAACCTAAAATGACTGCCATAAATTCAGCTTTGCAAATAGACATTACTGGTCAAGTTTGTGCTGATAGTCTTGGAACGAAATTCTTTAGTGGTGTGGGTGGTCAGGTTGATTTTATTTATGGAGCTTCTCGTTCAAAAGGAGGCAAGTCAATTATTGCTATGCCTTCATCAACCAATAAGGGAGTGAGCAAAATTGTTAATGCTTTAAACCTTGGTGCTGGAGTTGTTACTACAAGAAATCATGTTCATTGGGTTGTAACAGAATATGGTGCTGTTAATCTTTATGGTAAATCACTTCAAGAAAGAGCAAGGCTAATGATTTCAATTTCACATCCTGATGCAAGAGAAACCTTGGATAGAGAAGCTTTTGAACGTTATGGACCACATTTTCATTTTGTAAAATAGTATGGGAAGATTAATGGCAATTGATTATGGAAGTAAGCGTGTTGGGTTGGCTGTAAGTGATACTCAAAGAATAATTGCTACTTCTTTAACTACTGTTGAAACAAAAAAAATATTCGAATTTTTAGATGATTATCTAAAGAAAGAAGAAGTTGATGAGTTTATTGTTGGGCTTGCAAAGCAAATGGACAATACTCTAAGTGAGAGTAGCGTTTATATTGAGCCTTTTGTTTTAGAGTTAGGGAAGAAATATCCTGATAAAAAAATTGTAAGGATTGATGAACGTTTTACGTCAAAAATTGCTTCAAGAGCTATTTTAGATTCAGGAGCTAAAAAGAAACAACGCAGAGATAAAGCTCTTGTTGACACTGTAAGTGCAGTTATTATACTGCAAAGTTATATGAATTAAAAGAAAGAATACTAATATGATATTACCTATAGTAGGTTTTGGAAATCCAATTTTGAGAAAGATTGCTAAGCCGATAGATGAGAATTATCCAGATTTGAAGGATTTGATTGAAAATATGTTTCAAACCATGTATAATGCTAATGGTATTGGATTGGCTGCTCCTCAAATTGATTTATCAATTCGTTTAGTTGTAATTGATGCAGACCCATTGAAAGAAGATTATCCAGAAGCTGAAGGATTTAAGAAAGTGTTTATAAATCCAGAAATTATTGAAGAAAGTGGAGAAAAATGGGCTTTTCAAGAAGGATGTCTTTCTCTTCCTGAATTGCATGAGGAAGTAACTCGTTATTCTAATGTTTTGGTTAGGTATTACGATGAGAACTTTAATCAAAAAGAAGAAATGTTTTCAGGAGCAAGAGCAAGAGTTTTTCAACATGAATATGATCATTTGGAAGGAAAGGTTTTTGTTGATAGACTTTCTCCAATAAGAAAAACTCTTTTGAAAAGAAAACTAAGTGATATTTCTAACGGGAAGGTTTACACAAATTATAAAATGAAACGTCCAAACATTGGAAGGAAATAATAGGAAACAATGAAAAAGTATTTATTATTCACACTTGTAGTTTTAGTTTTTGCTTCATGTAAGCCTACTAAAGAAAATCGTTTAAAGGAGATAGGTGAATTGGAAAAGTTAACACTTAAGGAAGCAAAGGAGATTTCTCCTCAAAGAGCAGATTCTTTGCTTGTGATGTATGATAGTTATGTTACAGACTTTCCAGAAGACAGCAACTCAACTTTAATTTTGTTTAAGGCTGCCGATATATGTATTAATGTGAAATATTGTGATAGAGCAATTGCATATTTAGAACGTTTAGTTTCTGATTTTCCTGATTCTAAGATGTCAGAAGTTGCAAGCTTTAAGATGGGTGAAGCCTATGAGAAAGCATGCAATAACAAAGAAAAAGCAAAAGAAGCTTACAAAACATTTGTACAGGAGCATCCAAATTCTCCACTTGCAAATGATGCAGAAGTAATGTATCAAATGTTGGATATGCCAGATGACATGGAATTAATAAGACAATTTGAAGCTCAAAATGCAGAAACAATAACTACTGAAAAATAAGGTTTTTCATTTTTTTGCGATTTTTTTATTGCTAAATAAAAGATTAGTAGTATTTTTGCAAACGAAATAGACATATGTGAGGGGACTAAATTGTCCCCTCTTTTGTTGATAAAAAATTTATATGATTGATAAAGAGAAGGTTCAGAGTGTAGTTAATCAAGAATTGGAAGGGACAGACTTATTTTTGGTTGACCTAAAAATAGGTAAAGACAATAAAATTTCTGTTTTTATTGATGGTGATAATGGAGTTGCTATCCAAAATTGTATTGATTTATCAAGAAAAATTGAAAGTAATTTTGATAGAGAAGTGGAAGATTTTGAATTAAGCGTTTTTTCCTCAGGAGTTGGAGAACCATTAAAACTTAATCGTCAATATAAAAAGAATATAGGCAGAAATATAGAAGTGATTACTAACGAAGAAGGAGAAAAGATTGTTGGGGAGTTATTAATGGTGGATGAAGAAAAGATAGTGGTTAAGGTTCAGCCTAAGAAAAAGAAAGATCCTATTGTTGAGAAAGAAATCTTGATTGACAATATCAAAGAAAGTAAAATAATAATTTTATTCTAAATATAAGAAGGTTTTAAATATGGAAAACTTAAATTTAATTGATACCTTTTCAGAGTTTAAAGAGTTCAAAAACATTGAACGAGAAACTTTGATGCGTATCTTGGAAGATGTTTTTATGACGTTAATGCTCAAGAAATATGGCTCTGATGAAAATTTTAGTGTTATTGTAAATATTGATAAGGGAGACTTGGAGATTTGGCGTAATAGATTAATTGTTGAAGATGGTGCTGTTGAAGATGAAAACACTCAGGTTTCATATTCTGAAGCTATTAAAATTGAACCTGATTTTGAAATAGGAGAAGAATTATCTGAAGAAATTAAATTTGCAGATTTCGGACGTAGAGACATACTTGCTATTCGTCAAAACTTAGCTGCAAAGATTCAAGATTATGAAAGAGCGAATATTTTTACTAAATATAAGGAAAAGGTTGGGGAGATTGTAGTATGTGAGGTTTATCAAGTTTGGAAAAGAGAGATAATGGTGTTGGATGAAGAAGGTATTGAACTTACAATGCCTAAGACTGAACAAATTCCAAGCGATTTCTACAGAAAAGGAGACACTATTAAAGCTGTTGTTTTGAAAGTAGAGATGAGAAATGGTGTTCCTCAAATAACTATTTCAAGAACTTCCCCAGTATTTTTAGAAAGATTACTTGAACAGGAAGTTATTGAAATTTATGATGGATTAATTACAATTAAAGATATTGTTAGAGAACCAGGAGAAAGAGCAAAGGTTGCTGTTGAGTCTTACGATGACAGAATAGATCCAGTGGGTGCTTGTGTTGGTATAAAGGGAAGTAGAATTCATGGAATTGTGAGAGAATTGAGAAATGAAAACATTGATGTTATTAATTATACTCCAAACACAGAACTATATATAACTAGAGCATTGAATCCAGCAAAAGTTACTTCAATGAATTTAGATTTAGAAAATCAAAGAGCTGAAGTATTTATGCCTACTGATCAAGTTTCTCTTGCTATTGGAAAGGGAGGAGCAAACATTAAATTGGCAAGTAAACTTACTAAGTTTGAAATTGATGTTTATAGTGATACTGATTTGAATTATGAGGATGTAGATTTGAATGAATTTACTGATGAAATAGAAGAATGGGTTATTGAAGAATTGAAAGCTATTGGTTGCGATACAGCAAAAGATGTATTGGCAATAAGCAAAGAAGAGTTAGTTGAAAGAACAGACTTAGAAGAAGAAACAATTGATGACGTTTTAAAAACATTGAAAGCTGAATTTGAAGATTAAAACATATTGGCAAGCAATTATAGAATTAACATCAACTAAACTAAAAAAAGAGAAAAAAACAAAAATGTCAGAAGAAAATAAAACAATAAGATTAAGTAAAGTTGCGAAAGAATTTAATGTTGGTATTTCAACATTAGTAGATTGTCTTGCCAAAAAAGGAAAAATAATAGAGAGTAATCCTAATACTAAAATTGACGGAGAACTATATGACATTCTTGCATCTGCTTTTCAATCTGAAAGAAAAGTTAAAGAAGAAGCAAGTAAATTAGATTTTGCAACTCCAAAAGCAAAAATTGAAGTTGAAGAAGTGCATTCTGAGGTTCAAATTGAAAATAAAAAAGAGGAAATAATTACTCCTGAAATAATTATTAAGTCAACTACAATTGATTTTGTTGAGCCGGCTCCTAAGAAAGAGGAAAAAGAAAAGAAAGTTGAAAAACCAATTGAAAAACCAGAGCCAGTTGAAGAAAAACCAATACAAGTAGTTGAAGTAGAAAAGGAAGTAATTCCTGATAAAAAAGAGGAAGAAAAACCTGAACAAAAGGAGGAAACTATTGTAAGTTCTTCTGACGATACACATTCTTTAAATATTGTTGGTAAAATAGATTTAAGTTCCATTAATTCCAAAACTAAACCTGCCAAAAAAACTAAATCAGAGATTGTTAAAGAAAAGGAACAAAAAAGAAAAGTAGAACAAGAGATTAAGGAAAAGAAAGAAAAAGAAAAGTCTTTCTCTAAAAAGGAAAAAGAAAAAGTATCAATTGACAAAAAAACAGAGCTTAAAGATATAAAAGAAAAACCTGTTATTGTTAAGGAAACTCCAAAAGAGAAAATTGAAGAAGTCTTTATTAATGAAGAGTTGAAATTAGAAGAGGTAGCAGTAGATAATTCTTCAGAAGAAAATAAAGATAACTTTATTGAAACTCAATATGTGAAGCTCTCTGGGCCAAAGGTCCTTGGAGAAAAGGTTGATTTGTCTCAATTCAACAGACCAAAGAAACAAATGGTTACTGCATCACAAAATAAAGAAGGAAATCTTTCTGAAGAAGCTAAAAAGGACAAGAAAAAACGTAGAAGGATAAAACAATCACAAACTCAAGCTAAAACAATTCAACCGCAAACTACAACGCCTCAAGATGCACAAAAGAATAAATTGAAGAAGGATGATAAGAAATCTAAATTTAATAAACCAAAGAAGGAATTAAAAAAGGTTGAAATCAATAGCGATGAGATTGAAAAACAAATTAAAGAAACTCTTGCTCGTTTATCTCCAATTGGTAAATCTAAAGCGTCAAAGCATCGTAGAGAAAAACGTCAAACAATATCTCAACAGCAACAACACGATTTTGAACAAGAGATAGAAAACCAAAAGATATTAAAAGTAACAGAATTTGTAACAGCTAATGAGTTAGCAACAATGATGGATATCCCTGTTACAAAAATTATTTCGTCATGTATGTCCTTAGGGATGTTTGTATCAATCAATCAACGTTTGGATGCTGAAGCAATTCAACTAATTTCTGAAGAGTTTGGATTTACAACAGAGTTTGTTAGTGCTGAAGTTGTTGAAGCAATTGAAGAAACAGAAGAGCACGATAGAACAGAAGACATGGTTTCAAGGTCTCCAATCGTTACGGTTATGGGACACGTTGACCATGGTAAAACATCTTTGCTTGACTATATTAGAAATGCAAATGTTATTGCTGGTGAGGCAGGAGGTATAACTCAACATATTGGTGCTTATGAAGTGAAGTTAAAAAGCGGAAAGAGAATAACATTTTTAGATACTCCAGGACACGAAGCTTTTACAGCTATGCGTGCTCGTGGAGCAAAGATAACTGATATTGCTATTATTGTAATTGCATGTGATGACAGAGTGATGCCTCAAACAGTTGAAGCTATTAACCATGCTCAAGCTGCAGGGGTTCCAATTATATTCGCATTAAATAAAATTGATACAAATGGAGCCGATCCCGAAAAGATTAAAGGAGAATTAGCAAATATGAACCTTTTGGTTGAAGACTGGGGAGGTAAATTCCAAAGTCAAGAGATTTCAGCCAAGAAAGGAATAAACGTTGATTTACTTTTAGAGAAGGTGCTTCTTGAAGCAGAGCTTTTAGATCTTAAAGGAAATCCTATGAAAAGAGCAAAAGGAACTGTTATTGAGTCTTCATTAGATAAAGGTAGAGGTTTTGTTGCTAAGCTATTAGTTCAAGATGGTTCAATTAGTCAAGGAGATTTTGTTTTGGCTGGTTCTACTTTTGGTAGGGTAAAAGCAATGTATAATGAAAGAAATCAGCTAATAAAAGAAGCTGGACCTTCAGCTCCAGTTCTATTACTTGGGCTAAATGGTGCTCCTCAAGCAGGGGATACTTTCAATGTTATGGCTTCAGAAAAAGAAGCAAAAGATTTGGCAACACGTCGTACTCAATTGCAAAGAGAACAAGGTTTGAGAACACAAAAACATATCACTCTTGATGAAATTGGAAGAAGAATTGCTATTGGAGACTTCAAGCAACTTGACATTATTATTAAGGGGGATGTTGACGGTTCAGTTGAGGCTTTGGCAGATTCATTACTAAAACTATCTACTCCAGAAGTTCAGGTTAATGTAATCCATAAATCTGTTGGACAAATTACTGAATCAGACGTTTTGTTGGCAACAGCTTCAAATGCGATTATTATTGGTTTCCAAGTTCGTCCTTCTTTAGGAGCAAGAAAACTTGCAGAAAATGAACAAATTGATATTAGATTATATTCAATCATTTACTCTGCAATTAACGAGATTAAAGATGCTATTGAAGGTATGCTTTCTCCTGATATTGAAGAAAAGATTGTTGCAAATCTTGAAATTAGAGAAACATTTAAGATCACTAAAGTTGGAACAATTGCAGGATGTATTTGTTTGGACGGGAAAATAAATAGAAATACAAAGGTTCGTGTAATTCGTGATGGTATTGTAACCTACACTGGCAAACTTGCTTCTTTAAAACGTTTCAAAGACGAAGTAAAAGAAGTTGTTGCAGGACAGGATTGCGGATTAAATATTGAAAACTACAATGATATTAAGGTTGGAGATATTGTTGAAGGATACGAAGAATTTGAAGTAAAGAGAAAACTATAAACTATTAATATATAGTTTGCCCCTGTAGTTCAACGGATAGAATGGAAGTTTCCTAAACTTTAGATAGCAGTTCGATTCTGCTCGGGGGTACAAATTAAAACCAAGTTTTTATATGATTGAAACCAATTCAACTAACGACTTTACATTACAAAGTTCAATTAGCTTTATTTTAAAGCATAAGATTACTCTAATAATAGTATTTATTATTTCAACAATAGTAATAGGACTTCTTTCCTTAATGCTTCCCAACTACTACAAATCACAAGTTACTCTTATGGCAGCAGAATCAGATGCTGTTTCAAAAGCAGTTCTTTCGCAAATGGATAACTACGATGCGTTAAGTTTTGGAAAAGAAAAGGATGCAGAGTATTTAATGGAAATTCTTAGTTCAAGCACCATAATATCTAAAACAATCTCCAAATTTAATTTGGCAGAACATTATGGAATTGAAGCTGAAAACTCACAAGCAAAAAGCGATAAACTCAATCAAAGATTAGTTTCAAACATTAAAGTTAAAAGAACAGAAAACTTAGGAGTAAAGCTTACGGTTTGGGATACAGACCCTCATTATGCTGCAAATATTGCCAATTTTATGGCTTCACAAATGCAAGTATTGAGAAACGATATGAAGAGAGCTAAAATGGACTCTTTGGTTATTGCTCTTTCAACCTCACGCAATAGATTACAAAAAGAAATTGATTCATTGGCAGGTGAATTTGCAAAAGTTGCTATGCAACATAAGATATTTGACCCAGAAAAAATGTCAGATAGAATGAGTCAAGAGCTTGCCAAACAAATTGCTTCAGGCAATCAAGGTGCTGTTTTGAGATTAGAAAATAAATTATCTCAAATTGGAGAATATGGACCAAGTATTACTGCAATGAAAATCTTATTGGAAAGAAAGACAGAAACACTTAAGAATTGGGATGAGAAACTTGAACAAGTTAGAGTTGATGCTCAAAGCAATGTTCCAAACGATTTTATTATAGATTCAGCCTATCCTTCAGAATTAAAAGACAAACCAAAACGTTCAATTATTGCTATTCTTGGAGGAATTGGTTGTTCTTTTCTTGCAATATTTGTTTTAATACTTAGAGATAAGCATAGAGTTGCAAAGAAAGAAAATGAGATTTCTTAATCAAATAATTGATTATATCAAGAAAATCCTTTCTCCACTTTTTTGCCTTTGGGAAAGTGTGAATGATAGAACTAAAACTATTATTATCATTTCTTCTCTTTGTGCATTATTTATTGGAATTGGATATTCCTACATTGACTATGAATATTATATTTATGGAGTAGTACCAATTGTCCTTCTGCTTTTGCTTTTATACTATTATCAATTAGACAAAGTTCTTTATCTAATAGTTTTTCTTACTCCCTTATCAATAAATATGCTGGTGAGTGAAACAACAGCAATGACACTTCCAACAGAGCCTCTACTAATCTTATTTACTCTTGTTTTTTCCATAAAAGTTTTGGTAGGTGGTAAGTATAACACCAAAATTCTTACTCACCCAATATCCCTAGCAATTGCTTTTTATTTGTTTTGGATGCTCATAACATCATTTAGTAGTGTTAGACCAGTAGTTTCTTTCAAATTCTTTGCCTCAAAAATATTTTACATCATCCCTTTCTATTTGGCAATAATACCTTTGTTTGCCAATTTCAAGAGAATTAAAACAATATACCTCTTTTATGCAGTTTCTTTATTGATTGTTGTGATTTATGCAACACTTAGTTTTGCACAAAAAGGGTTTGAGTTTGATGAATGCTTCTACATAATGCAACCTTTCTACAACGACCACACTGCTTATGGGGCAATTCTGGCAATGTTTTTGACAATAACCTCCTTTTTCATTTTCTCAAAGTCAACAACTAAATGGGGGAGATTGGTTTATGCCGTATTTTTTGGAGTTTTTCTTTTAGGATTAATTCTTTCCTATTCAAGAGCAGCATGGATGAGTGTAATACCAGCAATAGGAATATATTTGATACTCAAATTTAAAATAAAACTCAAATTAATACTAATTATAATATCTGCAGGAGTCCTATTCCTCTTTGCATTTCAAACTCCAATACTTCAATTGTTGGAGAAAAACAGTCAAGACTCTTCAGGAAATATTGCAGAACACATATCCTCAATATCTAATATAAGTACAGATGCTTCAAATGTTGAAAGACTTAATCGCTGGGCTTGTGCCTTTAGAATGTTTGAAGAAAAACCCTTCTTAGGATGGGGGCCAGGAACCTATCAATTTGAC
>DHDW01000015.1:46247-46554 GCA_002399565.1 Bacteroidales bacterium UBA4866 | reverse complement strand
GAAAGTGGAGTTTTGGGAATGATTTCGGTAATTATACTCTTTTCAGTGGTAATCTACACTGGCATTAAGGTATATAAACGAGCTCAAAACAAAACTGAAGGACAGTTAGCGATATTTCTAACCATGTCCTTAGTAACCTATTACACCCATGGAGTGTTAAACAATTTCCTTGACACCGATAAGTTATCCATTCCTTTCTGGTTTTTCACAGCAGCAATAGTTGCCTTAGATATATATTCACAAAAGCGTGAAAGAATCTAACTAAGTAAAGGTAGCAAAGCACATTATCCACCCAATTCATTATTTT
>DHDW01000015.1:45826-45952 GCA_002399565.1 Bacteroidales bacterium UBA4866 | reverse complement strand
TTTAATTATGGTCGTACCATAACAACTTTATGGTCGTACCATAACTTAACTATGGTCGTACCATAAGAAATTTATACCTTATCTTATTCAACTATAATAAGGTTTTGATACACTTATATCAAATAA
>DHDW01000015.1:42660-45727 GCA_002399565.1 Bacteroidales bacterium UBA4866 | reverse complement strand
TTATATCAAATAAAAATAAATTATGAAGGAATTATTCAGTTAAATTATTGCTTCTAAATTATTTTATTAGCTTTGCAGATATTTATTTAAAGGGATTATGATTTACTTTTGTATTTATCTTCTTACATTGATTTCTCTTTTGGCTTTATCCATTATTAGTGGGGCTTTGAGCTATTTTGTTAGAAAAGATACTAAGGTTATAAAGAATGGTACTATTATTTTCTTTGCTAATTTCATTTCTAATAAGAAAAGAGGTTTCTTTTATGCTCTCTTCTATCTTATTTTGCGTCATTCTTGGGAAATACCTCAAACCCTTTTAGGCTATTTAATTTCTCAAATTAGGAATATATTTTGGCAAGTTGAAAGGGTGGAAGTTTTTAATGGCGTTGCTTTCTGTCTGAAATATAATCAAAATCATAACTCTGGTGTTTCTCTTGGGAGCTTTATTAATGTTGATACTTTTAATAAAAGGAGGGATTCTTTTAAGGAAGAAGTTATTTCAGAGCCTTTATTAATGCATGAGTATGGTCATTGTGTTGATAGTTGCAGGTTTGGGGTTTTTTATTTGTTTGTTATTGGTATTCCGAGTTTAATAAGTGCAATTAAGGCTCATCAGGTAGAAAATAAGCCTAAAGGAGTAAGCACTCATGGTTTTACTTGGTGTGAAATTAGAGCAAACAAGAATGCACAGCGTTATTTCAGCAAATATTATTCTGTTGATTGGAATGCCAAATATAATGGTTATACAATAGAAACCTTCTATAAACTGAATAAACCTCAAAAGATTTAGTTATCTTGTTTTTTGATACAGATAATTTATCTAATTATTACTTCGTTATTTATTGTTTTATTCTTTTTTTTGTCAAAACTGACAAATAAATATGTTATTTTTGCAAGTTGATTAAAATGGAATAGTTTTTGATTGTTTGATTCATTCAAAATAGATGAAACTATCATTAAAAGATTAAAATAACAGATAAATAAGAATAAAGATGTCAAATTTTCTTTCAAAACTTTTCGGAAACAAGTCTCAGCGAGATTTAAAAGAACTTAAGCCAATACTTCAAGAATGCTTAGCGTATTCCGATAAAGTTATTAACCTAACCAACGATGAGCTTAGAGATAAAACCAAAGAATTTAAGCAAAGAATTTATAATGAAATAGCAGAGGAAGAAGCAAGAGTAAGTGCAATTCGTCAAAGGATAGACACGGAATTAGATATGCTTGTTGCAGAAAAACAAGCTCTTTACTCTGAATTGGAAGAGTTGGAAAAGAAAATTTATGACAAGACACAAACGGTATTAAATGATATTCTTCCAGAAGCATTTGCAGTTGTAAAGGAAACAGCAAGACGTTTTACAGAAAATGAAAAGGTTGAGGTTACTGCAAGTGATTATGATAAAGAATTGGCTGCCTATAAGGATAATGTAAATATAGTAGGGGATAAGGCGTTTTTTGACAATTCTTGGATTGCTGGAGGAAATACCATTAAATGGGATATGGTTCATTACGATGTTCAGCTTATTGGAGGAACTGTTTTACATCAAGGAAAGATTGCTGAAATGGCAACAGGAGAAGGAAAAACCCTTGTGGCAACTCTTCCTATCTATTTGAATGCTTTGCCAGGAAAAGGAGTTCATGTTGTAACTGTTAATGATTATTTGGCAAAACGTGACTCTGAATGGAATAGTATGATATTTGAGTTCCATGGACTAAGAGTTGATTGTATTGATAGGCATGAACCAAATTCTGAAGCCAGAAGAAATGCTTATAATGCTGCCATTACTTACGGAACAAACAATGAATTTGGTTTTGATTATCTAAGAGATAATATGTGTAATAATCCAAATGAGATTGTTCAAAGAAAACATAATTATGCAATTGTCGATGAGGTTGACTCAGTTTTGATTGACGATGCTCGTACACCACTTATTATTTCTGGTCCAACACCAAAGGGAGATGACCAGGAGTTTGAACGTTTCCGTCCTGTAATTGAAAAACTTTATAATGTTCAAAGAGGTTTTGTTACTCAAATTCTTGCAGAAGCAAAGAACCTTTTAAAAGAAGGAAGAACATCAGACCAAGAACGAGAAGGAGGAATGTTATTGCTTAGAGCTCATCATGGACTTCCAAAAAACAAGGCTTTAATTAAGTTTTTGAGTGAGCCAGGAATGAAGTCTCTTTTGCTTAAGACTGAAAACCAGTTTATGCAAGACCAAAATAAGGAGATGTATAAAATTGATGACCCTCTTTACTTTATTATTGATGAAAAAGTAAACTCCATAGAACTTACCGATAAGGGAATGGAATACCTTGCTCAATTGGGAGAAGATCCAAAGATGTATATGCTTACTGATGTTGGAAGTGAAATTGCTGAGCTTGAAAAAGAAGAACTAACTCCAAAAGAAAAAGCAGAAAGAAAAGAAAAAATACTTCAATCCTACGCAACTCAATCAGATAGAGTTCATACCATTAACCAACTTCTAAAAGCTTACACTCTTTTTGAAAAAGATGTGGAATATGTTGTTGTTAACAATCAAGTAAAGATTGTTGATGAACAAACAGGTCGTATTATGGAGGGGAGACGTTATTCTGATGGTCTTCACCAGGCAATTGAAGCAAAGGAAAATGTTAAAGTAGAAGCTGCAACCCAAACATATGCAACCATAACTCTTCAAAACTACTTCCGTATGTACAAAAAGCTTGCTGGTATGACTGGTACAGCCGAAACAGAAGCAGGAGAGTTGTGGAATATTTATAAATTAGATGTTGTTGTTATTCCAACCAATCGTCCAATTTCTCGTTTGGATGAAAATGATTTAATTTATAAAACAAAACGTGAAAAGTTCAATGCAGTAATTACAGAAATTGAAAGCTTAGTTTCAAAAGGACGTCCAGTTTTAGTTGGTACAACATCAGTTGAAACATCTGAGCTATTGAGCAAGATGCTTACCATGAGAAAGATTAAGCATAATGTGTTAAATGCTAAATTGCATAAGAAAGAAGCAGATATTGTTGCAGAGGCAGGTCGTGCTGGAACAGTTACCATTGCAACCAATATGGCAGG
>DHDW01000015.1:29232-42545 GCA_002399565.1 Bacteroidales bacterium UBA4866 | reverse complement strand
CGTGGTACCGACATTAAGCTTGGAGAAGGGGTAAAAGATTCAGGAGGATTGGCAATTATAGGTACTGAACGACATGAATCACGAAGAGTTGACCGCCAGTTAAGAGGACGTGCAGGACGTCAAGGAGATCCAGGAAGTAGTCAGTTCTTTGTTTCTTTGGAAGATAACTTAATGCGACTTTTCGGTTCCGACAGAATGAGTAAGGTTATGGATAGACTTGGACTAAAAGAAGGAGAAGTTATCCAACACTCAATGATGACAAAGAGCATCGAAAGAGCACAAAGAAAAGTTGAAGAAAATAACTTTGGAACAAGAAAGAGACTATTGGAATATGATGACGTAATGAATAATCAACGTGAAGTTATTTATTCAAAACGTCGTAATGCGCTTTATGGAGATAAACTTTCTATTGATATTTCCAATATGATGTACGATACTTTAGAGTATATGATTAATGAATATCATAATAATGGAGATTTTGAAGGATTTCAACTTGAGTTTATTAAGTTAACATCAATGGAATGCCCAATTCAAGATAGCAGAACTTTCTCAAATACTAAGAAATCTGATTTGACAGAAGAGCTTTTTGACTTAGTTTATTCAACCTATAAGGAAAGAATGGAAAGAATAGCACAATTAGCTTTCCCTTATGTTAAAAACATCTACGAAAGTAAAAACTATACATACGAAAACATAGCTTTCCCTGTAACTGATGGAGTAAAGATGATGAATGCTATTGCTCCAATTGAAAAATCATATATAACTAATGGTAAAGAAATTGGTCTTTCAATAGAAAAGAGCATAACTCTACATATAATTGACAACGCTTGGAAGGAACACTTAAGAGAACTTGATGATTTGAAACAATCAGTTCAAGCAGCTTCTTACGAACAAAAAGATCCATTGTTAATTTACAAGTTAGAATCCTTTGGCTTATTTGAAAAAATGATTAATGAAATCAATAAGGATATAACTTCTTTCCTATGTCGTGCAACTCTTCCAATAGGAGAAAGTGAAGTAAAGCAAACTCAATTGCCTCAAAGCGATAATAGAAAACTTAGAACAACAAGAGAAGAACTTAAAGCAGACAATCCTTCAGAACCTCAAAAAGTTCAACCAGTTCATGTTGAGAAAAGGGTAGGAAGAAATGAAGAATGTCCTTGTGGAAGTGGTAAGAAATATAAAAACTGCCACGGCAAAAACGAATAATCAAACCAGATTTTCAAACACAAAGAGGAGTTATGTTGTAAGTATAGCTCCTTTTTTTTCTTTTTGATTGCTTTTTAGTGAGAAATAATATTGCAAATTACATATTTGATGCAAAATTTAGGTGTAAATGCTTGTAAGAATGGAAAAATATTGTATTTTTGCAAACTCTTTTCAAGGGAAAAGAATATAATTTATTAATTCAAATCGAATAATTAATGGTAAGACAGTACGAAACCGTTTTCATTATGACTCCCGTTTTATCTGAACAACAGATAAAGGAGACGGTAAAAAAGTATCAGTCATTATTGGCTGAAAGTGGAGCTGAAATTGTTTATGAAAACAATTGGGGAATGCGTAAATTGGCATATCCTATCCAAAAGAAATCTACAGGATTCTATTATCTAATAGAGTTTAAATCAGAAGGAGAATTTATTGCTAAGCTTGAAACAGCTTACAAAAGAGATGAAAAACTTCTTCGTTTTTTAACTGTTTCTTTAGACAAACATGCAATTGCATACAACGAAAAGAAACGTTCAGGTGGTATGAGAAAACAACAAGAAGCTGCTATGGCAAAACAAGAAATTGTTAAGCCTAAGTCAACTGAAGAAGTTGAAAATTAATATTTAAAACCCAGAAGAGAAATGGCAAACGAAACAGAAATAAAATATTTAACCCCAATTACGGTTGAAACTCAAAGAAAAAAATACTGCCGCTTCAAGAAAAGTGGTATTAAGTATATAGATTATAAAGATGCAGATTTCCTTTTAAAGTTTGTTAACGAGCAAGGTAAACTTCTTCCAAGAAGATTAACCGGAACATCTAACAAATATCAAAAGAAGGTTGCACAAGCAGTTAAAAGAGCACGTCATTTGGCCCTTATGCCTTACGTTGCAGATTTATTAAAATAATTAAGGAGGGAAATCATAGATGGAAATTATATTAAAACAAGATATGAGCAACCTTGGCTACAAGGACGACATAGTAAAGGTTAAAGATGGTTATGCAAATAACTTTCTAATTCCTCAAGGATATGCAATGGTTGCAACTGCTTCAAACAAGAAAATTATTGCAGAAAACCTTAAGCAAAGAGCTTTTAAAGAAGAAAAATTGCGTAAGGATGCAGAAACTTTAGTTGCTGCTTATGCTAAGATTGAAGGTTTGAAGATTGGAGCAAAGGCATCAGAAAATGGTAAGATATTCGGTTCAGTTAACGCAATTCAACTTGCTGATTCAATCAAACAACAATTTGATATTGAAGTTGACAGAAAAAGAATTTCTATCAAGGGCGATGCAATAAAAACTCTTGGAACTTATAAAGCAACTATTTCAGCTTATAAAGATCTTAAAGCAGAAATTGAATTTGAAGTTGTAGCTGAATAATCACTACAGTAATTCAAAAAACATAATAAGACCTTTGGGAAGTTTCTCAAAGGTCTTTTTTTGTTGCTCAATCCAAATAAATTCTATAAAAAAGTTTACTTTTGCAATTATAAATCAAATAAGTAATGTTGTCCAAAGCACTAATAAAGAGAATATCTTCCTATAAAGAGTCAAAGTATAGAAATCAGGATAAGGTTTTTGTTGTTGAAGGAGTTAAGGTTGTTAATGAACTATTGAACTCTTCTTTTGAAATTGAAACAATTTGTGCCTTAAAGCAATGGTTGGATGATAATTCTAACATAATAACTAATAAAACCAATAATATAATTGAGGTAAACGAGGATGATTTAAAGAAAATAAGTTCTTTTTCTACTCCCAATCAGGTATTGGCTGTTGTTAAAGCTCCTTCTTCAAAAGAAATTGTTTTAAAAGACAAGTTGGTTATTGCTTTAGACCAAATTAACGACCCTGGCAATTTAGGAACAATAATTAGAATTGCTCACTGGTTCGGTATTGAAGATATTATGTGTTCTGAAAATACAGTTGACCAATTTAATCCTAAAACAATTCAATCCACAATGGGTTCTTTGTTTAGAGTAAATGTTTCTTATCATAATCTTAAATCTCATCTTCAAAACCTTCCAAAAGATTATCCAATTTATGGAACTATTGTTGAAAATGGAGAGAATATATATGAAAAGCAAGTTCAAAAGCAAGGCATAATTATTATTGGTAGCGAGTCTCACGGCATAAGTAATGAGATACTTCCTTTAGTTAATAACCCAATAACAATACCTAATTTCTCCATAAACCAAAAAGCTGAATCTCTTAATGCAAGTATTGCAACAGGAATAATTGTTTCAGAGTTCAAAAGAAGAGGATAAGGAGTTAATTACATAAATAAAGAAATATGAAACTTAGTACAATTGAACCAAAGCAAGAAAAAAGAGTAGTAAATTTTCTTTTATTCATTATCTATATCATTGCTCTTTATCCATTAACCAAGATAGGCTTTACTGTTGGAGATGATATTGATTTATATGTTCTTTGTACCTCAGGACGATGGCCAGAAGTTGTTGGCGATTTGCCCTATATTCATGGTAGATTCTATTTCTTTATAACTCGCTGGATATATGCTTTGCCTTATTTGATTGATTCTCCTCTTTATTTCTCCACTCTATACATCCTTCCAATTGCTTTATGCTTTGTGGCTTTTGCTCAATTAGTTAATAAGCTATTCAATAATTCCAATATCACCCTTTTGTCTTCTCTTTTGCTTATTTCAACCTTCCAAATAATGGGTTTCCATAGTTCAACAACTTCCTATCCTTTCTATTTCACATCTGCTCTCGCAATGATTTTGTTTTCCTTTTCTTTAATGCTCTCTTACTACAATTCAAACAAAAAATCCTACCTTTTACTTTCCTCTTTCCTAATGTTTATTGCAAGTCTTTACTATGAAACCTTCTTAATATATTATCTTGTTTCCCCTATTCTTGCCTTTTGGAAAAGAAGTAATGAGGACAAAGCTTTAAAGCAAACCTTGTTTTTAGTCTTTAAGGATTTATTGCCATATTTAATCTTTGGTGCAATGTATTTGATAGCATATTTTGGCTTTAAACATTACAATCCTCCTCAATACGCAGGGTTACAAATTGCGGAAAACTTATCTCCAATAGGAATTTTAGACACAATCTATAACCTAACTCTCTATGCTCTTCCTCTTCAAGTGTATTTTGACTACAGACACCTGATAACAACTCCATTGCTTTCCCTGACAAATATACTTTTCTTTGTTTCGTCTCTTTTAATAGCAACCCTTACTTATCTTGCTTTAATAAGGAATACAAAAATTAAGTCCAAAACTCTTATTCTCCTGTTTTTTATAGGAATACTTTTTGCCCTCTTACCTCAAAGTTTTATTGCCATAACAAAGAAATACTACCTTCAAGAACTCAAAAACTATGTTCCAACCTTTTTCTCTTTCTTTGCCTACACCATTAGCATTATATCTATCATATTGCTAATAAAAAACCTTTTGGAGAAATATCCTCTTTTAAAGAAAACTTATATCATATTCCTTTCACTGCTAGTTTTCTTTACGGCTTTTCAAAGTCAAAGACTGAATAACGCAGTTGGAAACGATATAAAACTGTCAACAGAACGCCTAACCTTAGTCAAAAGACTTATTAAAGAAAAACCAATTCAAGATATTGATAAGCAAATAATTTATCTTGGTCAAGCTCACAACACAACTTCTTCCCTTGCCAAATGGGCAACACTTCAGAGCTTTATTTGGAGAGATTATGTTTATAAGATAAGTGAAAAGAATGTAGATATTTACGATAACTATCAAGACCTTTATGTTGATTATAGAGAAGACAGCACAAAGGTATGGGTTGTTTACTTTGTGCAAGACCAATACCTCAATAAATCAAAACTCCTTCTCACCCAAATAAGAGGCGACCAATTGACACCAAAGCAAAAAGACATTGTGCCAACCAATCTAATAGAAATACCATTGAAAGGAGTGATAAGACAAATACCAACAAAAGAAATACACTATCCAATTCAAACTTGGGATGAAAAAGAAAAGCTTTCAACAGCAGAAGAAATTGATAAGTTGAATCAATTAATTAATAACATAAAGAACGATTCAAACTGGTATAGTCAAATCAAAAAGAAATCCAAAGAAAAGAACATAAGTCTAAAAAGACAACTAAGAGAAGATGCCCAATGGGTTTTATCTCAAGAAAAACAATAAGCTTCCCATAAAATATTTATTTATCCGAAAAGTTTTTAGTATGATGAAAACTTTTACCCAAATTGACATAAGTTTTCATTATGCTGAAAACTCTATGACAATTTGCGTGTTACCTATTTTGTCAGTTATCCACAGAAAATAAGCATATAGACATAAAAAAGTCTCTTTTAGAAGTCGTTTTATAGGGTTTTAATTTCAAAAGATAGGAGATAAAACTAATTAAATAAGACTTTGATCTCGAATTCATGGCATGAAATACTCAAATTCATGGCATGAAATGGAGAGAATCATGGCATGAATTGATAAGAATCATGCCATGATTCCGACTAATTCATGGCATGATATTTGCTATATCATTATATGAATGGGAGATGAAAGCCTTATTTAAATAGTTTAAAATAGGAGAAAATGAGTTTGATATAGGATAAAATGGGTTTTAAATAGGGGGAAATTAATTTGATAAGGGTTTTAAAGAGTTGAAAATTAAGTTTAATATTAAAAATATAAGATTATGAGTAAAGTATTCGGTATTTGGAAAAGAAAATTTAAGGACGCTCAAGGTAATGAGGTCGAAAAATATTTTGCATGTCCAAAAACATTAAAAATTGTTGATGAGGAAGTTTTGGCAAGAGAAGTTTCTGAAATGTCATCTTTCACAGAATCAGACGTATTGGGGATGATTAATGCTCTTTCCAATCGTTTGGAGTTTCATTTAAAACAAGGCTCCAGTGTTAACTTAAAGAAGATTGGAGTTTTTGGAGTTTGGATAACAAGCGAAGGCTTTGACAGTCCTAAAGAGATTAATCCTAAGAAGGTTAGAGCAAGTAAGGTAACCTTTAGACCAGACAGAGGTTTAGTAAAGTCAATCAAAGAAATGAAATTTGACAATTTGCCAAAACTTCCAAAAGGTTTGGTTGCCAAGAAATAAGACTTAATTTAAGAGAGAAGCACAAGCCTTGCGAATTTTGTTAAGGCGAATATATTTTATTACGCAAAGTGCGTTACGCATTATGCGTAATGGAAAATTAGTGTTTAATCTAATGCAAAATTAATTAGTTAGCTTATAATTAATGTTTTGAGATTTCTTAATTAAGAGATAACTCATCAAAAAGGTTGATTTTTTTGCAAAATTTGGATGTGATTTGAGTAGTTTTATCGCTTTTTTGAGCTCTTTTTGTTGAAAAAGCGTTAAGATTTTAAAGGATTATATTGGAATAAATAGGAATTGAGTTACTTTATTGATATTCTTATATAGCTAATATCTTTAATATCTTCATTATTTTCAGAGTGTGTTACTTCTAAGTAAAAAGAATTGTCTTTGCCCCAAAAGTAATTATCTTTTTCAGTTGTTTTCCATCTTGAAAAATGTAATTCTGTAATTAGATTAATATCATTTCCTGTAATAGAAAACAATTGAAAATCGGTAATATAGTCATATGGATTATAGGAAAATGAAATTATATGTTTTTTATTAGGAGAGATTAAGGGAGTATCAAATAATACTGTTTCTTTTCCAGAGTCTTTATCTACTAAAAAACAATTAATCCATTCATGAAAGTAACCTGAAACAACATATTTATTCATAAAAGGAATTTGTCCAAAATATTCATACAGACTAAAGCTATCTCCCTCTTCATCATTATCTATATATTTTACTACTTTATCAATACAATTTAGTCTAATTACTCCATTATCTTTGCGAATAGCGAGAGTGTCTCGGTCAAAATAGTTTTCTTCGTTTATTTTATTTCGATTAAACTCTTCTTCACTGATGAATTCTATGTTAATATAATTAATTAGTGTGTCGCCATTAATTTGTTCATTTGAAGTCGTATCATAATAGGATATTGTTAAAAGATCATTTTGAGTTAATCTTTTACTTGATTGATCTTGACAGAAGATGTTATTTGTTAATACCGAAAAGAAGATGAAAAGTATAAGTTTCTTCATAATAAAATTTTTATTGCAAAGATATACTTTTTTAATTTCAATCTTCAAATAAAGATAATTCACCCAGAAGGTTAAAGGTTTTGCGGTGGTGGGGGGTTACACCGAATTGTTTTATGGCTTCTCTATGTTCTTTTGTTGGGTAGCCTTTATTCTTTTGCCAGTTATAATGTGGGTATTCTTTGGCTAAAGTTTCCATATATTCATCTCTGTGGGTTTTGGCAAGTATTGAAGCTGCTGCAATTGAACTGTATTTTGCATCACCTTTTACTATACATTTATAGGGTATGGTTAATTGGGAACGAAAACGATTTCCATCAATCAAAAGCAATTCTATTGGTGTTTTGATTTGCTCTATGGCACGAGTCATTGCCAAAAAGGATGCGTTAAGAATGTTTATTTGGTCAATTTCTTCATTTGAAACAAAGCCAACTCCATAGGCTATGGCTTCTTTTTCAATTATCTCTCTTAGAGCTTGTCTTTGCTTATGTGTTAGTTGCTTTGAGTCGTTGAGGGTTTGGTTATGGAAATCCTTTGGAAGTATTACTGCTGCAGCAACCACTGCTCCACAAAGGCATCCTCTTCCTGCCTCATCAACGCCACACTCAATTGTTTGAGAAGATTGAAAATAGGGTAATAACATTTTTAATGGTAAGGGGGTTAATTGTTTAAATAAAATAAGGGTTTAAAGTTCTCCGTAGAGATTAAACTTTAAACCCTTCTGTCATCAACCTCTTGAAAAGAGGATTATTTAATATGTTTTAGTATGCTTTCAAAGAATATTCTTCCATCAATATTTCCTAATTCTTTATCGGAAGCTCTTTCTGGGTGAGGCATCATTCCAAAAACGTTTCTTGTTTTATTGGTAATACCTGCAATGTTTTCTATTGAACCATTAGGGTTAGACTCTGGTGTGATGTTTCCATTTTCATCGCAATAACGGAACAGGATTTGATCGTTATCGTTTAAGCGTTTCAATGTGTCTTCACTTGCAAAGAAATTTCCTTCTCCATGAGCAATTGGAATATTATATGCTTGTCTAATTTTTGCTTCTTTTGTAAAGATGGTGTTATTTGTTTGAGGAGTTATGAACTGATTTTTGCAAATAAACTTTTGTGTGTTGTTGTGGCGTAGAGCTCCATCCAAAAGTTTTGACTCTGTAAGAACTTGAAATCCGTTGCAGATTCCAATTACATATCCTCCTTTATTGGCGAATTCAATTACATTGTTCATAATTGGAGAAAAACGAGCAATTGCTCCGCTTCGTAGGTAGTCTCCATAAGAAAAGCCACCAGGAAGAACAATTAAATCACAGCCTTTAGTGTCATTGGTTTTATGCCAAAGTTCTACAACTTCTTGTCCTAAGAGGTTTTGAAGAACGTAAATAATATCGTGGTCGCAGTTTGAACCTGGGAAAATAACAACTCCAATTTTCATTTTATTTTGTATTTTATTTTGTGCAAAAGTACGAAAAATCTATCAAATAGATTATAACTTATAATTCTTATAGGGATAATATTAGTTTGATAATGATTAGGGATAAGAGAATTGTAAAATATATATTTGAGTAAATAAGCTTTCTTTTTGTTGTGAAGAAATTGAAAAACAAATAAGAAAGAGGTAGTGCAAGGAAAGAAATTATAAAACACTTTCCAATGCAATATAGAGATATGAGGAGGGAAATAAATAAAAGAATAATTAAAACATTGGTCTTTTTCCTGTAGTTTATATTGCAATCTCCTTTACTTGAAATTGTATTGAAGAGTGAACCCAAAGTGAAGATTCCAATTGTTATGTAGAAAATTATATCTATTGGTTGAAGTGTAACGAAAAAGTTGGGAAGAATTTCAATTTTGCTTAAGTATGTTGTGTATGCAGCTTGGAGGGAGCTTGTCAGAAAATAATAAGCTAAAATGAATATGATTGGAGTAAGAAATCCAAAGAAACTTATAAGCCAATAGCGCCATTTGTAGAATCTGTAGTTAAGAAAAGAGAGGAATATCCAAAGAATAAGTATGATTGAAGGGATATAGGTGAGGAATGCTAAGCAAATAAATAATGATGCATTATAGATTTCATCCAAACCTTCATTTCTGTCAAAGCTTTTGAAAAGAAAATATACGCCTATAATAATAAAAGTGTTGAAGATTAGCACAGAGCTAAAGGTCATTGAATTGTAATTGGCGCTTAGAAGTAAAATGTAGATAAAGCCAGGTAAAAGAGTGTTTCTTGAAGAAAGCTGATTGTTGGAAAAAATAATATTTATTAAAATTCCTTGAGCTAAAACTAAGAAGAAGGCTAAAATTGTACAGAAAAGTCTGCTTGAGGAAAGAGCATTATAAATTAAATTATAGAAAGGGGCATCATAATTAGTCTTTATTACCTCAGGAGAAGACATAAATGCAGGTATCCATAATATCAATGGTAATAATATTATCAATATTATCTGCATAGTGTAGTTCTTCTTAAAGGTTTTTATAAACATAAGTTAGGTATTGGTTCAAGCTACAAAATTAGTTAATATTCTCTTAGTTTGCAATTAATATCTTGTTTTTGTCTTTTTCGTTTAAATCCTTTGAGCCATTTTTTTTCTAAAAAGCTCAATTCAACATTCATTTTAATACACTATTTATTAATTAAATCTTGTTATCTTTGCAATAAATAAACAATAGAAGATGTATTCGAGAACTGAATTAATGCTTGGAAAAGAAGGCTTAGAAAAAATAAAACAATCTAATGTAATGGTTGTTGGTTTGGGAGGAGTGGGAGCCTATGCTGCTGAAATGCTTTGTAGGGCTGGGGTTGGAAAATTGACAATTGTTGATGGAGATACTGTAAATCCTTCAAATCTTAATCGTCAACTAATTGCTCTTAATTCCACAATGGGGAACAAAAAGGCTGAAACCCTATCAAAAAGATTATTAGATATTAATCCAAAGCTTGAATTGAGAGTTATTGATGATTATATTAGAGATGAGAGGATGATAGAAATATTGAATTTAGACAAATATGATTATGTTGTTGATGCCATTGATACTCTTTCTCCCAAAATATTCCTTATCCTTCATTGTTTAAATATGAATATTCCAATTGTTTCTTCAATGGGCAGTGGAGGAAAATTGGATCCTATGAATATTAGGATTGATGATATTTCCAAATCATATAATTGTCCTTTAGCTTCAAAGGTTAGAAAGAAAATTCATAAGTTTGGATATTATGATGGTTTTGCTGTTGTTTATTCTCCTGAAGAGGTAAGTCCAGATGTTGTTATGTTGGAGGAAGGAACAAATAAAAAATCTGCAGTAGGGACAATTTCCTATATGCCTCCAATCTTTGGTTGTATGATTGCTTCGGTTGTAATTAGAAAATTAATTGGTAAAGAAATATACCCAGAGGTTAAGGATAAACGTTATTATGCTAACAAAAAAGAAAAACAAGAGATATGTCTGAAATGATTGAAATAATATGTCGAAACACCAATTCAAAACTATTAGTTCCTTTTGGCTCTACTTTGAGTGAGGTTGTTAAGTTTGCAGGAATTGATTCTCCATACCAGATTTTGGGAGCCTATGTAAACAATAAGGTTAGAAACCTAAACTATAAGGTTTATATGCCTAAGACTGTGGAATTCTTCGATATAATTAATCCAAATGGAAGAAGAATGTATGCAATGAGTTTGATGTTTGTTTTCTATAAAGCAACAAAGGAAGTATTCCCCAAATCAGAACTAATTATTTATCATTCAATGTCCAATGGCTATTATGCTGAAATTAAAAATCTTTCTACTGAAATAAACAATAATATTATTGAACATATAAAGGATAAGATGCATGAGATAATCAATAATGATTATCCTTTTCTTACTAAAAATATGCCTGCAGTTGAAGCTGTGGAAATATTTAGAAAGGTTGGACTTGAGAATAAGGCTAATTTGATGGCGGCAATTCATAAGCTATATGTTGATGTTGATTATCTTGATGGAACTGTCAATCACTTCTATTATCCTCTTGTTCCTTCAACTTCTTTGTTAAATGTTTTTGATTTGGTTCATTTTAATGGAGGTCTTCTTCTAATTATGCCAGACAAAAAAGATCCTAGCAAATTGCAAAAAAGTAGAAATAAACAAGAGAAAATGTTTTCAGTTTTTCAAGAGCATAAGGATTGGGTTAATATTCTTGGTACTCCTTATATTAGTGATTTGAATAAGGTGGTTGATAATAAGGAATATATTAAACTGATTCAGGTTTCGGAAGCTTTGCACGAAAAAAGTTATGCTCATATTGCTGATGAAATATATAAAAGAAAAGACACTGTTAGAATTGTTCTTATTGCTGGACCGTCATCTTCAGGGAAAACTACAAGTTGTAGGAGAATAGCAACTCAACTTTCTGTTTTGGGCTTTAAACCTATTCAACTTTCGCTTGATGATTATTTTTTAGATAGAGAATTTACTCCAAAGGATAAAAATGGGAATTATGATTTTGAAAGTATTGATGCATTAGATATTGAGCTTTTCAATAATCAGATTGAAAGACTTATTGCAGGAGAAGAAGTTAGTATTCCTCGCTTTGACTTTATTAATGGGAAGAAAATTTATGATGGAAGAAAGATTAAAACAAATCAAAATTCTATTTTCATTATTGAAGGGATTCATGCTCTAAATCCAAAGCTAACTCAACATATTGACAAGAGTCAGAAATATAATGTCTTTATTTCAGCACTTACTCAAATTTCTGTAGATGAGCATAATTTAATTAGTACTAGCGATAATCGTTTGATAAGAAGAATTGTTAGGGATTACAGTTATAGAGGTTATTCCGCAACTGATACTCTAAATCGTTGGCAAAGTGTTAAGGAAGGAGAAGAAAAACATATTTTCCCTTATCAGGAGAATGCAGACAGCATTTTTAATTCTTCTCTCTTGTACGAACTTGGAGTTTTAAAGACTTATGCTAAACCTCTCCTAAGTGAAGTTCCTGAAAGTGAAGTTTGTTATTCTGAGGCAAAAAGACTACTTCGTTTTCTTGCTAATTTTAGAACAATTGACGACAAATCAATACCTCCAACTTCAGTTATGCGAGAGTTTTTAGGTGGTTCAAGCTTTGAATACTAAAAGTTTTTGAACAATAAAATAAATCATATTTCGTTTAGAGATATGAAGTTACTAAAGTTGCTAACATCAAATGGGAATAAAACTTATAAAAAAATTTGTTGACATTGGGAAAAAGAAGTAATTTAGCAACTTGAAATTAAGCAAAAATAGTTTTAATATAGAACTTTAAGGAAATGGAATTAAAAAAATCAGACAAAGCTAATCTTGAAAATAAGAAAGCACTATTTATTCAAATAGGATTAGTTATTGCATTAAGCATAACTATATTTGCATTTGAATATAAAAGTTATGACCAAAAGGAATCTGTTTTGGTTGATAGAGTTGCAGTTCAAGAAGTTGAAGAAGTTGTTATGGCAACTCAAGAAGAAGCTGCTCCACCACCACCAGAAGATGTTCCTCAAGCAGAAACAACAGAATTTGAAATTGTTGACGATACTAAAAAAATTGAAAACGAATTTAATGTTTCAAGTTTCCAACAAACTTCAAACGTAACAGCAACAGTTGCTAAAGTAGAAATTGAAGTTCAGGATGAAGAATTGGAGGCAGAAACTCAAATTTTTACTGTTGTAGAGGAGGAAGCTGGATTCCCTGGAGGAGTTGAAAAGTTAGGTGAGTATTTACAAAAATCAATAAAGTATCCTCAACAAGCTAAAGAAACAGGAACAAAAGGTAAGGTTATGTTAACTTTTGTTGTTGAAAAAGATGGTTCAATTACCGACATTAAAATCTTACGTGATATTGGTTCTGGTTGTGGAGAAGAAGCAAAAAGAGTTGTTAATGCAATGCCTAAATGGAAACCTGCAAAACAAAGAGGTAAAGCTGTAAGACAACAATTCGTTTTACCAGTATCTTTCAATCTTCAAGGATAGATAATAGATTTAAAACTTACAGAAATAAATA
>DHDW01000015.1:3263-29095 GCA_002399565.1 Bacteroidales bacterium UBA4866 | reverse complement strand
CTTGATGTTTTTTTATGCCTAAAAACTTAAATGATAATGAAAAATATCCTTGATATAAATAAAAATAAGCGCCGACTTTTTTTAATTAAGTGCCGATTAAATTAAAAAAAGTCCCGTTTAATTTTAAATAAACTTAGTTTAGGAATTTGTTTTATCTGTGTGCTGGAAAAAAGTAAAGTTTACTTTTCCGTAATTTCTTTGTTCTAAGAAATATTGATGATCATTAAATGAATATTCTTTTGGATGTTCTAAAATAAATAATCCATTAGGATTAACAAAGCTTTTAAGAACTAAATCAGGGATTAAATTTAATTGTTTTAAGTCGTAAGGAGGGTCAGCAAAAACAACATCGAAACTCATTTGAGAACGCCCTAAAAATATAAATACATCGCTTCTTAGAGCAAAAAGATTACTTATTTTTAGGTCTGTTGAAGATTTTTTAATAAAGTCAACACAACGTTGGTCTTGATCAACAGCCATTGCTTGTTTAACTCCTCTTGATATAAATTCAAAGCTTATGGAACCTGTACCTGCAAAAAGATCTAAGGTAGAAATTTCTGTAAAATCAATCTTATTGCGTAGGATATTAAATAAGCTTTCTCTTGCTAGATCGGTTGTTGGTCTAACAGGAAGATTAGTAGGAGGGTTTAATCTTCTCCCTCTATACTCACCTGCAATTATTCTCATTGAAGATTTTATTTTACTAAAGTAAGAAAATAGTTTTGTAGATTTATTCCATCGAATTCCAAACCTACCTTTACATCTTCCATTGGATTTGCATAAGAAACATTCTTAATATACTTTCTTAGTATTTGTTTCTCATCATTAGAATATTCTTGACCAGTAACCAAGAACGTTATTTCCTCAGTATCTATGCCCAATTGTTCAAAAGCAAAAATAATATTATAAATCATATCATTTTCGTTGGAAAAAGTAAAGCTATTTCCGTAAGTAAATTGATTTGCTTTAAAAATGACTAAATCACAAGAAGTCTCTCTTTTTAGAAGAATTGCACTATTGCCAGTTAGCTTAGAAATTTCAAATCCATACTCAGCCATTACTTGTTGTGCAGAAACAAATTTAGCCTTAGGCATTAGGATTTTAATGCCTGAATGCTGCTGCATTGGAATAGTGAAAACAGAAACAATATCTAAACGTTCTGAAATATTTTCAAGAACAATTTCACTCCCGCTAATTAGAGCAACTGAGCGAATATATTCTTTTGTTTTTGAATTATCGTATATTTTGTAAGGGACAAATATATTTTTAGGTGTTTGGATAATAATTTTAATATTAGCAAAATTAAATAGTCTAATATCAATTGAGTTAAAACAAGCTTTAAGGTTTGTCATAACAGAAGTGATATCTGAATTTAAGTCAGTGATGAACTCCCCTAATGCCTTAAGTTTATAATTACTTATTAACGAAAAGGTAAATCCATTACTCCCAACACAAATACATAAATCAGTTTCTTGAGTTATGATATTGTCTTCAGATTTAACTAAACTAACTAATTTGAATTTATCCATATCTATAAATTATTCCCAGTTACCGTCAGTTATAGGTTGTGTAACATCTCCAACTTTCCAGCCAGGGAAACGATTTTTGCCTTCAAGTTCAGCCTTTAAGTTAACAACATCTTGTTCCTTCATTTCCTTTGTGTAAGTAAATATATCAGCTGTTGCTTCAAAGGTTGGAACTTTCACTCCACCTCTTTCAATAACATCAGCTTTCATTACAAATACTTTATTATCTGAGTAAGGAATATATTTAAGGTTCTTTATTTCTTTTGCAGAAGTAATTAATTTCTTTTCTTCCATAAGTTTTTCTAATGGATTTACTTCAACAGTATCTCTTTTTATAATTCCTGCTTTTAATGCTTGAGCTTCAGTTAATGAATCTGGAACAATTCCAAATTTCTTTACCATATTAACTTTACCAGTTTCAAGGAAAATTATCAAAGAATCTATATTGCCGCAAAATTGTCCATGTGTGCTTTTATAAGCTTCTTGAATGGCTCTAATGTCTTTTAATTTATTTATAACTTCAGTTGAACGTTTGTTGTATTCTGCTTCAAAACGTAGAGGGCGCATAATGCTATTGTATAAAACAACCACTAAGGCTAAAACTCCTACAATTAGTACAATTGAAATAATGTTTCTTGATTTCATATCTCTCAAATATAATTTAAGTATTACTATTATTGCTATTAGTTTGCAAATTTATAATATTTTGTCGAATAAGAAATGATTTAATCCTATTATTTTATTTATTTTGTTCCAAGTGGTTCAAAACAACATCTATATCAGAATTTTGAGAAATCTCTTTAGCTAATTTCTCTGCAAAGAAAACTGAGCGATGTTGTCCTCCAGTACATCCAAAACTAACTGAAAGATTAGTGAAATTTCTGCCTAAATAAGTTCTTATACTATTGTTTACTAATTCTAATGTGTTGCTAAAGAATAGTTTTGCATCATCTTCTTTTTCTAAGAATTCAATAACTTCTTTGTCTCTTCCATTCAAATTTTTAAATTCTTCATATCTTCCTGGATTATGAATTGCTCTGCAATCAAAAACAAAACCACCTCCATTTCCCGAAAGATCTTGAGGATAACCTCTTTTAAAGGAAAAACTATTAATTGTAACTTTAAGTTTTTGTTTTGCTATACTTTGTAATTTCTCTGAATTAATCATTTCTTTAAAAATTTTGTGAAGATAAGGCAAGTCGACATCAAGCTTAATGTTTTCTTCTAAATAATGTAAATTCTTTAATGCAAAGGGAATACTCTTAAGGAAGTGTTCTTTCCTTTCAAAATATCCTCTAAATCCATAAGCACCCATTGCTTGCATAATGCGAATGTAAACATAGGCATAGAAATAACTCCTAAACTCTTTTTCATTTACATCAATATATTTTTTTGCTTCAGTAATGTATTTGCTTAGTAGTTCTTCTCTAAATTCAGGCTTTAAATCAGCTTTTCCATCAAAAAGTAAAGAAGCTAAATCATATTGTAATGCACCTTTTCTACCTCCTTGAAAGTCAATAAAAGCTGGTTGATTGTCGGTAATCATTATATTTCTTGATTGGAAATCGCGATAAAGGAAATAATCACAATCAGCAGAAAGAAGATAGTCAGTTTGCTTTTCAAAATCGTTTTCTAATTCCTGTTCATTGAATTCAATTCCAGAAAGTTTCAAGAAATAGTACTTAAAGTAGTTTAAATCCCAACTAATGGATTGCTTGTCAAAAGCTTTTCTTGGATAAGCATTAGTATAATCAAATCCCTTGCCAGCAACAATTTGTATCTTTGGTAGGCTTTCAATAACTTTATAATAATATTCTTCAATTCTTACTTTATCAATCTCTCCTTTTTTCTCCAATTCAATTAAATCATACAAAGAAACATTTCCTAAATCTTCCAAGAGATAAATATTGTTTTCAATATCTTGAGCGTAAATTTCAGGAACACGAATTCCTTTGCCTGAAAGTTGCTTTGCATAATCTAAAAAAGCAATATTTTCAAGCTGGTTTTCATTAGATGCTGCCAAACAAGTAATTTTAGTACAGTAACATCTAAAATAAACTCTTTGTGAACCATGAGCAGAGATTTTTTCAATTCTCTCTATTTCCGAGCTAAAAGTCTTTAGGAATAAGTCTTTAATTTTTGAAATCATTAAATAATAGTTCTGCGTAAGCAATATCTAAAGGGTTAGTAATTTTTATATTTTCTCTATTGCCTTCAACCAAGTTTACCCTATATCCAATACTTTCAACAACTGAAGCATCGTCAGTAAATCTTTTATTGAAGGGTTGACTATAGGCTTCTTTCAATACTTTCAAATCAAAACATTGAGGAGTTTGGACAAGCCAAACTAAGTTGCGATTATAAGCAATAGTATTAATATCGTTTTTAATGTCTTCTTTCCCAAATCTTACAGATTCAACTGGATTAACAGCAGGAATAGCACTTCCTTTAAGTTGGGCAGTTTCGAAACATTTTTCAATAACGCTCAAATCAACAAAAGGCCTAACTCCATCGTGAATGCCAACAATTGCATCTTCATTAATATCAATAGAATCTAAGGCATTTTTCACAGAAAAGAACCTTTCCTTGCCTCCATCAACCACCTTATGAGCAATTGCAAAATTATATTCTGAGCAAAGTAGCTTCCAATAATCTTGATGCTGTTTTGGAAGAACTAAAATGATATTAATATCATTACTATATTGATGCAACCTTTCTAAGGTTCGCATCAATATAGGTTTTCCACAAATTGGAATAAATTGTTTTGGTATATCGCTCTTTAATCTAAGTCCTAAGCCTCCTGCAACAACAATAAAATATTTTTTTTTAGATGATAAGCATTGCATCACCATAGGTTAAGAATTTATATTTTTCAGCTATAGCTTGTTTGTATGCTTCCATAATTAAATCATAACCTCCAAATGCAGCAGCAATCATAAGCATAGAAGACAATGGTGGGTGAAAGTTTGTAACCATACAATTAGAAACTCCAAATTCATAAGGAGGGAAGATAAACTTGTTAGACCAACCATCAAAAGGAACAATCTTCTTAGTGATTGTAGCGGATGTTTCCATAGCTTTCATTGTAGTTGTTCCAACACAGCAAACCTTACTTCCTCTTTCCACAGCCTTATTAATAATATTTGCATTTTCTTGATTAACATGCATCTCTTCTGAGTCCATTTTATGCTTAGTTAAGTCCTCAACCTCAATTGGACGAAAATTACCTAACCCAGAATGCAAAGTAACATAAGCAAACTCACAACCTTTAATTTCCATCCTTTTCATCAATTGCTTACTGAAGTGGAAACCTGCAGTTGGAGCAACAACAGCTCCTTCGTTTCTAGCATAAATTGTTTGATATCTTTCCTTGTCTTCAGGAATAACATCTCTGATGCGTAATAAATCGTCTGGAATTGGAGTATTCCCAAGTTTGTGTAAAACCTTATTAAATTCTTCATGAGTTCCATCAAACAAAAATCTTAAAGTTCTACCTCTTGAAGTTGTATTGTCAATAACTTCAGCAACTAAATCATCATTTTCTCCAAAATAAAGCTTGTTTCCAATTCTAATTTTACGAGCAGGGTCAACCAAAATATCCCATAAACGAGTATCTGGATTAATTTCTCTCAGCAAGAAAACTTCTATTCTTGCATTAGTTTTTTCTTTTGTTCCATATAAACGAGCAGGGAAAACCTTGGTGTCGTTAAAAACAAATAAATCTTTTTCATCGAAATACTCCAATATGTCTGAGAATAAGCGGTGCTCAATTTGTTTTGTTTTCTTGTTAATTACCATTAAACGTGAGGCGTCTCTGTCAATAGCAGGTTTTTCGGCAATAAGTTCTTTAGGTAAATTGTACTTGAATTGTGATAATTTCATAAATTTATTTATCTATACTTTTAAAAATTGCTTGATTTTTTCCAAAGTATACAAAGGTAAAGCTATATTATTGTTTTGTCAAGTTATTTAACATATTTTATAATTCAATCGCTTTCTTTCTTTTCCCTTTGTCCACTTTTACTTTTTCTTGTTCTTGAAAAATAAATTTAATTCAGATACATTCATACTTACTTTTCATCCAAATAAACTCTAAAAACCTAATTTTATTATCAATTATGAAATATTTTAGATTATTTATCGTCTAATAAATAAGAAAGCTACATAATACTTCCCATTCAGAGTTGTAGAATTGAAATAAGGAGATGTTCTTCCGATTGACAAAAAGAGAAATAAAGATAAATCATATAAATTAACCTCTAAAAACAAATAGTCATGAGAACAAAGAAAACCCCAAAAGCAAATCTTGAAAACAAGAAAGCTTTGTTTATCCAATTTGGACTAATAGTTGCTCTTAGCATAACAATCTTTGCTTTTGAGTTTAGGTCCTACGAGCAAAAAGATCCAGTATTTATTTCAAGAGATGTAGTAGATGTGATTCCAGATATTGTTTCTATAACTCAAGAAGAACCTCAATTACAAAAACCAGAACAAATTTCAGACCCAAAAACTACAGAATTTGACGTTGTTGATGACGATGTAGTTATAAAAAAGGAATGGAATATGAATGATATTTTGGGAGATAAAAATGTTGCAGCCACTTTCGAAAAGATTGATATTGATGCTCCAGATGAAATATTGAAAGATGAAGTTGATAAAGTCTTTTATATAGTTGAAGAAGAAGCAGAATTTCCAGGAGGATATGCAAAGCTTCAAGAATACTTAGCACAAACAATCATATATCCAAGACAAGCTGTTGAAACTGGAGCAGAAGGAACAGTAACATTAACTTTTGTAGTTGAAAAAGATGGTTCAATAACCGATATAAAAATTCTTAGAGATGCAGGCTCTGGTTTGGGAGAAGAAGCAATTAGAGTTGTGAGAGAAATGCCAAAGTGGAAGCCAGCCAAACAAAGAACAAAAGTAGTAAGACAACAATTCACTCTACCAGTAAAATTCAAACTTAATAAATAAGTTTTCATAATGGAGGTTACTTCATTTCTTCAAACTCAATTCTTGTTGTGGTTGTGTCGTAACCTCCAACTCTTAAATTCTTATGCTTACTTAATCCTGTATATTCCAAACTTGAATCCTCGTAGCGTTTAAATTTAAACACAGCATCATTCATTTTAGCAGAATTAAAAACACCTAACTTCTCCAAAAGAGAAAAGTCCTTAACTTCCAAACCTGTTACCTTCTTAAAAAGCAAAGGCTCTAATTGAGTAATAACATCCCTTAAAGTATGCTCTCTAAAGTCTGTTAAATACATAAAAATAGGAATCCTTGTTGCAAACTTAATTAGCTTTTGTTGTATCTCTTTTCTCTTGCTCTTTACTTCTTTTTCTTCATCGGACAATTCTTTCTTTTCTTTCTTTGATAATTCTTCATCGTTTTCAGCAGCTTCTTTTTTTGTTTTCTTAATAGCTTCTGATTTGTTGATTATTGTTTCTAAGTCTTGATTAAGAGAGCGAAAACCTTCAATCCTCATTAACGCTTCCATTGCTTCTTGACTTCTTAATAATCTTTGAAGAGTAACATTATCCACATTAACCAAAATAGCACTTTGCCAGCGTTGAGCCAAAAGAGTTGCAGTTGTTCCACTTGTAGTTATATCCAAAATTTCTCCAGCATCAATCTCTTTCATTGTGCTCCCATCATAAGCCAAAATAGGGAGGAAGTGAATAAACTCTGCAACCTTTGTTTCAATACTTTTGTTTTCTGAGATATCTAATTGATTGCTGTAAGTTGCAACTTGATTTAAAGCACGATTGGGAGAAAAATCAAAAACATAGCACTCATGTTTAATAATTTCTTCTCTATTTGGAGAACTCTTATCAGGATTTTTAACAACCCAAGGACTTTGAACTCTAAACACAGCTTGAAAATAAGTTTCAGGACTTGAAGAATTTCTAAGCATAAAAATACCAGTCCATGCTGGAACAGTTACACCAGTAGTTAGCTTACCACAAGAAAGAGTTATTGTTTTTGTTTTAATTGGATTATCCATTGCATCCATTACTGGAGTAAGAGCATCCAAGCCAATTCCAGCTTCACTGCCAGCTGCAACAATAATCTTGTAATCGTGATAGAAAGTGTTATTTCTCTTTTGCATTAAATTATACATAGCATGGCAGGAAGCAACACTTGGAAGGAACCAAAAACTATGTTGTAATACATTTAATAGTCTAACATCAGAATAAGGCATTGGAGGTTTCTTCTTACCCAGTTTTAAATTATCAACCAATGTTTCTGAATACTGACCTCTAATCAAGTTAAGCCAAGCTTGAACTTCATTTTTATAAACAAATTTGGCATTCTTTCCACTTCCCTCTGCCGAAAAGAAAACATTCAAATCAAACTCGTCATATTCTCCCTTTACTGCAATTTGTTGAATTTCTTTAGGCAATTGATAAGTAAGCATAACCATTCGTGGCAATGATGCATAAGGATTATATCCTTTTTTATCATCCCACATTTCTTTAGCTTTCTGTTCATCGGAATAAGTCCAGTTGAATATTTGTTCTTCAATAAACTCCCCAGAGCCAATTGCCCTGAAAGGAGTGCCTGAAAGATATAAATAATGTTTTGTTTTAATTGGTAGCAACTCTTCATCAAAATAATCTGGATTTTCAATTTCCATTTCTTTCAATTCTTCCTGCAAAGCATCAAACTCATCATCCTTTCCAAACAAATCCTTTGCATTATCTCTCCATGCACCATAATGATATTCATCAAAGATAACACAATCCCAATCTTCTTTATGTACCCATTCATTTTTAGGCTTAATACCACCAGTATGGCTATCCTTACCCAAATAGTCTTGAAAAGAACCAAAGCAAACAAAAGGTTTCTTCTTATTTACTTTATCAATTTTCAAATCTTCTTCTCTGCTTGAAACAAACTGCCACTCTTCAAAATCAATATGGGATTGTAAATCTTCTTTCCATGCACTAAGAACGGCAGGCTTAAAGGTAAGAACCAAAATCTTCTTCCAGCCCATTTCCAAAGCAAGCTGATATGAGGCAAAAGTTTTTCCAAATCTCATTTTTGCATTCCAAAGAAAGTGAGGAATAATATTTTCTTCTTTGTCAAATGAACGAAAATAACTTGATGTTTTTCTTACTGCTTCCTTCTGTTCAGGACGCATTTTAAAATCCAAAACCCTTTCTTCTTGGTTTATAATTCCTTTTCTTTCGGCTAAAATGCAAGACCTTACATCCTTAACAGAACATTCAAACCATTCTCCATTTTTATTCCTTATTCCTTTTTGCTTAAGTCTTTTGTGAATATCCTTATCAGTAAAGAAAGTTTCATCCTCACGAATGGCATTCTCTTCCAAAACAATTTCATAAGATTGATTAGGGAGCAAAACAGGATACTGCTCCTTTACTCTTTCTTCTGCCGTTTTGGTTGTATAGCCTATTTTCAAATAACCATCAAACCGAGTATCTGTATAAGCATAAATCTTAGGAATGCTTTTAGGAGGGAAATAATTACTCATAATAATTTAGTTTTTTAATTTAAAACACAATAACAACTATTCCATAGGTCTAATCATACTCTCAATAAAATCTATTTCCTCTTTGCTTAACCCATATTTCTTATAAAGCTTCTCATCAGTCCATTCTTCATTAAAATCTTGAAGAGGAATTAAACCAAATGTTTTTTGAGAAATATTTAAAGAGCTTCTCATGTAAAATAATAATGCTCTAAAAAATTTTGTTTTTATATAGGACAAACAGTTTTCAGCCTCATATTTTCTTTCAAATGCTCCAATTTCTAAAAAGGTTTCTGTACAAATATTCATCCTCTCCCCAAAAATAATATCAGGAGGGAGTGTTGAAGTTGTCATATATGCTTTAGAGAAAAAAAGTTTATATTTTTTAGCAGAATCTATATTTTTGATTAAACTTTCTGTTGATATATAACCTTCAACTCTTTTAGCTCCTCCTTTTTTCCCTTTTACTCCAAATATCTTGTATGAATTTGTGAATTTTTTATTGTCAAAATGAATATCTGTATATTTTTCTGGATTGTTGAAAAAATCAGCACTTAGTCCATATGGATTTCTTGATGAGACTATATTACTAAACTTTTCTTCATTATGTTTAAATACCTTTTCAATTATTGAGCTTTGTCTAATATCACGAATTACTGTATCGGTAAAATTACTTTTTAAATAACGTTTAGAGTAAATTTCATTAAGATCTTTAGGCTTATAATAATAATTCACTTTGTCATTATAATTTGAATCCCAAAGAAAATAACAAACACCACCATCAATATCTAAACTATTAAAACATTCTTTTGCATTTTCATAATCGTACATGAAACTAATTCTTTTATCATTAATCATATCGCTTCTAAAAGAATCAAGCCCTTTACCTCCTTTCATCCAACGAGAAGGAATAATCATACAAAGATATCGAGGTTTTAATTTAATAGCTTGTTGGATAAATAAATTATAAATAGGTTTTGCACTATCTCCTGTTCCTCCTCCGTCATTTAATTGATAAGGTGGGTTGCCAATAATTACATCAAATTGCATATCTTTAAAAGGGTTTTTGTTGTGAATAAATAAATAAGCATGGGATTCTAATTCTTCTCCTCTATCATAAATATGTTCACTCGCTCCACAATATTTACATTTGCCGTTTTCCCAAGTATGTTCAATTCTTTTATAAGCAATATTTCCATTTTCATTTTCAAATATATTTGTTATTGATTTTTCTCCGTTGGCATATTTACTGCAATAAAGACTTCTGCGAGTGAGCAAAGCAGTGAGTTCAGTTATTGCAATTCCATATACTTGATTTTTTAATATATGGTTAATTCTCTCTTGCAAGTCGGGTATTTCCTTTTCCAATCCAGCATTCAATCTCTTTACAATTTCTCTTAGGAAAACACCACTCTTTGTAAATGGGTCAAGAAACTTTGTTTTTGAATTTTTCCATAAGTCTTTAGGCAAGGTATTCAGCATTTGATTAACAATTGTTGGAGGTGTAAAAACCTCGTCATTGCTCAAATTGGCAAGACAGGTAAGAACATCAGGATTGTAATTAATTTCTCTCATTGTTCTCCAAGTTTTAAATAATGAATTGGTGGATATTCTTTCCCATGCTCAGGAATGCTGGCAATGGAATCATCATCGGCAAAAAGAGAGGTTTGTTTTCCTTTGTCCAAAACAACCTCATAGTCGAAACATCTTTGCTTTACATCAGTATCATTAATAAATTTCCATTCCGTAAAGACAATAGGTTCTCCGTCATTTGTGGTATAGTCAAGAGCATTGCCACAAATAATATTTTTATTTAAAACAAATCTTACACTGCTTAACAGTTGCTTTGCAGTATCATCATTTTCAAAAAGGGATAAATAAGTTTTCTGGATTTCATTAAAGAGTCTTTCTCTGCATTGATTGGTGTTGTCTTCCAGGAGCTCAACTCCATAAATACTACTTACTGCTTTAATCAAATTAGCATTGTATTCAAGCCTGCTTTTAGAGTATTTTTCTTTTAAAACATTGAGTTTTCGGCGAAGAATTTCAATTAGAAAATTCCCATCACCGCAAGCAGGCTCTAAGAATGTAGCCTCTATTCTTTGGGTTTGGTCTTTAACAAGGTCAAGCATTGCATTAACCTCTCTTTGATTGGTAAAAACCTCACCATGCTCAGCAACTCTCTTTTTGGATTTAACTTGACTCTCTTTATTCTCTGCAGCACTCATAATATGTTTTCTTTTGGTGAAGAAAACACATAAAAAAACGTGGGCTAATTCCTTTTGCATGTACCCGAAGCCCGACCAAAGGCTGTAACACAAAGCAAAAAGGAACGCCCACGATAATATATCGCAGACGTTTCCACTTTTTACTTCCCTGTGTTACATTGAAAAATTGGTCGTATTTCAGGTACAGGAATATCTTAAAGCGAAACGCTATTTTATATGTCTTTTAAATTCTTATATCATTCTTATTCTCTTTTTTGTTCTTTTATTTCATGGCAAAGATAATGTTTTTCTTATAATATCTTGTTTTCCTCCTTAATAATATATTTATTGAATTTCTCTTGAGTGAGTTATGATAAAGTTTTCTAATTGTTCCTTAGATGGTAGTTTTAGAAGATATTGAGATACAAAAATTTTATTTTCAAGGTTTGCAATTGCATATTCCACCATTTTTTCTCCTTTATGTGTGCATAAAAGAATTCCTATTGGAGGATTATCTCCTTCTTGCATTTGAGTTTCTTTATAATAAGATACATAAGCATTTAATTGCCCAATATGTTCATGTCTAAATTCATCGTTCTTTAACTCAATAATTACATGACAATGTAATATTCTATGATAAAAGACTAAATCAGCAAAATAATATTCATCATCAATTATTATTCTTTTTTGCCTTGCTTCAAAACAAAATCCATAACCTAGTTCCAATAAAAATTCTTGTAGATTGTTTAGAAGTGCTGTTTCAATGTCTTTTTCTTCAACCACATCTTTAGCCTTTAATCCCAAAAATTCAAATGTAAATGGCTGCCTTATTATATCTTCAATATTAGAATATTTAATATTTTCATTTGTCAATTGAATAAGTTTTTCTGAGTTTTTACTCATCCCACTTCTTTCATAGAGTAGAGTATTTATTTGTCTTCTAAGCTCTCTTACACTCCAGTTTCCTTTTATGCATTCTGTTTCATAAAAAAATCTTTTGGCTTTATCATCAATAACAAGAAGTTCTCTTATATGAGAAAATGAAAGATTTGAAATTAATTTAAATATATCTGTATGTGGAGTTTGTAATTCGTGCGACAGCGTCTCACTTTTTGATAAAATATTATTATTTATTGATTCGTGCGACGTCGCACATATTTGAGTAATATTTAAATCTGTGATTTGAGATAATGTTGCAGAAATTACATCTTCAACTGACGGATAAAGATTATAAAATATTCTACTCCATTTAAATAAAGTTTCATTTAAGCCTTTAGTGTTAATTGATTCTTCTAATGATTTTAAAAGCCGTAAACCATATTTTGCTCTATCTTCTCCTTTTTGTTCAAATTCAACAATATAATAACCAATTAACCAATTGCGAATTGTTATATTACGATTTATTGCTTTTATTGTATTTTGTTGAAGTGAAGAGTGTGCCTCTTTGATTGCAAGTTCCAATTCATTATATTTCATAAGTATTATTTTGGTTGCTCTATCTCTTTGTTTATATTGGCAAAGATAATGTTTTTATTAATTGAATTTCAAAAATTATAATTCAAAAAATATATTTATTAGCATAAATAGTTGGAAGTTTCTATCCAAATACTCCTTGTTTAAATCTCAATAAATAGGCTTTCAATCTGCTTAAATAGGGTTTTGAACTTTTTTTATAGGGATTTGATGTCGGAATCATGCCATGATTTACTCCAATTCATGGCATGATTCTCTCCAATTCATGGCATGATTTCGGTCAATTCATGGCATGATTCCGAGTAATTCATGGCATGAATTCGAGAACATCATGGCATGATGTTTAGATTAAATTGAGGTTTAGTTAGTTATAAGTCTTGTTTTGTTAGGCTAAAACGTTGTTTTTGGAGATTTATATTTTGTTTATTTTAACTGATGTTTCTTTTTGTTCATTGGAGGTTTTATTTTTTATTGATGAAAACAGAATCAATCTTCTTATCTTTGCAGATTATTTTCTACTTTATAAATCTAAATATTTGAATGATTACAGTTAATAATCTATCTATTGCTTTTTCTGGGATTGAACTTTTTGATAATGTATCCTTTGTTATTGCTGATAAGGACAGAATTGGACTTGTTGGGAAGAATGGTGCAGGTAAGAGTACTCTTTTAAAAATTCTATCCAAGCAACAAGAGCCACAAAGTGGAACAATTATTGTTTCGCAATCTCAAACCATTGGTTATCTGCCTCAGGAAATGATTCCTTCTTCCTCAATGAATATTTTGGATGAAACTCTTACTGCTTTTGAGGAGGCAAAGTTATTGGAAAAGAAAATAGAAGAGCTTAACGAAGAAATTGCTCAAAGAACAGATTATGAAAGTGAGGAGTATGAACGTCTTCTTCATCTTCAATTTGAGGCAAATGAAAGACTTATTTTGATTGATGCTGCAAATGCTCAGGCTGAGGCTGAAAAGGTTTTGTTGGGTTTGGGTTTTTCTCGCAATGATTTTGGAAGGAAGATAACGGAGTTTAGTTCTGGTTGGCAAATGAGGGTTGAGTTAGCGAAGATTCTTTTGAAAAAGCCAGACATTATTCTTTTAGATGAGCCAACTAATCACTTGGATATTGAATCTATAGGATGGCTGGAGAATTTTTTGATAAATTATTTTGGTGCTGTTGTTTTGGTGTCCCACGATAGGGTATTTTTGGACAATATAACAAGAAGAACAATTGAGATAACTGCTGGAAAGATTTACGACTACAAGGCTTCCTACTCTGAATATGTTGAACTTTTAAACCAAAGAAGGGAAACGCAAAAGCAAACTTTAACTAACCAACAAAGACAGATTGCAGAAATTGAGAAATTTGTTGAACGTTTTCGCTATAAGGCTTCAAAGGCAAAGCAAGTTCAGTCAAGGATTAGGCTAATTGAGAAAATGGAGCTTGAAACCATTGATGAAATTGACACTTCAACCATTCATTTTGGTTTTCCTCCTTCTCCACATTCAGGAAAGATTGTTGTGCAGATGAAAAACTTAGGGAAGAAGTATGGAGAGAAAGAGATTTTGAAAGATGTTAATATAATAATTGAAAGAGGCGATAAGATTGCTTTTGTTGGTAAGAATGGAGAGGGAAAGAGTACGCTTTCAAAAGTTATTGTTGGAGAGATAACTGATTATAGTGGTGAATATAAGGAAGGACATCAAGTTTCCATTGGCTATTTTGCACAAAATCAGGCCGCACTCTTGGATGGAAACAAAACAGTCTTTGAAACCATTGATGAGGTTGCAGTTGGAGACATTCGTTCAAAGATTAGGAATATTTTAGGCAGCTTTTTGTTTGGAGAAGATGATATTGACAAGAAAGTAAAGGTACTTTCGGGAGGGGAGAAGTCAAGGTTGGCACTTGCCAAACTAATACTTTCGCCCGTTAATCTTTTGGTTCTGGATGAGCCAACCAACCATTTGGATATGGATTCAAAGGATATTTTGAAGAATGCTTTAATTCGTTATGATGGAACATTAATTATTGTTTCTCACGATAGGGATTTCCTTCAAGGACTTACCAATAGCCTTTATGAATTCCGCAATAAACACATCACAGAGTTTAAAGGCGATATATTTGAATATCTTGAATACCGTAAAATTGAAGACCTAAAAACATTAGAAACAACAAAGGCAAAGGATTCTCAAAATAAAACAGCCGTTGTTTCAAAGAATAAAATGGATTATGAAAAGTCAAAGGAGTGGGAGAGGGAGCTAAGAAAGATTAGAACAAAGATTGAGAAAACAGAACAGGAGATTGAAAAACTTGAAGAAGAAATCCAAGAGATTGACTCTAAACTTGCAGACCCCAATATAATTCAAACCCTGACATTAGACGATAATTTCTACAAAACATATCAATCAAAGAAAGACCTTCTAATGCAAAAGATGCAACTTTGGGAAGATTTGTCTTTGGAATTGGAAGAAAAATCACAATAATAACGCACTATGAAAATATACTATATAAGAAATAGCATATAGAATAGTGATAATTGCTATAATAGCTTTATTTGTTTTTGAATGTGTTTTAAAAAATAAATAAGACGAAATTATCCCAATTAATATATTAATTGCATTTGCTACTCCTAATGTTGTATGAGGTAAACGTATTAAACTATAAGGGAGAATAAAAATCAATGCTCCAACAATTATCCAAAGCAAAATATTAGATGATTTGATTTTATCCTTAAAAGCCTTTTGTAAAATTGTAGTTAATACAAATCCATTAATGAGTAGGATAATTCCCCACCAATTGGCTCCTTCTACTCTAAAAAACTTTAAAAAGTCTCCACAATAAGGAAGTAGTATTAATAGTAGAACTTCAACAAATGTAATAATAAATATTACTAACTGAATCATTGTTTCTTTTTTCATACAATAATTTTTAAATGGTTAATTGATATCGCAAATATAAATATATTATTTTTAACGGTATAAAGTTATAATTATTATTTAATGAAAACTATACATATAGCTGCCATTTTGAACAAATAAAAAAAGCAGTTCTTTTGGAACTGCTTTTCGTTTTATAGTGTTTTAGGGTTATACTTCCCAAGTATCTCCACTGTTTAGTAAGTCATCAACACATTTGATTGGAGAAACTTGATTTGCTTCTTCCATTTGTTTTTCAAATATTTGATTATAGGTTGGTGCTTTAACGGCACGAATAACTCCAAAAGCCATTGGGAATTCTGGTGGGCACATTTGAGCCAACATCATATGAACTCCAGTGTTTTCTCTTGTTGCATCGTGTACTAATAAATCTTCTTCAGTAATTCCGTCCTTGCCTATTTCAACAACTTCAAGATGATTCCCTTTCAAGATAATACCTTTGTCTCTGTTCTTGCCAAAAATCATTGGTTTCCCTTGTTCTAACCACAATTGACGTTCTTCTTTAAACTCTCTGTTTGTAACTTCAGCGTGTGTTTTGTCATTGAAGATTACGCAGTTTTGCAATACTTCCACAATTGCTGCTCCATCATGAGCTGCCATTGCTCTACAAACTTCTCCTAAGGTTTTTGGAGAGTTGTCAATTGCTCTTGCAAAGAAAGTTCCTCTTGAACCAATTACCAATTCGCCTGGGTTGAAAGGATAGTCAATTACTCCAAAAGGAGAAGTTTTGGTAACTTGTCCTTGTTTTGTTGTTGGAGAATATTGTCCTTTTGTTAATCCATAAATACGGTTATTAAACAAAATATAGTTCATATCCATATTACGACGAATAAGATGAATGAAGTGGTTACCTCCAATTGCTGTTGCATCTCCATCTCCAGAAGCTATCCAAACACTTAAATGTGGATTGGCTATCTTTACTCCTGTTGCAATTGCTCCTGCACGTCCATGAATACCATGAAATCCATAAGTATTTACATAGTAAGGGAAACGTGAAGAACAACCAATTCCTGAAACTACACAGAAGTTTTCTTTCTTATATCCTATTTCAGGAAATATTCCTAATATTGATGCTAAAATTGCGTGGTCTCCACAACCTGGACACCATTTAACCATTTGATCACTTGCAAAATCTGCTTTTGTAAGTTGTACGGGTGAATGTTCTATAGCCATATTATTATTCTCCTAAAATTTGTTTAAACTTTTCTTTTAATTCACTAACTTCGAAAGGTAATCCTTGTACTTTATTGTATTGAAGCATTGGAATATTTTCAAAGTTCATTCTTAAATAGTTTACAAATTGTCCCATGTTCAATTCACAAACTATTATCTTTTTATATTTTTTCAATATATCGCCAGTATTTTTTGGAAGTGGCATAATGTAGTTGAAGTGAGTGAAAGCAATTTTCTTTCCTTCATCTCTTAGTTCTTCAACTGCAAGTTTCAATGCTCCTTCTGTTCCGCCCCAACCAACTACCAATAGTTCTGCATCTTCATCTCCCATAACTTTTTGATCAGGAAGTCTGTCAGCAACTTTTTGAACCTTTTGTGCTCTGTTGTTAACCATTAATTGGTGGTTAGCGCTCTCAGTTGAAACACTTCCTTTGCCATCTAATTTTTCCAATCCTCCAATTCTATGACGCAATCCTTCCATTCCTGGAATTGCCCACTCTCTAACAAGTGTTTCTGGATTACGTTTGTATGGCATATAGGTTGTGTCGTTAGGTGTTGCAAAAGGTGGATTGATTGTTGGAAGTTCTGACATTTTTGGGATGCGGAATAGTTGAGAACCATTTCCCAAATAACCATCTGTTAAAAGAATTGTTGGAGTCATGTGTTCCAATGAAAGTCTTGCTGCTTCAAATGCATAATAGAAACTATTTGCTGAAGATGATGCTGCAATAACAATGCAAGGAGCTTCTCCATTTCTTCCAAACAAAGCTTGGTAAAGGTCAGATTGTTCTGTTTTTGTTGGCAATCCTGTTGAAGGACCTCCTCTTTGAACATCAACAATAATTAGAGGAAGTTCGGTCATAACTGCTAATCCAATTGCTTCGCTCTTCAATGAAAGACCAGGACCAGAAGTTGTAGTACAAGCCATAGCTCCAGCAAAAGAAGCTCCAATTGCAGAACAAATTCCTGCTATTTCGTCTTCTGCTTGAAAAACTCTTGCTCCAAGTGATTTATGTTTTGCTAATTCAATCAAAATATCTGTTGCAGGAGTGATAGGATAAGACCCTAAGAATAAAGGAAGGTTCGCCTTTTCTGCTGCAGCAAGCAATCCCCATGCAGTTGCAATGTTTCCTGTTATGTTTCTGTATTTGCCTTTTGGCATTTGAGCATGTCCAACAACTGCTCTTTCGGCTTGAATAACATCTGTGTTTTCACAGAAGTTATATCCTGCTCTAACAACTGCTTTGTTGGCTGCAATTACATCTGGACTCTTTTTAAATTTCTTATCTAAATATGCATCGGTATGAGTTAAGTCTTTACTGAAAATATAGAAAATCATACCCAATGCAAACATGTTTCTTGAACGCTCTGATGAACGTTTGTCTGTAAAAATATCTTTAACAGCTTCAACGGTCATTGCAGTCATTGGGGCTTTAACCAAAATATAGCTTGACAATGAATCATCTTCCAATGGATTGTTTGTATAACCAGCCTTTTGGATAGCGTCATCGGTGAATGTGTCAATATCTACTATAATTATTCCTCCTTTTTTTGCCCATTTAAGGTTAGATTTTAAAGAAGCAGGATTCATTGCAACCAAAACATCGCAATTATCTCCTGAACTGTAAATTCTTTTTCCTATTTGAACTTGAAAACCAGAAACTCCAGCAATTGTGTTGTGAGGAGCTCTAATTTCAGCGGGATAATCAGGAAATGTTGCTATATCATTTCCGTCCAAAGCAGCTGTTTCGGAGAAAAGAGTTCCCGAAAGTTGCATTCCATCGCCAGAGTCTCCAACGAATCTTACAACAACATTCTCTTTCTCGTTAAGTGTTTTTGTTGTCATTTTGTTTGTATGTTTGATAATAACTTCAACTAACTAAATATGTTTAATAATTTGCAAAGTTAGGAAGTTTATTTTGAATAAGAGATTATTTTCAGTACATTTTTTCTCCTTATTAAGATATTATCTTAACAAGCTTAAACTTTATAAATAAAGTTCAATAGAAAATATCCCTTTTTATTAAAAAATAAACGGGACATAATGAAAAAAAGTCGGCACTTAAATTTATTTATAAGGGACTTTTTTTATTAAGATGTTTTTGAAGGGAAAACAGGGAACTCTTCTTGAGGTTTTAGTTGGGAAGTAAGATTATCTTGTTTGAAACAAAAGAAATCTTTGCCATTGGTTATTAAAAGATAAGGAGCATTTATTGTTTGATTATATCTTATTGCCTGATTAAGGATTTCTGGACTAAGAGATATATCTTCTTTCTTACATTCAATAATCATCCATGGGTTTAACTGGCGGTCATAAACCAAAATATCAAAACGTTTGATTAGTTTTCCAACCTTTATTTGAGCTTCTACTGCAATTAAAGAAAGTGGGATGTTTTTATCATTAATAAGTATGGAAATAATATGTTGCCTAACCTTTTCTTCTGAGGTTAAGGCAACATATTTTTTTCTAATTATATCAAAAATTTCTTCACTCATTAGGGATTATTCTTCTCCCATACTATCTGAATCACCATTTTGTTCGCCTGATTGACGTTTTTTCTGTTTTTGCATTTGATCTTTATTAACAGCTCCAAAACGATAGCTAAATGATAAAACAATGTATTGAGATGTTCTGTGGTTAACAGAGTATTCTTTGTAGTTTTCTGTGAAAGTGTATCTTGACCTTTCTCTTGTGTTGAATATGTCGGAGAACCTCAAACTAATATTCCCTTTTTTGTCAAGAATATCTTTCTTTACGGAAAGGTCTAACCAATACATTGGGTCTGTATATCCTTGAATATTTTCTCTTTTAGGCATATATTGTCCAGAGATTTGAATAACCCAGCTCTTAGGAAGAGTAATTGTTGTGTTTAATTTAGCATCCCAATTAATGGTTTGAACAAGATTTCCACCAAACTCTCTTCCATCTTGATACATTCCGTAAAGGTTTCCACTCAAATTAGCTTTCCACCACTTTGTTATTTTTTGGTCAATAATCAGTTCTGCTCCATAATTCGAACTTTTGGAAAGATTTAAAGATGTATTAGCAATTCTTTGTCCATCTGCATATTCTATTCCTGCAACATCCCAAACCCAATCAAAACCATATTCTCTTGCATTAGCTTCATTCCATAAGAAATTGAAATGGGTTATTGCGTTATTTGTTACTCTGTAATACAATGAAGTAAATATTGTTGTTGTCGGAAAGATTTTGGAATACCCAACTTCAAAAGCATCTGTATATTCTGGCAAAATATCAGGATTTCCAAAACGAATATAAGAAGGATTATTTATATCTATGTATGGTGCCAATGACCATGGGTCAGGTCTTCTAATTCTTCTTGAATAAGAAACTTGTCCTGATTGAGAATCGGTGAAGTTATATGAAATATGAAGAGTAGGATAAATACTAAAATAATTTTTTGTGTCTTGATCTTTTGGGAAGAATAATTCTTCATTGTTTTGTAGTTTTGAACCATCTCTAAAAACTTGTTCCAATCTTAAACCAAGTTGAGCAGAAAGTTTTTTGTTGAAACTATATCCCAAAGTTCCATAAAGTGCATGAACAGATTCTTTGTATTTAAAAATATAACTCATGCTGTCATCTCTAACCATGTCTCTTGAAGGGAAATAATCATAATTTGCATTAGTATTTACATAGTTTAGATTGTATCCAGTTTCCAGTTTTAAGGATTCTGAAAAAGGATGAACATAATTAAGTGTTACAAAAGCTCTATCACTATTAGATTTTGAAACATTATTCAAGTAGAAAGTTTCTTCTGAATCTTCATTAAAACTCCTTATTTGTGTATTGTTATTTGAAAACTTTCCAAAATTCCAATTTGCATCAAGGGTTAAGATTTGATCTTTCTTGTTAAATTTCTTTTCATAGTTAAGAGTTATGTTTTGAAAGAACATATTCCTTTTTCCGGTTTCTAATCCAAAATAATTATTTGGGTTTAAACTATCATTAGGGTTAGCATTATCCCATGCAAATAAATTTTCCTTACTTATTCCTTTTGGAGGAGTTCCTCCTTTTCTCAAATTATAAGATAAACTAAGAGTATTCTTATTATTTATATACCAATCTCCTCCAATCTTAAATCCTCTTCCAAGTCTATTGCCGTCAGTGTATCGATTTTGAAGAAGAGTTTGGTTGTTGGATAACATAGTCTTTTCGTTAAATCCATTACTTGAGGTTTCAAAATATCTTATATCTCCATTAAAAAATATAGCGTATTTCTTTGCAGAATAGTTTAGTTGAGCAGATACACTTGATTGAGGAAAAAGGAATTTATCAGTATTCATTTTTTCATTTGTTCTTATCTCATCATTTATTCCAACTCCAGTGGAGGCAGAAACGGAGCCATTAAATCCTTTGTTGCCTTTTTCTTTTAAAACAATATTAATAATCCCACTCATTCCTTCAGGATTATATTTTGCAGAAGGGTTTGTGATAACTTCAACGCTTGCAATAGAAGCAGAAGGTATTTGCTCCAATACAGTTTGTAGGTCGCTTCCAAGCAATTCACTTGGTCTTCCATCAACCAAAACAGTAACATTTCCACTTCCTCTTAGTGATACATTTCCTTCTTGGTCAACAGCAACAGAAGGAACATTTTCCAAAACATCAGTTGCTGAACCTCCACTGCTAACAATATTTTTATCCACGTTCACAACCCTTTTGTCAAGTTGATATTCCATCATACTTCTTTCTGCTGTAATTTCAACTCCCTGCAATGTTTCAGCTCCAAGATTTAGATTAATTATTCCCAAATCGACGTCTTGTTTCGATACTTTAATTGGCTTGTATATATCTTTATAGCCTATAAATGTAAAGCGAAGAAGATAGTTGCCAAGATCTGATTGTAAAACAAAGTTTCCTTTTTCGTCAGTGATAGTACCATTTACTAATGTAGAATCTTTTGCTCTAAGAATAACAACATTTACATATTGCATTGCTTCGTTGCTTACCGCATCAATAACTTTTCCAAATAGTTTTCCTTTAGGTTTACTAATGTTAGTGGTTGATGGTTTTGAAGGTACATCTCCTTGATTTGGTCCTTTTGACTTTTGTTGAGCAAAGGTTAGTTCTGTTGAAGAAAGAGATAGAAAAAATATACTTAATATAATAGTTAGTATTGATTTAGTTGATTTGTTCATGTTTGTTTTAATTTATTTGATTTGCAAAATTACAATTTTAGATAGTTAGAAAACAATCAAAATGATTATTTCATATTAATTTAATACATAACCTTAGACAAGAAAATTTGAAAAAGTTTATCCTTCTGGTAAATATTTCTGTATATTTGCCCTTTCAAAACGAAATTAATTAAGGAAAAAGTATGAAAAGAGTTTTTTTATCAATAGCAATTTTATTATTCTCCTTTGCTTCTATGGCTCAAATTGATGTAACTTGGGGACAAAGATTTTACAATATAATTGAATCTTGCGAGGATGCTCAAATAGTTATGGAAGATCACGATGGATATTATATGTGGTACTTGTTGAATGAATATGAAGGTGCAGGAGAGTTTAAGCTAAACTACTATATGGCAAGAATTGATAAGGACAAAAATGTTCAAAAAATATATAAAATGGATTTTGGACATTCTTCTTTTAAAATTGAACAAACATGGCGTTCTGGAGAGTTGATTGGATTTGTTCTAAGTAGGGTTTCAGAAGATAAAGCTGTTGAAAAGAAAGGAAGTTCAAGAAAAAATAAGCAAGCACAACAAATTAAAACAGGGAAGGCAAATCTTTACTATCAATTCTTTCATACAAAAGATATGCGTTTGGTAGGTGAGAAGCCAATCAAATTTAAGTCCTATAACTATTTCTCAATTGAAGGACAAAAACCTTATCTATTTAATTTTTCAGAAAATAAATCAAAATTAGCTTTTGGATTCTTAACCAACGATACCACAGGAAAGGGTGTAAATATTGAAATTTATGATGATCAGATGCGTCTTTTATGGGAGAAAACTCATAAACTTTCAGTAAGTAATGATGCATACCTTATTAAAGACATTGCTGTTAGTAATGACGGAAAGAGAAGTTTACTTGCTGTCAATTCTTTTTCAACAAGTAAGAAGAAAGTATATACTGATGGGAAGACACATTTAATTTGGATTAATGAATTTGAAGAAAGAAGACACGAAGAGCAATTAGATAAAGCTTGGGCAACAGATATTAAATGTGCTTTTGGATTTGAAGAAGACTATTTAGTTGCAGGTTATTACAGCACTTCAACTGACAAACCTAATCTTGCAGTAGGGGCTTTCTCTTTTATTTATGACCACAGAAGAGGATTTAAGAAAAACTCCTCAACATTAGAATTTAAGGAATATGAAACAGATGATGATATAAATAAAAAATCAGGGTTGCCTTATCCGTCAGATATGGTTGCAACAGTTGACCATCTCTACCCTATGGTGGGAGGTAACTGCATAATGGTTGGAGAACAAAAATTTGCTTCTAAAGTTGTGCCACCAAAAAGAAGAGGAGATTTGCCAACTGGAGAAGATGCAAATTTCTATAGAGATATAATTATAACAAATATTGATAAAACAGGTTTTGTAAGTGGAAGTTCCTATATTCCTAAACGTCAAAAGACTTATAGAGGAAGTGATCAGTTTAATTCCTATGCTTTAACAAAAGATCGTTATGGAATTTATTTAATGTTTAATGACCATCAAGCTAATTATGATGATGTTAGTTTTTGGCCTGTTAGAAACTATGATTCTGATAAGTCAAGAACTCAAGTGAATTTTGTTCAAATATATAATGATGGCTCATGGCGTTGGCATGAAGCATACAATACAAAAATAAATAAAATGCCTTTCTATAAAACATTATTCTTAACTTTTGAAAAAGAAATTCTATTCTTAGGACATTATCAAGATAATAATGTTATAGGTAGTGTTGGAACTCGTTAAAAAAGAGAAAAAGATGAAAAGACCAATATTTGTTTTCTCATTTATTCTAATAAATCTTTGCTTATTTGCACAAACTCCAACAAAAGTACTTTATCTTGGTAATAGCTACACTTATGTAAACGATTTAACAGATATTGTTGAAAGATTGACTCAAAGCCAAGAAAAAGAAATTCAATCTACTGAGTTTCTTTCTGGAGGTGCACGTTTTCAAACACATTGGAATAACTCTTCAGTAATAAATACAATTAAACAAGGAGGCTTTGATTTTATGGTTATTCAAGGACAAAGTCAAGAGGTAGCATTCCCACAAGGACAATTTATGGACGAAGTTTATCCTTATGCACAAAAATTAGACTCTCTTTTCAAAGCATATAATCCAAATGGAAAGGTTATTTTCTTTATGACTTGGGGATATAGATATGGAGATGTAACAAATTGCCCTTTCTATCCTCCATTTTGTACATATTCTTCAATGTCACAAGAGCTATATAATAATTATAGACAAATGGCTTTGGACTTTAATTCATCTGTTGCACCAATTGGAGCTGCTTGGCGTTATTCAATTAACTTAGATTCAAATTATGTACTACATAGTTCCGATAATTCACATCCATCATACGATGGTTCCTATTTAGCTGCTTGTGTTCTTTATTCCTCAATCTTTAAAGAAAATGTAAACTCATCATTCAATTATCAATTGAGTGCTGAAACTGCACAAAGATATCAGCAAATAGTAAACGCAATTGTTATGGATAGTTTAACTCATTGGAATTTAACTCAACTTTCCACAAATGATGTATTGGCAAATAGTATTTCAGCAAATATTTATTACAATGAAAAAGAAAGCTCAATTAAGATTGATGTAAAAAACATTGAAGAGGATTTAAATATTTCATTATTTGATATTAATGCTAAGTTGATAGGTGCTAAGTTAAATAAGCCTAATAGTGGAATTATTCAAACCTCAATTGATATTTCAAATCAAAATAGAGGGCTTTATATAGTTAAATTAGAGTCAAGTAGTTTCACTAAAACATTCAAGATAGTTAAGTAGGAATTTCTTTTGTAGTTGATTTTTTTTGTTTAAAAGGGAAATGTCGGAAATAAAAAAATTAGGTAATTTAATTTTAGAAGCATCAAATAGTGATAAGAATGTTCTTATTAGAGGAGAGCTGGGTTCTGGAAAAGAATACACAGCACAATCTATTCACAATAATTCATTAAGAAAGAGCAATACTTTCGTAACTCTTAATGTAACAACAATAACAAAACTGACTAATAAATTTTCCTATTTGGAAACAGCCGATGAAGGAACCTTATATTTGGATGAGATTGCCAATTTAGAGCATGATAATCAGTTAAACCTAATTGAATTTATTAAAACAAAGAAAGTCAAAGACCAAAATAGCCTTAAAACAAAGCAGTACAATATAAGGTTTATTGCATCAACAACTAAGAACCTTATAGAAGAAGTAGAAAAAGGTAGATTTATTTTTGAATTATATAATCTTCTAAGTGAAATGGAGATTGAACTTACTGCCTTAAGGTATTTTGGAGAGGAGATAATTGATTTAGCCAATATCTTTATTTTGGATTATTGCAAGAAAAATAGGAAACCATTAAAGCAATTAAGCAATGGAGCAAAGAAATTGCTGATGTCTTACCATTATCCTCAAAATTTCAGAGAGCTAAGAGCAATCATTGAACTAACACTAATGACATCAAGCTCTTCAATAATTTATCCAGAAGAAATCTATCTTCCAAAAGGCAACCAAGCAGAATGCTTCTTCTCAAAAGAAAAAACATTAAAAGAGTATGAAGCAGAAATTGTGTCTCATTTCCTTGAAAAGTATGATAATAAAGTATATTACGTTGCTGAGAAATTGGGAATAAGCAAAAACAAAATCTATAATATGATTAACCAAGGGCTAATTAAATTAGAAGAATAACACCAGCCCTTTTTATTGATCATTAAAGCATGGTAACTTCGGTAACTTGAGTAACTTTTAGGAATAAAAAACTTACCTTTATTTAGTGAAAAGTGAAAAACCCAATCATAATTGGAAATAAGTCCTTTATA
>DHDW01000015.1:2084-3082 GCA_002399565.1 Bacteroidales bacterium UBA4866 | reverse complement strand
GTCCTTTATATTTTTAATTATGATTGATGTTTTTTTATTTTTGTGTTAGCTCATCATTAATCTTTAGTTTAAATAGTTGTCTTTCCAAAGCATTTGCTCCTTCCACAGCGGCAGTATAGTAAATATAATTCTTAACAATTCTAATCTTCTCTATTCTGTTTTGAGGGAGCTTAATAGTTCTAATATATTTCCCTGTTGTTAAGTCTATTTCTTTTAAAGTTGTTTTGGAAGATTGATAGCGTACATAAACTTTATTATTGTCTTGATTAAGAATAACATCATTTAAGTAAATGTAATCAATATTTGCAAAATAATCATCAATCTCTATTGTTGATACTAAAACCCCGTTATTATCTAACTTGTAAATCTTCATTACATCAAAGTTTAATAAATAAAGATTATTGTCTATAACTTTTACAAATAAGGGAAGTTTCCCATAAAGATAAAAAGTACCTAATGATAGAAGATACCCAAAATTATCTTTAATAGATTTTAATATGGAAGAATCATCAATATTAGAAGAATATCCATAATTAGAAAACCAATCTCCACATCTATGGGTTGTATAATAAACAACTTTGTATTCTAATCTATCATCTTTTTTTGAGATAAGATACAAGAGCAAAGTATTATTTTTATTCCATAAAGTATAGAAAAATATATTATCAGCAAAAGAAGATATAATAGAAAATTTATTCCAAGCAAAATTATATGTCTCACTCCAAAATAAACCAAAATGCTCCTTGCTTCTTGGATTGTAACTATCTGTATCAAAATATATTAATTGTGCTCCTCTTTCAATAATATCACAACTTTGATGTTCAAGGCTTATGTTGAATTTTTTATCAAAAAGCAATTTATAATACTCAGCTTTATCACTATTCTTTACTCTTAATATGTTTTGCAAATCAAAACTAACCTCATTACATTCCTTAGGAATCTCCTGTGTCCTTTTCCTGTAGTCTTCAAATGTATAAACTGAAAGATGCTTTTTATCG
>DHDW01000015.1:462-1774 GCA_002399565.1 Bacteroidales bacterium UBA4866 | reverse complement strand
ATTTTTAAATCACAAGGCAAAGATACATTCTTAAGAATAAAGTTCCCTTTCTCATCAGAAGAAGTGCCGATAGTTTTACCTTTCACAGAAATATTAACATCTTTAACAGGCAACCCATCAGAGGAGGCAATAATATGCCCTTTTATTGTTACATTTTGAGGAAACAATAAGTAACAACAAAATAAAGAAACCAAAAGAACAATAAACCTTTTCATGATATTAGTTTTGAGTTAACTCATCATTAATCCTTAGTTTAAATAGTTGTCTTTCCAAAGCATTTGCTCCTTCCACAGCGGCAGTATAGTAAATATAATTCTTAACAATTCTAATCTTTTCTATCTTGTTTTGAGGAAGCTTAATAGTTCTAATATATTCTCCAGTATTTAAATCTAATTCTTTTAAAGTTGTTTGATTTTGTCTTATAAAACATCTATTGCCTTCTCTATCAAAAAGAATTTGATTCCTCCAATCTTTCATTACAATTGAATCCATTTTAGTTGATGAGATAAAATTGTTATTTTCATCAATCTTATGTATCGCCCCTTTTTCATAATTAAAAATATAAAGATGCTTTTGAGTTGATTCAAAATAAACAGGAATTGGATATGCTTTGTTCATGTATTGAACCTTTAAATTCATAGGATTAGCTTTTGGTATACCAGTATAAGGATCTTGTATCCAAAAAGGCGTAGTTATTGCTCTATTAACATATGACCCTAATATTGAATTTGATTTCATCATTAGAGAAAATTTATTTGTCAGTTTATTACTTATATTTAAATTCTCTATTATTTTACCTTGTGATAGAGATGTTGTGGTGTTAAAGTTTAACCATTCATCAATATCACTAAAAATATAATAAACTTTTCTAAACTTAATTTTTCCTTTGCTATCTGTATATATGCGATATAATTCTTTATGTTGACGCCACCAACCTTTTTCATTAGAGAAATAAACTCCGTTATCAAAGCAAGCAATAATATTAATCCCATTATTAATTAATGCTTCTATTTGATAGCCTTTTCCTTCCTTAAAATAATCCTTAAACCAAATATTAAAAGCATTATATTTATTCTCTGTATAATTCTTTGGGCTTGCAATAATATAACCTACTCCATTAATAAGGGAATCATATATATAATATTTTAAAGAAGTGTCCGAACTTGTTATTCTCCAATAATCATCCCTGCCATCCTTCTTTACTCTTAATTTGTTTTGCAAATCATAACTAACCTCATTACATTCTTTAGGTATCTCTTGTGTTCTTTTCCTATAGTCCTCAAAGGTGAAAACTGAAAGATGCTTTTTATCG
>DHDW01000015.1:0-136 GCA_002399565.1 Bacteroidales bacterium UBA4866 | reverse complement strand
ATTTTTAAATCACAAGGCAAAGACACATTCTTAAGAATAAAATTCCCTTTATCGTTGGAAGAAGTGCCGATAGTTTTACCTTTCACAGAAATATTAACATCTTTAACAGGCAACCCATCAGAGGAGGCAATAATAT
>DHDW01000050.1:18974-19157 GCA_002399565.1 Bacteroidales bacterium UBA4866 | reverse complement strand
ACACACGTGCTACAATGGTAGGTACAGAGGGCAGCTACACAGCGATGTGATGCCAATCTCAAAAGCCTATCTCAGTTCGGATCGGAGTCTGCAACCCGACTCCGTGAAGTTGGATTCGCTAGTAATCGCAGATCAGCCATGCTGCGGTGAATACGTTCCCGGGCCTTGTACACACCGCCCGTC
>DHDW01000050.1:0-18619 GCA_002399565.1 Bacteroidales bacterium UBA4866 | reverse complement strand
ACACTGATAATGTAGGGGTCGGCGGTTCAAATCCGCCCGAGACTACAAAAGCCGTGAGGCTTTTTTGTTTTCATAATTGTGGATTAGCGTGTGGATTATTTCTACACGCTTTCTTTTTTTATATATGAAGGTTTAATTACTCCTCTTATAGATAAATAATACAATTGAAAAAGTTAGAAATAATGCTTCTAATCCTTTTCGAATTCCAAAAATATTGATTTAAATTCTTCTGGAATAACCATTGAAGAATTATTTGAGTGGTTATATCCTGAAAGAATTGTTTGGCAAATGGATTTAATATTCCCTGTTTGGCTGTCAACCAAACGTTGTAACATTTTCATGCTTTTGTTTCCAAAGCTAATAATTTTTGTTTCTACATTTATCTTATCGCCTTGAATTATTGGCTCTAAAAAGTCAATTTCGATATGAACAATTACCACCATTATTTTACTCCAATCCACTTTGCTGCCCATTACAGCTTCAAAGTAATTTATTCTCCCAACATCAAAGTATTGAGAATGGTAGCTGTTGTTAACGTGATTAAGTGCATCCAAATCGCTAAATCGTATTTGGATTGGCATGCTGTGTTTGTATTTATGTGATTGTTCCAATTTCTACTGTATTTTCGGCAAAAATACAATTTTTTGATTTGTTTTTCGTAATTTTGTCATCATTAAAAGTTAGTTTATGAGTTCTGTTTTAGTTAAAGATGATGATTTTTATATGCATGAGGCATTAAAGGAAGCCAAATTTGCAATGAGTATAGATGAGGTTCCTATTGGTGCAGTTATTGTGTGCAGAGATAGAATTGTTGCAAGGGCTCATAATCTTTCTCAACGTTTAAATGATTTCACTGCTCATGCTGAAATGCAGGCTTTCACTTCTGCTGCAAATGCTTTAGGGGGAAAATATTTGAACGATTGCACCCTATATGTTACTTTAGAGCCTTGTGTTATGTGTGCAGGTGCAAGCTATTGGACTCAGATAGGAAGGGTGGTTTATGGAGCAAAAGATGAAAAAAGAGGTTCTTCTCAATGTGGTGTTAATTTATTCCATCCAAAAACAAAGATTACTTCTGGTGTTTTGGAAGATGAATGTTTGGCTTTGATAAAAGAGTTTTTTAAGAAAAAAAGAGATATTTAGTTGTATGTATATTATTGATGAAGATCTAGAGAGGGTAGAGATACTTAAAAGATATAAGCATCTTATTAAATTAATTTCTTCTACTGCTTCAAGAGAAGAGAAAAGGCAGGTAAGAAGAGCATTTACTGTTGCACTAAAGGCTCATGGTGGTGTTAGAAGAAAAACAGGAGAACCATATATTTATCATCCTATGGAGGTTGCAAGAATTGCAGCTGAGGATTTAGGACTTGGACCAACTGCTGTAGTTTGTGCTTTGCTTCATGATGTTGTTGAGGATACTGAATATTCTTTAGAAGATATTAGAACTATATTTGATGATAGAGTTGCTCAAATAATTGATGGATTGACTAAAATTGAAGGCGTTTTTGATTATGCAACAAATTCCATTCAAGCAGAAAACTTCAAAAAGCTTTTAACTGCTATGGGTGATGATGTTCGTGTAATTCTTTTGAAGTTATGCGACAGACTTCATAATATGCGTACTTTAGACTCTATGAGAGAGGATAAGCAATTGAAAATTGCTTCCGAAACGCAAATGCTTTATGTCCCTTTAGCTCATCGTTTGGGATTATATCAAATAAAGAGTGAGTTGGAAGATTTAGCAACACGCTACATAAATCCAAGAGGTTACAAAGAGATTGTTGATAAACTTAAAGATTCAGAAGAGGAAAGAGAAGTTTTTATTAAAGAGTTTGCATCTCCAATAAAAGAAGCATTAACAAATAATGGATATAAATTTGTTTGTTCTGCAAGAGTTAAATCCATAACTTCTATTTTGGGGAAGATTGAAAATAAAGGGGTTCAGTTCAACGAAATTTATGATATTTTTGCAATAAGAGTAGTAATTGACGTTCCAATTGAAGTAGAGAAAGTATCTTGTTTTTCTGTATATTCAATAGTCAACTCAATTTATCAGGAACAAAAACACGATAGACTTAGAGACTGGATATCCAAACCTAAGAGTAATGGATATGAAGCATTGCACTTCACTGTTCAGGCAAATAATGGACGCTGGGTTGAAATTCAAATTAGAAGTCAAAGGATGGATGATATTGCAGAAAAGGGACTTGCAGCTCATTACAAATACAAAGAAGTTAAAGAAGGAGAGTTGGATGATAATTTGGATAATTGGTTAGAGAAAGTAAGAGAATTGTTGGATAATCAATCTGCAAATGCGATTGATTTTGTTAATGACTTTACACTTAACTTAGCTACTGATGAAATAACAACATTCACGCCAAAAGGAAAATCTATAATTCTTCCAAAAGGAGCAACAGTTTTAGATTTTGCATTTAACGTTCATACACAGCTTGGAATAAATTGTATGGGAGCAAAAGTAAACTATAAGGTTGTTACTCTTGACCATCGCCTTAAACCTTCTGATCAAGTAGAAATAATTACTTCTAATATTTCCTATCCTAAAGAAGAATACCTTTCATTTGTTAAAACATCAAAAGCAATTCAAGGGATAAAAAATTATTTAAGAGATTACCGAAGAGGATTTACTGATGAAGGGACTAAAAAACTTCAAGCAATTTTTTCAGAAATAGAAATAGAGTATAATCAAGAAAACATTGATAAACTTTCAAAGTATGTAGGCATTCCTCAAAATATTGATTTATACTACAAAGTTGCAAAGAATGAAATAACAGAGGAAGACATCAGGCATTGTTTTGATAAAAAGAAACCAAAGAAGTCAACTTGGATGTTTCTGAAAAATCCTTTTGCTCCCAAGAGAGATAAGGAACAAGGAAAGCTATCACTTAAAGAAGAGATAGAAAGACAAATTGAGCGAAATCCTGAACAAGTTGTTATCAAGCAAAATATGGAGAATATGAAATATATAACAGCTCCATGTTGTCGCCCAGTTCCAGGAGATGATATTGTTGGATTAATTAGAGAAAATTCAATAGAGGTTCATAGAACAACTTGCAATAAAGCTATTGATGAGATGAGTAAGTTTGGTCATAGAATCATTAAGGCAAAATGGAGGGAAAATGAAAAGATTACTTTCTTGGCAGGGATTAAAATTAAAGGAATAGATAGAAAGGGACTTTTGCAAGAATTGACAGGAGTTATTTCAGAAGGATGGAATATCAATATTAGAGGTTTAGTAATGGAAAGTAGTGAAGGATTGTTTGAAGGAACAATAATGGTATATATTTATGATGCAGAACAACTAAGCCGCCTAATAAAAAATATTGAAAGCATTGACGGGATTGATAGTGTTAGAAGAATATAAGTAATAAACTTAAACAATAAATTATGATTAACGTCTCTAATATAAAGAAGTGCAATTTTTTGTGTTTATTATTGATAAGTTTATTTATCCCAAAAGACATTTATCCTCAAGATAATAGAACTGAGTGCGAGAAAATAATATTAGAGGCAGATAGTTTATTTAATAAGGTAGGAGACTTAAAGAAATCTATTTTGCTTTACACCCAAGCTTATTATAAATGTGGGAATAAAGAGGTTGAGTTTAATCTCTCAAAAGCTCATGCTTTATTAGGAAATAAGGATTCTGCTTTTTATCATATAAATAATGTTTTTGATAAAGATTCAACATCTGGGTTATTCGATGTTGGAGAATATTATTTATTAATTAAGGATAAGCGGTGGGAAACTATTATTTATAAGCAATTAGATAAAATACAAGCTAAGAGTGGTAAAATTAAAAAAATAGACCTTGCCAAGAAACTTATTAATATGAGGATTAAGGATCAATCTTATTATTATTATATAGCAAAATTACCTTATAGCAGGGAACTAGGTGATAAGTATTGGCCAATAAAAGATAAAATTAACAAGAAAAATTTAAAAGAGCTAAAAGAATTAATTCATGAAAATGGAGGTTGGCCTAAGATTTCTGAAGTTAGCTCAACAATTAGTGGAGCAGCATTTTTAATAATTCAACATAGTGAACCTAAAACAATGCAGTATTATTATAGTCATTTTAGAAAATGTGTGGAGGAAGGAGAAGCTGAAAAGCGTCATTTAGCATTAATGACGGATAGAATGATAGGTGATTTAGGAGCAAAACAAATTTATGGGACTCAAATTAGTTTTGATGAGAAAACTGGTGTTTATTATTTGGATTTGAATGAAGTAATTGATCCAATAAATTTAAATAAGAGAAGGGCAGAAATGGATTTAAAACCAATTGAAGAATATCTAAAGAATTGGAATTCTGAATTAAGAAATATTCCTGAATGAAAGATGTTTTAAATTAGAATAGTATTGATGGAATTGATAGAGTTAGAAGGATTTTGAGTTAAAAAATCTTGGGTTTTAAATTCAAATCTTTAATAGCTAAAAATAAACTCCACTTATTTGAAAATAAACGGGACTTTTTTCAAAAAAGTCGGTGATTAAATTAAAAAAGTCGGTGATTAATTTTGATTAAATAGGGACTTATTTTTTTGTAGCTTTGATTTAATAATCTTTTATTGAAAATAATTTATCTAACTATTCGTTAATCATAGTGTTTTGCCTTATTTAGAATAATAAAAAATATATTACTGCATAAATTCGAATATACTTATGAAAAAGAAATTCCTTGTACTGCTTATACTACTTTTAAGTTTATCTTCCTTAGTAAATGCTCAAAATCAAAAAACTAAATATGTTAGAATTAGTGGTTATATGTTTGATGACAAAACTAAAGAAACACTGATTGGTGCAACCATTTACGAAATGAAAAGTAAATTGGGAACTACAACTAATAATTATGGTTTCTTTTCATTGGCTGTTCCACAAGGTGATGTTGAGTTTTTTGTTTCTTATATTGGTTATGAGAAAATTTTAATAAAGAAAAAACTAATTCACGATACCACCTTTAATGTATATTTAAAGCCCTCTTCATCAACTCTTCAAGAAGTTGTTATTGAAGACAAGAGTAGTGCAAAGCGTTTTATTGAAGACCCAACACCAGGAAAGATTGTAATTAATCCCTCAACAGTAACATCCTTGCCTTCATTGACTGGAGAAAGCGATTTACTTAAATCATTACAACTTTTGCCAGGAGTTAAAAGTGGAACAGAAGGAACAACAGGATTATATGTTAGAGGAGGAAATGTGGATCAAAACCTTTATTTGATTGATGGAATTCCAATTTATAATCCCAATCACTTAATGGGTTTTATTTCAACATTTAATACAGATGCAATTAAAAATATTGAATTTTACAAAGGTTCTTTTCCTGCAAATTATGGAGGAAGAGTTTCTTCGGTTGTTGACGTTAGAATGAAGGATGGTAATAATGAAAAAATTCAAGGAGAAGCCAGTATTGGATTAATTTCTGCTAAATTAAATCTTGAAGGACCAATAATTAAAGATAAAACAACTTTTAGTATTTCTGGAAGAAGAACATATATTGATATATTAACAAAACCACTTATTGCATATCTAAATAAAACTAATGATACTGATGTGAATTTTGGCTATTTCTTCAGTGACGTAAATTTAAAATTAAATCACAAATTCTCTCCAAGCAATAGATTAACAGCCAGTTTATATTGGGGTGAAGATAAATTTACTTTTAGCTCAAAAGATGTTTACAGCAATTCTTCAGATAAAAGTACAGCAAATGTTAAATGGGGCAATTTGATTGGAACAATTGATTGGGCTTACGAAATAAATAATAGACTCTTTTCTAATCTTTCTTTTTCATACAATCGATATCGTTCAAGTATGAATTCAATATTTGAGAGGACCTATGAGGAAAACGGCAGTAGTTATGATTATAACTATGAGTTTGACTTTCTTTCTGGAATTGAAGACTGGTCTGTAAAAAATAACTATAATTTCTATTTGAATGGTTGGAACTCGTTGAATTTTGGAGTTAACTATACATACCATACCTACTCTCCTGAAATAACTTCTATTTTGGCTGTTGGAGGAACAATGATTGACGAGAAATATAATGTGAATAACAGAGTTTATGGGAATGAAGTAATTTTCTATTTGGAAGACCAGATGAATTTTACTGAAAAGTTTTCACTAACACCAGGATTACATTATAACTTATTTAATGTAGGTAGCTCAACCTATAAATCTATTCAACCAAGATTAGGATTGCGTTATTCTTTATTAAAGAATTTATCTCTTAAAGCAGGATATTCAATGATGAATCAAAATATACATCTTCTTGCAAATGGAATTCTTTCACTTCCTACAGACTTATGGGTCCCAGTTACTGATAGAATTGCTCCAATAACTTCTCATCAAATAAGTACAGGAGTGTTTTATCAATTGAAAGATTGGGTAAATTTGAGCTATGAAGCATACTATAAGAGATTATATAACGTAATTGACTATAAGGATGGGATTTCTTCTTTTAATAGTAGTTCTGAGAAATGGGAAGATAAAGTAGCTCAAGGAATAGGTGAAGCCTATGGAATGGAGTTTTTGGTTCAAAGAGATAAAGGAAATACAACAGGTTGGGTATCTTACACTCTTTCATGGGCATTTAGAGAGTATTCAAATGGAGAAATTAATGCTGGTAAGAGATTTTATGATAGATTTGATTCAAGACATCAAGTTAATATTGTTGTAACACATAAATTTGATGAAAACATTGATGCAACCATGTCTTGGGTTTACAATTCAGGAAATAGAGTCTCTGTTCCAATAGCATCTTATTATGATCCTTACAATATTGAAGAACCTAATAGTAGTAATTATTATTCCTCTCCCAATATAATAGAAGTATATGGTGAAAGAAATAATTATGTTATGCCTGCCTATCATAGATTAGATGTAAGTGTAAACTTTCATAAGAAGAAAAAACATGGAACAAGAACATGGAGTTTAAATATTTATAATGTTTATAATAGGAAAAATGCTTTCTTAATAATGACAGGTAACGATCCAAATAAACTTACGGCTTATAGCATTATGCCAATAATCCCAACAATTTCTTATACTTATAAATTAAAATAAGATGAAAACAATCAAATATATATTATTAGGTTTTATGGTTATGTTTGCTCTTTATGGTTGCGAATATGAAATAGACTATAGAGGTGAATTGCCAAAAGACAAATTAGTTGTTGCTTCTTTTATTGAGGCTGATAGTGTTATTTCTTTCTCATTATATAAAAGTGCTAAGCCAGGAACATATAATAGTGGTAGTATAGGTTTTGAAAAAGCAAGTAATATCCAAAAAGATTTATCAAGTGCTTATGTTACTGATGCCAAAGCAGAACTTTATATTGATGGAGTATTAAAACAAACCCTTCTTCAAGCATCAGATAATATTAAATACACCTTTACGACAATTCCAAGAGATAATCAGAAAGTAGAAATAAAACTAAACTATAAAGATTATGCACAAGCAATAGGTAAGGCTAATCTTAATTTACCAATGCCAGATATTGATTCCTCTAATGTTATTTTACAAAGTGGAACAGATGAATATGGTAATACTTATCATAGACTTGTTGTTTATTTAGAAATTAAAGATAATGGTAATGAAGAAAATTACTATCAGATAGAACCAAATATAAATTATGCTTCTAATTATGATGTAAGAAAAATAACCTTAAGTAATTCAGAACTATTATGGGAAAATATTCAAGGAGTATTTCAAGAAAACTCTTCTACTTTTGAATCTAATTTAAATAGATTTGGAGTTATTTCGAATAAGAAATTTAGAGCAGGTGTTTATAAAGTAAAGTTTGCCTTAAGTGTTGATTACTTATTTACGGGAGAAAAAGCTAATGGTAGGATATATGGAAATATAAAAGTGGCTTCAATAGAAAAGCAAGCCTATAGTTACCTTTTTACTTTAAATAGATATTATAATTCTACATTTATGAATGAACCTGTAATTATTTTGGATGGTATTGAAAATGCTTATGGGTTTATTGGAGGTAAGAAATCAAGGATTGTAAAGAATGTTAATTTAATATTTTAATTGTAAGTTTATGTCTAAGCATTACTTCTTAGTTTTTCTTTTTTTAGGTGTAAGTAGCATCCTTTATGCTCAAGTAAAACCAGAAACAGATTGGGTAAGGGTAGAGGGTGGAAGTTTTATGATGGGATGTGAGGAGAGTGATAAAGAATGTTATCCCGATGAACAGCCAAAACATAAGGTAAATATTTCTACTTTTGAGATTAGTAGATATGAAGTAACTGTTGGAGAGTACAAAATGTTTTGCAAGGCAACCAAAAGAAGTATGCCAAGTCCACCTCCTTATGGTTTTATAGATTCTCATCCAATAGTATATATTACATGGCAAGATGCTATGGACTACGCAAAATGGATTGGAGGAAGACTTCCTACAGAGGCAGAATGGGAGTTCGCAGCAAAAGGAGGAATAAATAGCAAAGGATACACTTATTCAGGAAGTAATAATTATGATGAAGTAGGATGGTGCTACGAAAATTCTTCAAATCAAACTCATCCAATTGGTCAAAAACTTCCTAACGAATTAGGCATTTATGATATGAGTGGAAATGCTTGGGAATGGGTAGGAGATAACTATGAAATATTCTACTATAAAACAAGTCCATCCATAAATCCTAAAGGTCCCATAAAAGGCTTAGGAAAAGTTAATCGTGGAGGATGCTTTAGCTTCGATTTCAATTTAATGCGAACTTCTCACCGAAGAGGCTCAGGTGAAAATACTGCTGGTTTTGGAACAGGATTTAGAGTAGCAAGAGATGTTAAATAACTACTCTTGCTTCATATTGTGAAAAACATTCACAACATCATCGTCTTCCTCAATCTTTTCAATCAACTTTTCAACTGCTGCTTGTTCTTCAGCATTTAAAGATTTCATATCGTTTGGAATTCTATCAAACTTAAATGTTTTAATTTCAAAAGAATTTTCTTCAAGATATTTTTGGATTGGACCGAAATTTGCAAATGGAGCATAAATATGAATTTCTCCTTCTTCCAAAAAGCAATCTTCAATACCAAAATCAATAAGTTCAAGTTCCAATTCTTCCATATCAACACCTTCTTTTGGTAGAACAGTAAAATTACATTGACGGTCAAACAAGAAATCACACATACCTGTTGTTCCCAAAGAACCTCCAAGTTTGTTAAAATAACTTCTAACATTAGCAACTGTACGAGTTGGGTTATCGGTTGCTGTTTCAATAACTAAAGCAATACCATGAGGAGCATATCCTTCATAAACAACTTCCTTATAACCTGCAGTGTCTTTTGAAGTAGCACGCTTTATGGCTCTTTCAACATTATCCTTAGGCATATTTTCTGTTCTTGCCGTTTGAATAAGAAGTCTTAGTCTTGAATTTGCACTTGGATCAGGACCACCTTCTTTAACTGCCATTTCTATTTCACGTCCTAAGCGAGTAAAAACTCTTGCCATATTTCCCCAACGCTTAAATTTTCTTGCCTTGCGGAATTCAAATGCTCTTCCCATAACTTATTATATTTAATTTAGATTAAAAATTACTTTTAGAATGAAGATGCAAATTTAATATATTTACTCCAATTCAAGAAAATTTATTTCCAAAAACTATCATTTATTGTCCAATAAAACTATGAAATTAAGAATAAATGGCATTAAAATAGAGAGTTTACGAACGTTTATAGCGTTTTTATGAACTCTAAATAAGGAGTTGATGAATGCGAAATGCCATTTCGTTGCAGCGAAATGCCATTTCACCATAAACGAAATGGCATTTCATCGTAACGAAATGGCATTTCGTTTTACTAAAACAAAGATTAAGTGTCGTATAAACCTTATTTTAAATGGTATAAGCTATGTTTAATTTTAATTATATTAGAGATGTGTTTTCTTGGTCGATTTTAAATGGAGAAAAGTGTAAAACTTTAATAGATTAACCCTCTAATGACTTGTTTGACCAAGAATTAAAACTGAAATATTTATGTCTTTCACTTTAGAAAGAGTTTTAATGCATGAGTTTAGTGAAGCACCTGTTGTAACTAAATCATCTACTAATAAAATATGCTTTCCTTCAAGAATGGCAGAGTTTTTGAGTTTGAATATATTTTCTACATTAGACCACCTTTGCAATTTTGACATTGATGTTTGACTTTTGTTATTTCTAATTCTTCTTATACAGTTTGTCTTCATTTCTATTGAGAAATATCTACTTACAGTTTTTGCAATAACTTCAGATTGATTAAAGCCTCTTTTTAATGTTCTAATCCAATGTAATGGAAGAGGAACAATATAGTCGATTTCTTTAATCCATTCTTTATCTTTTAATTCATTGCATAGAATTTTAGTTAGATATTTACCAATAATTATATCTTCTCTATACTTAAAGCTGTGAATTAAATTACTTGCTAAGCATTCTTTATTGTAGTTTAGTAGTGAAACTGCATTTTTAACTGGAAAATATATTGAAACTCTATTGCTTAAGTCATTGTTTGAATCGTAAATACTATAACTTCTATTAAGTTCTACAAAACATTTGGAACATAAAACCTTTTCATAATTAACCATAATATCGTGGCAGCCATAACAATAATGCGGAAATATAGTTTCTGTAATAATAGAAAAAATGTTAATCATAGCGATAGATAAATTAATAGAATTATCTTTGCAAATATAAATAAAATAGATGAGAAAACTTACAATTGGTAATTTAGTTGCAAATTACCCAATTATCCAAGGCGGAATGGGAGTAGGGGTGTCACTGTCTGGATTGGCTGCAGCAGTTGCTAATGAAGGGGGAGTGGGAGTTATTTCTGCTGCTGGCTTAGGTCTTTACTACATGCAAGAAGCCAATAATTATATAGATGCTTGTATATATGGGCTTAAACAAGAAATCCAAAAAGCAAAAGATAAAACCAAGGGAATAGTTGGAGTGAATATTATGGTTGCTCTAAATAATTTTTCCGATATGGTTAAAACTGCAGTAAAAGAGAAGGCTGATGTAATATTTGCTGGAGCAGGAATGCCATTAGATTTACCTAAATATTTGGATGAAGATTCACAGACTAAATTAGTGCCTATTGTTTCTTCTGCAAGAGCTACAAAAATCTTGTGCGAGAAATGGACTTCAAATTATAATTATGTTCCTGATGCAATTGTTGTAGAGGGACCAATGGCAGGTGGACACTTAGGTTATAAGATAGAAGATTTAGAAAGTAAAGAATATCAATTAGAGATAAACTTACCAAAAATTATTCAAGAGGCATCTCGTTTTGAACAGAAATTTGGAAAGAAAATTCCTGTTATTGCAGCAGGAGGAATTTATACAGGAGAAGATATTTATAAGATAATGCAGCTTGGAGCTTCTGGAGTTCAGATGGGGACACGTTTTGTTACAACTTATGAATGTGATGCTTCCGATGAATTTAAGCAATCCTATATTAATGCCAGTAAAGAAGATATAGTAATTATTAAAAGCCCTGTTGGAATGCCAGGAAGAGCGATTAATAATTCATTCCTTCAAAGTGTTTTAAGGGGAGAAACGCATCCAAAGAACTGTCCATTCCATTGCATAAAGACATGTAATATTGAAACAAGTCCATATTGTATAATGAGGGCGCTATTAAATGCCTACAAAGGGAATGTAGATAAAGGTTTTTGCTTTGCTGGAGTTAATGCTTATAGGGCTACAGAAGTTATTTCAGTTCATGATATGTTTTTGAAATTAATCTCTGAATATGATTATTATGATTCTCAAACTGAAAATAGATTAAATTGAAATTCAGTCTATAATAATATAAAAGTTTAGTGCTGTTTTTTTTGTATCTCCTTTAATTGTTAGGTAGAAAACTTATTCTTAACTTTGCAAAATAATTTTTGGGACTACAAAATCGGAATAAAAAAGGATGAAAACTAAACATATCTTTCAAATATTTATATTATTTCTTATAGCTTCTTTCTCTCTTCAAGCACAAAATACTTGTCCAAGAGGACTTGTGAATTGTGAAGGTCAGTGCGGTCGTTTTGTTGATGAAAATGGCAATGGTATTTGTGATCCTTCAGAATTTAAACCTGTAGAAACTCAAACCAATGTTCAAAATGTTATAAAGATTAAAAAGAAGAGTGGGGATGGCAGTGTTGAAACTATTAATTTGAATGATACTAACTCTTTTGTAGAAGATTCGATTAATGAGGACGATATTGTTGTTGAGGCAGAGATTGCAGAGATAATTACTCATAAATATAATAAAGAAAAGTCTCTCCCTCAAACTGAAGAGGAAACTGTTGAGAAAGCAAAACCATATAGATTATTAGGAATAAGTGCCATTACATTAGTTTGTTATCTATTTACTATGCTTTTGGTTAGGTTCAAAGTGATCAGAAAAATTATTCATAGAAAGATTTGGAACTCTATACTTTTATTAACCTTCTTAATGTCTTGTCTCTTAGGCTTACTCTTAGTAATTCAACTAAACTACAACGTATTTCAATCGATTTACCTAACCAATCTTAAGCTTCATGTTGAGTTTGGAATAGCAATGACTCTAATCTCTTTAATTCATATACTTTGGCATTTGCCTTATTTCTTAAAGCTATTTCGCAATAAAAAGGTTAATTCATAACCAAATTGCAAATGAATAAGCGAATATTAAGCTTAGCTCTACCAAACATTATAACCAATATAACTGTCCCTCTTTTGGGTATGGTTGATACTTCTATTGTTGGTCATTTAGACACTGAAGGAAGCTCAATTGACTATATTGGAGCTATTTCTGTTGGAACAATGATATTTAATTTCATTTATTGGAACTTCGGATTTCTGAGAATGGGGACAAGTGGTTTCACTGCTCAGTCGTATGGGGCAAGAGATTTAAAGGAGTCAATGAATATATTAACAAGGGCATTATTTATCGCTCTTCTGATATCTTTTAGTCTTATCATTCTTCAATATCCAATATCTTTACTGACAAGAAGCTTTATTGAGAACAAAAATGGAGTGCTGGATTTGGGTCTAAGATACTTTTTTATATTGATTTGGGCGGCTCCTGCAACTCTGGGAATGTATGCTTTAAAGGGTTGGTTGATAGGTATGCAGGATTCAAAAACGCCAATGTATATTGCAATAATGATTAATTTAGTTAACATATTCTTTAGTCTTTTGTTTGTGATAAAGTTTAAAATGAAGATTGAAGGCGTGGCTTATGGAACTCTAATTGCCCAATATTCAGGACTAATAACGACTATTGTGTTTTGGCAAATTAAGTATGGCAAGCTAAAGAAATACTTCAACCTAAAAGAAAGTATTAATTGGCACAAGATGAAGTTATTCTTTAAGGTAAACTCAGATATCTTTCTACGCACCTGCTGTTTAATTATTGTAACCACCTATTTCACCATTGCATCATCCAAAATGCAGTATCCAACATTGGCTGTCAATGCGTTACTTATGCAGCTATTCACCCTTTTCTCCTATTTTATGGATGGATTTGCCTATGCCTCCGAAAGCCTTTGTGGTAAATATTATGGTGCTAAGGATAGCAAAAATCTAAGAAAGAGCGTCAAATACATACTAAGTTGGGGATTGGGTATCAGCTTAGTGTTTATGGTTTTATACTATTTCTTTGGAGAAAACTTACTAAGACTCTTAACCGATAAAGAACATATTATTCTGGCTGCAAAAGACTATATGGGCTTTGTTCTTTTGATTCCTCTAACTGGTTTCGTAGCTTTTCTTTACGATGGTATTTTGATTGGAATGACAAAATCAGCCATAATGAGAAATGCAATCTTTATTGCAACAGCACTTTTCTTTGTCTTTTTCTTCACTCTTAGCCCTTTCTTTGCAAATTCAGCACTTTGGATAGCTTTTATAACTTACCTATTGGGAAGGAGTGTATTAATGGCAGTGTTTTCACGTAATCTAATATTTAACAATAAATTATGAAAGTAGTACATATTGAATTTACAGATAATATTCAAATGGAAAAGGCGAAAGAGATTCGCTATAAGGTTTTTGTTTTGGGGCAAAATGTTCCATTTGAAGAGGATTGGGATGAGGAATATTCCGAGAATTACTTAATCTTAAATGATGACAATCAGGCAATAGGGACTATGAGATATAGGGATTTGGGTCAGAAAATAAAGTTGGAGAGAGTGGCTGTCTTGGAAGAATATAGGAATAATGGCTATGCTGAGATGCTTGTTAGAGAGGTTATTAAAGACATAAAAGCCATAACCACAAAGCCAATTACTCTTAATTCCCAACTCCCAGCAATTCCTCTATATGCAAGAATAGGCTTTAAGCAATATGGAGAACTTTTCTACGAAGCCGAGATTCCTCATTATGCAATGCAGTTGGAAGACTAAACTCCAGCTCCAATTCTTGATTATAAAGCATCCTTTTCTAAGATAGTAGGGTAACAATTCAGCGATATGGTGGTAGTGAATCGGCGATATGGTTATAACAAATCGGCGATTTGACTAAAGCATATTGCCCAATATGGGGGGTGCATATTGGGCAATATGGGGGGTGCATATTGGGCAATATGCCCTATGCGAATTGGGCGATTCACTTTTGCCATATCGCCGATATGGTTAGGGTATATCGCCTATAATGGTGTAATGGATTGATAATATGGTGTATACGCCTCTTTGTTTTGGGCAAAGTGAAACTCTGTTTTTAGGGAGTTTTTTCTTCTTTTTCCTTATTGGGTTTTCTTTGATGGATAAGGATTTCCAAAAAGAAAAATACAATCAAAAACAAAGCTATCATTATATCTCCTAAGCTAATAGCCTTTAGTCCAACAAAGAGTAGGGGGGTAATTATAAGGAAGATTTGAGAAGTAAAAAACGAATAATATCCTGTTGTAAAACCTCTAAACATTATAACTAAACTGCTAACTAAGAATATGTTCAATAGGGATATGATGATAAAATATGCCCTACTTATTGAGAGGATATCTAAAATTGAATTGCGATAGAAATGAAGATATGTTGGGAGGTTTGAGCTTTGAATTATATCCTGTGAACTTTGATTAAAGACCCCAATAAATCCGTTTAGTAGTGCTGAAAAACTAAATCCCATAATGCAGATTAATAACATAATTCGCATAAGAATGGTCGGACGGTAACCTCTCTCTAATTGTTTAAACCTGAGTTTTAATTTGATTTTCATAAGCTAATTTGTGTAAAAACTATTCAACTATTATCTCATCAGCAAAGCAGTGTGCCTTATATCCATATCCACTATGTCCTTCAGGGCAGGTCTTTATTGACTTTGCTTCAATCCTAATATACCTAACATCATCAAACATAACGCTAACATATTTAGGCACATTCTCACATCTTGTCCTTCCAATTTCTTTTTTGAGCTCAGAATTATAGGTGAAAATACTGTTTTCATTTGGCTTAATATCCTTAGTGTTTATTGTTTTAATCTTCTCCCATTCTTTCTTATCCTTTGAAATAAAGAAAGAAACCTCCATCGGTGCAAATATCCAGGAGCCCTTTTCATCTAAGAAATTTATGGATATATTCTTCACTTGAGTCTTCTCTTTTAAGTCCAATTCCACAACATAATCTTCACCCAAAGTCCCAACCCAACGGTCATAGCTTTGTCTTGTTCCAAAGAGTCCGTCAGTTAGAGTGAAAGCAGAGTTGCCAGAATATGCAGGATTGATGTTTTGCATTTTATACTCTTTGCCAGTTGCTTTGTTGAGAGTATATTGTTGAGAGAAAAGAGGTGAGGAGAGTTTTTCAGCATTATTAATGTTGTCTTTCCTCTCTTTCTTGCTTATAGCTCTTGCTTTTAGAGTTGTGTTTTCTTTGATTATGATTGGTTTAGAAAACCTTATAGAGCTAATGGTTGGTTCTTCATTATTGGTAGTATAGTAAATATCGGAGTTAGGCATTGGGGAATATAGGGTTACTTCCACCTGTTTTTTCTTTGCATTCCATTTTGTTGAGGCTTGAATTGAATAGTGAGAGATTGCATAGTTGTATCCCAAGTAGTCGTATCTGCCAATCTGCTTGTCTAACCTTTTAAGAAATGAATTATAATCTTTGTTCTCTTTCTTTGTCCAAGCAATTTCGCTAAGGGCTGCAATACGTGGAATGTCCATATATTGAACCTTCTTAAAGGTAGGAATATATTCTGTCCATGTGTTTGCCTGCACTCCAATAATATGCTTTGCTTGAGTTTCATTCAATTCCTTAGGCACTGGCTCAAAATCATAAACCTTTTTCAATGGAACAAATCCTCCAATCCCCAATGGTTCTACTTCAGCCGAACCTTGATAATAATCAAAGTAAAGAAAAGCAGTAGGTACCATAATTGCATCGTGTCCAGATTTTGCAGCTGCAATTGCTCCAGCCTCTCCTTGCCAAGACATAACTGTAGCTTCCCCTTTTAATCCACCTTCCAAAATTTCATCCCAGCCAATAACTTTCTTGCCCTTAGCTTCCAAATATTTTTCTATCCTATTCATGAAGTAGGATTGTAATTCATATTCATCCTTTAAGTTGTTTCCTTTAATTCTGTTTTGACAAATCTGACATTCTTTCCAACGTTTTTTTGGACATTCATCTCCTCCAATATGAATATATTCTGAAGGGAAGAGTTCAACAACTTCATCCAAAACATTTTGTAAGAAAACAAAAGTTTCTTCTTTAGTGCAAAATACCTCTTCAAAAACTCCCCAAGTTGTAGCAGATTCATATTTTTCATCCCTACAACCAAGTTCAGGATAAGCCGAAAGTGCCGCAAGTGCATGTCCGGGCATCTCAATTTCAGGTATTATTCTAATAAATCTTTGTTTTGCATATTCAACTACCTCTTTAATCTCTTCTTGGGTGTAGTAGCCTCCGTATTCTTTGCCATCATATTTGATTGGTGTGTCGGAATAATGCCCAATCAAGGTTTCTTTTCTTTTTGATGCAATGGTTTGAAGTTTTGGATATTTCTTAATTTCAACCCTCCATCCTTGATCATCAGTCAAATGCCAATGAAGAGTATTTAGCTTATGGAATGCCATTAGGTCAATATATTGCTTTACCTCTTCCTTAGTGAAGAAATGTCGTGCACAATCCAAATGTTTGCCACGATAAGTAAAACGAGGATAGTCAATTATTCTTCCAGAAGGAATATTTGCTGAATAGGAGTCTAAGTTACTATTATTATTTGTTGCATCATTAGGCATAATCAGTTGAATAAGTGTTTGAGCAGCATAGAAAAATCCAGGATTATCATTGGCTGAAACAACTATTCTATCTTGCAATATATCTATTTGATAACCTTCTTTCCCAAGAGTCTTGTCACTTGAAAGAACAAAGATTATTGAGTTGGCAATATTATATTTTGGATTATCTTTTTTAGGAAGAATTGGTTTAACACTATTGTTAAATCTTTGTAGTTGAGAATGAAGATACTCAGCTACAGAATACTCCTTACTGTCCACATTACAAATTATTTTAGTATTATTATCATAAGTAAAAAAGGAGTTTTTATCTAACTTAACACTAATAGGTTGAGGGATAATATCAATTGTTTTTTGAGCATAAGTAAGACTCGACAATAGAATAATCAATAGAGCTAATACTTGAATTTTCTTTTTCATTTGTAGGATTTTATTTGTTTATATTTGCAAAAATAAGAAAATTGATAGATATAAGTGTTCTGGTTTAATAAATTATTATATTTGCAAACACAAAAACATCATTCTTTTTATGAATAAACCCTTATATCTGCTTGTTTTATCAATATTCTGTTTGAGCATAAACACTTATGGATTAAATAATTTATTATTTCAAGATGATACTTGTTCTGTAAATATTTTACAGAATGATACAGTAATTACTTCAGGCTCTACTGTTCAAATACAATTAAATGCAATTTCAAGTGCAGATTCTTGTCGTTGGTTTCCATCCACAGGTTTAAGTAATCCTACAAGCTTTAGTCCAATAGCAACAGTAAGCACAGCAACGCAATATATAGTTGAAACATATTATTTAACAGAGCCAAATTTGGTTTATAATGGAGATTTTGAATTGGGAAATACAGGATTTACAACAGATTTGAACTATCAAGGAAATGTAATGCCTGCAGGCACATATAATGTAGGATTAACTGCCGATCAGTTCTATTGGTATTTTGCTTCATGTACTAATGGGACAATGGCTATGATTGGTAATGGAGCAACAGCTGTAACTCATCCGACTGTTTATGACGCTATGGTGAATAATATTGAGCCCAACACTTCTTATGTTTGTTCTTTTGAGTCAGCTAATATTGCTCAAAATACAAGTTTGCCCTTATCTTTGTTCCAATTTTCAATAAATGGAACACCTATAGGAGATATTTTTGAAATTGCTCAAACCCCTTGTCAGATGACAACTTTCAATGCAGTTTGGCACAATACTAATGCGACAACTGCTCAATTGAGAATATTAAATCAAAGTACAATTTCGGATGGAAATGATTTTATTTTGGATAATATTTCATTTAAGAAGATATGCCAAGCTACCGACACCATAAATATAATCTTTGCCCCCCAAACAATCATAGACACAATAGACATTACAATCTGTGAAAATGACTT
>DHDW01000053.1:16032-29092 GCA_002399565.1 Bacteroidales bacterium UBA4866 | reverse complement strand
CCCAAATATTTCATCTGAGCCATCAATGCTACTGATGAGCTTCATCAATGCCATTGATGGGTTAATAAACTTTCGATGTATTAATCTTAAATCTTAATTCTGATAACCGTAAAATCAAATCAATTTAACCTTAATCTCTTATATGTTTATAGATATTTTTAAGATATTATGTAGTTGTATTGAAGGTTTTGAAGGTTTAAATCGCCTCTGAAGATTACTTTTTTATATATTTTCTGAAGGCTTATTTTGTTTTGTGATTTATATCCTACTGCTGAATTAATGTACTTTGGATTGACGTAAATGGTTATTGTATTTGCATTTTTGTGGGCAATGGATTCAAACTTTTCTTTCCACATATTACTTAATACTAACTCTCTAAATGAAACATGGAAAGGGCCTGCAAGAAGTTCTTTCCCACTTATTAGTGCTTCAGAGGGATGCAGTCCTACTCTTAAGATGGTTATATTATTTTCTTGAAATATGTTGTAAAGTTTTGATATCCAATTTATGGCTTCCGACATTTCTAATGGGAGATATTCTCCTCTACGATACAATTTTGCCAATTGTGTATTCTCAATTACTAAGGTTGGGTATATTCGAGTGGACTTTGCTCCCAATTTTACTATTTGTTTTGCTGTTTCAATGCTTCTTTCTAATGTATCTTTTGGAAGTCCAATCATCATTTGTAAACCTAAATCAAATCCATATTCATTGATAAGTTTTGAGGCTTTTTGAATATCCTCTGCACTATGTCCTCTTTGTGATTTTTGCAATACTTCATCTGAGAGTGATTGGGCTCCAAGTTCAATAGTTTTAACGTTATATTCTTTAAGAGTTTGAAGGATTTCAGGAGTTATATAGTCTGGACGTGTTGATATTCTTATACTACTAATCTTATTTTGATTAATATATGGTTGAATAATCTGTAGGTATTCTTCTTGTTTTTGATGACTTATGGCAGTAAAACTTCCTCCAAAAAATGCTAATTCTGCATTATAGGGCTCTTTAAATGTTTGTAAATAAGTCTTTATTTTTGTGATTATTTCAGGTGGCGTAGGTTGAACAAGTTGTCCAGAGATATGATGCTGATTGCAGTAAATACAACAATTAAAACATGCTTGTTGAGGAATAAAAATTGGAATATTATAGTGTCTCATGTCTAATTTTTAACTTTGATTTTCTAAATCATCAATTGTTCGATTAATAATTTTTGACCTATAGTAAAGTCTTTTAGCGAAGCTTAATATTAAAAAATAAACACCGACTTTTTTAAATTAATCGGTGATTTTTTTTAAAAGGTCGGTGTTTATTTTTATTTAAGTCTTGTTTATTTTTACAGATAATTTATTTAGTTTTTTTTGTAGAAGTTTCATCATCATAGTATCCATAGCCATATCCGTAACCATAACCTTTTCCGTAGCCATAACCATATCCTTTCCCATATCCTCCATAAGTTCCATATCCATACTTGCTTGTTGCATTAGCTAAACCATTTAGGATAAAATTAAATTTAACCTTATCTCTATTTTCCAAATCATCAATTGTTGCGTAGAAAATACGTTTATCGGTGTGACCGGCTCTAGCGACTACAATATTAATATCTGATTCTTTTGTTAAGGTAACTGCATCTGAAATTAGAGAAATTGGAGGAGTGTCAAAGATAATAGCATCGTATTTTTTTCTTAATTCTTCAACTAATTTTGAGTTCTCAGGAGAATCAATTAGTTCTGATGGATTAGGAGGTACCGGTCCTGAGACTAGAATATCTAGATTTTCAAATTCTGTTGATTGGATTACTTCATCCAATGAATGCCTACCTATAAGGTAAGTAGATACTCCAACATTATTCTTCAAATTGAAGAAATTGTGAAGTTTTGGTTTACGTAAATCGTAGCCAACAATTATAGTTTTATGACCCGCTAAAGATATAATTGAAGCTAAGTTCATTGATATAAAACTTTTCCCGTCAGAAGGCATGGATGATGTAACTAATATTACTTGATTCTTTTCTTTTCCAACAATATATTTTAGGTTTGTTCTTATTGATCGAAAACTCTCAGTAATGTGAGATTTAGGTTTGGCAAATACAACTAATTTGCTTCCTTCTTCTTGAATTGTTGGTATGTAACCAATAATTGGGGCTTTTGAAATTTTTTCTATATCTTCTTTTGACTCAATTAAATTATTTAATTGATGACGAATAAATATATATAATGCAGGAACTAAAAGACCTAAAAGAACTGCTATCATTAAGTTTAATGATGTTTTTGGATAAACCTTGTTTGCTTCTCTTGCTTTATCAACTAATTTATGGTCAGGAAGTGCAGAACTTCTTGCTATTTCAGCTTCAGCACGTTTTTGATAAAGGAAAGTATAGATTTCATCATTAAATTTGAACTGTCTTTCAATATTAATTAAGTTACGCTGAGTTGATGGGAGTTTGTTAAGTTCTGATTGGAAAATATTTAATTGACGAGTTAATTCATTTGAAGCAATAGTTGAAACTCTTTTTAAACTCTTGATATTTTCTTCTATTTGTCCTTTTATATTATTTATCTCGTGTGTTAATTTTTGATATTCAAGATTTTTAGGAGTAGTTGTTAGAGCTAAAGATTTTTTAAGAGTTAATCTTGTCGTCAATTCTTTAACTAAGCTATTTAATAAAACGTCTTCTACTCCCATTACAGCAGGAGCAACAACTCCCTCATTTAAATCTGCCTGAGAAATATATTTATCCAGGTAGTCATAGTACTGTCTTTTAGTGTATTCTTCAGCTCGTTTGGTTTCCAATTCATTTGCCTTATCAAATAGATATTTTGCATCTCCTCCCAAATCAACAGTATTGTTCCTAACCTGGAATTCTTCTCTAATCCTTTCTGTCTTTGTAAGAGAGTCTGCAATGTTAGCTATTTGAGCATCTACAAACTTAATTGTACTTGTGTTCATATAGTTCTTCTCTTCAAAAGTAAGGTCTATATATAGTTTGCAAAGCATATTTAAATAATCAATTGCTTTCTTCTGGTTTGGATAATTAAAAGCAATATTAATTATAGTTGATTCTTTATTTATTAAATCTATTTTAGTAGAGTTAAATTCTTTTGCTATTTCGTCAATGTCATTTATGACAAACGAATAACTAGATTTAGTTAAATTATTTTTGAAAGGAATGTCTTCATTTAATATCAATCGAAATTTCATACCATCTGCTTCATACCATTGTCCAAAACTTAGTGTTGTTTCTTTTCCTCGAATTGATAAATTAGACTCAATTAGCATATCTTGTCCATAATCATATTGAGAAGAATTGTTTTTGTCTTTATAGGATATTTGAACTTTGTCTTTAGATAAAATATGAACTTCAATAGGAAGATCTACTGTTTGTAGTTTAAATAAATCTAATTCTACAAAATAAGGAGAATCTTTGTAGATTTCAACCTTTTTGAATTTACTTCTTTGATAATAATTAACATAAAAATCCAAAGCTTTTATTGTCCTTTTAGCCATCGAAAACGATTGAATCTGACCTATTTCATTCTGAAAATTAGCTTTGTTTTTCCCAAAATCATTTGAAAGAAGAGTTAATTGCGATAAAGCATTTTCATTACTCTTAATTAAAAGAGTTGCTTTAGCTTGATATTGAGTAGTTGTAAACTTGCTTATAACAAAAAAAACTAAAATTGAGACTATCAGACAAATAACAAAATAATACCATTTGTCGAGCATTTTAAACATCAACTCTTTTAAGTCGATGGAAGATTGTTCTTCTTGTTGAGGGAGGGAATTATTGTTTGTTGCCATTTTTAATGATTATTTCTTAAGTGCAAATACTAATGTAACTATTGTTGTAATTAGAGACAAAGAAGATGTAATTGTGCTAAGAGGTTGACTAAAATAGTTTAAGCTCTTAGTTGTTTTATTTGAACGAACATAAACAATATCTCCTGGTTGGAGATAATATTGAGGATCTTTCAAAATGTCTGCTCTCCTTAAATCGATTTTAATTATAACGTCTTCGTTAGCTGCTTTTCTTACAATTTTAATCTCTTGACGATTCCCATAATATGTTAAATCTCCTGCAGCAGATATAACGTCAAAAACATTAACACTGCCCTGATAGAAAGTGTAAGTTCCAGGACGATTCACATCTCCAAGAATTGAAACTCTAAAACTTACCATCTTACAAATAACAACAGGAGAAACAATCCATTCAGAAACTTTATTCTCAATCTTTGCTCGAGCATCTTCAATTGAAATTCCAGATAATTTTATTTTACCTACAACTGGAAGGTTTATTTCTCCATTTTTATCAATAACATAGCTATTTAGATAAATTCCACTTTCATTCTGGGTAGAATAATATGAATTTTGATCTGAGAATAGTTTATTACTTTCAGCATCTACAGAAGATTTTATTTGAATGTATAGAACATCTCGTTCTTTTAGCAAATAATTTGGAGAATAGTTACTTTCCCCTTGAGGATAGGTGTACTTATATACTGAAGTTGTGTCTTTAGAATCATTTGTTTGAAAATACATTAGCTCCTTTTGTGGAGTGCAAGATGCCATCAATAGAATGACTAAAATTGCGTAAATGCTTATATAACTCTTCTTTTTTATCATTAGTTGATTGGAATTTTTATTTAATAATATGCAAAAGTAATAATAATTTAATTACTGACAAAACATTACTTTAGTTAACTTTTTCTCCCATCAAAGTTGCCGAAGTACAAGAAGTGATTTTTACTTTAACATAATCTCCAATCCTATTACTATCTTTATCAAAAATAACAACTTTATTTTGAGATGTCCTTCCAAAAAGCTTTTCTTTACTTCTTTTTGATTCGCCCTCAATCAAAACTTCAAACTCTTTTTCAATATCATTCAAATTACTATTATATGATAATTCATTCTGTAAAGTAATAATTTCCTCTAAACGTCTTTTCTTTTCTTTCAAAGGAATGTCATCAGAATATTTTTTTGCTGCGAGAGTGTTAGGTCTTTCTGAATAGTGAAACATAAATGCATAATCGTAACCAACTTGACGCATAATAGAAAGTGTTTGATTATGATCCTCAATGCTTTCTCCACAAAATCCAGCAATTATATCAGTACTTATAGCACAATTGGGGATGTGTTTTTTTATCAGATCAATCTTAAAAAGATAATCTTCAGGAGTATATTTCCGATTCATCCTTTTAAGAACATTTGCACTTCCTGACTGAATAGGTAAGTGAATATATTTGCAAATATTTGGATATTTTGCAATAACTTCAATCAAGTTTTCAGAGATATCCTTTGGATGAGAAGTAGAAAACCTAACTCTAAGTAGAGGAGAAATTAAAGCTACCATTTCCATTAATTTAGAAAAATCAACTTTAATATTTTCTTTTTCATAAGAATAAGAGTTAACATTCTGTCCCAAAAGAGTAACTTCACGATATCCTTTATCAAACAAATCCCTAACTTCATTTAGTATTGATTCATAATCCCTGCTTCTTTCCTTTCCTCTTGTATATGGAACTACACAATAGGAGCAAAAGTTTTCGCAACCACGCATTATGGATACAAAAGCACTTACTCCATTGGTCTCAATTCTTACAGGTTTAATTTCAGAGTAAGTTTCTTCATCAGAAAGCATAACACTAAATGCCCTTTGACCTCTATGGAATTCACTAAGCAAACTAGGAATATCTCTGTATCCATCTGGCCCAACCACTAGGTCCACAACCTTATTTTGTTCAAAGAGTTCCTCTTTTAATCTTTCTGCCATGCAGCCCAAAACACCTACTCTTAAATTTGAATTTTTTCTTTTCAATGCTTCAAATTCCACTAATTTGCTTTTAACTCTTTGTTCTGCATTATCTCTAATAGAACATGTATTAACTAAGATTAAGTCAGCTTCATTAATATCTGTTGTCAATTCATAACCTTCATTTCCAAGTATTGAAAGCACAACTTCACTGTCTGCCTGATTCATTTGGCAACCATAAGTTTCAATATAAACTTTATTCATCATTATTTGATTTTTCAAAAATTTGATTTTCTTCTAATATTTCATCTACAACCCTTTTTACTCCAATACTTGCTTTCTCTTTAATAAAAATAATTCCGTTCATATTTTTATTAACTTCATTCAAGTCAATCAAGTATTTCTTTGTATTTGAAGGAGTATAATTTATAAGTCCAGCAGCAGGGTAAACTGCTAAAGAAGTTCCAATAACAATAAATATATCTGCTTTTTGACATATATCAATTGAAGGGTCAATCATTGGGACAGCCTCCCCAAACCATACTATATGAGGTCTTAATGCCTCTCCGAATTCATCCTTATCATTTTTTGTGAGTTCCCATCCATTTAATTCTTTAATGAAGTCAGGATTTCTAACAGAACGAACTTTTTTTATTTCACCATGAAGATGTATCACATTCTTACTCCCAGCTCTTTCATGAAAATCATCAATATTTTGTGTTATAATACTAACATTAAAATATTTTTCTAATCTCTGTAATTCTATATGTGCCTGATTGGGCTTAGATTCAAAAATTTGTTTCCTTCTTTGATTGTAAAAATCTCTAACTAAATCTGGATTTTTTTGCCATGAATTAAAATTTGCAACATCTTCAATTTTATAATTCTCCCACAAACCATCACTATCACGAAATGTTTTAATTCCACTCTCTTGACTAATTCCTGCTCCTGTTAGAATAACAATATTTTTCATAGATAATTTCTATTTTTTCGTATTCTTCATCTTTGTTCGTTTGCGATTTATTATTTTACTACTAATGACTTCATAAACCTCTTTTTCGTCTTTTAATAGTAAATCTAAATGAGTCTGCATAATATGATAATCCTCCCTAATAGCGGGACCTGTTTGAACTTCAAAAGGATTATTGTTCATTGCTTTTTGAATAGTTTCTATAACTAAAGGATAAATAATCTCTGCAGGAATATCCTCTTTTTCAAGAATTTCTTTAGCAATTCCAATTAAATGATTTATGAAGTTGGAGCAAAATACAGCAGCTAAATGAAGTTTTAATCTCTTATCTGAAGAAATTAGAGAAACCCTTTTTGAAAGCTTCTTTGAAAACTTCATCAAAGATTTAGATGTTTCATCAGAACTTCCTTCAATACAAAGAGGAGTGTCAGAAAACTTTATTTGCTTTTCTTTTGAAAGAGTCTGCAAAGGATAAATTACTCCATAGTTTTCAGCATAAGACTTAAGAATATTCATATCCAAAGAACCTGAAGTATGGACTAATATAGAATTCTTAGATTTAATTTTTTTAGCTACTTTTTCAACAGCTGAATCAGCAACTGCAATGATAATAAGATTTGAATTTAACTCTATCCTTTTCAATGCTTCTTTAGAAGAAATAATAGTATGGCTAATTGATAAAGAGGAAAGAGCATTTTGTAAATGCCAGCTCACATTTCCATTTTTACCAATTATTGTTACGCTATTAATTGATTTGGGCGGTTTTATCTTTTTAAAATCTTTTACCATTGCAGTCTTTTTATGCATTAATATCTTCTATAGCTCTATTTATTCTCTCTAAAGTTTCTTCTTTTCCTATTAAATGGATTATCTCACTTAGATTAGGACCTTTCCCTTTTCCAACAAGAACAAGGCGAAGTGTATTCATAATATTCCCCATATTTAGTTGGTTATCCTCAATGTATTTATGAAGCAATTGGTCTATCTCATTTGCAGAGAAAGAAGTTATATCATTTAATAATTGAGATATTTCTTTAAGATATTCTGGACTTTGAGGTTTCCATTGTTTATGAATAAGCTTTTGGTCATAATCTTGTGGAGATTCGAAAAAGAATGAACTTTGTTCCCAAAAATCCTTGACAAAATTACATCTTTCCTTAACCAATCCAACTACTTTTACAATATATTCAATTGGAGAATTAATCCCTTTCTCAGTTAAAATCTTAAAAAACTCATTAGCTAAAGCTTCATTGTCTTCCATTTGGATATACTGATGATTGAACCATTTAGCCTTTTCTTGGTCAAACTTAGCTCCACCTTTACTTATTCTATCCATAGAAAACAATTCAATTAATTCTTCAATCTCAAAAAGTTCTTTCTCTCCTCCAGGATTCCATCCTAACAAAGCTAAAAAGTTAATTACAGCCTTAGGCAAATATCCGCTCTCTCTATATCCTGAAGAAATTTCATTGGTTTTTGGATCTTTCCACTCTAAAGGGAAAACAGGAAAACCTAATCTATCTCCATCCCTTTTGCTGAGCTTTCCGTTACCATCAGGTTTAAGGAGTAAAGGCAAATGAGCAAATTCAGGCATGGCCTCTTCCCATTCAAAAGCTTTGTAGAGCATAACATGTAAAGGACATGAAGGCAACCATTCTTCTCCTCTAATAACATGTGTTATTTGCATTAAATGATCATCTACAACATTAGCCAAGTGATATGTTGGCATACCATCAGACTTGTAAAGAACTTTATCATCCAATATATTTGTATTCATAACAACTTCTTTTCGTACCAAATCTTGGATTTTAATTTCTGTATTCTCCGGAAATTTGAATCTTATTACATAAGGAGTTCCATTATCCAAAAGTTCTTTTACTTCAGAATCATTTAAGCTTATAGAATTTCTCATTCTAGCTCTTGTTTGATTATCATATTGGAAGTTTTTCTTCTGTGATTCATATTCTTTCCTAATTGCTTCTAATTCTTCAGGAGTATCAAAAGCATAGTAAGCCCAACCTTTTCCTAAAAGTTGCATTGCATAATCCTTATACATTGGTTTTCTATCACTTTGACGATAAGGAGCAAAACTTCCTCCAATTCCAACTCCTTCATCAAATTTTATTCCAAGCCAATTAAATGTTTCAATTATATATTCTTCTGCTCCTTTAACAAAACGACCTTGATCTGTATCCTCAATTCTAAGTATAAATTTACCATCATGTTTCTTTGCAAAAAGGTAATTATATAATGCTGTCCTTACTCCTCCAATGTGCAAGGGCCCCGTTGGTGAGGGAGCAAACCTTACTCTTACTTGTTTTTCCATATCTATATTTATGTTATTTGTTATTCCCATTCAATATTAAATTTAGTATGATTCTCTTGATAATCGTCATCCTTAGTCTTTATAGTATCTTTTTTGCTTTTTTCTTCTTCCCATTCAATTATATATTCACCTTTTTCTTGACGTTTCCAGTTAGCTTTGTCTGTTTTCATTTGCTCAATATCTAACTTCAAGTCTTTATCAATAGAACTTGTAATTTTTATCTTATCTCTTTTAAGATTCTCTTTGGTCTTCTCCATGTTCTTCTTAAAGTCGTAGGCGAATCGAGGGTTATCAACAGTTCCAATAATCTTTACGAACAGGGTTAACTGTGAGTTTTCATCTTCTTCAAAGTCCCCAAATTCCTTTCTTTGTTTCTGTAGTTTTGCTTTTTTCTTTTTGCTTGAAAGTTCGCTTAATTTTATTGAAGCACAATAGTCAATGTTGTTGTTGAAATTATGTCTGCCTAAAAATGAGAAGTTAATTGTATTGGATTTAACTTTTATTTCTTCAAAAGTAATACTTGAGTTCTGTATTGAAAGATTTGATTCAATGGTTTTGAATTTAACATTATTAAGGGCAGATTCCTCCACAAAATAGGATAGCTTTTTTAAAAGAGGAACTTCATTTATTTCTCCCTGTTCTACCTTATATTTAATATTTGCAGTTAATTTTTCCTTGTTAAGTTCTAAGTTCTTTTTGAGAAACTCAGCTGAAAAACTTATGCTTACAGTTACATTTCCTTTAATATTTTTACTTGTAATGGAGTTTTGATTAAACTCATTCATCTCTTTAAAGAATCTGCTTGCTTCAACCTTATTAAGTTCAATATTACCAATAATTTTTGGCTTTTTGGAATTTAAAAGCAATGATGCTTTTCCTCTTACATTTCCTCCAAAGGCTTTTAGGTTCATATCTTCCAATGAGATATTTCCATTTAGGAGAATTACCTTCGATTGAAAATCTTCAATTTGAGCTTCCTTATAAATTAGCTTATTAATATTTGTTATAAGTTCAGCATTGAAGAAAGTTGGAAGTGCAACACCTGAAATAGTGTCTTTTTTATTATTTGTATTTTTACTATTTGATTTGTTCGGTTTATTGAGCCAATCATTTATATTGAGAGAACCTAAATTAAGATTTCCGTTAAGGTTGAAAGCTTTAGTCTGTTTAAAAATAAATGGTAATATATTTTCTATGTTCCCATTAAAGTTAATAGAAGTTTTGCCAATATTAGCACTTAGACTACTTATTTTTATTGAGGAATTATTGAAAACAAAATTGCTGTTAAGATTAGTGATGAGTTGAGGGATATTAATATTTGAATAGTTAAGAGATTTAATGTTTCCTTGTCCTTCCATTTTTATTTTAGAAAAACCATGCTTTGGAATATTCTCTAGACTCTTTATGTCTCCATTAAGTTTTAAGTCAAGATTAAGATTGCCCGAAAGGACTTTTATATTTGTGTCTTGAATGAAACTATGCACAGCTTCTAAAGGTAAATTACACTCCAAAAAGGCATCAACAGATAGGTTAGAGAAGTTAAATAGTTGTCCGTATCCTTTCACAATTCCTTTATTCCATTGGAAATAGAACTTATCCAGCTTAATAAAAGAAGTTTCAGAATTGCGTTTCTCTCCGTTTGAAAAATCTCCATTAAGAGTTATCTTCCTAAAAGCAATATCTAATTTTTTATTTGTAAGCTCACCATTATTAATATAAAATTTGGAATTAATACTTGGCATTTGAGTATTGTTAATAATACCTTTCATACTAAAGTCAAAAACTAATTCTCCTTTCCCTTCAAAGTCCTTAAATAATTTATTATATTTTTGAGGTAAAAGCTTTATTAAATCTTCTAATTTAACACCATCATTCTTAACCAAAAGGTCAATTTTATTATCCTTCGAATACTCTAAACTTCCTCTTGCGTCAAAAGCTAAACCATCAATCTTTAGTTCTCCTTTTGAGATTTGAATTATCTTTGAAACAGTATTATTTGAGAATATTATATCGAAATCAAAGTCTCTTTTATTGGATATTGCAAGGTTGTCAATTTGAATTTTATTAATAGTGGATTTAGATTTAATTGTTATTTTCTGTTCTTGGTCTGAAAAGTTTCCTCTTGCATAAGTGTCTTTAAGAAGAATTTCGTAATATTGTTTACTATAATCATTCCTATAGGAGAATTGAATATTTTCAAGCACTATTTTCTTTAAAGAAAGAGAAAATTTTGATTCTTTATTGCTTTTACTTTGCTTCCAAAAAACATAATTAACTTCTGCATTTTGATTAACTTTCATATTGAAAGCTCCATCTTTTGCAATTATCTTATTGATTTGATAGTCCTCCCTAATTATATCCCAAAAGTCAAAAGTTAAGTATAGTTTATGGAAATAGAATAATGTCTCTTTTTTCTCTGAGAGATTATTTTTGTCAATGTCTTTTTTAGGAAAAGCATCAAAAGCAATTACATCATCAAACGCAAGTGAAGCACTTGGAAAAGTAGAAAAGAAATCAACCTTAATGGAAGATACTTTAATTTCTGTAACTAATTGTTTATTGATTTCAGAAATAATTATTTGCTTAACCTTTTCCCTGTTAATATAAACAACTAATGCAGCGACCAAAGCTAAGAAGAGAAAAATTCCTCCTATCCATAATAGAATCTTTAAATATCTTTTCTTCATCTTTAGACTAATTAGTTATTAGTTAGTTAAGAGTTTATTATTTTCTTAACCAACCACTGCGATGAATACTAACGCTTGAAAGCTTTTCCTTAGTTTGTTTTAAGCATTTTTAAAAATGAAACTTCTTTATCTGATAGAAAACGATACATTCCTCGAGGCAAGTTTTTCTTAGTTAAAGATGCAAATGCAACTCTATCCAATTTATATACTTCATAGCCTAAAGCAGCAAAAATTCTTCTTACAATTCTATTCTTTCCAGAATGAAGTTCAATTCCAACAATTCTTTTGTCTTCCCCATCTCCAACATATTGAATGTCGTCAGCATTAATCATTCCATCTTCTAATTCAATACCTTCTAATATTGTTTGCAAGTCAGCATGAGTAAGAGGCTTGTCAAGTTCAACATGGTAAATTTTCTTTGCTCCAAATGAAGGGTGAGTAAGTTTCTTTGTCATTTCTCCATCATTAGTAAACAATAGTAACCCAGTAGTATTTCTATCTAAACGACCAACAGGATAAAGTCTTTCTTTGCATGCTTTACCAATTAGAGCTAAAACAGTTTTTCTGTCGCGAGGGTCATCCATAGTTGTTATATAACCTTTTGGTTTATTAAGAAGAAGATATTTTTTTCTTTCATTAACCAAACGCTCTCCTCCATAAACAATTACATCGTCTGCCGAAACTTTATGTCCCATTTCTGAAACAACTTCTCCATTAACGGTAACTGCACCTGCTTTAATTAATTCATCTGCTTCTCTTCTTGAACAAATACCAGAATTTGAAATATATTTATTTAAACGGATTAATCCATCCATGCCTAAAGAAATTTCATCATAACCATTAGAGTTTCCTCTTTCTCTACGGGAATCATCATGGTCTCTTCTTCTCACTGGTCTTTCATCATTATATCTTTTTCTATCTGAAAATTCTCTATTGGATGAATCCTTTCTTGAAAAACCATATCTACTTTCTCTAAAATCTTTTCTTGGTCTTTTTTCTCCAAAATCTCTTTGAGGTCTTTCTTCAGAATTATTGTTAAAGCTTCTTCTTGGGCTATCGTTTCTCCTGTCTGAAGAGTAGTCTCTTTGAGGTCTATCTTCAGAGTTGTTGTTAAAGCTTCTTCTTGGATTATCGTTTCTCCTATCTGAAGAGTAGTCTCTTTGAGGTTTTTCTTCTGAATTGTTGTTAAAGCTTCTTCTTGGGTTATCGTTTCTTCTGTCTGAAGAGTAGTCTCTTTGAGGTCTTTCTTCAGAATTGTTGTTAAAGCTTCTTCTTGGGTTATCGTTTCTTCTGTCTGAAGAGTAGTCTCTTCTAGGTCTTTCTTCAGA
>DHDW01000053.1:8917-15836 GCA_002399565.1 Bacteroidales bacterium UBA4866 | reverse complement strand
TTGTTGTTAAAGCTTCTTCTTGGATTTTCATCTCCGAAAGAGGAATTATCTCTTCTAGGGCTTGATTCGGATGATCTTCTGATTTCTTTTTTATTGTATGGAGACTGACCTCTCTCAGGCTTGTTTTCTCCATAATTACGTTTTCTGTTTTCCATTTCTATTTTAAAATAATCTGCAAAAGTACAAATAAAACTCAAACATAGGAAATTAGTAGAAAAAAAAGAAATAAAATATTCTAAGATTGAAATTAATATAATCAGTCTTTTTATCCTAACTTTTATCTTAAAAAGGTTTTTTTTATACCTTTGCAGCTCAATTGATATAATTTTGACTATGAATGATAATGGCTATACCAAAATAGAACGATATAATCCGGAAACTCTTGAAAAATTAGCTTTTCACTATAAAGAAATTCTTGATTTATTGGGAGAAGATTCTTCTCGAGAAGGACTTTTAGATACTCCAATGAGAGTTGCTAAGGCAATTCAGTTCTTTACTCATGGATATGATGAAGATCCTGTTCAAATCCTTCGCTCTGCAACTTTCAATGAAGACTATAAGCAAATGGTAATTGTTAAAGAGATTGAAATTTATTCTCTTTGCGAACATCACATGGTGCCTATGGTTGGAAAGGCTCATGTTGCATATATTCCAAATGGCAAAATTGTTGGTATAAGTAAAATCCCTCGTGTTGTGGAGTGCTTTGCTCGAAGACTTCAAGTTCAAGAGCGTTTGACAAAACAAATAAAGGAGTGCATTCAAGAAACCTTAAATCCTTTGGGAGTTGCGGTGGTTATTGAAGCTCAGCATCTTTGTATGAGTATGAGAGGAGTTCAAAAACAAAACTCTGTTACCACAACTTCCGATTTTACTGGTGCATTCTTGAGAAAGGAAACAAGAGAAGAGTTTCTACACTTAATTAGCGTAAAACTTTCATAATAAAGAAAGAATTAAGACTAAAATTCTATTTGCCTTCTAATTCTTTAAGCTTATTTTCAAGTTCTCTAATTCGAAGTTCCATTTCTGGAAGTTTTCGGAAGAAGGAATAGCTTTTCATATATGAACGAGCTTCCCATGAAGGAGTTCCGAGCAATGTTGAGTTATCTTTCACATTTGACATTATGCCTGATTGTGCTCCAATCTTAACATTATCTCCAACATTAATATGTCCTGAAAATCCAACTTGACCTCCAATAAAGCAATTCTTCCCAATTTTGGTGCTTCCTGCAATTCCTGTTTGAGCAGCCATAACTGTATTCTGGTCAATAATTACATTGTGAGCAACCTGAATAAGATTATCCAATTTAACTCCTTTTCTAATTATTGTACTTCCCATTGTGGCACGGTCAATTGTTGTATTTGCTCCAATTTCAACATTGTCTTCCAAAATAACATTGCCAATTTGAGCAATTTTCTTAAATGAACCATCTTCCAAAGGAGCATATCCAAAGCCATCAGCTCCAATTACTGCTCCAGCATTAATAACGCAGCCATTACCTATAATACATAAATGATAAATCTTAGCTCCTGAAAACAAGGTAACATTATCGCCAATTGTAACATTATCGCCAATATAAACATGAGGATAAATCTTGGCATTCTTTCCAATTTTCACTCCTTGTCCAACATAAGCAAACTCACCAACATAAGCTCCTTCTTCAATGGAGGCAGAAGAGGCAATGAAACTTAAAGAAGAAATACCTGTTTTATTTAGTAAAAACTCATTATAAATATCCAATACCTTAGCAAAACAAGCATAGGCATCTTCAACCTTAATCATTGTTGTATTAACTTCCTTCTCTGGCACAAAGCTCTTGTTAACAATAACAACAGAAGCTTTAGTCTCATAAATATAATGTTCATATTTTGGGTTGGAAAGGAAAGACATCCCATTTTCAAGTCCTTCTTCAATCTTGCAAAGAGTGTTTACAACAACATTCTTATCTCCAACTATTTCTCCTCCCAATAAAGAGGCAATTTGTTCAGCCGTGAATTTCATTTTTCGAGTAGTTTATTTAGTGCAAAGATATAAAAAAGCTTGTTTTGTTGATATAAATAAGAAATAATAAACTTTACAACTCCCAAAACCCTATAAAGAACTCAAGAAATATTGATTTGAAATAATTAAACTGCTTTTCAATCTTAGTTTAATGGCATTATATTCTCCATATAATGCCATTAAATGGGAGGTATAATGCCATTATACTTATGATATAATGCCATTAAACAGAGAAAATAATGCCATTATACTGAGAAGATAATATCATTATATTGATTCTAAATGAAGTATAAAGACTTTAAAATCGTTATTTTAATAGATAAAATCCTTATTTTGTTCCCTCAAAAGGAAGTTTATTTATAAATAGATATGTTTTATTCTTTCCTAAATTAGGTTTACACTTTTTTGTTTATTACTAATTCTAATTTGCAGTTTTGGTTTTTATCCCTAAATAAGGTTTACAAGTATCCTAATATCACTAAAAATAGTTTACATTTCTTGTAATACCTATCTTTTTAGGTAAAATGCTTCGGTTTTTTGGTAATATGAAAAATTATTGTATTTTTGCACACTCAAACATTAAGGTCTCTTGGCCGAGTGGCTAGGCACCGGTCTGCAAAACCGTCTACTCCAGTTCGAATCTGGAAGAGACCTCAAAATTATAAAGTCATCTGAAAAGATGACTTTTGTTTTTTATTTATATACCTATACTTTAATTGATACTTAAGCTAATTATCCTTCATTTTTAATATAATAAAAAACTTTTTTACGAAATATTCGTACAATAACAATTAACCTTGATTTTTATACATATTATATATGGTTGCCTTATTAAAAGAAATAGATGATGTTAAAAATAAACTAATGAATTATTCAATTCTATGTTTATTAATTATAACACTACCCGCAACAATCTTCTCAATAATACATCTTGTAAAGGAAGGTCATTTCCCTGATTATGGAGTTGGCATTCTTCAATCCCTATTAATTTTATTCTTATTTTTAATTAGAAATATAATTGGGCAAAAGACCAAGGCTCATTTAATCACAATTTCATTTATTATAGGAGGATTGGCAGGAAATCTCTTTTTTGGAAGCTTAGGAGATCAATTTCTGACGGTTATAGGTATTGCATTAATTTCGCTTTTTTATGGGAAAAAACCTGGAATCTTCTACTTTTTTGTAGCATTTATTGGGTTTTTAACTCTTGAAATTCTTTTTAGGGAAAATATTATTGAAAGAGATATAAATTATAATGAATATTTTAGTGATGTTAGAAATTGGATAATAAGTTTCATTACTCTTTCTATTACTGCATTAATACTAATATTTTCAATAAGCTATTTTAATCATTTTCTTATAAGTTTAGTAGATAAACTTGGAGAAAAGAATGGAGAACTCGATACGTTAAACACAGCCTATAAAAATGTTATGTCAAAGGTTGAGGAGAGCGAAAAGAAGTATAAATCAATATTCGAAACTCTAAGAGAAGGGGTTATTTTAACAAATGAAAAAGGAGATATTATTGATTGTAATAAGGCAGCTGAATGTATTTTAGATATTTCAAAAGAAGATATTTTACAAATTAATCTTCATCAAAAGAATTTCCATTTAGTTTATCCCGACCTTAGCCCAGTTCCTAATGAAGAGTGTCCAGGAGTAAAAACATTGATAAATGGTTTCCCTATTACCAATTTTGAAGTTGGGATGAGAACTAAAAGAGATTTTAGATGGCTTATTCTTAATTCTGCCCCAATAAAAGCTAAAGGATATGGCGTTTTTTTAACGTTAAATGATATAACAGACTTTAAAAAACTGGAAAGTAATCAAATTATTTTCAATCGTTATTTTGAAGCTTTCCTTGAAAACATTGAAGATTATGTTGTTTTTAGAGATAGAGAAGGAAAGATAATCTTCTGCAGTCAATCCCTTGCACAAATTACAGGATATAGTGATTGGAGAGATATTATAGGGAGAAACTATGAAGATATCTTCCCTGGAGAAATTGCAAAAACCTACAAAGAAGAGGATGATGTTGTTTATCAAACGGGAGAGAAGTTGATAGGAAAGGTAAATACTTTTTTGATTAAAAATTCAGAAATAAGATATGAGCAAACGAACAAAATTCCTTTGTTTGATGATGATAGAAATGTTGTAGGAATCATAAGTATAGGTAGAGATATTACAGAAATATTAAGAGAGAAGGAATTAATTCAGGAAAAAGAAGAAAAAATTAATCTACTCTTAAATTCAACTGCTGAAGGAATATATGGAGTAGATGTAGATGGCAATTGTACATTTGCAAATAAATCTTGTGTTAATATGCTTGGATATTCAAGTGAAGATGAAATGTTGGGTCAGAATATACATAAATTAATACACCATAGTTATGCCAGTGGAAAACCAATGGATTTGAGTGAATGTAAAATGCAAGCAACAATACTTAATAATGTTGAGACTCATTCCGAAGATGAAGTTTTCTGGAGAAAAGATGGAACAAAGGTTGAAGTTGAATATTTCTCATTCCCACAAGTTCAAAATGGTAAAGTTATTGGCTATGTTGTAACATTTTTAGATATTTCTGAACGAAAGAAAACAGAAAAACAAATTATCAGTTTTGCAAAAGACCTTCAAAAGCTAAATTCTGATAAGGATAAATTCATTAGAATATTAGCTCATGATTTAAAAAATCCTTTCAATTCAATAATCGGATTCTCCGAATATATAATTCAAAACCTTGGTTCAATTGAAAAGGACGAAATTGAAGAGTTTACTAAAATGATTAATGATAGTTCAGAAAAGGCGTATACTTTATTAGAAGAGATTCTTTTGTGGCTAAAAGTCCAATCAGGTCAATTATCTGTTCAGAAAACTAAGATTGAACTTAGAAATATTGTTTTAAATATTATTGAAAATCTAAGTCCATTAGCTCAAAATAAATCCATTAAGTTAAGCTGCAATATCCCTCAAGACGTATATATTGAGGCAGATATAAATATGTTTAAAACCATTCTTAGAAACTTAATTACTAATTCAATTAAATTCACAAACGAAAATGGAGAGATTGAAGTAAATATAGAGGAAATTGAAAAAAGGATTAAGATTATAGTTGCTGATAATGGAGTTGGAATGAGTCAGGATTTAGCTAAAAACCTTTTTACCGACCAAGTCAACCAAACAGAAGAAGGGACAAAAGGAGAAAAGGGTACAGGTCTTGGGCTAACAATTATAAAAGAATTAGTGCAAAAACATAAAGAACTAATATGGGCAGAGTCTGAAATAGGAAAAGGCAGTAGATTTATTTTTACTATGCCAAAAATAACAAAAAAGGATGAAGAAACTATTTAATTATTTGCTTTTCTATTGTATACTAATACCTCTTTCTCTGCTACCTTTATGGTTTTTATACATATTATCATCTATAACTGCTTTTTTACTTCATTATATTATTAAATATAGATTAGAGGTTGTAAAGTTAAATGTTGAGAAATCCTTTCCAGAGAAAAGTAAACAAGAGCAAAAACTTATAATAAATAAGTTCTATAAACATTTGGCAGATGTTTTTCTTGAAGGATTTAAGATGTTAAGTATTTCAAGGAAGAATGTTTTAAAAAGATATAAGTGTAATAATCCTGAAATATTGGAGACATATTTTAAACAAGGTCAAAGTGTTCTTCTTCTCTCTTCACACTATAATAATTGGGAATATATGGTTTTATCATTAGGGATGCAGTTTCCTTTTCAAGGAATTGGAGTTGGGAAGAGAATGACAAATAAAACTTTTGAAAAACTTATGCATAAAAGAAGAACACGTTATGGGACTAAGGTTTGTTATAATGATAATGTAAAGGAAGTATTTCACGAGAATGAGAAAACAAAAACTCCTTCAGCATATATGCTTCTTTCCGACCAAAGCCCTAACGACACTTACAAATGCTATTGGACAACTCTACTCAATCAAGATACTCCAGTAATTTTTGGAGGAGAACACTTTGCAAAGAAATTCAATTATCCTGTCTTCTATTATAAAGTAAATAAAGAAAAAAGAGGCTATTATAGTTTTGATATAATTCCTCTAAGTCTTACTTCTCAAGAAGAAGGATATGCAGAAATAACCCAAAAATATGTTTCTCTTTTAGAAAAAACAATAAAAGAAAACCCTCCCTATTGGTTATGGTCTCATAAACGTTGGAAACACAAACGTCCAGAAAAGATTTATCAAGATACAATTATCAAAGAAACTAATTAATGAGCCTCAAGCCAATTTTTTCCAGTGTTGCTCTCAACCTCAATTGGGACATTTTCTAAAGGCAAGGCTTCTTTCATTTCTTTTTCTACTATTGCTTTTACTTTTTCAAGCTCTGGCTTATATACATCGAAGACTAATTCATCGTGTACTTGAAGTATTAGTTTTGATTTAAGATTAAGTTTATTGAATTCAGCATAAATTTCAATCATTGCTTTCTTAATCATATCTGCAGAAGAACCTTGAATAGGCATATTTACTGCATTTCGTCCTGCAAAATTTCTTAGATTAGCATTTCTTGAATTTATATCATAAAGATATCGCCTTCTCTTCATAAGAGTTTGAGCATAGCCTTTTTCTTGTGCTATTTTAATGCTTTCTTCAATAAAGGTTTTTATCTTTGGATATTGTGCAAAATATTGATCAATTAGCTCTTGTGCTTCCTTTCTCGGAATTGAAAGCTGTTCGGAAAGTCCAAAAGCTGAGATTCCATAAACTATTCCAAAATTAACACTCTTTGCATATCGTCTTTGGTCTTTTGTAACTTCATTAAGTGGAATATGAAATATCTTACTTGCTGTTGCAGTGTGAATATCTATTCCATCCTTGAAAGCTTGACAACTGTTTTCGTCCTTACTCAAAGAAGCAATAATTCTTAATTCAATTTGAGAATA
>DHDW01000053.1:8420-8832 GCA_002399565.1 Bacteroidales bacterium UBA4866 | reverse complement strand
CTTAATTCAATTTGAGAATAATCTGCAGAAAGTAAAATATAATCATCATTTCTTGGAACAAATGCTTTACGCATCTCTCTTCCCAATTCTGTTCTTATTGGTATGTTTTGAAGATTAGGATTTGTGGATGAAAGTCTTCCTGTTGCAGTTGTAAACTGATTATAATTTGTATGTATATGCCTAGTTCTCTTATTAACTAAAAGTGGGAAAGCATCAACGTATGTACTTTTTAATTTAGTTATTGAACGATAATCTAAAATTAGAGGAATTATAGGGTGCTTATTAACTAATTTCAAAAGCACATCTTCAGAAGTTGAGAATTGTTTTGTTGTTGAAGTTGTTTTTGCTTTTTCAATAATTTGAAGCTTTTTAAATAGTATATCGCCTAATTGTTTTGGAGAAGAAATATTAA
>DHDW01000053.1:8063-8324 GCA_002399565.1 Bacteroidales bacterium UBA4866 | reverse complement strand
TTGTTTTGGAGAAGAAATATTAAACTCTTCATTTGCTAAGGCATAAATTTTAGACTCAAGTTCTAGCTTTTCCTTATTTAGCCTTTCTGAAAAAAGAGCTAATTCCTCAGTATTAATTCTAACTCCTTCTCTTTCCATAGATAAAAGAACATCAATCAAAGGCATTTCAATATTCTCAAATAACTCCAAAAGATTAGCTTCTTTTAACTTCTCTTCAAAGATTGACTTTAGCTGTAAAGCAATATCAGCATCTTCTACTGC
>DHDW01000053.1:5693-7964 GCA_002399565.1 Bacteroidales bacterium UBA4866 | reverse complement strand
GTCTACTGCATACTCCTTTAAAGCTGTTTTATCCAATAAATTTATGTTTATCTTTCCGTCTTTAACCTTTCCAAATACCTTTTCAAATGCTACCATTTCGTAGTTAAGATAGGAGTTTGCAAGATTATCTATCTTATGCCTTGCTTCTGAGTCAATAAGATAATGTGCTAAAATTGTATCAAAACATTTTCCTTTAACTTCAATTCCATAATTTAACAAAACATTCTTATCAAATTTTATATTATGGGCTATCTTTTCAACTTCAGTATCTTCCAATATTTCTTTTAAAAGACCTATTATTTTTTGTTTCTCTTCCTGATTATTTGGAATTAAGATAAAGAATCCACTATTTTTCTTATGTGAAAATGCAACCCCAATCAACTCAGAATCTATTTCAAGTCCTGTTGTTTCGCAATCAAAACAACAAAAGCCTTTTTCTTTTATTAATCTTAATTCTTCTTTTAAATCTTCTGCTTTCTCAATGAGTTTATAGTTATGCTCAGTTGTTTCTAATGTGGCAAAAAAGTATTCTTTAAATAGATTATTTGAACTGATATTATTCCCAAATAAATCAAGTTGATTCTCGTTTCCTGAAGAAATATTCTTTTGATCAGTTTTTTCAATGTTATAATTTTGCTCAATATAATCTGCATAACCTTCCATTTGAGCATATTCATTGAAGAATCTCTTTTCGAAAGTTTTAAATTCTAATTCACTAAAAAGCTTTTTGCAGTGTTCAAAGTTTGGTTGAGTAAATAAAAGAGAATCTTCATCAAAGTCTATTGGAACATCTAAAATAATTGTTGCAAGTTGTTTGGAAAGAATTGCTTTGTCTTTGTTCTCTTCAATTGCTTTTCTAATTGAAGCACTTTCAATCTTATCTGTGTTTTCTATGATTTCTTCAATAGAGTCGAATTGTTTCATTAAAAGTTTAGCTTTCTTTTCACCAATTGAAGGAACTCCTGGAATATTATCAGAACTATCTCCCCAAAGTCCAAGTATGTCAATAACTTGTTTTGGTTCCCTTACTTCAAATTTTTCGATAACCTCTTTTACGCCCAATATTTCTTCTCCATTTCCCATTCTTGGGAGTTTAAGCATAAGAATATTTTCTTCAACCAATTGAGCATAATCTTTATCTGGAGTTACCATAAAAACTTTAAATCCTTCCCTTGCTGCTTTTTTTGAAAGAGTACCGATTACATCATCTGCTTCATAACCTTCCTTGCAAAGCATAGGAATATTCATTGCCTTTACTAATTCCTTAACATAAGGTACAGCAGCAATAATATCCTCTGGACTTTCTTGGCGATTAGCTTTATAATCTTCAAACTGCTCATGACGAACTGTTGGACCATATAAATCAAATGCAACCCCAATATGAGTAGGCTTGTGTTTCTTTATTAAGTCTAATAAAGTGTTGGCAAATCCAAGTATTGCCGAAGTGTTTAATCCTTTGGAATTGATACGTGGATTTTTGTTGAGAGCATAATAGGAACGATAAATTAATGCCATAGCATCAATTAAGTATAAATTTTTCTCTTTCATTTCTTTCATTTTTATGTTCTTCTACTCGCAGTAGAAGTCTAACATTTTATTTATTTCTCTTGTACAAACAGGACAAAAAGGAACATCACTTCGCATTAAACAATTTTGATAAGGACGATATAATCCTTTTGTTACATATGCTGCACCTTCAAATACTCCAACCTTATCCTCAAATTCTAATGTTGTCGGAGTTGGAATTGGGGTTGTTGTATCTATCATATCTTTCCATTTTTTAGAGAAATCTTTGAGCGATGTAACATTTTTTTGCCATGGTTCAATCTTTTGAGTTGCTCCTTCAACATCACTATCGTTTTCTGAATACTCATCTCCTAATCCTGCAAATGAATGTCCAAACTCATGTATTAGAACAAACCCATTTTTGGGGTTAACATAAGAAGTTGCGTAGAAATTAAAAATTCCACCTCCTCCATAAGTTTCACTGTTACACATTATAACAATTTGTTCATAAGGGACATTTATAAGTATTTCGTGAAGATTAAATAAGTTGGGAGTCATAATATATCTTGGAGAATTAAAAGTGTTGTAACTTACTCCAAGAAAACTATTTGGATTAATTGTTGAATCCAATCCTGCAATTCCAGTTTGTTCAGAAAAATAACATTGTCCCCAAATATTTATTTTTTCTTTAGCATCAGAAAAGGGAGGTTTTGAGAAAAAGAAATCACTAAAAAGTTTCATGTCTGAAATCATCTTTAATGAATC
>DHDW01000053.1:3156-5544 GCA_002399565.1 Bacteroidales bacterium UBA4866 | reverse complement strand
CTGAAGAAACATTCAACTTATAAGGTTCATAAAGTTTATAGTTTAATGTTTTGAATTCAGTATTCTTTACTTCAATTTTTTGATTTACTATTTTATACCAGTTGCCCAAACTATCTCTTGAAAAGAATGTAATATCGGCATCTTCTTTTGGAAGAGGAATTCTAAGAACTTCTTCAAAATTTCCACAAGTGTTTTTAGCTTCTGAAGTTGTTTGCCATTCTTCAAAAAGTGAACAGTAATTACGAGAATATATTAATCTATTACTATTGTGAGCATAAACTTCTATACGATGAGCTCCTAAATTCGAATTATCTAAGAGACTTGTTTTAGAGCCTGCCCATTTTTTTGTTATGTACGTTTGGTCAATTGAATAGTATTCTAATGCCTTTCTTCCTGAATGATAACAAAGAATATTGAGTGTGTTATCTTCAAAATAAGTGTCAAAGGTTGAGGTTTGAGCATTTAGCCCAAATGATAAAAAAAGAAAAAAGAAATATAAAGTTTGTCTAATCATTGCATAAAGAATTAGTAATAGAGCAAAGATACAAACTTTATCCAAAATATTATTGAACCTAATGCTTTAATTAGAAAAATATCAAACTTAAAAGTAGCGTCAATTCATTGTCTATTATTATAAATTAGTGCTTAATAATAATTTGCATTTAAACTTTTAGCTTAAAAAGTTTGAAATAATAATATTTATTTATAACTTTGCACTCTCACATTTAGATATTGAAATGATGCTAAGTAATTTGCTAATACAAAATAATAATCTCTATTTAAATATTAAAGATAGAGATAAGCTTACATTCTAAATATAAGTGTTGGAACAATAATTCAACTCTCTAACTTCAATATTTAATCAAAAAATAAATTTAAAAACAAATATAAGAATAAATAATATGGAATTACCATTTGCAGAATCTTGGAAAATCAAGATGATTGAACCAATAAGAAAAAGTACTCGTCAAGAAAGAGAAGAGTGGATTAAAGAAGCTCATTATAATACATTTCAATTAGCAGCTGACAAAGTATATATTGACCTTATTACTGACTCAGGAACAAATGCTATGTCTCAAGGTCAATGGGCAGCAATGATGATGGGAGATGAAAGTTATGCAGGAGCAACATCTTTCTACAACCTAAAAAATGCCATAAAAAATATTATAGGCTTCGATTACGTAATCCCAACTCACCAAGGAAGAGCAGCTGAAAACGTTCTTTTCTCATATTTAGTTAAAGAAGGAAGTGTTTGCCCAGGTAACTCTCATTTCGATACAACAAAAGGACACATTGAAAGTCGTAAAGCAATTGCTCTTGACTGTACAATAGACGAAGCAAAGGACACTCAACTTGAAATTCCTTTCAAAGGAAATGTTTGTCCAAAGAAATTGGAAGACGCAATAATAAAATACAAAGAAAGAATCCCTTTTATTATTGTAACCATAACAAATAATACAGCTGGAGGACAACCTGTAAGCATGCAGAATCTTAAAGAAGTTCGTGCTATTGCTGACAAATATAATATCCCAGTGTTATTTGACTCAGCTCGTTTTGCTGAAAATGCTTATTTCATTAAAACAAGAGAAAAAGGATACGAAAACAAAACTATCAAAGAGATTGTTAAGGAAATGTTCCAATATGCTGACGGAATGACAATGAGTGCTAAAAAAGATGCTGTTGTTAATATGGGAGGATTTATTGCAACAAGACTTCAAGATTGGTATGATGGAGCAAAGAACTTCTGTATTGTTATGGAAGGTTTCTTGACATACGGCGGTATGAACGGAAGAGATATGAATGCTTTAGCAGTTGGATTGGATGAAAATACTGAATTTGATAATCTTGAAACTCGTATCAAACAAGTTGAATATTTAGCTAAGAAATTAGACGAATATGGAATTGCATATCAAAGACCTGCTGGTGGACATGCAATATTTGTTGACGCATCAAAAGTTCTTACTCATGTTCCAAAAGAAGAATTTCCAGCTCAAACCTTAACTATAGAACTATACTTGGAAGCAGGCATTAGAGGTTGCGAAATAGGATACCTACTTGCAGACCGCGACCCTGTAACAAGAGAAAATCGTTTTGGAGGACTTGACTTTTTGCGTTTAGCAATCCCAAGAAGAGTTTATACAAATAACCATATGGATGTAATTGCTGCAGCATTGAAAAACGTTAAAGATAGAGCAGAACAAATAAATCATGGATACAAAATAGCTTGGGAAGCACCTTTAATGAGACACTTCACTGTTAAATTAGAACCAATTAAATAGTTGTTCTATAGGAACTACACACAATAAATATATAATTAGATTAGGGCTTTCAAATATGGAAGCCCTTTTTTATTACCGATTTCTAATCATCAAATCAAGCTTTCATAAT
>DHDW01000053.1:0-2880 GCA_002399565.1 Bacteroidales bacterium UBA4866 | reverse complement strand
ATTATAGTTATAATACAATGTGCAAATCGGTAATATTGCTTTTTCATATCCCTGATTCCAATAATCTATATCAAAAAAACACTATATATATAATGTATAGTTAAAGGCTTTTTAAAAAAGATTATTCTCCTTTTATTTTCTCATATATTGTCAATGGAATTAAATTATTGTGTAAATTTGTATTCTTTTTTGATGATGAGAAATAATAAATTGGAACTTAAGATTGGGTTTGACCAAGTTAGGGAATCGCTTAAAGTTATGTGCTTGAGTGATGGAGGTAGGAGTTTTGTTGAAAGAATGGAGTTTGTAACTTCCTATAATAAGGTTATTGAATTATTAGGAATTACAGAGGAGTTTAGGCAGATTTTTATAACAAATGAAGTCTTTCCTTCCGATAATTATTTTGATATGAGAGGGGAACTTCAAAGACTTAAGCTTTTGGGAACGTTTATTTCTCAGGAATCTCTTTTTGATTTAAAGTCCTCATTAATTACAATAAATGAATGTCTCCTGTTCTTTTCAAGAAGTGATGATAACAAGTTTCCTCTTCTTAGTGCTTTATCTCAAGGAGTTTATGTGGATAAAAATTTATTAAATATTTGTGCTAAGCTGCTTGATTCAAAGGGAGATTTCAATGATGATGCGTCTGAATATTTGTATATAATTCGTTCAAATCATAGGAAAAAGGTTTTGGATGTTGATAAGCAAATTAAAAGAATATTAAATCAAGTTAAGAAAGAAGGATGGTCATCAGAAGAGGCTGAGGTTACGGTTCGTAATGGAAGGTTAGTCATTCCTATTTCTTCTGCCAACAAGAAAAGAATTAAGGGCTTCATTCATGATGAGTCTCAAAGTGGTCAAACATCCTATATTGAACCTGCTGAAATAGTGGAGTTGAATAATGAGATTAGGGAGTTGGAACTTGAGGAAAGACGAGAAATCCTAAAAATCTTAGTGGAGTTTACCGATGTTTTGCGTCCAGAGATAGATAATTTAATTAATGCTTATTACTTCCTTTCTAAAATTGACTTTATTAGAGCAAAGGCAAAATATGCCCTTCAAATTAAAGCAGGTAAACCTATTGTCGAAGATAATACATTAATTAATTGGTTTGAGGCACGCCATCCAATACTTGAAGAAGCATTAGAAAAGAACTCTAAAAAGATTGTCCCTTTAAGGATTGAGCTTAACTCAAAAGACAGAATTCTTATTATTTCTGGACCAAATGCAGGAGGAAAGAGTATTACATTAAAAACGGTTGGATTATTACAAATCATGTTGCAGTCTGGTTTGTTGATTCCTGTTCATCCAAATAGTAAAATTTGTTTTTTTCAACAGGTTTTATCTGATATTGGAGATAATCAATCTATTGAAAATCATTTATCAACCTACAGTTATCGTCTAAAACAAATGTCCTATTTCTTGAAAAATGCTGATGATAAAACATTGTTGTTAGTTGATGAATTTGGTACAGGTTCTGATCCTGAATTAGGTGGAGCTTTGGCGGAAGTTTTCTTTGAAGAATTTTATGAACGTAATTCTTTCGGTGTTTTTACGACGCATTATACAAATATCAAATTGAGCGCAGAAAGTTTGCCAGAAGCGATAAATGCTTGTATGTTGTTTGATAAAAAAACATTGGAACCACTTTACCGTTTGGAAATTGGACAAGCGGGAAGTTCGTTTACATTTGAGGTTGCTGAGAAAAATAAAATTCCGTTTCGTTTGATTAATCGCGCAAAGAAAAAGGTTGAAAGTGAAAAAGTGAGTTTGGATAAAACCATTTTGAAACTTCAACAGGAAAAATTTGAGATTCAGAAAACAAAAGATCATGTTGAAGAGTTGCGCGAAACGAATATTGAACACAATGAAAAATTAGAACAAACAAACGAAAAAATTCAACAAAAACTATATGATTTTCAGCAATTATATGATCGTGAACAAAAACGTTTGAAACTTGGTGAACGAATTTCTGACATGGCGGATTCTTATCTGAAAACGAAAAATAAAAAGCAAATGATTTCGAATTTCTTGAAATTAATTGAAATGGAAAATTCGAAAAAAACGAAAGAAGTTCAGCAATTAAAGAAAATCGAAAAGATTGTAGAGAAAGAAGTTAAACGCGAATTAAAAGAAAATTCAGAAACAATTTCTCAACAAAAAGAAGTCATCGAAAAGAAAGAAAAAGCAGCTACTCAGAAAAAAATTGATGCTTTGAAAGTTGGTGATCGAGTAAAAATTCATGGTTCGTCGAGTGTTGGAACAATTGATAAAATCAAAAAAGAAATTGTTTTTGTAAACTATGGTTTATTTACAACACAGATTAATGTCAATGAAGTTAATAAAATCTAATATGATCAATCAAAAAGTAATAACATTCCTCCTATTCCTTGTTTTTTCTAATTTAGGTTTTGCACAAACAAATCAAAATTGGAATTGGTTAATCGGAAATTGGGAAGGCGTTGGTAATGGAAAATCTGGAGAAGGAAAAGGCGTTTTTTCTTTTGAATACCAATTGGATCAAAATGTAATTGTTAGAAAAAGTCATTCCGAATATCCTTCGCGAGATTCTAAAAAAATGACAATTCATGATGATTTATTGATTGTTTATTTAGATGAAAATAAAAATTTATCGAAAGCCATTTATTTTGATAACGAAGGTCATGTTATCAATTATTCGATTACTTATACCGAAAAAACGATTACATTTCTGAGTGAAACAAAACCCGATCAACCTACATTTAGATTGATTTACTCACTACTCGAAAATAATGAAGTTAACACAGCTTTTGAAATTTCAATGGATGGAAAAAATTTCAAAACATATATCAAAGGAAAAAGTAAAAAAATATAAAAAAGGCACTCTCCTTTAAAGTGTGT
>DHDW01000001.1:20293-20586 GCA_002399565.1 Bacteroidales bacterium UBA4866 | reverse complement strand
TTAACGAAGTACAGAGCTATATACGCTTCTTTTGTTAAAGAATCTTATGCATTACAAACAAATAAAAAACGGCACATTAAATATGTACCGTTCTTTATTTATGGTTTTCAGTATTATTATTACCTATTAACTATATCCATTGTATCAGAAGCAATCATAAATTCCTCATCTGTAGGAACTACCATTATAGTAATTTTAGAATCCGGTAAACTAATAACAGCTTCTTCTCCAAACGTTTGATTATTTTTATCGATATCAATTTTGATACCTAAAAATGCCAGTTCGAGGCAGAT
>DHDW01000001.1:15273-20087 GCA_002399565.1 Bacteroidales bacterium UBA4866 | reverse complement strand
GTATATGCTCCGATATATTTCTTAATGCGATAAACAAACATATCATAAGCTAATTTAGCTTTTTCGTTTCCGGCTGCTATTGCTGCACGAATTTCACGCATATCAGAAGAAACACCCGATATACCCAAAAGACCACTATGCTTATTTACCAGAGTAGAAATAGCCTGTGTTCCGATATTTTCTTTTTCCATTATAAATGAAACAATACCTGCATCTACATCGCCACAACGTGTGCCCATCAAAAGCCCCTCTACAGGAGTCATCCCCATAGATGTATCTACAGACACGCCGTCTTTTATCGCAGCAAGTGAACCTCCGTTACCAATATGGGCTGTAATTATACGCTGATCTTCGTATGGTACGCCCAGAATTTCACAACCTTTTTTTGATACATATCTATGGCTGGTTCCATGAAAGCCATATCGCCGAATAGCATATTTCTTATATAGCGAATATGGCAATCCATACATATAAGCCTTTGGAGGCATAGTTTGATGAAATGCTGTATCAAAGACTCCAACTTGAGGTATATCTCCCATCAGCTCTTTCACAGCATATATACCAGCCAAATTCGGTGGATTATGCAACGGAGCTAACTCTATACATTCTTCCATCTTTTTTATTACCTCATCAGTAATATAAACGCTACTATTAAACTCTTCGCCACCATGTACAACCCTATGACCTACAGCATCTATTTCGGAAAGAGAAGAAATACATCCATATTTTTCACTGGTCAAGACTCCTAGAATATATTCTATACCTGCCTGATGTTCGAGAATCTCTCCTTCCAGAACTACTTTATCCCCATTGGCCAAAGGAAACTTAAGGAAAGAACCTTTCAGTCCGATTTTTTCGACAACACCTTGTGCCAATACTTCTTTGCTTTCCATATTGAAAAGCTTATATTTTATAGACGAACTTCCACAGTTCAACACTAATACATTCATGATTTTTTATTTTTAGATTATATATTTATATTTGAGCTTGCAAATTTAGAAATAATTAATGAATAGTCAAAATAATTATTCTATTTGCCTGAATAATAGAGAGAAAAAATAAGTACTGACTTAATAAAAATTAATCACCGACTTTTTCTTTTTAATCACCGACTTTTTTCAAAAAGATGCCGTTTATTTTTGAATAAGTCCCGATTAATTTTCTTCAAAGTATAACATTTATGATTTGTTGAATGTTATCAATTTTTTAATTTCAACCTCTTTTGCAGATAACACAAACTAAAAAAGGGATACCTTTTGAGTATCCCTTTTGACTTATAGAATATTAGCTTTAGAAACTATGTTCTAAAATCTTTCTTCAACTTTTTTCCAATCTACCAAGTTCCAGAATGATTCCAAGTAAGCTGGACGACGGTTTTGTTTATCAATATAGTATGCATGTTCCCAAACATCACAAACTAAAAGAGGAGTTTTATCTTGACGCATTGGGTTTTCAGCATTAGAAGTTTGAACTATTTCCAATTTTCCTTCTTTATTCTTTACTAACCAAGCCCATCCTGAACCAAAAAGAGTAACAGCTGCATTTGTGAATTTTCCTTTAAACTCTTCATAGCTGCCAAATTCTTTTTCAATTGCATCCAAAAGTTTTCCTTCAGGTTTAAGATTTGATTTTGGGGTTAAGCAATTCCAATAAAAGGTATGATTCCAAACTTGAGCAGCATTATTGAATATTCCACCACTTGATTTTAGAACAATTTCTTCTAATGTTGAATTTTCAAATTCAGTCCCGATAATCAGTTTATTTAAATTATCAACATATGTTTGATGATGTTTTCCATAGTGGAATTCTATTGTTGTTTTTGAAATATGCGGTTCCAATGCATCTTGAGCAAAAGGAAACGCTGGTAATGTAAATTTTGACATAATTTCTTTGTTTTTAAATTAATAAATATAGTACACGTTAAAATAACGACATCATTGGTTTTATATTGCATGAAAAATTAATTTAGGATAAAATATTTGTGGCAATGAAAAATAAGTTATAATTTTGAAGGCTGAAAATAATGAAAAATAAATATTAACAAATTAAAAACAAATAACAATGGCAGCAAAAGGAACAGTTGTAATTGATAAAGAGCGTTGTAAAGGTTGTGGTGTTTGCATTGTAGCATGCCCAAAAAGTGTACTCGCTTTAGCAAAAAACGTAAATGGTAAAGGATATAATTATTCTGAAGCAGTGGTGGATGAATGTATTGGTTGTGCATCATGTGCAATGGTATGTCCTGACGGAGTAATCACCGTTTACAAAGTAAAATAATAACGCATTAAACATTATAGAAAATGGCAAAAGAGCTAAAATTAATGAAAGGCAACGAAGCAATTGCAGAAGCTGCAATTCGCTCAGGTTGCGATGGATACTTTGGCTATCCTATCACTCCCCAATCTGAAGTAATGGAATATTTGATGGCAGAAAAGCCTTGGGAAAAGACAGGAATGGTAGTACTTCAAGCTGAAAGTGAAACATCTTCAATTAACATGGTATATGGAGGCGCTGGAGTTGGAAAGAAAGTAATGACTTCTTCTTCTTCTCCCGGAATTAGCCTTATGCAAGAAGGATTAACCTATCTTGCAGGTGCAGAACTTCCAGCAATTGTTGTTAATGTTGTTCGTGGAGGTCCTGGCTTAGGAACAATTCAACCTTCACAAGCAGACTATTTTCAAGCTACAAAAGGTGGTGGTCATGGAGACTATCAACTATTTGTTCTTGCTCCTGCAACAGTTCAAGAAATGTATGATTTTGTATTCCTTGGATGGGAAATAGCATTTAAATATCGTAACCCAGTTATGATTTTGTCTGATGGAGCAATTGGACAAGTTATGGAAAAACTATATGTTGGAGATTATGTTCCACGTTGGACTGATGAAGAGTTAAAGAAGAATGCTCCTTGGGCAAGTTTTGGGAAACCAGCTAACAGAGAACATCATATTATCACATCATTAGAACTTGATTCAGCAAAACAAGAGCAACATAATCACAAACTTCAAGCAAAATACAGAGAAATGGAAGAAAAAGAAGTTCGCTTCGAAGCCATTAACTGTGATGATGCTGATTACATATTTGTTGCTTATGGTTCAAGTGCACGTATTGCTGAGAAAGCTATGCAATTAGGAAAAGAAAAAGGATATAAGATTGGTATTCTAAGATTAATTACCCTATTCCCTTTCCCAAAAAAGAAAATTGCAGAACTATCAACCAAAGTAAAAGGTATGTTAGCTGTTGAAATGAGTGCAGGTCAAATGGTAGAAGATGTTCGTTTAGCAGCACAGTTCCGTTGTCCTATTGAACATTTTGGACGCTATGGTGGAATTATTCATACTCCACAAGAAGTATTGGAAGCATTGGAAGAAAAAATCATTAAAAGATAAAAGTATATGTTTAATCAAGATATAGTTAAGCCAGAAAATTTGGTTTACAAAAAAACAGATGTGCTAACAAATAACGTTATGCACTATTGCCCAGGCTGTGGACACGGAACAACTCACCGTATCATTGCTGAAGTTATTGAAGAAATGGGTATTCAAGATAAAGCTATTTGCGTTGCTCCTGTTGGATGCTCAGTTTTAGCTTATAATTATTTTTCAGTTGACTCTTTAGGAGCTGCTCACGGTAGAGCTCCTGCCTTAGCAACTGCAATTCAAAGATTGAACCCAGATCATCATACATTTACTTATCAAGGAGATGGAGACTTAGCTGCTATCGGAACTGCAGAAACAATTCATGCATGTAACCGTGGTGAAAATATTGTTATTATCTTTATAAACAATGGTATTTATGGGATGACAGGAGGACAAATGGCACCAACTACTTTAATTGGGATGCAAACTGCAACCTCTCCTTATGGTCGTACAGTTGAGTTAAATGGTTATCCATTGCAAATAACAGAACTTTTGTCTCAGTTGCCAGGAACATACTTTGTTACTCGTCAATCTGTTCACACAGCTGCTGCAGTTAGAAAAACAAAGAAAGCTATTCGTCAAGCATTTGAAAACCAAAAGGGCAAAAAAGGAACATCATTTGTTGAAGTTGTTTCCAATTGCAATTCAGGATGGAAAATGACAGCACCAAAAGCAAATGAATGGATGGTTGAAAATATGTTCGCAAAATACCCTATCGGCGATATTAAAGTTGATGGAGAATTAGTTCAAAAATAATTAAAATAACAAAGCAATGACAGAAGAAATCATTATAGCCGGATTTGGTGGACAAGGAGTTTTATCAATGGGCAAAATACTTGCTTATTCAGGTGCAATGCAAGATAAAGAAGTTAGCTGGATGCCTTCTTATGGTCCAGAAATGCGTGGAGGAACTGCAAACGTATCAGTAATTATTTCTGATGAAAGAATCAGTTCTCCAATAATTAGCCAGTTTGACACAGCTATTATTCTTAATCAACAATCACTTGATAAGTTTGAAAGCAGCGTTAAACCTGGAGGAGTTTTATTGTATGATCCAAATGGAATAACTAATCCTCCTAAGCGTACTGATATTAATATCTATAAAGTTGCTGCAACTGAAAAAGCTGCAGACCTTGGATTAGCTAAAGTTTTCAATATGATTGTTCTTGGAGGTTTTCTAAAAGTAAAACCTGTAGTTACAGAAGAGTTTATTGAAAAAGGTCTTATGAAATCACTTCCAGAGCGTCATCATGGTATGATTCCAGAAAACCTAAAAGCTGTTCAAACAGGAAAAGAAATAGTAGAAGCTGTTCGTACTCTATAATCTTAGAGCAACACAACTAAATACTTAATAAAAAAGAATTCAAAAACCCTAAAAAGTTTTTGAGTTCTTTTTTT
>DHDW01000001.1:11089-15125 GCA_002399565.1 Bacteroidales bacterium UBA4866 | reverse complement strand
ACTATCTAAATTTCAATTTAGATATTATATGTAGAGATTATCTTCTTGTAGAATTGTTCGTAGGATAGTTCTTTTTCAAAATATATCTTTCCTTTTTGACCAATCTCTTCTCTTAATTGCTTGTTATTAATTAAGGTTTCCAATGAATTGCTAAGCTGTTCAACATTCCCAGGTTCAACAAGAATTCCTGTTTCATTATTAATAATGTATTCCTTTTGAGCTCCATTATTTGTAGTAATAACAGCCTTTCCTTCTTGCATAAATTCTATTATTGAAAGTCCAAATGGCTCTCTCCAAACAGAAGGGAAAACACCTATATCACTTTGATTTATTACAGATTTTATATCTCCAACAAATCCTAAGAACATAACCCTTGAAGTTAGATTGTTGTCAACAACTAATTTATTTAATTCATTTAAATATTCCTCCTGACCACTTCCTGCAATTATAAGATACGTATTTTTTGACTTTAGCTTAGAAAAAGCCTTTATTAATATATCAACACCCTTATCAGGTACAATCCTTCCAGTAAATGTAACTAATAAAGCATCATTATTAATATTGTATTCTTCCTTTATATTAAATGTATAATTATGCTTCTCTTTAGGCTTAATACTATTATGTATAACCAAAGTTTTTGACTTTTCAATTCTTGGATTAGAGAGAAAGAATTCTTCCCTTGCCATATTTGAAACAAAGATTATCTTATCAATCTTAGAATAGAGAAAATTGTATAAAGGATTATTCTTTGCCATCTTAATCAAATGTCTTGAAAGAATTATCTTAGGTTTTTTCTTTGAGATAATCTTTGCATAAACAATAGGAAAAAGAGTTTTAAAATTGTGGACATGAATAATATCAATGCTTTCTTCTCTTATTATTTTACTTATTTTAAGAGCAGAAAACAAATCAAAAACTCCACAAAGGGGTAAATTATAATAAGGAATATTAGCTGATTCTAACTTATCAGTAATTATTCTGCTTTTCTTAGATATGCAAATAACTTTATGATGATCTTCTATTAATCTTTTTGATAAATCATAAACATAAAGCTCTCCCCCTCCCCAAAAGGAAGAAGAAAAGACTTGTAAAATATTATTCTTTTTCACGATAATATTCTCTAAGCTTAGTATATTTCAAAAAGGTTGCAAAGGAAGATATTTTGCAAACTTGGTAGCCAGCATATCCATCAAGTATTCCTCTTAGAAGAATATAATCTCTGAAGAATTTCCATTTAGGTCTAAACCATATTCCAAAACAAGAAACCTTTTTCCCTTTTTCAAAAGCTTGTTTTGCAGTAAGGTTAGTAAATTTCTCCACTTGTTTAATATGGTCAGAAGCTGAGTGAAATGAATAGTGATAAAGGTCTCCTTCAAGAAGTTTAATTTTGGTTGAAGGCAAGTAAAGTAATTCTTCATGAATATCTCCAACCCATTGAACTGACTTATTAAAGATTCTTTTTTTTGTGTCAGGATACCAACCACAGTGTTTTATCCAAGAGCCACAATAATTGGTTAAACGTTTAACTGAAAAGATTATATTAGGATTTGAGATATTATCGTACTGAGCCTTAATAGTCAAAATACTTTGTTTTAATTCAAAAGAAAGAACCTCATCGGCATCAATAGAAAGAATAGTATCGAAGGAAGCTAATTTATTGGCATAATTCTTTTGCGAAGAATAGCCAAGCCACTCTTGAGAATAAAACTTAACTAAGTCGTACTTAGAACAAATTTCTTGAGTTTTGTCTGTAGACAATGAATCAACAATAATAATTTCATCAACAACACCCTGCAAGGAATTGAGACAACGTTCAATATTCTTTTCTTCGTTGAAAGTAATTATTACCGCCGAAATTTGCATTTAAAACTATAATAAAGGAGTTATGTCTTTTGAAACAAATTCTTTAATTGCTGGTTGCAAAGAAGCAACATCTATAACATTTATAACTTTTCGTTTGAACTTCTTATCCATTAAAGCATCAATTTGATGAGCATCATATTTATTTGCTTTAGTTTTATTCAGTTCAATATAAATAGTAATATTATTAACTTTCTTCTCTTCAGCATTAATAAAATGCTTGTGAGCCCATGCTTTGCTTACTCCTAATTCTTTAAGAGCAACTTTAAGTTTAAAAACTAATTTCTTCCTGCTATATCTAACCCACCATGAAGGCTTTTTCGTCTTTTTTTGAAGTCCCTTAGAAAGTTTCTTACTGGTTTTATCTTTAACAATAGATTTTATTGGTTCAATATCTATTTTTTTAGTTTCTTCTTTTGAAACATCTGATGCGGAAACATTTTTTATTTCGCTATCATTCATAATCTTAAATTTTAACTAATCCAGCAAAGCCCATAAATGCCATAGCAAGAATACCAGCCGTTACAAGAACAATAGGCATTTTTTGCATTCCTTTTGGAACTCCTACCAAATCCGTTTTTTCTCTAATTCCAGCAAAAAGAACCATAGCAAGGGTAAAGCCTAAAGCCATACCTATAGAATATACAAGTGCAGTTATTAAATTAAAATCTTTCTGAATAACTAATATAGCAATCCCAAGAACTGCACAATTAGTAGTAATAAGAGGAAGAAAAACTCCAAGAGCCTGATAAAGTGCTGGACTAACTTTCTTAAGAATGATTTCTACCATCTGAACCAGAGAAGCAATAACTAATATATAAACTATTGTTTGAAGGAATCCAATGTTAATAGGAACCAAAATATAAATCTGAATTAAATAGGTTACTAAAGTTGCCAGAGTCATAACAAAAACAACAGCTGCCCCCATTCCTACTGCAGTTGAAACCTTATTTGAAACTCCAAGGAAAGGACAAATTCCTAAGAATTGTGAAAGAATAACGTTGTTTACAAATACTGCAAAGATAATAATTGCTACATATTCCATAGTTCAATACTTTTATGTTTTAACATGCAAAACTATAAAAATTCTGCAACCTATCAAAAGAATAATCTATTTATTTTATATTTTTGCACCAAAGATATATAGAATAATTACTTAAAAATAAACATCCAAACTATGGATTTCTTCTTTCGTCAATATGGTCAAGGCACACCCATTATTATTCTTCACGGTTGGCTGGGAGTAAGCGACAATTGGATTTCAATTGGTAAATTTCTCTCCTCGCAAGGCTTTGATGTAATAATCCCCGACTTACCTAATCATGGTAAAAGTTTTCATACCGAAGAGTTTTCCTATAAGGAAATGGCTGAAATAGTATATGGATTTTGCAACATAAAGGATTTGGAGAAACCAATTATTATAGGTCATTCTATGGGAGGGAAAATTGCAATGGAAATGATGAATATTGATAAGGATTATTTTAAAGCTCTGATTGTTGTTGACATTCATTTTAAAGAATACAACACAAACACCATTAATTCCTTGCTTGCCTCAACCCTTATTCAAACCAATATATCTCAATTCCAAAATATAACACAAGTAAAAGAACATCTAGCAAAGGAAAATATCCCATCCGATTTGATTGGGATAATATTAAAAAATGTAGATTACTCAAGAAATAATCTAAGCTGGAAATCTAATATACCTGTTCTTGCAAAAGACTATCCAAAGGTTTTGGAAAGAATATCCGTAAAAGAAAATAATATACCTACCCTCCTACTTAGAGGAGAAAACTCCAATTATGTATTGGACGAAGATATAATTAGCTTTCAAGAAGTCTTTAAAAACTCCAAAGTAAAGACAATCCCAAATTCAGGACACTGGGTTTTGGTCGACAACCCTACAATGCTGATAAAAGAGATTGTAGACTTTATAAAATAAACCTCATCCTAAATTTTCTCAAAACAAATTTAGAGTAAAATTTTCATCAAAACTAAGGGATAAAATCATTAAACCAAGAGATTAATCCCTTAATTTTTTATTGAGAATTACTACTTAATTTATTTTTATTTGATATAAGTTCATCAAACCCTTATTATAGTTTACTAATATAAGGATTAAATTTTACATCCTGCCACCTTGCACACTACATCCTGCCACCTTACACATAGCAAC
>DHDW01000001.1:0-10934 GCA_002399565.1 Bacteroidales bacterium UBA4866 | reverse complement strand
AATTTATTCCTTGTTTTAATAAATTTTTTCTTGACTTTAGAATATTCTTTCCTTATTTCGCAAAAAAGAAATTTGATTAAAATTCAAATAAAAGGTCTTTTCAAGCAAATAAATGGAAAAATTCTTTAACTTTGCATAATTCTTAGCAGCATAATTATTTGAAAAACAAATTTTATCAGATAAAACAAATAAGAACAAAACAAAATTAACCTTATGAAAAAGCTATTCCTTATTTTAGTAATTTGCTTAATCACCCTTTCAAGCAAGTTTAGTTATTCTCAAGTTAATAAATCTATTGTTGACACAACAAAGCAATGGAATGTTTTGCATACTTTTACGGGGACTCAAGAATTAAAAAAAACTACCAATTTATATAGGATTCTTTCAGAAGATACAATTATTGATGGTAGGAACTATTTTAAACTCCAAAAAACAATTAATTATGATACAAACTTAACTGCTAATTGGCAAACTATTGACTGGATTAGAGAAGATAGCAACAGGGTATATGTTTTCACTTACAATAATACATCTTGTAATGGGGATAGTTATGATTTCCCAAGAGAATATATTTTATTAGATTTCAATCTTAGCCTAAATGATACGTTTCATATTACATATGAAAATTATTTGGCTTATTCTGACCCTTTGGTTGTAAGCTTTATTGATTCTGTTTTAATAGATAATCAATATTGTAAAAGAATCTTTTTTAATGGAGAATATCCTCTTTATCCTCAATCAGGAGTTTATTGGATTGAAGGAATTGGAAGCAATGGAGATTTTATTAACCATTATGATCATTCTCATTCAACTTGGAATCTTTTATGTGCTTATAAAAACAATAATATAATTTACGATGCTGGATACGGCTATTGTTATATGCGTTTAAATACAAAAGAAATTGAAGCAAACAATAACCAAATTAAAATATATCCAACAATAATAGATAAAGAAATAAATATAAGTTCAGATAAATATCCAATTAACTTAAGTGTAATTGATTTATTTGGAAGAGAAGTTTTCAGAAAAGAAATATATAATAATAGAACTATTGATCTAGACTTCCTAAAGAAAGATACCTATATATTAAAACTTAAACATAAAGACGCAATCATTAACAGAAAGATAATTAAGAAATAAATTGACTTTGAAAAAGGTATAGGCAAGTTAAACTTAGAGTAATTTAAACTAAGGTTACGCAAAAAAAGTTAAGTTTATTTTTCCTAAGCTTTATTAGCTAATTAAAAAGCATCTAACACAATAAATTAATTCATAATTAAGAGCATTTTTAAAATAATTCTCTATTTACTTGCAAATTAATATAAAAACAATTATTTTTGCGACAACAATTATAATCTTAATCTATTTATCATGTTTAATGACAACTTAAATTTACAGAATAAGCATTATTCTCTTGTATTTTTATCTATAAGATGCAATTCTCATCAGCCGTAAAAAACCACCAATAAATAATAAAAAAAATAATTATGAAAAAATTATTATTAGCTTTAGTATTATTGTTATCAATTGGCTTTAGTCAAAAAGCTTTTGCTTATGATTTTTGGGCTGTTAACAATAACGGCGATACCATTTTTTACAGATTTATTGCTGGTTCGGATTCAACTGTGCAAGTTACATATGAAGGAACAATTCAAATTTTTCAAGGTTGGGTAACAGTTTCTGGTAAAGGATACAACGGAGACATTACTATTCCTTCAACAGTTACTTTTAATGGAAAAACTTATACAGTAAGTACTATTGGAGAATATGCTTTTTATAATGGAAGAATTACATCTATAACCTTACCAGGAACAATTGCAACTATTGAAAGTCATGCCTTTGAATATTGTGAAAATCTAAATTCAATTAATTTTTCTCCTACTTCTACAACTGAAATGGTAATTGGTGAGACAGTTTGCTATCATTGTTATAATCTAAAATATATTAATATTCCAGACTATGTTACTTCAATAGGTAGTGAGGCTTTTCTTTATTCAGGACTAAAAGGGGTAATATTAGGCAATTCAATTTCTCATATTGGGGATTATGCTTGCCCCTCTGAGGTAGTTATTTGTCATGCCTTAAACCCTCCTGTAGCCGGACGATACTCTTTAGGCGATATTTCCTCTACTATTATAGTCCCATGTGAAAGTGTAGAAGCATATAGATCTGCTCCTAATTTGGATATTTATGATTATAGTACATGTATAGGACTTGAGGATTTAAAGAAAGAAGAATTAGAATTTATAGCATATCCTAATCCAGCAAAAGATAATATTACAATACAAACAAAACAACTAAAAGGAGGATCATTGTTTGTCTATGATATTATGGGAAAAGAAGTATTAAGTGCAAAGATAAATAATGATGAAACAAATTTGAGTCTTAATAATTTGAAAGCAGGTGTTTATATACTAAAAGTTTTAAATAGTGAAAACTTAATAGTAGGGAATAAGAAAATTATTAAACAATAAAATTTTATATTATGAAAAAGTTATTTCTTATTTTATTAGTATTATTTATCTCGACTTATGGAAAAGTCTTTTCTCAAGACACCATTAAACCTAAGAATGATTTTAAAATAGGTATCTATAGTACTAGTTATATGACAACTAATCCAAATCATTGTTGTGACACAAATAATCAACCTCATTCAGAGCCACTATGGTCTTCTATTTATCCAACTAGCCATTTAAATGTGCTTAGGGAAGATTGTTTTAATATAGCAATAGACTATTTTCCTAATATCTATACAACAAAGCCATTATTTATGAGAAAGCTTTTAGAGCTTTTTTAAAATAATAATATGCAATATATTCCTCATTTGCGAACTTTTTATAGACCTGACACGGTTTTTAATCAAGGTACATACCCCTATTATGCATATCCAAATATTATAGAAGATGATACTAATATTTATGACTTTAGTCCTTATCCTGATGATTCAAATTGCACTGCCCGTCCGAACTTAGATAAATTGATAAAAGAAGTTTATTCGGACCCAAACTTAAAGGATGTTATTTGGGGATATTATATGACAGAAGAAGCTTCATATCAGCATTTCTTTAATCCAACAGATTTTTTTCATCCGGATTGGAACAGAGTTACCCCTTTTAATATTAACACCGAAGTACCACCAATAATGGTTTCAAAAGCAATAGAGCATTTTAGACAGCTTAATGATTCTCTTGGATTAGAAAAAAATAAACTTATTGTTTGTGAGGCTAATCATGGAAGAGAAATTTTTGATAGCGTAATTGAACATGAATCAATCGACACTTTAAATAATCTTGGATGCCAGCCATGGATGTATATTTATCCTCCTATTATGGGGAATAATATGCCTGATGTATTTTTTGATGGGTCATATTTTTCATTTGTGCCATACTGGTTTGAACAAAATTATGCTAATAAAGGCTTTCATTATTTGGGAAATTTTAAAACTATAGACTGGGCATATACACATGTTAATGAAGTGCATGATTTAATTGGAATATCTGCTAACTGGTATTATACTCAAAAAAATCCTGTAGATACATCACGTTTAGATACATTACTTACATGGAAATCTGTATTTCATTCTGATACTTCAATTCATAATGCAAATTGGTTATGGTTTCAAGCTTATTCATCAATAATTCATGGTTCAAAAGGAATTTGGTTTTGGGACTTGCAAACTGCTTATCAAAATCATGAACCTTTTAATCCTAATTTTACAGACAGATTTACTCGGGCAAAATTTCCCGAAGTATATCGCAATTATGTTAGTCCTTTAGCCCGTCAATTAGCATTTTTAGTTAGAAAAAATATTCTAAGTACCGATTCTTCAACCATTATTGCAACAAAAAAGGATAATCATGATTTGTTTAATATTGTTAAGCCTTATGAAATTAATACTTTGCAATATCCTCAGAATATAACTGGCTTAACTTTAGACAAATTTCTTGATGAACATACATATTCAGACGGAACAAATAGGTATGTAAATGATAATTATAATTTACGTTATACTATTCGAAGCAATGGAGACGAAACGGCAATGATAGTAACTAATCCTCTTGCTTGTGCAATTACAACAAGTCTTGACTTTAGGGGAGTAGCAAAAGATGATATTATTCGTAATGCAAAAAATATTCTATTTTATTTGAAGAAGATTTCCCATCATTTGAAACTGTAACTGCTCCAACATACAAAACTATGAGAGGGTGTGCTGACATAGAAAATCTTATTCTTCCTGATACTTTGCAATATGTGGATGATTTTGATACTGCAATAAACAATATATCTTTTGGACATGTTGATTCGCACGTTATTAATTTTGGTTCTATAGATAATCAATGGTTTGATGAGCTTAAAGACAAAACAGAATTAAGCTATAATAATATTAGATTAAATTCAGAAATAAAGGCAGGTTTAGATGGGAATATCTTTTTCGTTAGAGGAGATGGGATTATTTGCGCTTCTTATAAAAATAATAATGGAGAAAATCAAATAGATTGGTTAAATGGCTATGCTCCTAAAGTTCTTAATACAACAGGATTTGCTATCAACGAAGGGCAATCTAAGAGATTATATTATGTATCAAGCGAACATTCTAAATTATTTTGTTTAGCTTATATAAATAATAGTTGGCAATATTATCAAGTTGATAATCATAATGTAAATGTACGTAATGACTCAAGAGTAATTTATAGTAATGGAAAGATTTATTGTGTTAGACAAGATGGAACAATTACGGCAACAGATGAAATAAATGGATCAACAATAATCTTGAATTCAAATGCCATAAAAGTAAAATATGATATAGGAATTACAATTAATTCAGAAGGGAATAAGATTTTTTATCAAGGAACAAATGGATATATTTATCAAATAGATTTATTAAATAATCAAGTAATCGCACTATATGGAACGAATATTTCGATAAGACCAAAAACAAGACTCCATTACTCAGGTTGCAACTCTCTAATTTTTGTTAGACAAAATTATAATGATTTGAATGCTTTATGGCAAGATGAAAATTTACAATGGCATGTTGATTGGCTTGCAGGAGGGAATGCTAAGGTTAAAGAAGGAACAGATGTTAGTGTTTTTTATCATAATTGGAGTTTTGAAGCTTATTATTTAGGAATAGATAACTTCCCTTATAAGATATGCAATGATAGTATAATAAAAATTAGCCCAACAAACTTGGAGAAAGGGAGAGATAATGTTTGTGTTTATTATTCTAATGGGAAAATACACTATGGTGGTAGTGATACAAAACTACATACATTATATTATAGGAATAATTATTATGATAAATTAGATTTATATATTCAAGATACTCCAACTGACTTAGGAAGTGAACCTAATACTAACTCTGATTATTTTTATATAAGTGAAGATATATGGGTGAGAAATCAAGATGATGGTATGGATAATCAAGAATCAGAAAATCCAATCTATAACCCTAATGGTCATTCTTATGTTTATGTAAGAGTTCGAAATAAAAGTAGTATTCCTTCTTCAGGTACAGAATATCTAAAACTCTATTGGACAAAAGCAGGCACTTCATTATCATGGCCAAACGCATGGAATGGAAGTAGCCTTTCAGGAATTATTATGGGAAATATAATAGATTCTTTACCGATACCTACAATTAATCCCAATTCTGAAGCTATTTTAAAATTTACATGGGAACTTCCAAATCCTGAAGACTATTCTGCATTTGGAGAGAATTGGCATTTTTGCTTACTTGCCAGAATAGAATCAAGCATTGATACTATGTATTACGAAGAGACTTCTAATATAAATAATAATGTTAAAAATAATAATAACATTGCATTAAAAAATATTTCTATAATTACAAATGGAGAGTCAGCGTCAATAAGTATTATTAATCCTCTTTTAAGAAGAACAAACTTCATTATTAAATACAATAATACAGAAATAGTATATCCTCCACTAACAAAACAAGCAGAAGTATTAGTAAAATTAAATGACAGGCTTTTTAAAGAATATTTAGAAAATATATCAAGAGCGAAAAATATAGAAGTGTATAATTATGCACCAAATACATTAGTTTTAACTGGTGATGATGCTTATATGGAGGTTGCTTTTAATCCTGAAGAAATAAATATGATTACAATGCAGTGTAAATTTCTAACGCAGGAAATAGGAGATAAATCAAAATTCAAATTTAATATCAGCTTATTTGACTCAAAAGACAATATAATTGGAGGTGAACTCTTTATTATAAACAAACCTAATCGACCTAAATTTAAGGCAGATGCAGGAGAAGATAAAATAATATTAAAAGGGAATAGTACATTGTTGAACGCTTCATCAATTGGAGAAATAGCAACATATAATTGGATAGAAACAAATACAGATTCTATTATTGTTGGTCAATCTGCCGAGGTTTCTCCATTAGAGACTAAATCATATACTTTATCTGTTATGTCAGAAGACGGCTTTATTGATTATGATAATGTTAGCGTTATTGTAAAAGAATGGTATATAGAGAATATTATTCCTAATCCTGCAAATAATATTGTATCTGTTAAATATGAAGCAGAAACTGCAACAATGGCAATGATAGAAATAGTCAATTCTGTAGGTTTAGTTGTAAATTCATACACCCTAAACCCATCTCTAAAAGAATATAGTTTTAATGTATCACAATTACCTCAAGGTACTTATACTATTATACTTAATTGTGATAATATAAGAAAAGATGCTAAAACATTAATCGTTAATTAATGCTACATCAACATTAAGAAAAAATAATAAAAAAATATACAATGTATCCAATCAGATTCATATCTGATAATAAATGATAGGATTATAATTCAATTTAATAAATTATAATCTTGAATTTATTATAGGCATTTTATTGTAAATATCTCTATATGTATTGTGGTTCTTTTCAAGGAAAGAAGTATTTTACTTTAATTCTTTTTTTGTTCAATTTATTTATCGTAACTTTGCACGCAAATTTAGTGGAGTATTTTCACTTTAAACGAATTTAATTCAAACACTTATAAAATTCAAAAGAAATGGCAAAAGAAAAGAAATTTTTGACTTGCGATGGTAATCAAGCAGCAGCTCATGTGGCATATATGTTTTCTGAATGTGCAGCTATTTATCCCATCACACCGTCTTCTCCGATGGCAGAATATGTTGATGAATGGTCAGCTAACGGAAGAAAAAACATATTTGGAGAAACTGTAAAACTTGTAGAAATGCAATCTGAAGCTGGTGCAGCTGGTGCTTTACATGGCTCACTTCAAGCTGGTGCTCTATCTACAACATTTACTGCTTCTCAAGGTCTATTATTGATGATTCCTAATATGTATAAGATTGCAGGAGAATTACTTCCTGGAGTTTTCCACGTAACAGCTCGTACTCTTGCGTCTCAAGCTCTTTCAATCTTTGGAGATCATTCAGATGTTTATGCTTGTCGCCAAACAGGTTTTGCTATGTTAGCATCTAATTCAGTTCAAGAAGCAATGGATTTGGCTGGAGTTGCTCACCTTACAGCAATTAAAGGAAGAATTCCTTTCATGCACTTCTTTGATGGTTTCCGTACTTCTCACGAAATACAAAAAATTGAAGCTCTTAACACTGAAGATATGGCTGATTTAATTGACCAAGATGCTTTGAGGGCTTATAGAGCAAACGCACTTAACCCAGAACATCCTGTAACAAGAGGTACTGCTCAAAATCCTGATGTTTTCTTCCAAGCAAGAGAAGCTTCTAATTCTTTCTATGATGCAATTCCTGACTTAGTTAATGACTATATGCAAAAAGTTGGTCAAATAACTGGCAGAGAACATAAACCTTTTGAATATTATGGAGACCCTAATGCAGAAAACATTATTGTTGCTATGGGTTCTGTTAATGATACTATAAAAGAAACTATTGATTATTTAGCTAAAAAAGGAGAAAAAGTTGGATTGATTTCTGTTCATCTTTATCGTCCTTTCTCTGCAAAATACTTCTTTAACGTATTCCCTAAATCAGTTAAGAGAATTTGCGTTTTAGACCGCACAAAAGAACCAGGAGCTAATGGAGATCCTCTTTACTTAGACGTAGTTGAATTATTCAACAATATGGAAAACCGTCCAATGATTATTGGAGGTCGTTATGGTTTAAGCTCAAAAGATACAACTCCAGCACAAATTGTTTCTGTTGTTGAAAACCTTAAATCTTCAAATCCTAAGAATCAATTTACAGTTGGTATTGTTGATGACGTTACCAATCGTTCTCTTCCAGTTCTTCCAGAAATTTCAATTTCTGAAGCTGGAACTTTTGAAGCTAAATTCTATGGTTTAGGAGCTGATGGTACTGTTGGAGCAAACAAAAACTCTATTAAGATTATTGGAGATAACACTGACAAATATTGTCAAGCATACTTCTCTTACGATAGTAAGAAATCTGGGGGTTTCACTTGTTCTCACCTTCGTTTTGGAGATACTCCAATTCGTTCACCATACTTGGTAACAACTCCTGATTTTGTTGCTTGCCACGTATTTGCTTACTTAAACATGTACGAAATTCTAAAAGGAATTAAACCTAATGGAACCTTCCTTTTAAACTCTATGTACAACGCTGAAGATACTGTTAAGAATCTTCCTGCAAAAATTAGAAAAGAATTAGCAGAAAAGAATATTAACTTCTATATAATTGATGCAACTGAAATTGCAGAAGAAATTGGTTTAGGAAACAGAACTAACACTATTCTTCAATCTGCTTTCTTTAAGATTGCAAACGTAATTCCTTACGAATTGGCAGTAACTCAAATGAAGAAAGCTATTGACAAATCATACGGTAACAAGGGAGAAAGCATTGTTAAGATGAATTATGCTGCCGTTGATCGTGGTGCTGAAGTAATTAAGGTTGAAGTTAAGAAAGAATGGGCTAATGAAACTATAGCTTCTGAACAAACAATTTCTAACCGTCCTGAATTTATTAAGAATGTTGTTGATGTAATTAATGCTCAAGAAGGAGACGTACTACCTGTTTCTGCTTTCACTGGAAGAGAAGATGGAACTTTCCCATGTGGAACATCACAATATGAAAAAAGAGGGATAGCTTCTCACGTTCCTGAATGGATTCCTGAAAACTGTATTCAATGTAATCAATGTTCTTATGTTTGCCCTCACGCAGCTATTCGTCCTTTCTTAATCAATACTGAAGAAATGGCAAAACTTCCTGCTGATACAAAAACTCTTAAAGCAACTGGAAAAGAATTTGAAGGACTTCAATTCCGTATGCAAGTTAGTGTTTTGGACTGTACTGGTTGTGGAAACTGTGCTGATGTTTGTCCTGCAAAGACAAAAGCTTTGGTTCTAAAACCTCTTAATTCTCAAATGGAAGAAGCAAAACGTTGGGAAAGTATTTCTCAAAACGTAAGTTATAAATCACATTTGGTTGAAGTTTCTAAGAATATTAAGAACTCTCAATTTGCTAAACCATTGTTTGAATTCTCTGGAGCTTGTGCTGGTTGTGGAGAAACTCCATATATCAAACTTATTACTCAACTCTTTGGCGATAGAATGATGGTTGCTAATGCAACAGGATGTTCTTCAATTTACGGAGGCTCTTGCCCATCTATGCCTTACACTAAGAATGCTGAAGGAAAAGGACCAGCTTGGGCTAACTCACTTTTTGAAGACAATGCAGAGTTTGGTTTAGGAATGGCAACAGCAACTGGTGTTATGAGAAACAGAGTTGAAAACCTAATGAGAGAAGGTTTATCTTGCACTTGCTGTTCAGATGAGCAAAAAGAATTATTCCAAAAATGGATTGATAATCGTGAAGATGCAGAAATCACACGTGATATTTACAATAAATTAATGCCTACTTTCGATACTTGCAGCTGTGATATTTGCAAACAATTGAAAGAAAACAGCCAATACATCGTTAAGAAATCACAATGGATATTTGGTGGAGACGGCTGGGCTTACGATATTGGTTATGGTGGATTAGACCACGTTATTGCTTCTGGAGAAAACGTAAACATTTTAGTAATGGATACAGAAGTTTACTCCAACACTGGTGGTCAAGCATCAAAAGCAACTCCTGTTGGAGCAATTGCTAAGTTTGCTGCTTCTGGAAAACGTATAAGAAAGAAAGACCTTGGTATGATTGCAACAACTTATGGTTATGTTTATGTAGCTCAAGTTGCAATTGGTGCAAACCAAGCACAATACTTAAAGGTTATTAAAGAAGCAGAGGCTTATAATGGACCATCACTAATCATTGCTTACGCTCCATGTATTAATCACGGATTAAGATTAGGAATGGGCAAGACTCAAGAAGAAGGTAAGCGTGCAGTTGAATGTGGATACTGGCACCTATGGAGATATAATCCAGAACTTGCTCAGCAAGGACAAAATCCATTTACATTAGACTCAAAAGAACCAGATTGGGCAAAATTCCAAGAGTTTATTAATGGAGAAGTTCGTTATTCTTCATTGAAGAAAGCCTTCCCTCAAGAAGCTGATGAATTATTCCGTTTAAGCGAAGAAAATGCAAAATGGAGATATAATTCTTACTTAAGAATGGCTTCTCAAGATTGGAAATAAAACCATAGAAAATAACTAATCTATATAAGAGGCTGTCTCATAATTTTCGAGGCAGCCTCTTTGCTATTATAACGAATTCTAATCCGTAATATATTACAATATTAAAGCAATTCAGATACAAAATGGAGCAACAAAGTTGCAAAGAGGAAAGATTGGATGAAGAGAGAATAAAGCAATATGTATGGACAAAAGAAGATGTATTAATTCCCAAACAACTTAGTTTTAATGCTCGAATAACTTAGTTTTCGTAACACAAAAGTGGCACTTTAATACTCCGTAAGTGGCACTTCCATAATCTGTAAGTGGCACTTTCATACGGCTCACATTAATTTTTTGGGGACTAAGCGAAAAGTTTATAAA